>CAVXIY010000027.1:0-68180 GCA_963761955.1 uncultured Actinomycetota bacterium | reverse complement strand
CAGCTCGTCGGCAGGTAGCGCACCATCAGCACGCCGTCGATCCGGGAGATCGCGTCGATCACCGACTGCGGTACGTCGCTGTCCACATCGACCAGCGTGTACGCGAGATCGCGGCGCGACTTGTTGGTCATCGTCGCGATGTTCAGGCCGGCCTCGGCCATCTCGTGCGAGATCCCACCGACCATGTTCGGGACGTTGGCGTTGGCGATGGCCACCCGGTAACGCGACTCGCGCGGCATCACCACGTCGGGGAAGTTCACCGAGTTCTGGACCGTGCCGTCGAGCAGGTAGTCGCGGAGCTGATCGGCCACCATCACCGCGCAGTTCTCCTCGGCCTCACCGGTCGACGCGCCCAGGTGCGGGAGCACGATCACTCCGGGCTGTTGCTGGAGGTGGGCGCCGGGGAAGTCGCAGACATACTTCGAGATCTGCCGGTGCTGCAGCGCCTCCAGCACGGCCACCTCGTCGACCACGCCGCCGCGGGAGAAGTTGAGCACCACCGCCCCGGGCTTCATCTGGGCCAGACCACCGGCGTCGATCATCCCGCGGGTGGCGTCGATCAGCGGCACGTGGACCGTGAGGAAGTTGCTGTGCTTGAGCACCTCGCCGAGGCTGTGCGCCTTCTTCACCGTCGCGGGCAGGCTCCAGGCCGCCTCGACGGTGATCTCCGGGTCGTAGCCGATGACGTGCATGCCGAGCTTGATGGCGGCGTCGGCGACCAGGCAGCCGATCTTGCCGAGCCCGACGACACCGA
Source organism: uncultured Actinomycetota bacterium (assembly GCA_963761955.1). Lineage (GTDB taxonomy): Bacteria > Actinomycetota > Actinomycetes > Propionibacteriales > Propionibacteriaceae > Microlunatus. The sequence goes on along the minus strand of CAVXIY010000027.1, from coordinate 67,426 downwards.
GGGTGTGCCCGGCCAGCTCGTACCCGGCGAAGGTCTTCTTGCCCGCCTCGACCTTCGTCTCCAGCTCCGGGTCGTCGGGTGCGAGCGAGTCGACATACTTCAGCGCGCCGTCGAGATTGCGGGCCGCCAGCAGCATCCCGGCCAGCACCAGTTCCTTGACCGCGTTCGCGTTGGCGCCCGGCGCGTTGAACACCGGGATCCCCCGCGCCGACATGGCGGTCACCGGGATGTTGTTGGTCCCGGTGCCGGCCCGGCCGATGGCCAGCACCGATGCGGGGATCTCCACCTTGTGCAGGTCGGCGGAGCGCACCAGGATGGCGTCCGGCTCCTCCTGCTCGGCCGAGACCGCGAACCGATCCCACGGGAATCGCTGCAGCCCGCGGCCGGAGATGTGGTTGCGGACCTGGATCCGGAACTTCTCGACCACGCCCTCAGCCCTTCGCCGCGGCGAACTCGGTCAGGTAGTCGACCAGCGCCTGGACACCCTCGATCGGCATCGCGTTGTAGAGCGAGGCGCGCATGCCGCCGACCGAACGGTGACCCTTGAGCTGGACCAGGCCACGCTCGGTCGCTCCGGCGAGGAAGTCGGCGTCCAGCCCGGAGTCGGCGAGCGTGAACGGCACGTTCATCCGCGACCGGTCGGCCGGCTCGACCGGGTTGGCGTAGAAGTCGGAGCTGTCCAGATAGTCGTAGAGCAGGGCGGCCTTGGCGAGGTTGCGCTGCTCGGCGCCGGCCAGCCCGCCGGTCGCCAGCAGCCGCTTGAAGACCAGCCCGGCGATGTAGATCGCGTACGTGGGCGGGGTGTTGTACATCGAGTCGGCCTTGGCGTGGGTGGCGTAGTCCAGCATCGCCGGGGGCACCGGATCGCCGACACCGATCAGGTCGTCGCGGACGATGACGATGGTCAGCCCGGCCGGACCGATGTTCTTCTGCGCACCGGCGTAGATCAGCCCGTACCGGCTCACCTCGACCGGCCGGGAGACGATGTTGGACGACATGTCGCAGACGAGCGGCACGTCGCCGGTCTGGGGAACCCACCCGAACTCGACGCCGCCGATCGTCTCGTTGGCCGTGTAGTGCACGTACGCGGCACCGGCCGAGAGCTCCCAGTCCGACTGCGCGGGCGCATACGTGAACGACCGGTCTTCGGAGCTGGCTGCGACATGGACGTCGGCGAGTCCGCGGGCCGCCTTGATCGCCTTCTTGGCCCATTCGCCGGTGTTCACGTAGTCCGCCGTGGCCCGGCCGCGGAGCAGGTTCATCGGGATCATCTCGAACTGCAGCGAGGCGCCGCCCTGCAGGAAGAGCACGCGGTAGTAGTCCGGGATGCCCAGCAGTTCCCGCAGATCGGCTTCCGCCGCCGCGGCGATCGACATGAAGTCCTTGCCGCGATGGCTCATCTCCATCACCGACTGACCGGTGCCGCCCCAGTCGAGCATCTCCTCGGCGGCCTGGCGCAGCACCTCCTCCGGGAGGGTCGCGGGGCCGGCGCTGAAGTTGAAGACACGTGCCATCTGCTTCTCGATCCTGACGGGTGCAGCGGAAGGCCGCCGGGGCAAGGCGACCATCGTGGAGATTACCGCCGACCACGAACCCCCTCGGCGCTCGACCGCCAGACGGTACGCGGGCCGGCCCTGATCAGGCCCCGCGTGAGCGGGCGCGCGAGATCGCCCTGGCACCCGCCACGGCCGTCGTCGCGACGACGAGTGCGATGACGGCCCACAGCCACCACGGGATCGAGCCGGACGACGAGTCAGCCCCGTCCGGCGTCGGAGCCGGCGCCGTCGCGGGCCGGTCGGCACCCGACACCGAGGGCGGTGAACGTCAGCGTGCCGGAGACGGGATGGCCGTCGAGGGAGGTCACCCGCCAGGTCACGGTGTAGGCGCCGGCCGGCCGCGCCCGGGGCGAGATCCTGGGTGACGGTGTTGTCCACCAACCGAGGGCTGCCCTGCTGCACCTCGCCGGTCGGGCCGCTGACCAGCACCTGGGTGCCCATCGAGATGGCCGGCTCGTCGAAGGTGAGGACCACCGCGGCCGGGGTCTGCGGCACGGACGCACCGTCGGCGGGACTGCTCGAGATGAGCACGTTGTGGGCGGCGGCCGGCGCCGGCCGACGCCCCCGCCGCCAGCAAGGCCGCGGCCAGCACGGCCAGCAGCCGCCGTCGCCACCGGACGACCGCCGGTTGGTGCCGGTCCGTCACCGGGCGACCTTGCGGCGGGCGTTCAGCAGCGCGACGACCAGGCTGAGCGCTGCGACCGCCAGCGCGCCACCGGCGAGCCCGCGGGCGATGCGGTCGGTGCCGGACGGCGGGCGCGGCGGCGGGCGCGGCCGGCGGACGACGCTCTCGGTCTCGGCCGCGGTGATCTCGAACGCGGGCGCCGGGTGCTCCGGTTCGGGGCCGGACGCCGGCGTCGGCTCGTCCCAGGCCACGACGGTGCCGTCGGAGTACACCTGCTCGGTCGGGAAGAGGATCGGGCCGGCGGCCGGCAGCGGCCCGCCCGAGATGGAGAACTCCTGGTACTCGCCGGGCCCGATCCGGGTGCCCTTCTCGGCCGTCCAGGTGACGGTGCGCACCGCCTTGGTGATGGTGGTGCCGGACGACTCCACCGGCTTGGGCAGCGGCGCCTCGGTCAGCTTCGCGGTCCAGCCGGGGACCGGCTTGGTGCTGACGTAGAGCAGCGGGGTGTCCTGGGGCAGTTGCACCGTGACCTTGACCGTCCCGGCCGACGCGGACTCGTTCGGGACCCGGAAGGTCAGGGCGCTGAACGAGCCCGATGCGGTGCTGTCCGGGAGCACGCGGACGTGCGCAGAAGCCACGTTCGCGCTGGTCACGGCGAGCCCGGCGAGCAGGGCGATGGCTCCAGCGCGGCGAAGCACTTTCGAACGGCGGGGCAGGTGCCGGTGGCGGCGCAATCTCGGGTGGCGTCGGCCACCTGGTTCGTCGAGGTCAACATCGAGAAGTGAGGTCATGGCAGGTCCAATCGAAACGTCATCGGATCAGGAGGGACATCGCCGCCCGAGGTCGACAGCGTTCGCTGAAACCACGCCGGGCAGGCGGCGTCAGATGATCTTCGCGAGGACAGGCGGACCCCGTGGGGCCCGGCCGGTGACACCGGCGGGCCGTCGGCAGATCGAACACCCTGACGGCCGGGTGCCGCACCGTGCGGCGCCGAGCCGGCCGGACCGGTCGGTGTCGCCGTCGCCGCCCTGACGACCCGATCCGCCATCCGCCACAGCCAGGCCTCGCCACGCGCCAGCAGCCAGGCCGTCCCGAGCACCGCGGCCGAGTGGGCCAGCCACATCGCCGGTGCGGCCATTCCCAGGGCCGCACGACCCATTCCGTCGCCCGTCCCCGCAGCACAGCCCATCGCACCGAGCGTTCCGCCGTGGTGCCCGGCGGCGAGCGGCCCGCCGTCGCAGCCGGCCATCGCGGCAGCGGCGGTGAACAACCAGTGCAGCAACACCTGCTCGACCGCGAGCAGCGCGACCAGGACGCCGAAGCGACAGCGCCGGGCGGTTGCCGTGACGGCAACCAGGCCGACCAGCAGTCCGGAGACGACCAGGACGCCGGCCGGCGGCAGCGGTCCACCACCCACCAGGTGCGCCGTCGTCGCCAGGGTCATCGACGTCGCTCCGAGGAGACCCACCCGGACGGCACGGATCGCGCCTCGGGCCGGCGAGCGGATCATGGCTGCTCGTCCTTGCGGCCCAGGTCGGCCAGTTGGCGGTTGTAGCGGCGCAGCGCCGCGTCGTCGTCCCGGTCGGCCTGGCGGTCGAGCCGCCGGGCCTCCGAGGCGTCACTGCGGACCCAACCCACCAGCAGCGCCACCGCCAGGAACAGCGACGGGATGTCCCCGGCCGCCCAGGCGATGGCCCCGCCGGTCTGCTGATCGGCGAGCAGCGCGACGTCGTCGGTCTGCCCCAGCGCATGCCACCAGTCCGGAGCCAGCAAGGTGTTCGAGGCCATCAGCGCGATCCCGAAGAAGGCGTGGAACGCGAGCGTCATCAACAACAGCACCAGCCGGAACGGGTACGGCGGCCGCGCCGGGCCGGGATCCAGGCCGACCAGAGCACCAGACGAACAGGTAGCCGGTGGCGAGGAAGTGCGCCGTCATCAGCACGTGCCCGGTATGGGTGAACATGGCCAATTCGAACAGCCGCGAGTAGTAGAAGACCGAGAGACTGCCGGTGAACAGCACCGCCGCGACGATCGGATGTCCCAGCACCCGCAGGACGCGGGAGTGCACCATCCGCAACAACATCTCCCGCGGGCCGAAACTGCCGTCCGTCCGAGCCGGAATCGCCCGCATCGCCAAGGTCAGCGGCGCGCCGAAGACCAGCAACAGCGGGACGATCACCATCAGCGCCATGTGCTGGATCATGTGGGTGCTGAAGTGCAGCCGGCCGTAGACGGCCGGCCCGCCGCTGGTGACGAAGATCAGCGCCAGGCAGCCGGCGGCCCAGAACACGCTCCGCTGAACGGGCCAGCGGTCACCTCGTCGACGCAACCGCAGCACGCCGGCCGCGTACAGGCCGGCGAAGGTCAACGCGACGGCCAGCCACAGGATCTCGGGGTAGAACGCGGTGAAGTAGCGGCCGACGCTGATCGGCGCCGGGGCCGGATAGCCGAGCAACAGCGCCACCGGATCGGCTTGGGTCTCGGGTGCCGGCGGTGCCGACCTGGACAGCGCGACCGCCAGTCCGAGCGTCGCGCCCATGATCAACATCTCGACGACCGCCAGCCGGGCGAAGCCTCGCGGTGCGGTGCTCAGCCGGCCGATGGTGAACCGGCGGTGCAGGAAGCCGGCCGTGCCCAGCATGCCCAACGCGGCGACCTTGCCGATCACCAGCAGCCCGTACGCGCTGGCCAGGGCCGACCAACTGCCGAGCCGGAGCGCGGCGTTGACCAGGCCGGAGATCGCCACCAGCGCGAAGCACCAGCCGGCCAGGGTCGAGTATCGAGCGACGACGACCGGCCGCTGGGACTGCAGCCGCCGGCTGATCAGCAACAGTCCCGCCAGCCCGCCGACCCAGACGCAGACCCCGACCAGGTGCAGGGCGAGACTGTCCACCGAGTTCATGTGGTCCGCCGTGCCGGCCGCGTGCCCGGCCAGCGCCAGCGGCAGCAGCGCCGCGATGGCCAGCACGGCCGCCCAGGCCACGGTCGTGATCCGGGTCGCCGACAGCGTGAGGTTGCCGACCACGATGACCAGCAGCAGGCTGAACCCGAGGGCGCGGCCGAGGTCGATCTGGGTGACGAACGAGAGCAGCACGCCGCTGAAGCCCGGCGCGCTCGGCTGGAAGCCCGAGACGTCGGACGCGGTGAAGATCAACACCACGATCCCGAGCACGAGCCAGCCGATCACCGCGATCCCCGCCAGCCGGACGGCGTACTGCCGGACGCCGCCGAGCTGCCCGGGATCGTCGCCCGGTTCGGGCGCCACGCACCAGGCCGCCAGCACCAGCAGGCCGACCGAGACCGCCGCTGCGAGGTCGTGCGCGGCGCGCGCCGCCGGCAGGCCGTAGCGGACGATCACCCCCGGATCGAAGGGCCCGGCGACCAACCTCCCCTGCACCAGCAAGCAGGCCGACCGCCAGCCCGATCGCCAGCAGGCCGGCGCCCGCCAGCGCCAGCACCGCCCCGCGCGGGACCCGTGGCACCGCGCTGGGTGTCGAGGTGGTCGCGGGCACCGTCACAGTCTAGGAAGCCGCGGCCGGTTTCCGGCGCGCCGTGCGCGAGCCTGGACTCAGCTCGGCACGAACGCGAAGGTGTCCGGATGGGCACCGGTGCGCCCCTCCTCGCCCTTGTCCAGCGCGCTGATCATCGCGATGTCGGTGTCGTCGAGCTCGAAGTCGAAGATCTCGAAGTTCTCCTTGATCCGGGCCGGGGTGGTCGACTTCGGGAAGATGATGTCGCCGCGCTGCACGTGCCAGCGCAGCGTCACCTGGGCGGCGGTCTTGCCCAGCCGATCGGCGATCGCGGTGATGGTCGGATCGTCGAGGACGGCGCCCTGGGCGATCGGTGACCAGGCTTCGGTCGTGATGCCGTGTTCCTGCCCGTAGCCGCGCACCGCCTCGTTGGTCAGGTACGGATGGACCTCGATCTGGTTCACCGCCGGCACCACCTCGGTCTCGGCCGCCAGCCGGCCCAGATGAGGGACCTGGAAGTTGGAGACCCCGATCGAGCGCGCCCGGCCGTCGCGGTAGAACTCCTCCATCGTCTGCCAGGTGGACACGAAGTCGCCGTCGTACAGCGTGGGCAGCGGCCAGTGGATCAAGAACAGGTCGACGTACTCGAAGCCGAGCGCCTTCAGTGTGCCGTCGAAGGCCGCCCGGGCATCGTCGGGCCGGTGGGAGCCGTTGTGCAGCTTGCTGGTCACGTAGACCTCGCTGCGGTCGAGACCGGCGGCCCGGATGCCGTCGCCGACACCCTTCTCGTTCCGGTACGCCTCGGCGGTGTCGATGTGCCGGTACCCGACCTCCAGCGCCCGCTGCACCGCCTCCGCGGTCTCCTCGGGCTTGATCTGGAAGACCCCGAAGCCGAGCTGGGGAATGGTCTGGCCGTTGTTCAGAGCAAGATCAGGAACAGAGCTCACCGTGAGCATCTCCTTCATTGGTCGATGTCGGTTGTCGGACCGACCTTAACGACCGACGCAGGCCGAAGGCCACGCCCTCTCCCCGCGCTCTCCACACTTCCTCCAAGGATGGCGCCGCGCGCTCCGCGAGATTGGAGCCATGCCAACCACCAGTGACCGACACCACGAGGTGATCGTCGTCGGCGCGCGCGCCGCGGGCGCCTCGACCGCCATGCTGCTGGCCCGGATGGGTCACGACGTCGCGCTCGTCGACAAGGCGCAGTTTCCGAGCGACACCTTGTCGACGCACGCGCTGTCCCGCGGCGGCGTCGTCCAACTGAAGCGTTGGGGACTGCTCGACGACGTGCTCGCCACCGGCACCCCCGCCGTCCGGCAGGTCACCTTCGGGACCGCCGACGGCCAGCTGACCCGGACCGTCAAGCTGACCGCGGGCGTCGATGTCCTGCTGGCGCCGCGCCGGCTCTGGCTGGACGCGCTGCTCCTCGACGCCGCCAAGCGGGCCGGCGCCGAGCCGTACCTGCAGACGACGGTGCGCGGGCTGATCCGCGCCGCCGACGGCCGGGTGACCGGAGTCGCGACCACGCACCCGCACGACGGGGAGCGACGACTGACCGCGGACCTGGTGATCATCGCCGACGGCGTACGGTCCCGGCTGGCTCGTGAGGTAGGCGCCCGCAGCCTGACTGAATCGACCTCGCCGAGCGGCACGTTCTACGGCTACGTCGACGGCCTGGACGATCGCGGTTTCGAGTTCCATCTGGCGCCGAAGGCGATGGCCGGAGTCTTCCGCACCCACGACGACCAGGCGTGCGTGTGGATCTCCAGCCCGACCGCGGAGAGCCGCCCGCTGCTGTCCGCCGGCGCGGACCGGCCGGCGGCGCTGACCGCGTCGATCGCCGCGGCGGCGCCCGAGCTCGGCGCCCGGTTGCGCCGGACCAGGTGGGCCTCCCCGATCCGGGGCGCGATCAATCTGCCGAACGTCGTCCGCCAGCCGTACGGCCCGGGCTGGGCCCTGGTCGGTGATGCGGGCTACCACCGCGACCCGATCACCGGCCACGGGATCACCGACGCCTTCCGCGACGCCGAACTGCTGGCCCGGGCCGTCCATCTGAGCCTGAGCGGCGAGCGGGACGAGACGTCGGCGCTCAGCGGCTACGCCTTCGCCCGCAACAAGGCGATCGGCGAGATCTTCGGTCTCACCAAGGCGCTGGCCGCCTTCCCCGGGGTCGCCCGCGTTCGTCGAGCTGCAGAAGCAGCTCAGCGACGCCATCGAGCGCGAGGCCCTGACGCTTGCCGGCCCTGCCGCAGCTGGCCCCACCCACGCCGGACATCCAGCGGAGGTGCAGCTCATGTCCTGACCGAACCGCCCGCCCCATCCCGCCCAGCAAGATCAACAAGTCCCGAACCCTGCACAGAAAGAACATGATCATGACCGTCATCGACCAGCCCGCCCTCCGCAACGGCGTCGACACCGCCGCCCTCTTCAGCACCCTGGACGCCGTCCGGGACCATCCCGAACTGGCCACCTTCCAGTTCCGCGCCACCAACACCTGGATCAGCGGCACCCACAACCGCAGCGAGATCAACGGCTACTACGGCGCCGGTCAGCAGCACCAGCGCCCGGAGAGCTTCAGCTACGACGCCGATCACCCGCCGGTACTGACCGGAAATGATCATGGTCCGGCCCCGGTGGAGTACCTGCTGCACGCCCTGGCCGCCTGCCTGACCAGCGGCCTGGTCAACATCGCCGCCGCGCGCGGCATCCGGCTCGATCAGGTCAGCTCGACCGTCGAGGGCGACATCGACCTGCTGGGCATCCTCGGCCTGGACCCGACCGTGCGCAACGGCTACCAGCGGATCAAGGTGACGTTCATGATCACCGGCGACCGCTCGGCCGACGACCTCCGCGCCCTGGTCGAGCAGTCGCGCCGCCGGTCGGCCGTCTGGGACGTGCTGACCAACGGCACCGCGATCGACATCGACGTGAACGTCGGCTGACCGACCCTGTCGTCCGTACGCTCGCACGCCGGTGCCCGTACGTTCGCACCCGCGGGCGGACGCACGCTCGACGGGCTCAGCGCGCGATCGCAGCCGCGGAGCTAGCCCGCACCCACCGAGAACAGCTCCAACCGACCGGCCGGCTCCACCTCGTGGATGCCGGCCGGTTCCAGTCCCAGTCCCGATCCGGCGAGCAGGTCGCGGCCGGTCGCCGAGGTCCACAAGGTGCCGGCCGGCGCGATCCGGGCCAGCCCGGCCGCCGTGTCGACCGCGAAGCCGGTCAGCACCGGCTCGTCGCGGGGCACCTCGGCGATCACCAGCTGCACGCGCTGTCGCCGGTGGCCAGCAGCGGCTGCGCGGCGCGTACGGCGGTCGCCGGCCCGTCGAACAGCACCAGACGATCACCCCGGCGGGTCTTGCGGACCCGGCCGCCCGCGGCGCTCAGCCCGTCGAGCAGCCGATCGACGCCCGGGCCGGAGACGCCGAGCACCGCCGCCAGCGCCAGGGCCGGCTGGGGCCGACGCCGGCGCCGCGGCCAGGAACTCCTCGATCGGGTCGAGCAGTTGGTCGGGATAGCCCGAGACGAAATGATCGTCGCCGGGCAGCTCCACATAGCGAGCGCCGGCGATGTGGTCGGCCAGATAGCGCCCGTTCGCGACCGAGACGATCGGGTCGCCGGTGCGGTGCACGACCAGCGTCGGGACCCGAACGGCGGTCAGCGCCTTGCGCACGTCGACCAGCGAGTTCATGTCCATCAGGGCCCGCACGGTCGACGGAGTCGCTGCCGTCCGGCAGCGCGTCGACCACCAGCGGGCCATCGCCGGGTCGGCCGACGGGAGTGCGCATCCTCATGTCGGCCTCCCAGTCCCAGGTCGAGATCAGCTGCTCGGTGTAGGCGACCGGTCCTCCATCCGCTGGGCCAGCGGATAGTCCGGCGACCAGGTCCGCTTCGCGTACGAGCCGAAGAGCACCAGTTCGCTGACCCGATCCGGGTGCGTCGCGGCGAAGAGCACGGCCATCGGCCCGCCCTCGGAGTAGCCGAACAAGGTGGCCCGCTCGCGACCCGGCCGCGTCCATCACGGCCAGCACGTCATGCATCCGGGTCTCCAGGTCCGGGACACCGGACGGTCGGTCCGACATCCCGGTGCCGCGCTTGTCGAACCTGATCAAGCGGCCCATCGAGGACAGCCGCTCCAGGAAATGATCATGAGCCGGGTTGCCCCAGTCCAGCTCCAGGTGGGAGATGAATCCGGCCACCAGCACGATGTCCCGATCGCCCGATCCGGTGACCTGGTAGGCGATGCTCAGCCCGTCGGACGTGGTGTAGCGCACCGGCGACCGATCGAGGGTCGGGCCGTCGGCGTCGCCTGGCGGTGATCATGGACCTCGCGCACTCGGCACCTCGGCGACGAAGCGATAGCCACGGCCGTGCGAGGTCCTGATCAAGCTCTGCACCCGGCCGTCGTCGCCGAGCGCCCGGCGGATCTGCTTGATCCGGCTGGTGACCGCGGTCTCGCTGACGAACCGGCCACCCCAGATCTGGTCCATCAGCTCTTCCTTGGCCACCACCCGGTCCCGGTGCTGAACGAGGTAGACCAGCACGTCGAAGGCCTGAGGCTCCATCGGGACCGGCGTACCGTTCCGCCGCAACTCGAATCGAGCAGCATCGAGTTCCATCCCCGCGAAGGCCACCGCCATGTCCTCAGCCTTCCACTGTTCTCCATCGGGTCTCCATGACTCCGCCAAGTTTGCGGGACTGATTCGCCCGAGGCTAGTGGACATGACGACAGACATGATCATCCGCACCGATCCGGCCACCGGCACCGTTCAACGGTCGGCCCATCGCCGTTCCGGATGGCCCTCGCCGACGCCGCTCGCGGTGGCCGCGGGCATGATCGCCTTCGGGGTCGCACTGGGCGTCACCGTGGTGACTCTGGCCTCGAGCCGGCTCGCCGGTCTGCTCGGCGGGGCCCTGGTCTACGGCGGCAGTGCCCAACTGACCGCGATCACCCTGCTCGACCGAGGCGTCGGCATCGCGGCGGCGACGCTCACCGCGGCCGTGGTGAACCTGCGGCTGCTGTTGTACAGCGCCTCGTTGGCCCCGCGGTTCGAGAGCCAGCCACGGTGGTTCCGCTGGCTCGCGCCGCACTTCATCATCGACCAGACGTACCTGATGTCGACCACCCGGATGTCGTTGGAGGGCCAGGCCTTCCGCCGCTACTGGGGGTGGATCGGCGGCCTGGTGTTGATCATCTGGACCGGATCGATCGCGCTCGGCATCGGTCTGGGACCGGTGCTACCCGAGCTGCCCCATCTGGGGCTGGTCGCGACCGCCCTCTTCGTCGGTCTGCTGGTCCCCCGGCTGACCTCACGCCCGGCCATCGTCGCCGCGCTGGTCGGTGGCGCGGTTGCGGCGATCACCTCGGCCGTGCTGCCGTCGATCGGCATCATCGCCGGTGCGCTGGCCGGCGTCGCGGCCGCCCTCTGGGCGAGCAACAACAACGACCATGATCAGGAGAAAGCGAAATGACCGAACTCATCGTGATGGGCCTGCTGGCGGCGGTCTGCTGGATCTTCCGGGTCGCCTTCATCGGTCTCGTCCCCGCCGACCGGCTCCCCGCCGGTCTGACCCGGGGGCTGGAGTATCTGGCCCCCGCCGTGCTGGCGGCGATCGCCGCGGTCGAGGTGGTCGCCGTCGTCCGGGACGGCGACCTGGTCGGCAATGCGGCGACCGCGGTCGCCATGGCGGTGGTGGCGCTGGTCGCCTATCGCTGGCGCAACCTGACCCTCACCGTGGCCGCCGGCCTGGTCAGCATCGTGATCATCGACCTGCTGGTGCTCGGCTAGCGGCACTAGCCCCGGGTCGGCTGGCCCCGACGCCTTGGCCGCCTTGCCCGTGGCCCGGGTCGCCCGGACCTCCGACGCCACCCGCTCGTACTCGGGCACGGTGCCGGTCGACAGGACCACCACCGAGTGCGCCTCGACGGAGTGCTTCGAGCGGGCCTTCCACGGCTTGACGTCCGCCGGATCGACCGCACCGGTGCTGGTGTCCAGCCGGACCCGCCAGTTGTCCCCGAACGCCTTCGGCGGCATCACGAAGCTGATCGGTTCGCTGTGGGCGTTGAACAGCAGCAGGAAATGATCATCGGTGATCCGCTGGCCGCGGATGTCCGGCTCGGGAATCGCGTCACCGTTGAGAAAGACCATCACGCTGCGGGCGAAGCCGGAGTTCCAGTCGGCGTCGTCCATCGACGAGGCGTCCGGCTTGAACCACTCGATGTCGCCGATCGAGCTCTTGCCGCCGTGCTTGGCATCGCCGGCGAAGAACCGGCGGCGGCGCAGCGCCGGATGCGCCTTGCGGAGCGCGATGGCCCCGGAGGTGAAGGCGAGCAGATCCTTCTGATCGGCCGTCAGGTCCCAGTCCACCCAGGAGAGGTCGTTGTCCTGGGCGTAGACGTTGTTGTTGCCGCGCTGGGTCCGGCCCAGTTCGTCGCCGTGGGCGAGCATCGGCACGCCCTGGCTGACCATCAGCGTGGTGATGAAGTTGCGTTGCTGACGCAGCCGCAGCGCGTTGATCGCCGGATCGTCGGTCTCCCCTTCCACGCCGCAGTTCCAGGAGCGGTTGTGGCTCTCGCCGTCGTTGCCGCCCTCGCCGTTGGCATCGTTGTGCTTCTCGTTGTAGGACACAAGATCACGCAACGTGAAGCCGTCGTGGGCGATGACGAAGTTGATCGACGCCGTCGGCCGGCGGTCGGAGTGGGCGTACAGATCACTGGAGCCGGTGATCCGGGACGCGAACTCGGCCAGCGACGCCGGCTCTCCGCGCCAGAAGTCGCGGACCGTGTCGCGGTACTTGCCGTTCCACTCCGTCCACAGCGGCGGGAAGTTGCCGACCTGATAGCCGCCGTCGCCGAGGTCCCAGGGCTCGGCGATCAGCTTCACCTGGGAGATCAGCGGGTCCTGCTGAATGATGTCGAAGAAGGCCGACAGCTTGTCGACCTCGTGGAACTGCCGGGCCAGGGTCGCCGCAAGATCGAAACGGAACCCGTCCACGTGCATCTCGGTGACCCAGTAGCGCAATGAGTCCATGATCAACTGCAGCACGTGCGGGCTGCGCATCAGCAAGCTGTTGCCGGTGCCGGTGGTGTCGTAGTAGTGCTGCGGGTCGCCGTCGACCAGCCGGTAGTAGTTGATGTTGTCGATGCCCCGGAAGGCGATCGTCGGGCCCTTCTCATTGCCCTCGGCGGTGTGGTTGTAGACCACGTCCAAGATCACTTCGATGTCGGCCTCGTGCAGCGCCTTGACCATGGCCTTGAACTCGGTCGTCTGCTGCCCGTCGGTGCCGCTGCTCACGTAGCCGTTGTGCGGGGCGAGGAAGCCGATCGTGTTGTAGCCCCAGTAGTTGGACAGACCCTGATCCACCAGGTACGAGTCGTTGACGAACTGGTGCACCGGCAGCAGTTCGACCGCGGTCACGCCGAGCCCGGTGAGGTGCTCGATGATCGCCGGATGCCCGATGGCCGCGTACGTGCCGCGAATGTCGTCGGGAATGCCGGGGTGGGTCATCGTCAGACCCTTGACGTGCATCTCGTAGATCACGCTCTCGTGGTACTCGTGCCGCGGCGGCCGGTCATGGCCCCAGTCGAAGTAGGGCGTGGTCACCACCGAGAGCATCGTGTGGCCGAGCGAGTCGAGATCGTTGAAGGCCTTGGGATCGCTGAACCGGTAGGAGAACAGCGACTCGTCCCCGTCGATCTGACCGTCGATGGCCTTCGCGTACGGGTCGAGCAGCAGTTTCGCCGGGTTGCACCGGTGACCCTTCGACAGGTCGTACGGGCCGTGCACCCGATACCCGTACCGCTGACCGGGCTGGATGCGCGGGAGGTAGGTGTGCCAGACGAATCCGTCGACCTCGATCAGTTCCAGCCGGGTCTCGGTGCCGTCGTCATCGACCAGGCAGAGCTCGACCGCGGTCGCGGTTTCGGAGAAGAGGGCGAAGTTGACCCCGCTCCCGTCGAAGGTCGCACCCAGTGGGTACGGCTTTCCTGGCCACATCTCCATCATTCACTCCCCGCAGTTTCATCCGATCTCGGCTCGGGGCTTGCGTCGATGCAAGATCCGATGAGCGTCAGGCACACGCTACGAGAATCCGCAGAATCGCACCAACCGAACTGTTCGGCGCTGGACCGGGTCCGGATGCGCGGCGTCCACAACCCGGTCCACTCATTGCATCATCGGCCGTCGCGGGCGATACTGCGCAAACTGTGCCCGGGGCAACCTGTGACCGGGGCCATGTCGGGCGAAAGGCAGGCTCGGATGAATCGACCGAACGATCAACCGGCGGCTCAGGCTGCTGGTGAGTGCCGTGCTCGCGATTTCGGTGATCGCCGCCGGCTCGCTGCCGGCCGTCGCCGATCCGGCGCCGGCGCCGCAGTCCCAGGTGACCACGGCCGCCAGCTATCCCCGGCCCGGGCAGCGGGGAACGGCCGTCCGCAAGCTGCAGAACAAGCTGATCGCGGCCGGCTATCTGAAGGCCGAGCTCAACACCGGGTACTACGGCAGCAAGACCAAGGCCGGCGTCAAGCGGGCGCAGCGCGAGTACGACCTGCCGCAGACCGGCCGGCTCAACGCCGCGACGGTGTCGGCGATCGACAAGGCGGTGGCGGCCGCCACCGGGCCGAAGACCTGGTACCACAAGGAGACCATCGGCCGATCGGCCGGCGGGCGGGCGATCGTCGCCTACCGCGCCGGACAGGCCGGCAAGCCGGTCGTGATGGTCGTGGCCACCATGCACGGCGAGGAGAACTTCGGCCAGTACGCCGCCCGCGGGCTGCTCGAGGGCAAGAAGATCGAAGACGTCGACCTGTGGGTCGTGCCGGTGCTCAATCCCGACGGCCTGGCCAAGGACCGGCGGTGGATCAAGGGCCATGTCGACCTGAACCGCAACTTCCCGACCGGTTGGGTCCGCCGGGCCAACTCGGGGCCGCGGGCCAAGTCCGGCAAGGAAACCCGGGTCATCATGCGCTTCCTCAACCGGGTGGACCCGAAGTACCTGGTCTCCTGGCACCAGCCGCTGCACGCGGTCGACTCCGACAGCGCCAAGGACAAGGGCCTGATGCGGCGCCTGGCGACGAATCTCGATCTGCCGAAGAAGCCGCTGACCTGCGGCGGGGCCTGCCACGGCACCATGACGATGTGGTTCAACCGGCACCACGAGGGCGCGGCGATCACCATCGAGTACGGCTCGACGGCTCGGTCCATGGCGCGGATGAAGGGGCGGGACGCGGACGGCGTGCTGAAGGCGATCGGCGGCAAGCGAGCCGCCTGAACGGCCATTGCCGCGCGTACACAGACGAGGGCGATCGGTGACCGCCCTCGCCTGCGCTCCTACCCCTCAGCCTGTGTGAGCAGGCTGATGACGCAACAGTGAGTCCTCGAGGTTGGTGACTGATCGGTATTGGTGCGGCCCGGCCTCAGGACTGCCTCAGTGTCTGGTCGAAGGCGTCGCGATTCACCAGACGGACGGGTCAGCGCAGAGAATGGGCCCGTGCGACCCGAGGCTTCCATCCTGCATCTGGATCTGGATGCCTTCTTCGCCTCGGTCGAACAGCGCGACAAGCCGTCGCTGCGCGGCAAGCCCGTCGTCGTCGGCGGGGTCGGCCAGCGCGGAGTGGTGGCGACCGCCTCGTACGAGGCCCGCGTCTTCGGCATCCGCTCGGCGATGCCGACGCACGAGGCCCGCCGCCGCTGCCCCAATGCCGCGTTCCTGTCCACTCGCTTCGGGGCCTACAAGGAGGCCAGCGCGCAGGTGATGGCCGTGCTCCGGCGGCTCTCCCCCGTGGTCGAACCGCTCTCGCTGGATGAGGCGTTCGTCGATCTGCGGGCGGCCACCTCAGCAGTCGACTTCAGCCGCGCCGGACTCCGAGCACCTGGCCGCCGAACTGAAGTCCGACGTCTCGGAGGTCACCGGCGGGATCACCTCTTCGGTCGGGATCGCGTCGTCGAAGTTCCTGGCCAAGGTCGCCTCCGAACTGGACAAGCCGGACGGCTGCCACATCGTCGACCCCGGGCACCGAGGTCGAGATGCTGCGCGGGATGAAGGTGAGCGTCATCCCGGGGGTCGGCCCGGTCACCCAGGAGAAGCTGCACCGGATCGGGGTCCACCTGGTCGGGGAGTTGCAGGGATTCTCGGTCGACGAACTGGCCCAGGTCGTCGGGCGGACGCACGCCCAGTCGCTGACCGACCTCGCGTACGCGCGGGACGACCGGGCCGTCGAACCGGAGCGCGAGACCAAGTCGATCTCGGTCGAGGACACCTTCGAGACCGATCGGGTCGACCTCGCCGAACTGGGGGCCATCCTGCACCGCGACGCGCGGCAGGTCGCCGGCCGACTGCACGCCGCGGGTCTGTTCGCCCGGACCGTCACCATCAAGGTGCGGCTGCACGACTTCTCGACCTACACCCGATCGCGAACGCTGCTGAGCGCGACCGACAACGTCGAGGTGATCAGTGCGGTCGCCCAGTCGTTGCTCGGCGCGGTCGACGCGACCGGCGGCGTCCGGCTGCTCGGCGTCGGCGTCGCCGGGCTCACCGACGTGCTGCAGGAGGACCTGTTCGCCGACGACGTCGTGGCCCCCGCGGAGCCGGATCCCACCGAGCCGCCGACGACCGAGGCGGCCGAGCCCGAAACCGACCGGACCTGGCGACCGGGAGCCGACGTCGAACATGACGATCATGGTCGCGGCTGGGTCTGGGGCTCCGGCCTCGGCCGCGTCACGGTCAGGTTCGAGACCCGCGAAACCCCTCCCGGGCCGGTGCGGACCTTCTCGGTCGACGATCCCGCGCTGCGCCGGACGGGTTGATCAACCAGCCACCTGAGCCCGGGACGCGGCCTCGACCAGGCCCAGGAACAGGCCGTGATCATCGCCACTCTCCGGATGCCACTGCACTCCGAGCCAGAACGGCCGGTTGGGGTCCTCGAGCGCCTCGATCGTCCCGTCGGCCGCGCGGGCGGTGACCTCGAAACCCGGGTGCCGGACGACCGACTGGTGGTGGTGGCAGCTCACCTGCATGTCGTCCCCGACGAGCTTGCGGACCAGGGAGCCGGCGACCGTCCGGACCGAGATCCAGCCGTACGAGTTGCCGCCCGGCGCATGCTCCTCGTGGCCGACGACATCGGGCACGTGCTGTTCCAGTGCCCCGCCGGCCCGTACCGCCATCAACTGCATGCCGCGGCAGATGCCGAGCGTCGGCAGCCCGGCCCGGTCGGCCGCCCCCAGGACCGCGAACTCCCAGGCGTCGCGGTCGCGTCGCACCCGCACCGTTCGCGGATGGGGCCGCTGACCGTAGCGCCCGGGGTCGACGTCCGGTCCGCCGGTGATGATCACTCCGTCCAGCCGGGAGACCAGTTCGTCGGCCCCTCCGGCCTGCGGCGGCAGCAGCGCGACCACGCCCCCGGCCGCCTCGACCGACCGCGTGTAGACCGCAGGCAGCAGATCCGCCGGCATGTCCCAAACGGTCCACGCCGCCTGCTCGCGATAGGTGGTCAGGCCGATCACCGGTCGCCGCCGTTCCCGCCCCAGTCTCACCCATGTCACGCCATCATGGCGACTCCATGTGATCGTCCGATACGCGTCCGAACGCAGCACGGTCGGCGTCAGCAGCGGGGCGTTACGTAGGCGGCGCTGATGCCGCCGTCGACCAGGAAGGTGCTGGCGGTGATGAAGCTCGACTCGTCGGAGGCGAGGAACAACACCGCGTTGGCCATCTCCTCCGGCTCGGCGAACCGGCCCATCGGAATGTGCACCAGCCGACGCGCCGCCCGCTCCGGATCCGTGGCGAAGAGTTCCTGCAGCATGGGTGTGTTGACCGGTCCCGGGCAGAGCGCATTGACCCGGATCCCTTCGCGGGCGAACTGCACCCCGAGTTCGCGGCTCATCGTCAGCACGCCGCCCTTGGACGCCGAGTAGGAGATCTGGGACGTCGCGGCCCCCATCACGGCGACGAACGACGCGGTGTTGATGATCGAGCCGCGATGCTGCTCCAGCATGTACGGCAGCGCGGCCTTGCAGCACAGGTAGACGCTGGTCAGGTTGACCTGCTGGACGCGGAGCCAGGCATCCAGTTCGGTGTCCAGGATCGAGTCGTCCTCCGGCGGGGAGATGCCGGCGTTGTTGAACGCGATGTCGACCGATCCGTAGGTGTCCTGCGCCGCGGCGAACAGCGCGTCGACCTGCTCCTTGCTGGTGACGTCGGTCCGCAGGTAGCTGCCGTCGACCTCCGCCGCGACGTCGGGACCGCGACGGTCGTCGACGTCGCCGATGACGATCCTGGCGCCTTCCGCGGCCAGCCGCCGCACGCTGGCCAGGCCGATGCCCGAACACCCGCCGGTGACGACGGCCACCTTGCCGTCGACTCTTCCTGCCATGCCTGTCCTCGCTTCGCTTTGCTGGTTCGTCACCGGCTCGATGGTCAGCGGGAGCCGGGAACGAGTTGATCATTCGTCGCTGATGAAGACGTTCTTCTCGTCGGTGAACGCGTTCGGCGCGTCGGGGCCGAGTTCCCGCCCCAGGCCGGACTGTTTGAACCCGCCGAACGGCGTCCAGTAGCGCACCGAGGAATGAGAGTTCACGCTCAGGTTGCCCGCCTGGATCGCCCGCGACACCCGCAGGGCCCGGCCGAGATCGCGGGTGAAGATCGAGCCCGACAGCCCGTACTCGGTGTCGTTGGCGAGCCTGACCGCCTCGGCCTCGTCGCTGAACGGCAGCACCGCGACGACCGGACCGAAGATCTCGTCGCGCCAGATCCGCTGCTGCGGCGAGTCCGCGAGCACCACCGACGGCGGCAGCCAGAACCCGGCGCCGCCGGGCGCGTCACCCGCGAACGCGACGTCCACCTCGGCCAGAAACCCTTGCACGCTTGCCTTCTGGGCGGCCGAGATCAGCGGACCCATCTCCGCCGACTCCTCGCGCGGATCGGTGACCACCATGCCCTCGACCGCGACCCGGAGTTGATCAAGGAACTCCTCGACCACCGACTCCTGGACCAGGATCCGGGATCGGGCGCAACAGTCCTGGCCGGCGTTGTCGAAGACCGCGTACGGTGCGGACGCCGCCGCCTTCGCGATGTCGGCATCGGCGAAGATCACGTTCGCGCTCTTGCCGCCGAGCTCGAGGGTGCACCGCTTGACCTGATCGGCGCAGCCCTTCATGATCATCTTCCCGACCTCGGTCGAGCCGGTGAAGCAGATCTTCCGCACGTACGGGTGGCTGACGAACCGCTCCCCCACCACCGAGCCCTTGCCGGGGATGACGGTGAACACGCCCTCACCGATGCCGGCCTCCAGGGCCAGCTCGCCGAGCCGGATCGCGGTCAGCGGCGTCAGCTCGGCCGGCTTGAGCACCACCGTGTTCCCGGCGGCCAGGGCCGGCGCGAAACCCCAGCCGGCGATGGGCATCGGGAAGTTCCACGGCACGATCACCCCGACCACGCCGAGCGGCTCGTGGAAGGTGACATCCACTCCGCCCGGGACGGGAATCTGTCGTCCGAAGAGCCGTTCCGGGGCGGCCGAGTAGTAGTTCAGCACGTCGCGGACGTTGCCGGCTTCCCAGCGGGCACTGCTGATCGGGTGCCCGGAGTTGCGCACCTCGAGCTCGGCGAGCTCCTCGAGATGATCATCGACCAGCGCGGCGAACCGGCGCAGCAGACGCGCGCGCTCCCCGGGTGCGACATCGCGCCAGGCGGGAAAGGCCGCCTGGGCCCGTTCGATCAGCTGATCGGTGCGCCCGACGGTCGGCCAGCTCGACCTCGGTCACCCGCTCCTCGGTGGCCGGATTGATCACCGTGTAGGTGCTCATCGATCGATCACATCCGCTCGAAGCTGCGGCGCAACTCCCAGTCGGTCACCGCGGCATCGAACGCGGCGAGTTCGACATCGGCCATGTTGGTGTAGTGGTCGACGACCTCGTCGCCGAAGCACGCACGAGCGATCTTCGAACCGTGGAAGGCATCCCGGGCATCCCGCAGGGTACGCGGCACGGCCGGCAGGCCCGAGGTGTAGGCGTTGCCGGTGAGCTCCGGACCCAGCTCGAGACCCTGCTCGATCCCGTACAGCCCGCCGGCCAGCATCGCCGCCAGCGCCAGATACGGATTGACGTCCCCGCCGGGCACCCGGTTCTCCAGCCGCGCCGACGGCCCCTTCCCGACCAGCCGAACGGCACAGGTCCGGTTGTCCAGACCCCACGCGATGGTGGTCGGCGCGAACGATCCGGGCGCGAAACGCTTGTAGGAGTTGATGTTCGGCGCGTAGAGCAGGGTGAAGTCCGCCATCGTGGCCAGCAGGCCGGCGATGAACGAGTCGTAGAGCGGCGTCCGTCCTTCGACAGGCTCAGGACTCTGGGTCTGCCGGAATCGTGCCCTGAGCCTGTCGAATCGTGCCCTGAGCCTGTCGAAGGGCCCCAGAACACGGTCGAACCATCCTCACCGCGGAGCGAGAGATGGATGTGGCAGGAGTTGCCCTCGCGCTCGTTGTACTTGGCCATGAAGGTGATCGCCTTGCCCTGCTGGGCGGCGATCTCCTTGGCGGCCGTCTTGTAGACGGCGTGGTTGTCCGCCGTGGTCAAAGCGTCGGCGTAGCAGGAAGCCGATCTCGTGCTGGCCGAAGTTGCACTCACCCTTGGCCGACTCGACGTTCATCCCGGCGGCGTACATCGTGTTGCGGATCTCCCGCAGCAACGGCTCGACCCGGCTGCCGCCCAAGATCGAATAGTCGACGTTGTACTGGTTGGCCGGAACAAGATCGCGATAGTGGGAGTTCCAGGCCTCCTCGTAGGAGGTGTTGAACACGATGAACTCCAGTTCGGTGCCGGCCAGGGCCACGTACCCGGCCTCGGCTGCGGCCGCCAACTGGGTCTTCAAGATCGTCCGCGGTGATTGCACCACCGGTGAGTGATCGAGCCAGACCAGGTCGCACTGGACCATCGCCGTGCCCGGCTCGTGCTGCAGGAGCCGGATCGTCGCCAGATCGAGAGCGAACTCCATGTCCCCGTAGCCCCGGTCCCACGACGACATGTCGTACCCGCCGACGGTGTTCATGTCGATGTCGACGGCGAGCAGGTAGTTGCAGCCCTCGGTGCCGGCGCCGAGCACGTGATCGGCGAAGTACGCCCCGTGCATCCGCTTGCCCTGCAGCCGGCCCTGCATGTCGGTGAAGGCCACGACGACGGTGTCGATGTCGCCCTCGCTGATCCGCCGGCGAAGGTCGTGCACGCTCAGGTGCCGGTCATTGCGTAACTCGGTCATCGGTCTTCCTTGTCAGTGCCGCCACGTGATCATCCAAGCTCGGATCATCCAAGCAGTCGGATCATCCAAGCAGTCCTCGCAACAATGCCGCGGTGTCGTCGCAGTGACTTTCCATCACCCGTCGCGCGCGGTTGGCATCGCCGCAGAGGATCGCGTCGACGATGTCGGCGTGCTGGGCATCGGAATGCTCGATATTGACCTTCAGCACCGGGATGGCGATCAGCATGGCGTGCAGATTGCCCTGGACGCCCGCCACCGCGTCGATCAACTGCGCCGACTCGGTCACGGCGGCGATCGCCAGGTGCAGCCGCGAGTCGGCTTGTCGGTGCTCGGCCGGGTCGGTGGCCTGATCGACCGCCTGCAACGCGTCCCGGAGCAGGTCCCGCTGGTCTCCGGTCAGCGTCCGGGTCGCCGCGAGGTAGCACGCTCCCGGCTCGACCACGCGCCGGAAGACCAGGGAGTCCATCAGCACGCTCGCTGTCGCGGCCTCGCACCGGCGTCGGGTCGCCCGGCGTCGCCGGCGGATGGTCGACGACGGTGCCACCCCCGCGACCGCGGGTGGTGCGGACCATGTTCGCGGTCCGCAACGCGGCGATCGCCTCTCGCAGCGTGGCCCGGGAGATGCCCATCTGGGCCGCGAGTTCGCGTTCCGGCGGCAGCGACGTGCCGTACGGATAGACGCCGAGCCGGATCGCCGTGGCCAGCCGCTCGACGCAGTCCTCGAAGGCGTGCCGACCACGGGCCGAACCGAGGACGACTTCGGCCAGGTTCTGATCGGTGGTGGTCACCGGCTCCGTCCAGCACCTGATCTTGGCTCGTGGTGGTGTGCTCGTCCTTGGCCGCCGTGCATGAAGTTCTTCTTGCCGCCCACCTGCCAGGAGACCAGGGCGAAGATCGACCACGACGAGCACGGCGATCGGGGCGTAGTTGAACGTCTGGCCATGCGTCACCGGAGCGACCGGCGGCAGCACGAACAGGATGCAGATGAAGATCACCCAGACCGACCGCGATCCAGCCGATCACCGGCGCTCCACCGGCCCGAGGTTCCACGGGCCGGGCTTGAAGTCCGGGTTGATGCCGGCGCAGGAAGCACCGGGACGACGTAGGCGATGTAGAGCCCGATCACCGCGATCGAGGTGACCGCCAGGTAGGCCGTCGGTGCTGATCAGCGCCGGCGAGGCCAGCAGGATCGACAGGCCCACGCAGAGCCAGATCGAGTTGGTCGGCGTGCCCGGTGCGCGGGTTGACCTTCGACCAGATGCCGCGAGCCCGGCAGCGCGTTGTCGCGGGAGAACGCGTACGACATCCGCGAGTTGGCCGTCACCGAGGCCATCCCGCAGAAGAACTGGGCGACGCACACGATGAACAACAAGAACTTGGCCACCGCCGGGCTGCCCAGCGAGTCGAGGAAGATCTGCGCCGGCGGCAGCCCGGTCGTCGGCTGGCCGCCAGCGCGGTCAGGCCCTCCTCGGAGTTGTCGGTGATCGACGCGGTGATCGAGTAGAGCAGGATGAAGCCGCCGATCACCGAGACCAGCACGCTCATCACGATGCCCCTGCGGCGCGGCGCCGGAGGCGTCCCTGGTCTCCTCGGCGACGTGGGCGGAGGCGTCGTACCCGGTGTAGGTGTACTGGGCCATCAGCAGGCCCATCAGGAACACGTACGGCAGCCAGGTCCAGCCGGTCTCGTTGTGGAAGCCGGTCAGCGTCCAGGACACCGACTGGTGCTTCTCGGGCAGGATCCACAGCGCCCCGACGATGATCAACACGCCGACCGACGTGCCACCACGCCGAGACGTTGGACAGCAGTCGCGACCAGGTTGACCCCGAAGGTGTTCAGCAGGGCGTGCACGATGATGATCACCACGAACAGGCCGAAGATCTTGGCCGGCGTCGGCCTCGACCCAGCCCAGTCAGGCTGCCGAAGGCCATCCAGGTCGAGGCGCAGCCGAAGTCGATCGCCGCGGTGACCGCGACCTCGCCGAGGAAGTTGAACCAGCCGACGCCCCAGGCCCACTCGCGCTTGTTCTTCTTGGCCAGCCGTCCGGCCCAGAAGT
This sequence comes from uncultured Actinomycetota bacterium, assembly GCA_963761955.1. Classification (GTDB taxonomy): domain Bacteria; phylum Actinomycetota; class Actinomycetes; order Propionibacteriales; family Propionibacteriaceae; genus Microlunatus. The sequence continues at coordinate 44,473 of CAVXIY010000027.1, read as the reverse complement.
ACAGGCCGCCGGCCGTCGGATAGCGCGAACAGACCTCGGCCATCGACAGCGCGACGGCCAGCACCAGGATGCCGACGATCAGCCAGCCGAGAACCAGCGTCGAGGGGCCGCCCGAGACCAGCGCGATCCCGTACGAGGTGATGCACCCGGCCAGGATCGAGATGATCGAGAAGGACACCGCGAAGTTGGAGAACCCGGACATGCCGCGGTGCAGTTCCTGGGTGTAGCCGAGCCGGCCAAGCCTTGGCGTCGTCGTCCATCTGCTGTTCGATGCCCATGCCGTCTCCAGTCCCCGATGTGCTGAAATCGTCTGGCAGCAGTCTCTGTGCCGCCGATCATGAAGTCAATGGTTTGACCTCATACCTTTGCGAGAGTGAGTGCCATGATCCGACCCGTCCTGCTGTCCGGACGATCGTGACGATGTGGATCGGCGCGCTCGAGTTCGACCTGCTGCTCGGTGACGTGCATTCGCTGAAGGAGAAGCGTTCCGTGGTCCGCCCGCTGATCGCCGAGGTGCGCAAGCGCTTCGAGCTCAGCGTCGCCGAAGTCGATCATCTCGATCTGCATCGGCGGGCGGGCATCGGCATCGCCGCCGTCAGCCCGGACCGGGCACACCTGATCGAGGTGCTGGATGCCGCCGAGCGGCTGGTCGCCTACCGCCCCGAGCTCGAACTGCTCTCCGTACGCCGCACCCTCCGCTCCTCCGACGACTGAGCTGCCTTCTCCGCTCGCGCCCGAGCGGACGTTTCGCACCCGCGGGTCGCCAACGAGCGGCTGCCGGACCGGAAGCGTGACGTTTCGCACCCGCGGGTCGCCGAAACGAGCGCGGCAGCCCAGGCGGCGTTCGCACCAGCTGGCTCGAAACGAGCGCTACCAGCCAAAGCGGCGTTTCGCACCAGTTGGCGCGAAACTCCCGAGTGCCGCAGAGCGGCCGAGCCTGGCATGCGCCGAGAGCAGACACGCTATCGGTCGCAGTCGGCGAGCACAGCAGGGATGTCAGCTCCGCCGGGCGCGAGCGTACAACTCCGCGAGCGTCGGTAGACGGCCTCTGACTTGCGACCGAGCGAGCAGACAACGCTTTCCGTCTGCGAGTCGAGGGAGCAAGTCAGGACTTCAGGCCCGCTCGGGCGCGAGCGGAAACTAACGGTCCCGCTCGCCGGCGGCGTACGGGTCACCCAGATCGACGTCCAGCACCGTCCGGGCCGGCGCGACCAGGGCGCGTTCCCGGCGGCAGACGTAGGTCTCGACGCCGTCCAGGCTGGAGATGGTGTTGCCGTCGGCGATCACGTCGCCGGCATCGAACAGGTAGGTGGCCGTCGAGTGCAGCAGCGCGGCGATCTCGGCGGGTTCGCGATCCCGGAAGTGGCACTGCACATCGGGCAGCCCGAAGATGTGCAGTCCGAGGCTGTCCATCACCAGAGCGCTCTCATCGCCGGCCACGGTGAACAACCGGATGTTGATCACCCCGTCAAGATCATCGGCGTCACGCTCCGGATCGACCACCCGCTGGCTCAGCGGCCAGCTGATCAACACCGGATGGGTCGCCCGGGACAGGACGCGCAGCACCGCGGTCAGTGCCGAGACCCGCTCCTCGGCGTCGAAGCCGTCGGCGAACATCTCCGAGACGAGCACCGCCGATCGGCAGCGGTCGAGGGCCTCATCGGCGCCGGGCCAGTCCCAGGTCTGCGAGACCTCGGGCAGTTGCTTGCCGCCCTCCCCCACCGGGCTCGCCGCCACGACAGCGGTCAGCAAGGGTGGGACGCCGTCGACAGCCGTCCCGTGCGGCACCACGAGCGAGCCCTCCTGCCGCTCGGCGGCCGGCGCGATCACCCGCAACTCGTCGAGCAGCAGCGGATCAGCGAGGTCCGGCGCCTCGGCGTACCAGAGTTCGACGACCAGCGACGGGGATTCACCCATGGTCAGCCTCGCTTCCGAGTAGCGACCGGATGGCGTCGGCGACCACATCGGGTCGATCGAGCATGATCAGATGCCGCGAGTCGTCGATCACGACCTGCCGAGCCTGGAGCAGTTCGGGCGAGCCGTCGCTGATCCGCCACCCAGCGCGGACCCCCGTCGCCGGCGGCGGTCAGGACCACCGTCGGGATGCCCGGCCACGGGAACGACTCGCGCAACCGCGCCAGATCCCAGACCTGCTGCGCGTACGCGGCGTGCTCGGCGATCACACTCGGCACGGCGTCGCGGCTCCGGAAGATCGTGGTGGCCATCGGCGAGCCGGCGTCGGCGAGCCGGCGCCCGCTCTGCGCCGCGACCATCACCCGATTGCCCAGCGACCCCAGCGCTCGCACCGGCGGCAACGCGAACGCGCCGCGAGCCAGCCTCGCCGCCCGGAGCCAGCCGCGCCCCGATCCCGGCCGACGGTCCCGCCAGTCGACGCTGGAGTCCGCCAGCACCAGCGCCGCCACCAGGTCGGGTCGCCGACGAGCCAGAGCCTCGGCATGCAGCCCCGCCATCGAGTGCGCGACGAGCACGGCCGGTGCCTCCATCCGCTCGATCAGGTCGACCAGGGTCTCCACCTCGGCCGACAGCTCGGGCAGCACCCCGGGCCACGGCGTCCGCACCAGCCCGGGACGGTCCAGGCGCAGGATCGAGCAGTCCGGCAGCAACTCCACCACGTCGTCCCAGGTGTACGACGGCACGCCGCACCCGCCGAGCATGATCACCAGCGGACCGGGAACGGTTTGCGCGACGACGTGCACCTCACGGCCGCCGAGGCTCAGCACCCCGTCGGCCGGCAGCGGCCGGCTCACCTCAGCGCTCGTCATGCAGACCGGCCAGGCTGACATCGGTCGGCCCCGTCGCGCTGGTCGACCCCGGCCGGCGGCTCGCTGTCCCCCACCAGCCGGAAGCCGATCGCGGCGAACCAGCCGGATGCGACCACCACCATGATCGCCTGGGGGTAGCCGAGTCCCGGCAGGTCGAGCGACGAGCATGATCATCATCACCGTCAGCGCCACCACCTCGAACACCGAGATGATCAAGACGACCCGGCGCCGGGTCCGGCTCTGCCTCGGCGATCGCACCATGGCGATGTAGGTCGCGATCATCGAGGCCACGATGCCGATCTGCGCGCCGACACTGGTGAAGGTGTGCGCGTAGTGCGCGACGCGACAGCTGGCCGGTCTCCTCCAGCACCTTGCAGCTCGCGCTCAGGGTCGGTGAGCAGTCCATGGCGAAGAAGGCGTCGAGGAACGTCGCCGTACCGAAGATCAACAAGCCGGCCGAGGCGACCGCCCACCAACGCCCGGAGCGCGGCCAGTGTCCCTGTTCGGCCAGCGCATTGCGCCGTCGCCAGAGCCAGAGCGCCCTGATCCCCATGGCCAGCACGATGACCGCGGTGATCAGGTCGCCACCGCGGAACACCAGGCTGTGCGGCTGGTCGGAGGCCGAGAGTTCGGAGAGGTAGCCGTCGAAGATCTTCGCGTTGCCGTTCAACGGCTTCCACAGCAGCCAGGTGTTGTAGGTGAGGACGGTGAGCACGCTGAGGGACGGCCACAGGTGCCCGACCCGAAACTCCCCTGAGCCGGTCGCGGTGGTCATTTGCGCGGCCGAACGAGCGGGAAGGCGATCGTCTCGCGGATGGTCGCCCCGGTCAGCATCATCACCAGCCGGTCCATGCCCATCCCCAGTCCGCCGGTGGGCGGCATCGCGTGTTCGAGCGCAGCGAGGAAGTCCTCGTCCAGTTCCATCGCCTCGGGATCGCCGCCGGCGGCCTGCAGGGACTGCGCCGTGAGCCGGCGGCGTTGTTCGACCGGGTCCACCAGTTCGGAGTACGCGGTGCCGATCTCCGCCCCGAAGGCGACCAGGTCCCAGCGCTCGGCGAGCCGGGGATCGTCGCGATGGGCCCGGGTCAGCGGGGACACCTCGGCCGGGAAGTCGGTGTAGAAGGTGGGTGCGATGGTGGTGTCCTCCACCAGGTGCTCGTACAGCTCCAGCACCACCGCACCTCGGGTCCAGCGCTCGTCGACGATGATCTTCAGCGATCGGGCCAGGTCGATCAGTTCGCGGCGCGGCGTGTCGGCGGTCACCTCGACGCCGGCGGCCGCCGAGATCGCGTTGTTGACCGTGATCACCCGCCACGGCTCGCCAAGATCGACATCGTGCCAGGTGCCGTGGTGATCAGTGCCGCCGACGATGGTGCCGCCGGTCGCCGCCCGCGCGGCCTGGATGATCAACTGCTGCGCCACCACCCGCATCGTGGTGTAGTCGCCGTAGGCCTGATACGCCTCCAGCATGGTGAATTCGGGATTGTGGGTCGCGTCGGCGCCTTCGTTGCGGAAGTTGCGGCCGATCTCGAAGAGCTTGTCGACGCCGCCGACCATCAGCCGCTTGAGATACAGCTCCGGGGCGATCCGCAGATAGAGCTCGAGGTCGTAGGCGTTGATGTGCGTGCGGAACGGCCGCGCGTTCGCACCGCCGTGGATCGTCTGCAGGATCGGCGTCTCCACCTCGAGAAATCCAAGATCATCCAAGGTGTTGCGGACCGCCCGGATCACGGCGGACCGGGTGATCAACCGGCGTCTCGCGCGCCGGGTTGACGGCAAGATCAAGATATCGCTGGCGTACCCGGGTCTCGGGATCGGAGATGCCGCGATGCTTGTCCGGCAAGCGGTCGCAACGACTTGGCGGTCAGCAGCCAGGAGGTGGTACGCAGCGACAGATCACCGCTGCGCGACAGCACCATGTCGCCCTCGGCACCCAGATGATCACCCAGATCGACGACGCGCCGGAGGCGATCCATCGCCGCCTTGCCGATGTGGTCCTCGCTGAGCAGCAACTGGGCGTCGCCGCTCCAGTCGCGCAGCTTGACGAAGATCACCCCACCAAGATCACGGACGCCCAGGACCCGGCCGGCGATGCTGGCCGTCATGCCCAGCCGGAGTTCGCCGATCGCCCGGCTCGGCCGGAACGACGGCGGGTACGGATCCACCTCCTCGGCGATCAGCGACTCGCGGACCGTCCATCCGCAGCCGGATCTGCTCGGGCACCCGTCGCTCGTCGGCGTCGCCCGGCCGGACGCCGAGGGCCGGCTGGGCGGCGAGCAGCCCGGCGGGCGTTCCGCTGGTCAGCGCCCGGACATCGGTGAGCCGCGGCTTCAGGAACGTCGGCAGGTCGATGAACCCCTCGGCGAGACCGGACGCCGCGCCGACCAGAGCGATGTCCCGGGTCTCGGCGAAGCACAGGAAGCGGGGCTGCCACTCCGGTCGGTACTTCACGTTGGACCGGTACAGCGACTCGATCTGCCACCAGCGCGACGCGACCAGCAGCAGCCGCCGCCACAGCCGCACGATCGGACCGGCACCGATCCGCGCGCCCTCCTCGAACGCCGACCGGAAGACGGCGAAGTTGAGCGACACCCGGCGGATGCCGATCTCCCGGCCGGCGGCCATCAGGCCGGTCACCATGAACTCGGTCACGCCGTTGTCGGCATCGGGATGCCGGCGCATCACGTCGAGGGAGAATCCGTCGGTCCCCCACGGCACGAAGGACAACACGCCGGCGACATCGGCCATCGGGCCGATCGCCGGCCGGCTGGCCGGGAACAGCGCCTCCACCATCAGGCAGTCGGCATCGGTCGGGTCGCCGAGCCGGCCGAGCGCCATGGAGAAGCCGCGTTCGGTCTCGGTGTCGCGCCAGGCGTCGATCTTGCCGATCAGTTGCACCAGTTCGGCGTCGGGGATGTCGGCGTGCAGCCGGACCCGCGTCCGGTAGCCCATCCTCTCCAGCCGCTGGACGGCCTGCCGGACCGGCCGCATGTCCCGGCCGTCCAGATGGAACTCCCGGGTCTCGAGGATCGCCTCGTCGCCCAGCCGGATGACCCGCAACCCGGCTCGCGCGTAGGCGGTCGCGCCCGCCTCGCTCGCCCCGATCACCGCCGGCGTCCAGCCGTACGTGTCGAGCAGGTCCTGCCAGGCCTTGATCGCCGCCGGCCAGTGATCCGGCGGCCCGATCGGGTCGCTGCTGGCCAGGCAGCACGCCCAGATCCACCCGGTAGGTGATCGCCGAGCGGCCGTTGGCGGCGAAGACCACCGACTTGTCGCGCCGGGTGGCGAAGTAGGCCAGCGAGTCCTCCGGCGACTCGGCGACCAGCGCGCGTACCCGGGGCTCGTCCTCGGCCGACATCACCGACGCCCGGCGCTGCGAACGCATCAGGGCGACGATCGCCGCCAGCAGGGTCAGGCCGAAGAGCAGGCCGACCACGGTGTTGATCCAGCTCGGCGGCACGCTGACCGACTGCGGGACGAAGTTGGTGTCCGGACCGAACGCCGCCTGTTCCAGCCGTTTGGCGATCCACACCAGCCGGCCGCGCGGACCGACCAGTTCGTTGGGGAAGACCGTGACCAGCAGCATCGCCACGCCGAAGGTCACCGCGAGACCGACCAGCAGGGTGATCAGGGCCTTGCGCGCGCTGCCCGGTTGCCGGCGCGCGGTGAACTCGGCGCGATAGACCACCATGCACGCGGTGAGTGAACCGAGCGCGGCCAGGTTGAACCCGAATCGAGCCAGCAGCGGCAGGGAGGGATAGTCGGCCTGCTTCGGTCACCACCCCCCAGACCAGCACGCCGACCAGGAACAGATCGCCGAGCAGCGACAGCGAGAAGATGACCATGGCGATCACCCAGCCGGCCTGCTTGCGCCGGGCCAGGGCTCCACCGAGGATGATCAAGAAGATCGCGAAGCCGATCGTGCCGCCGTCGATCGGGATGAAGACCGTCGAGTACGCGTCCACCACCGAGGAGATCCAGTAGACGCCGGGCAGCAGTGCCTGCGCGACCAGCACGATCGCCCCGATGAAGAACAGCCGGGAGACCAGGAACGGCAATTTCGGGAAGCGCCGCGCGACGTGCTGCCGGCGCGATCCGGGCACGGGACGACTCGGCGCCTGCGGCATGACGTCGGCGGCGGTGGCCGTGGAACTCACAACGACCACTCTTCCAGATCGACCTAGCGTCGGCTGACGCTACCTCCGGAGGTACGCGCCGCCAGGGTGAGCCAGGAGAGGGCCGGGCCGGCCGGTCGGCCGGCGATCTCGAACAGCACCTCCGCCTCGGCCCGCTGCCTCAGTTCGTGGGCGGTGCCGCCCCAGCGGCGGCGCAACCGCTTGGTCAGCTCCTCGTCGGCGAGCCCGAAGACCGCCGCCAGGTACGCGGTGTCGGCAGCGCTCAGCGGCCGGACCGCGCGCCCCTTCAGACCGGCGCCCAGCCAGCCGCCCACGACGACCGCGGCCGCCAGACGTTCGTCGTTGCTGTCCGGGCTCGTCGCGCAGGGCCGACGACGGCGATTCGCTCGAGGCGGGTGGCCGCGCCGATCGGGCCGGCGACGTCGGCGGCGGCCGAGCCCGATCAGCCAGTCGATCAGCGGCTGCACCTCGAAGCCGCGGAGCACCCGCATCAGGCTGGCCTGGCTGACGGCCATGCCCAGACCCGGCGTCAGCGCCTGCTGATCCCGCAGCCAGCGGTCCGCCGCGTCCAGCGGTTCGTCCGCGCCGGTCCGGCCGGACTCGGCGCAGGCGAAGCTGACCAGGAAGGCGTCACCGGACGGCTGATCCAGGGCCCGGGCCATGAACAGGTCGAGCGCGTCCTCGGCCGGGTACGGGTCGTCGATCCGGCCGGCCAGCAACGCCTGCTGCACGGCGAGCGCGGCATGCACGTCGGCCAGCCGGACGATCCCGGCGGAACTGGTCGGCCCGTTCATGGCCGTCGACCGCCGCCTCGGTGACGACCTCGTCGTACGGCCGGGCCGCGTGCAGGTCGTAGCGGGTCACTCCTCGGGCCGACACCAGTTCGACGGTGAACCGGCCCGGTTCCCAGCACGAGAGTTCGGAGTGCCCGCGCTCGCGCTCCTCCATCGACGCCGCGCGGGAGGCTGAGTGCGGTGTCCTCGTCGGCGACGATGTTCAGCGGCTCGTCGACGGTCAGCGAACAGGCTCCGCGGCACCTCGAGATGCTGGTTCCGGGCGAATCCCTGACCGGGGCGATACCACTCCCAGGTCCACTGGACGACGAACCGCCCGCGCGGAGCGACGGTGAGCCGGCTGAATCCCATCGCCTCCGCGGTGACCCACTCGAACGCGCCGAGCGCGAGCACTCCGCCCAGCAGCGGGCCGGTGCCATCCGGCGACGGCACCGCGTACGCCCCGCTGGCCCCGGCGGCCAGCGCCCAGGCCGGCGCGTCGGGATCGGCGACCCAGCTCAGGCCGGCATCGTCGATCTCCAGCGGCTCGTCGGTGAGATTGGTCAGTGCGACCCGGACCCCCCAGCCGGCCGCGAAGCTGTGCCGGACCACCACCCGGACCGGGCCGCACTCGTACCCGAACTCCACCTCGTCGCTGTCGACGAGGACCTCGGGCGCCGGCCACTGCAGCCAGGCACCGCCGACGCTGACCATCGGCCGCCCGCCGCCGGTCAGGTAGCTGGCCGTCGGCCGCTTGTCGTGCACGACCGCGACCAGCGAGCCGGCCGAGTCCAAGGTGATGACCGCCGGACCGCAGCGATAGTTCAGCCTCGGCGCTGGCACCGGCCGCACCAGAACAGGTTGCGCCCGGCGAGCACCTCGGTCCGCACCTTGGAGCCGCACACCCAGCACGCCATGCCGGCCCGCCGGTAGACGTAGACCTCACCGCCGTGATCGTCGCGCCGCGGCGGGCGACCCATCGCTTCGGGGGTGTGCTCGGGGAGGACGGTGTCGATCCGGTTGTCGCGGACGCCGATCGGCATCAACTCGACGAGGTCGGACCAGATGCCGAGCCAACTCTTCCGGCTCAGTTTCTGGCCGGGCCGGTGCGGATTGACCCGATTGCGGAAGAGCACCTCGGCCCGATAGACGTTCCCGACTCCCGACAGGATGGTCTGGTCCATCAGCAGCGCCGCGATCGGCCTCGTCGCCCGGCGGATCCGGCGCCAGGCGACCTCCGGATCGGCGTCCGCCCGAAGCGGGTCTGGACCCAGTTCGGCGATCTGGGCGTCGATCTCCGCGCGGGTCTGGACCTTGCAGAGCTGTGGTCCGCGGAGATCGGCGGCCACCTCGGCGGTGGCGATCCGCACCCGCACCTCGCCCCACGGCGGCTCGGGCGGGCCGAGGATCAATTTGCCGATCAGGCCCAGGTGGATGTGCAGGAATCGCTCGTCATCGAACTCGCAGAACAGGTGCTTGCCGTGAGCGGTGGCCTCGATCATCAACGACCGGTCGAGCAGCGCGGCCGACTCGGCGAATCGGCCCTGCGGGCTGGTCACCGAGACCGGACGACCGCCGAACGCCTCGGTGAGGTCCAGCGCCAATCGGTGGAGGGTGTGACCCTCGGGCATCGAGCCGCTCCTGGGTGGTTGTGCCAACACGGCAACACTTTGCGCCGGACGCTGTGGCAGCCGGCGAATCTGCCTTAGCGTGTCAGCATGACAGGTGCGTCAACACCTGGGGCTCGTCCCTCAGGAGCGCCCGGCGGGGGAACACACCACGCTGGAACCCCGCACGACAGCCGCGACCTCTGGCCGCGCGATTTCGGCCGGGACGGGGTCTCGGGACTGGTGACCGTCGATCGGGCGATGCGAGCGCGGGACGCGTCCCGCCCCACGGCCGAGGACGACCGGATGGCCGCCGAGGTGATCGAGGAGTTGCTGGCCCGGGTCGACGGCCGCCGCCCCTCGAACTCCAGCCGCCGCTGAGCCCTTCGACAAGCTCAGGGCGCGTACGGGTGGCTCAGCGCGATGCTTCGTAGTCGGCGAGCAACCGGATCCGGCGCGCGTGCCGCTCGTCGCCACTGAACGGCGTGGCCAGGAACATCCTGACCATCTCCAGGGCCTCCTCCTCGGAGTGCATCCGGGCGCCGATGCTGATCACGTTCGCGTCGTTGTGCTGCCGGCCGAGCTTGGCGGTGTCGAGGTTGTACGCGAGTGCGGCCCGGGTCCCCTTCACCTTGTTGGCCGCGATCTGCTCGCCATTGCCCGAGCCGCCGATCACCACGCAGAGCGATCCTGACTCCGCGACCGCCGCCTCCGCGGCGGGGATGCAGTAGACCGGGTAGTCGTCCTCGGCGTCGTACTCGGTCGGACCATGATCGACGACGTCGTGGCCGTCCTCTCGCAACGCCATGGCCAGGTAGTTCTTCAGGTCGAATCCGGCGTGGTCGCTCCCGATGTGTACGCGCATGGCAGCACTATCTCAGACCCGGCATCGCGCAGGCCCGAGAACCCTCCGAGACGTCGCTGCAGCGGGCTCGGCTCGGCGTGCGAGGATCCACCATATGTTTCCGAACAACCTGACGCGCGCCGAAGCCCAGGATCGTGCAGCGTTGATCGAGAGCGAGTCCTACGCGATCGAGATCGACCTCTCCGGACGCTCGGTGACCGAGCCGGACCGAGCAGTTCCGCTCGACGGTGACCCTGAAGTTCACCGCGCGGGCAGCCGGGTCGACGCATCTGGATCTCATTGCCGACGCCGTCACCGAAGCGAGCCTGGACGGCGACGCGCTCGAGATCGGCAGCTTCCAGAACTCGCGCCTCCCGCTGCAACTCCGACCCGGACCGCACGAACTGACCGTCACCGCGATCTGCCGCTACAGCCGCAGCGGTGAGGGTCTGCATCGCTTCGTCGATCCGGTCGACGGACGCACCTATCTGTACACCCAGTTCGAGGCGTCCGAGGCGCGCCGGGTCTTCGGTTGCTTCGAGCAGCCCGATCTCAAAGCCCGCTTCACGATCTCGGTGATCGCGCCGGAGGCGTGGACCATCGTGTCGAACGGTTCGGTGATCGACAAGACGCCGGCCGGCGACGGATGGGTGCGGACCCGGTTCACCGAGACGCTGCCGATCTCGACCTACCTCACGGCGCTGATCGCCGGCGAGTACACCGGAGTCCACAGCAGCTACGACGGCGCAGCGGGCACGATCCCGATGGCGCTGCTTCTGCCGGCAGTCCCTGGCCGAGCACCTCGACGCCGAGCGTCTCTTCGAGATCACCGCCGAGGGATTCTCCACCTTCGAAAAGCACTTCGACTTCCCTTACCCGTTTGGAAAGTACGACCAGATCTTCGTGCCGGAGTACAACGGCGGGGCGATGGAGAACATCGGTTGCGTGACGTTGCGGGACGAGTACATCTTCCGCAGCAAGGTCGCCGACGCAACCGTCGAGTACCGCCGCGACACGATGCTGCACGAGCTCTCGCACATGTGGTTCGGCGATCTGGTCACGATGCGCTGGTGGGATGACCTGTGGCTGAAGGAGTCCTTCGCGACCTGGGCCTCGACCTTCGCCGTCAGCCAGCACGTCCCCGATCCGAGCGTCCCGTGGGCGGCATTCACCAACAGCTCCAAGACCATGGCCTACCGCCAAGATCAACTCCCCTCGACCCACCCGATCGCCGCCGACATCGTCGACCTGGAGGCGGTGGAGTACAACTTCGACCAGATCACCTACGCGAAGGGTGCGTCGGTGCTGATCCAGTTGGTGGCGTTCGTCGGGCTCGAAGCCTTCCTGGCCGGCGTCCGGGACTACTTCCGCGCCCACGCGTACGGCAACACCACGCTCGCCGATCTGCTGCAGAGCCTGGAGCGGACCTCCGGCCGCGACCTGTCCGACTGGTCGCGGCAGTGGCTGGAAACCGCCGGCGTCAACACCCTCCGGCTCGACCTCGAGGTCGACGACGACGGATTGATCAGCTCCGCGAGCGCTGCTGCAGACGGCGCCGGAGGACCTGCCGACGCTGCGCCAGCACCGGATCGCGTTCGGCGTCTACGAGCGGCAGGACGGCAAGCTCGTCCGAACCCAGCGGATCGAACGCGACGTCGACGGTCCGCGGACGCCGATCGATGAGCTGGTCGGCTTGCGGGCGGCCGCGATCGTGGTCAACGACGACGACCTGACCTACGCCAAGGTCCGGACGGACCCGCGTTCCACGGCGACCTTGCTCACCGAGTTGCCGACCATCGCGAGCGCCGTGAGCCGGGCGGTCGTCTGGGGGTCGTTGTGGGATGCCTGCCGCGATGCCGAGTTGCCGGCCGGTGACTACGCCGATCTGGTGCTCCGCAGCGTGTCGAGCGAGCCGGGATCGACCGCCGTGCGCGCCCTGCTCGGCCAGGCGGGGATCGCGGCGTTCGGCTACACGTCGATGACCCACCGGGCCGAGGTGACCACCCGCTGGCGGCAGGGTCTGCACGATCTCCTGGCGGCGGCGCCGGCCGGGTCGGACCTGCAACTCGCTCTGGCCCGATCCTTCGCCGGCGCGGCCGATCCGGGCTGGAGCGCGGATCTGCTCACGGACTGGCTCGTCGGCAGCCGGGTGCCGGACGGACTGACGATCGACACCGACCTCCGCTGGCTCCTGGTCAACAACCTGGCCCGGCTCGGGATGATCGACGAGGCGGGAATCGCGGCCGAGGAAGCAGCGGGACACCTCGATCACCGGAGCCGAGAAGGCCGCCGGCGCTCGGGCGGCGCGGCCCACAGCCGAGGCGAAGGCCGAGGCCTGGCGGCTCGCGGTCGAGGAGGACACCCTCACCAACAGCGCCCAGGCCGCCATCTGCCTGAACCTGTGGCAGCGCGGGCAGGACGACGTGCTGCTGCCGTACGTCGACCGCTACTTCCAGGCCGCGGAGGACATCTCCGCCGTGCGCGGGGTGTGGGCGACCAAGGGCATCTCGTTGCGGAAGAACGTCCTGCGCAACCTGTTCCCGTGGCCGCTGGACAAGCGCGCGTTCCTCGAGCGGCTCGACACCTGGCTCGCCGGCGTCGACCTCTCCCCGACGACCCGCCGGGCGATCATGGAGCGGCGCGACGATGCGCTGCGCGCGCTGCGCTGCCAGGAGGCTTTCGGCTGATCTGCCGCCGGGGCCGTTTCGGTCCGTTGTGCGGCGCAAACGAGCCGTGATCCGGCGATTTGGGGGCCGTTCGGTCCGTTGTGCGCGCAAACGGCCGGTGGGCTCGCGGCTAGTTGATGTGCGCGGTGTGCAGGGTACGCGGGTGACGCGCCGCTTCGCCCAGTTGCTGGACCCCCACCGCGAGGCCGCCGACGATGTCGCCGGCCACGAAGGAGCTCTGCATCGATGCCGCGGCCAGCCGGCACTCCACGTCGTCCAGCGAGCGCCTCGCCTCGCTGCCGGTCACGATCTCCAGCGCATGGAATCCGGGGTCGCACAGCACCAGCACGGAATGGGCGGGATCGTCGAGGGCACTGTGCAGGCGTTCCGCGTACGCGCGCGAGTCCTCCTCCGACACTCCGACGAAGACCGAGAAGGTCAGTCCGGACAGCTTCTCCGCGTTGGCGACCGCTCGCTTGATCTCCTCCAGCTCGCCGATCGTGAACGCTTCACCAGCGGGCACCCGCACCGCCAACCGGATTCGAGTCGCCGTCGCCGGCCTGGTCCGGACCAGAGGCTTCGAGCTCTCCCTGCGAGCGTCCGCCCACCCAGAGCGGGTCGCCGACCTCGGCCGTCGGGGGTCCGCTTGGCCTTCGCCGCATTGCCGATCTTGGCGATGCCGAACACGATCACGAAGACCAGGGCCGGAAAGCCGATCAGCAGCCCCAGCGTTTGCAGAACAGTCGGATCGGGAGCCGCGGGCCAGCCGGAGAGGGTGTCGAGAGGCACTACCATGCTCAGGAGTTCGCTCACGGCCCTACGGTATCGCCCCGCGGGCTGCGCCGTGGGAGCGGTCAGAAGAGGAGGATCGGTGTCCCTGACACCTTCGTCGCCGGCCGATCCCAGCGATCCCCATGCGACGGCGTCCCGCCTGGTCCTCGATGCCGATCAGATCGCCCGCGCCTGTGCCCGGATGGCCCATCAGATCCTCGAGGCCAATCGTGGCGCGGAGGGCCTGGTCCTGCTCGGCATCCCGACCCGCGGCGTCACGCTCGCCCATCGGCTCGCCAAGGCGATCTTCGACGTCGAGCACCGCCAGCTCCCCGTCGGCGCCCTCGACGTCACGATGTATCGCGACGATCTTCGGCGGCACCCGACCCGCGCGGTCGGCCGCACCGCATCTGCCGGTCGAGATCGACGACAGCGTGGTGGTGCTGGTCGACGACGTGCTGTACTCCGGGCGGACCGTACGCGCCGCGCTGGACGCCCTGGGCGATCTCGGTCGACCACGCGCGGTCCGGCTCGCGGTGCTGGTGGATCGCGGACACCGCGAGCTGCCGATCCGCGCCGACCACGTGGGCAAGAACATCCCGACCAGGTCCGGCGAGCGGGTCAGGGTGCGGCTGGAAGAGGTCGACGGCGTCAACGAGGTCACGATCGTCCCCGATCCCACGCCCGAGGAAGGAGTCTGATGCGCCACCTGCTCTCGGCCGCTGACCTGGACCTCGATCAGATCAGCGGGATCCTGGACCTCGCCGAGGAGATGTCCCTGGTCCAGGGCCGCCAGGTGAAGAAGCTGCCGGCGTTGCGCGGGCGTACGGTCGTCAACCTGTTCTTCGAGGATTCCACCCGGACCCGCTCGTCCTTCGAGATCGCCGGCAAGTGGCTGTCGGCCGACGTGATCAACGTCAGCGCCAAGGGTTCCTCGGTGTCCAAGGGCGAATCGCTGCGGGACACGGTGCTGACCGTCGCGGCGATGGGAGTGGACGCCCTGGTCATCCGGCATCATGCCTCCGGCGCGCCGTGGCAGGCCTCGCAGTGGATCGACTGCCACGTGCTGAATGCGGGCGACGGCACCCACGAACACCCGACCCAGGCCCTGCTCGACGCCTTCACCATCCGCCGGCACCTGCGCGGCGCGGAGCCCGGCGTCAGCGACTTCAGCGGCAAGACCGTGGCCATCGTCGGCGACATCACCCACTCCCGGGTCGCCCGGAGCAACGTGCTGCTGCTGCAGACGCTGGGCGCGCAGGTGATCCTGGTCGCGCCCCCCACCCTGCTGCCGGCGGGTGTGGACAGCTGGCCGGTCACGGTGTGCACCGACTTCGACGCCGCGATCAGCCGCGCCGACGTGATCATGATGCTGCGGGTCCAGCGGGAGCGGATGTCCGGCGGCTACTTCCCCACCCCGCGGGAGTACACGGTCGGCTACGGCCTGACCCGCACCCGGCTGGCCGCCATGCGCCCCGGTGCGGCGATCTGCCATCCCGGTCCGATGAACCGCGGGCTGGAGATCTCCGCCGACGCGGCCGACGCGGCCAACTCGTTGATCTTGGACCAGGTCGCGGCCGGCGTCTCGGTGCGGATGAGCGTGCTCTACCAGCTGCTGGGAGGCGAGGAATGACCGACCTGTTGATCATCGGCGCCGATCGGGCCGGCGAGGGCCGCGGCGACCTGGCGATCCGGGACGGCCGATTCGTCGACCCGGCCGACCTGGGACCCGATCCGCAGCGCATCGACGCCGCCGGCCTCGTCGCGCTGCCCGGACTGGTCGACCTGCACACCCACCTCCGCGAACCCGGCCGGGAGGACGCCGAGACGGTCGCCACCGGCACCCGGGCCGCGGCCCGCGGCGGCTTCACCGCCGTGCTGGCGATGGCCAACACCGATCCGGTCACCGACACCGCCGAGGCGGCCGAGCACCTGGCCGACATCGGCCGGCGGGACGGCGACGCCCAGGTGGTACCCGTGGGCGCGGTCAGCAAGGGACTGGGCGGCGCCGAGCTGGCCGAGCTCGGCCTGATGGCCCGGTCGCGGGCCGCCGTACGGGTGTTCTCCGACGACGGACACTGTGTGGCCGATGGCCGGCTGATGCGCCGGGCGCTGGAGTACGTGCGGGCCTTCGACGGCGTGGTCGCCCAGCACGCGCAGGACCCGAAGCTCGCCGGGCCGGACGCCTGCTGCCACGAGGGCGAGATCTCCGGCAAGCTCGGACTGCCCGGCTGGCCGGCGGTGGCCGAGGCGAGCATCGTGGCCCGCGACGTCCAACTGGCCCAGCTCACCCGGTCCCGGGTGCACGTCTGCCACGTGTCCACCGCGGAGACCGTCGACGTGATCCGCTGGGCCAAGCAGCGCGGGATCGACGTGACCGCCGAGGTCACCCCCCATCACCTGCTGCTCACCACGAGCGAGGTGCTCGGCTACGACCCCACCTACAAGGTGAACCCGCCGCTGCGGCCCGACGAGCACGTGGTCGCGCTGCGCGACGCGCTGTCCGACGGCACCATCGATGCGGTCGCCACCGATCACGCCCCGCACGCCCGCCACGACAAGGAGCACGCCTTCGCCGAAGCCGCGTTCGGCATGCTCGGCCTGGAGACGGCGCTGGCCGTGGTGCTGGAGACCATGATCAACACCGGCCGGTTCGGCTGGCGCGAACTGGCCCTGCGGATGTCGGTCGTACCGGCCCACATCGCCCGGCTGGCCGACCAGGGCCGCCCGCTCACGGTGGGCGAACCGGCCAACCTGACCCTGGTGGACCCCACCGCCCGCGCCATCGTCGACCGGGACGCCTCCGCCTCCCTGGCCCGCAACAACCCCTGGCACGGCCGCGACCTCCCCGACCCGGTCGTCACCACCATCTGGGCCGGCCGGATCACCTACTCCCGCCCCTAGCCTCCTGCCGCCGAGCACGCGCGATCGCGGGGGCCGTTTCGCCACGTATACGTGGAAGTGCACTGTACCCAGGAAACTCCGGTACAGCGCCAAGAACTGGGTACAGCGGTCCGAAGCGAGCGTCAGCCGACCGGAGCGGGCGCCTTGATCTTGGCCGGGCGGCGGGCGATGGCCACGCCGACCAGGGACAGTGCGCCGCCGAGGATGGCCAGCGGCACGGGCACCTCGCCCAGGAACAGCCAGCCGAGCAGGATGGCGATCGGCGGGACGGCGAACGTGGTCACGCCGAGCTTGCCGGCCGAGGTCCGGCTCAGCGCGTACGCCCAGGTCGTGAAGGCGAGCGCGGTGGGCACCACGCCGAGGTAGACGATGCCGACGTACGCCGGCGCCGTGCGCCGAGGCGAGATCAGCGACCAGCGAGCCGGCGAACGGCAGGCAGGCGATGGTCCCGATCAGGCAGGCGAGCCAGGTCACCTGAAGGCCGGGGATCCGCCGCAGCACGACCTTCTGCGCCACCATGGCGATGGCGTAGACCACGGCACTGAGCAGCACGAGCAGTACGCCGGCGATGTCGGCGTGACCGGTGCTGGTCGCGACGCCGATGATGATCGTTCCGGCGAACGCCACCAGTCCGCCGATCACCAGCATCCGGGGGAAGCCCTCCCCCAGCAGGAGTCCGGCGAGCACGCCGATCAGGATCGGGGCGAGCTGGATCAGCATGGCGGCGGTGCCGGCATCGACGTGCTGCTCACCGGCATTCAGCGCGACGTTGTAGACGCCGAACCAGGCGACCCCGATCAGCGCGACCAGCGCCCATTCGCGGCCGGTCATCTTCACCCGCTTCTTGCCGATCATCAGTCCGCTCAGCACCACGGACGCGACGACCAGCCGGCCGAGGCTCAGCGCGCCGGGCGAGACGTCGCGGGCGACGAACCTGATCACCACGAACGCCGACGCCCAGGCCACCATGGTGAAGGCCGCCGCGAACACGACCAGCCAGTCCGTCGAGCGTCTCGGGCGTCGTGGACTGCTTGTTCTCGATCGCGGGAGTGGTGGTCACGGGACTACTATCGCTCGCATGAGGCTTAAGCACCAGCAAATTGTCATACGCCCTACCGTTAAGCGTTGCTGAAATGTTGAGTCTCGAACGTCTCCAGGCCCTGCGGGCGGTGTCCACCTTCGGATCGGTGACGGGCGCCGCCTCGGCGCTGCATCTCACCCCCTCGGCGGTCTCCCAGCAACTGGGCAAGCTGCAGCGCGACGTCGGCCAGCGGCTGATCGAGCCGTACGGACGCGGGGTACGCCTGACCGCCGCCGGATCGCTGTTGGCCGACCGGGCGCACGCCATCCTGGCCGAGGTGGAGCAGGCCGAGAGCGAGCTGGACCGGCAGCGCGACCGGGTGTACGGCGATCTGGAGGTGGCGGGCTTCGCCACGGCGGCGCGGGCGATCCTGCCGCGCGCGGTCGCCCGGCTCAAGGCCGACCATCCGCAGCTCAAGATCAGATTGTCGGAGCGCCAGCCGGAGGAGGCGATCCGGCTGGTCGCGGCCGGGCATCTGGACCTGGCGCTGGTCAACGACTGGATGAACGCCCCGCTGCTGCTGCCGGACGGCCTCGACCGGTTGTTGATCATGAACGATCCCGTCGACCTCGCCGTGCCGCTTGATCATCCGCTCGCCGCCCGCTCTTCGGTCGAGCTCACCGAACTCTGCGCCGAGCCGTGGATCACCTGGCCGAACGGCGCCACCTGCCACGAGTGGCTCACCCAGACCCTGCGCCAGCACAACCTGACCCCGGAGATCATGCACACCGCCGAGGAGCACCAGACCCAACTGGCCATGGTCGCCGCCGGGCTCGGGATCGCCGTGATGCCCCGCCTGGGGCGCGGCCGCGCCGACGACGTCAAGATCATCACGTTGCGCCCCGATTTCAGCCGACGGGTGTACGCGATCTGGCGATCCCTGGCCGCCGAACGTCCCGCCGTCGCGGCTGTGGTGGCGGAGCTTCGCGACGTCGCGGTCGAGCTCAGTTCCCGCTGATCGCCGATCACGGCGGATCGATCCGCCGAGGCCGCGGAGCGTTGAGCTTCAGTCTGACGCCGAGCATCCGGATGCCGAAGCAGAGCCCGGCGGCCACCAGGCCGGTCACCAGCGCACCGACGCCGAGCCGTCCGAGCACGATCGTCGCGGTCGCGCCGATCAGGGCCGGCACCGCGTACAGGCCGCTGTGCAGCACGCTCGGCACCCGCTGGATGAGCACGTCGCGCAGCGTGCCGCCGCCGACCGCGGTGAGGGCACCGAGCAGCACGGCCTGACCGGCCCCGGCGCCGAAATCCAGGGCCCGGGTCGCCCCGGTCACCGCGAACAGCCCGAGCCCGGCGGCATCCAGCACGATGATCGCGGGCAGCAGTTGAACCCCTCGGCGGCCGATCACCGACGCCAGCAGACCACCCGCTGCCGCCGCGGCCAGATAGCGCCAGTCGCTGAAGGTGACCGGCGGCAGGTGGCCGAGCAGGATGTCGCGCATGATGCCGCCGCCGAGCGCGGTGATCATGCCGAGCGTGACCACCCCGAGGATGTCGAGCTTGGCGACCCGGATCGCGGTCATCGCGCCATTCACGGCGAACGCGAAGGTGCCGGCCAGGTCCAAGATCAACAACACCAGTTCATCGGTGAACACGGCTGATCACACTACGCTGGTGCCCATGCCGGATTGGTTCCCAAGCAACGCGGCCGAGGTCGTGGCGTTCGCGCCACTGCGGATCATCTTCTTGATCATCGCGGCCGTGCTGGCCCGGCTGATCGCCAGACGTCTGATCAACCGAGCCGTACGCCGCGCGATCGCTGAACGACCGCGGACCCGATTCGGCCCCGCGCAAGCCCTGGTGGATGCCACCAGCATCCCGGCGGCCCGGCGGGCGCAGCGAATCTCGGCGCTCGGTTCCCTGGCTTCCAGCGCCGTGACGGTCGATCGTCTTCGTGTTCGCGGCGGTGATGATCTTGGCCGAACTGGGTTTCAACGTCACCACGATCGTGGCCGGTACGTCGGTGGTCGCGGTCACGGCTCGCGTTCGGGGTGCAGAGCCTCGTGAAGGACTTGATCTCCGGCGTCTTCATGCTGGTCGAAGATCAGTTCGGGGTCGGCGACTTCGTCGACATGGAGAAGGCGTCGGGCGTGGTGGAGGCGATCGGGCTGCGGGTGACCCAGATGCGCGACGACGACGGAACCGTCTGGTACGTCCGCAACGGCGAGGTGATCCGGGTCGGCAACTTCAGCCAGGGCGGTGCCGGGCGCCCGCCGGAAGCGGATCCGGCCGCGTCCTGAGCCAGCCAATGCGCTGGCCCTGAGCCTGTCGAAGGCCCTTCGACAAGCTCAGGGCACGTGCATGGCGTCACTGGTCGAGCGAGGCTTCCACGGTGATGGTGGTGCCGGCCAGGGCCCGGGAAACCGGGCAGCTGGTCTTGGCTTCCTGGGCCGCTTCCTCGAACTGCTCCGCGGTGATCCCGGGCACCACGGCGCGCGCGGTGAGCTTGATCCCGGTGATCCCCGTACCCGGCTGGAACGTCACGTCGGCGCGAGTGTCGATGCTGGTCGGCGGATTGCCGCCCTTGGTCAGGGCGAGGGACAGCGACATCGAGAAGCAGGTCGAGTGGGCCGCGGCGATCAGCTCCTCCGGGCTGGTCTTGCCGTTGGCCTGCTCCGCGCGCGCGGGCCAGCTGGTCTCGAAGCTGCCGACGCCGGACGAGACGAGCTCCACCTCGCCCTGGCCCTCGAACAACGAGCCTTCCCAGTGGGCTTCCGCGGTCCGAACTGTTGCCATCGATGTACTCCTCAGGGTGGTTGTGGCTTGTGGTCGGACCCATCCTGCCAGCCGGTCCACGCCGCGCGGACGGCACCGGCGGGGAGACAATGGCGGTGATGTCCAGTTCACCAGTCCTGCAGACCTTCTATGACGCCGTCGGCGGTCACGAGACCTTCGTGGCCCTGGTGAAGCGGTTCTACGAAGGGGTCGCCTCCGATCCGCCGCTGCGCGCGCTGTACCCCGAGGATGATCTCGGACCCGCCGAGGTGCGGTTCCGGATGTTCCTGGAGCAGTACTGGGGCGGTCCCACGACCTACAGCGAGCAGCGCGGGCACCCGCGGCTGCGGATGCGGCACATGCCGTTCGCCGTGACGCCGCAGATGCGTGATCGCTGGCTGACGCACATGCGCGACGCCATCGACTCCCTCGAGCTGGCTCCGCAGCACGACCAGGAGCTCTGGAGCTACATGGAGCGCGCGGCGTACTCGATGGTCAACACCTTCGACGAGCATCCAGGCGTCACGCCCGGCCTCCAGCTCTAGCTCAGGCTTCAGATCCGGGCGACTCCGGGATAGACCATCGGCTTGAGGGTGTGCGGGTCGGTCTTCGAGGCCGACAGCGCTTCGGCGACCTGCTCGAGGCCGAACTTGGCCGTCACCAGTCCGTCCAGGTCCACGACTCCGCTGGCGGCCAGGGCGATGGCCGCCGGATAGCAGTTGGCGTAGCGGAAGGTGCCCGTGACCACCAGTTCCTTGATCTGGATCGTGGCGACCGGAAGCTCCATGTTGGGCGATCCGAGCCCGACCATGACGATCCGGGCCGCCGGCGCGGCCGCGTCGAACGCCGCCTGCACCGCAGGCGTCGCACCGCTGCACTCCAAGATCACGTCGACCGGTTCGATCTGCTCGGTCAACGGCCCGGCCAGCGCGTTGATCGCCTGGCTCGCCCCACGCTCGGTCGCGACCTGCAACCGGTGCTCGTTGGTGTCGCTGACCCCCACCCACGCTGCTCCCCTGGCCCGGGCCACGTCGGCGCACAGCAGCCCGACCGGTCCGGCGCCGGTCACCAGCACCCGGTCGCCGGGCTGCACGCCGGCCTTCTGGGCCGCCCAGACGCCGACCGACAGCGGTTCGATCAACGCCGCCGCCTCGTCCGACACCGAGTCCGGCACCGGATGCGCGCGATGCGACTCCAGCACGACGTACTGCGCGAAGGCCCCGTGGATGGGCGGGGTGGCGAAGAACCGGACGTCGGGGCACAGGTTGTAGCGGCCGGACAGGCACTGCACACAGCGGCCACAGGTCTCCTGCGGCTCCATCGCCACCCGCTGCCCGACCGACCGATCGGTCACCTCCGAGCCGACGGCCCGGATGGTGCCGGAGGCCTCGTGACCCAGCACCAGCGGTTCGCGGACGACGAAGTCGGCGATCCGGCCGTGGTCGAAGTAGTGCACGTCCGAGCCGCAGATGCCCGACCGTGGCGACCTCGATCAGCACCTGGTGGGGACCCGGTTCGGGCACCGAGGCCGGTTGGACGGCCACCTCTCCGGCACGGATCAGAAACGACTGGGTCTGCTCGCTCGGCAGTGAGAGGGTCGACATGTACGTCAGACTAGCGAGCACTCTTGACGGCCTGCCAGGCACCGAGGGCCGATCGCTGGGCGTCGGTCAGCGGGGCCTGCCCGACCACGACGGTCCGGGCGGTGGCATAGGTGGTGCCGGCCTCCGGATCACGGATCTCCGCCGCCAGGGTGAACGACCGGGTGCCGATCTGGGTGACCAGCGTGGCCACCTCGTACGGGCTGATCCGGAAGTCGATCGGCTTCAGGTACTCCAGGTCCTGACGGACGATCACCCAGATGTCCTCGGACTGCCAGTCCAGCGAACTCTTCATCAGCGCGATCCGCGCCTCCTGGACGTAGTCGTAGTACTTCACGTTGTTGACGTGGCCGTAGGAGTCGAGATCGGACCAGCGCACGGCCAGCGGGAACCGATGATGATCAAGGTCGGCGATCCGCACCTTCGGCACCGGTCCGCAGCGGTTCGGCGGGC
Source organism: uncultured Actinomycetota bacterium (assembly GCA_963761955.1). Classification (GTDB taxonomy): domain Bacteria; phylum Actinomycetota; class Actinomycetes; order Propionibacteriales; family Propionibacteriaceae; genus Microlunatus. The sequence continues at coordinate 22,136 of CAVXIY010000027.1, read as the reverse complement.
GAGACCTGGCGCTGCAGCACGTCGCGCTCGGCATCGGTCAGCCGGCGCAGCACGTCGCGGGCAAGATCGAACGGCACCGCACCGGTACGCGCCCGGGCCGCCAACTGATCGCCGTCGAAGACCTCGTAGCCGATGGAGAACCGGCTGCCGCCGACGCTGTCGACCCAGAGCTTGATCGACAGCGGACGATCACTGAAGCCGATCGGCCGGAGGTACTCGACCTGGTGGCTGACCACCAGCACGCCGGAGTCCAGCAACTCGTGCATCACCGGCGGCCCGGTGAGCAGGAAGTGCACCCGGGCCTCCTGGAGGTAGTCCAGGTAGGCCGCGTTGTTGACGTGTCCCTGGGCGTCGAGGTCGCCCCAGCGAATCGGACACTGGAAGAGATGAGGCTGCACGTGGCCTACAGTCTCATCCGTGACTGTGGCCATCGTGACGGGTGCGGCCCGCGGCATCGGAGCGGCGATCGCCCGCCGGCTGGCCGACGACGGCATGTCCGTCGCCGTTGTCGATCTTGACGAGAAGCACGCCGCCGGCACGGCGCAGGCGATCATCGCCGATGGCGGTCGAGCGATCGCCGTCGGCGCGGACGTCACCGACGAGGACGCCGCCATCGGCCGCGGTCGAGCGGACGGCCGATGAGCTCGGGCCGGTGGGTGTCTTGATCAACAACGCCGGGATCATCCGGGACAACTTGATCTTCAAGATGAGCGTCGCCGACTGGGACGCGGTCCAGAATGTCCACCTGCGCGGCGCTTTCCTGATGACCCGCGCGGCCCAGGCGCAGATGACTCAGGCCCGCTGGGGACGGATCGTCAACCTCTCCTCGACCTCGGCGCTGGGCAATCGCGGCCAGGCGAACTACGCCGCCGCCAAAGCGGGCCTGCAGGGATTCACCAAGACGCTGGCGTTGGAGCTCGGCAAGTTCCAGATCACCGCCAACGCGATCGCACCGGGATTCATCGAGACCGACATGACCCACGCCACGGCCGACCGGCTCGGACTGGATTTCGGCGACTGGGTGGCGGCCGCCGTCGCGCGACATCCCGGTCGGGCGGATCGGTCAGCCCGCCGACATCGCTGCGGTGGCCAGCTTCCTGTGCAGCGAGGAAGCGGGCTTCGTCTCCGGACAGGTGATCTACGTGGCCGGCGGCCCGAAGGCCTGAGCCATCTGCTAGTCCTTCTCGTACATGCCGTTCAGCAGGTCGGCGTACTTCTGCTCCACGGCCTTCCGGCGGATCTTCTGGCTCGGCGTGACCTCGCCCTCGTCGACGCTCAGCTCGCTCGGCAGCAGCTCGAACTTCTTGATCGTCTCCCACCGTTCGAGCTGCTGGTTGGCCTGGGCGACGTAGCCCTCGATCAGTTCGCGCACCTCAGCGGCCGAGGTCAGCTCGTCGCCGGATCCGCTGACCTGGTGCGCGTCCGCCCACTCCTCGATCGCCTCGGGATCCAGCGTGATCAAGGCGGTGACGTACTTCCGGCCCTCGCCGTGCACCACGACCTGGCTGATGTAGGGACACGCCGCCTTGAGCGTGCCCTCCACCTTCTGCGGCGCCACGTACTTGCCGCCCGAGGTCTTGATCAGGTCCTTCTTGCGGTCGGTGATCCGCAGGTATCCATGATCATCGAGCTCACCGATGTCGCCGGTGGCGAACCAGCCGTCGGCGCAGCGACGTCGGCGGTCGCGTCGGCAACCGCGTTGTGATAGCCCGCGCATCACGCCACCGCCCTTGATCATGATCTCGCCGTCGTCGGCGATCTTGATCTCGGTGCCCGGGATCGGCGGACCGACCGTACCGAAGCGCACGGCCCGAGGATTGTTGACACAGCTGGCCGCGCTGGTCTCGGTGAGACCGTAGCCCTCCAGCACCAACAATCCGGCCGCGTAGAACCACTCCTGCACCTCGCGATTCAAGGCCGCAGAACCGGAGACGAAGAACCTGATCTTGCCACCCATCCGGGCCTTGATCTTGCTGAAGACCAGCTTGTCGGCGACGGCGTACTGAGCCCGCACCGGACCGGACAGCGGTTGCCCCGCCAGCCGAGCGGGCATGGTCCGCCGACCGACCGAGAACGCCCAGTCGAAGATCTTCGCCTTCACCCCGGACGAGGCCGTCTGCATCACCCGGGCCCGCACCTTCTCGAAGATCCGTGGGGCGCCGGCCATGAAGGTCGGATGGATGACGGCGAGATTCTCGACGATCTTGTCGATCCGACCGTCCACCGCCGTGGAGAATCCGATCCGCACCTGGATGGCGATCAGCGCCTTGCCGAACACGTGGCTGAGCGGCAGCCACAGGTACTGGAGATCGTCGGGATAGATGATGTCGTACGCCTCGATGGCCACACCGATGTAGGTCCAGCAGTCATGGACCAGCCGCACGCCCTTGGGCCGGCCGGTCGTCCCGGAGGTGTAGATCAGCGTGGCCAGATCGTCGGGCTGATCGTGGCGATCACGTCCTCGACCGCGTTCGGGTGCTCGGCGAGATGCGCGCGGCCCTTGGCTTCCAGATCCGCCCAGGTGATCACCTTCTCGTGCTCGACCGCGCCGTCGAACGCGACGATGGCGACCAGCGAATCCAGGTCGTCCAGATGATCAAGGACCTTGGACACCTGGACCTGGTCCTCGGCGAACACGACCTTGGCCTGCGAATCGGCCAGGATGAACGCGACATCCTCGTGCTGGGTGCTCGGATACACCGTCGTGGTGGCCCCGCCGGCGGACATGATCGCCAGATCGGCCAGGATCCACTCGATCCGGGTGCCGGACGCGATCGCCACGCGGTCCTCGCGCTCGACGCCGAGCGACAGCAGTCCGGCGGCGATCTGGAAGGCCTTGTCCTTGGTCTGCGTCCAGGTCAGCGAGACCCAGCGCTCCCCCTCGAGATAGCGGAAGGCTTCCTTCGATGCGGAGGCTTCGACCTGCTCGAGCAGCATCGCACCCACCGACGCCGGCCGCGCCAGCAATGTTGTCTCGGTCACACCCCGAGGGTATCCGTCCTGGCCGGATCGGGGCCGTGCTCCGGACGAGACTTTCGGCCAAATATCAGCGAGCGCGCGAGCGGCGAGCCGCGATCGGGCTACAGGCCGAGGTCCCGGCCGATGAGCTCTTTCATGATCTCGTTGGATCCCGCCCAGATCTTGGCGACGCGAGCGTCGCTCCAGGCGCGGGCGACCCGGTATTCGTGCATGTAGCCGTAGCCGCCCCACAGCTGGACGCAGGCGTCGATGATCTCGTTCTGCACCTGGGCCGACCACCACTTCGCCTTGGCGGCATCGACCGGCGTCAGCGTGCGGTGAACGTGCTCCATCAGGCAGGCGTCGACGAACGCCTGGGTCACCTCGGCCTTGGTCACCAGCTCGGCGAGGGTGAACTTGTTGGCCTGGAAGGAACCGATCGGGCTGCCGAAGGCCTTGCGCTCCTTCACGTAGTCCAGCGTCTCGTCGAGGATCTGCCGGGCGTGGGCGACGTTGTTGACCGCGGCACCGATCCGCTCCGCGACCAGCCGCTGCATCATGTAGACGAAGCCGCGATCGACCTCGCCGATCACATTGGTCGCCGGTACCCGGACGTCGTCGAAGAACAGCTCCGACGTGTCCGCCTCCGGCTGGCCGATCTTGTCCAGCTTCCGACCCCGCTCGAAGCCCGGCATGCCGGCCTCGACCCCGAACAAGGTGATGCCCTTGGCGCCCTTCTCCGGGCTGGTGCGCGCCGCGACCATGATCAGATCAGCCGAGTAGCCGTTGGTGATGAAGGTCTTGGAGCCGTTGAGGATCCAGTCGTCGCCGTCGCGTACGGCCGTCGTCTTCAAGGCCGCGAGATCGGAACCGCCGGACGGCTCGGTCATGGCGAGCGCGGTGATCAACTCGCCGGTACAGAACTTCGGCAGCCAGCGCTGCTTCTGCTCCTCCGTGCACAGATCGACCAGATAGGGCGCAACGCAGTCGGTGTGGATGCCGACGCAGGAGGAGTACGCGAACGCCAGCCGGGACAGTTCCTCGGCCAGGATCATCGAGAACCGCGGATCTCCGACACTCGACCCGCCGTACTGCTCGGGGACGTTGAGCCCGAGCAGACCGCGCTTGCCGAGCTCCAGCCACATCTCGCGCCCGAACTCGTGATTGGCGATGTGCTTTTCCTGGTAGGGCCGCAACTCCCGGTCCACGAACGTCCGGCAGGTCTGTCGGAAGGTGTCGTGATCCTCGTCGAAGATGGTGCGCTTCATGGTGTCGTCCTCTACAGCTCAGCCGCTAAGTTACTCACGAGTAACATTACCAGGTTGCCGAAGAGTCAATCGGTCGGAAGGCCGCCTTTGTCGGCGACGGCCCTCCGACCGACGAGCGCCCCATGACGCCTCGGGTGGCGTCAGGCCTTGACGGCTTCGATCGACAGGTTGATCTCGATCTTCGGGCCGACCAGCAGCCGGCCGCCGTCGAGCGGCATGTTCCAGTCGACCTTGAAATCGTGACGATTGATGGTGGTGGTGGCCTCGGCGCCGAGCACGGTGCGGCCGTACGCGTCCGTGGCGGTGCCGAAGAACTCGGCCTGGAGATCGACCGACTTGGTGATGCCGTTGATCGTCAGATCGCCGGTGATCACGTAGTCGTCGCCGGAGCGGGTGATCTTGGTGCTGGTGAAGGTCAGGTTGCCACCGGTCTCGGGGTCGAAGAAGTCGGCCGACCGGAGATGTCCGTCCCGCTGCTCGCTGCCGGTGGTGATGGAAGCGGCGCTGATCACGACGGAGATCGTGGATTCGGTCGGATCCTCCGTGGTGGTGAAATCGCCGCTGAACTCGCCGAACGTGCCGCGCACCTTGCTCATCAGGTGCCGCGCGGTGAAACCGACGGTGCTGTGCGACTGGTCGAGGGTCCAGGTGCCGGCCAGCAGGCCGCTCTCGACAAGATTCTGGGTCATGGGAAACTCCTTGAGATTGGTTGAACTTTCAACTACATGCCCAAGGCTACGTCGAGAAAGTTGAAATGTCAACTTCCGAGGGGTTACTGTTAGCCCATGTCGAAGTCGAGTACCCGGATCTGGCTGACCGAGGAGCAGCAGCGCGTCTGGCGCGCGTACCTGCTCGGTAGTGCCCGGCTGAACGAGAAGCTCGACGCCGACCTGCGCCAGTTCGGCCTCGATCTGGGTGAGTACGAGATCCTGGTCACCCTGTCCGAAGCCGAGGACCGGCAGTGCCGGATGTCCGATCTGGCCGACGCCGTCCACCAGTCACGGTCCCGGCTCACCCACACCATCACCCGGATGGAGGGGCGCGGGCTCGTCGAGCGGGTCAGCTGCCCCACCGACCGGCGTGGGGTCTGGGCTCGACTGACCGACGTGGGATTCGGACTGCTCGAGGAAGCCGCTCCGTGCCACGTCGCCGCCGTACGCGAGAACTTCGTCGAGGCGATGGACGAGGCTGACTACGTCGCGCTCGGCCGCGCCTTCGCCGCCGTGCTGGCCGTCGACTCCCGCTAGCCGCGTCCGGGAGCTCGACGGCGCGTCCGCCTCTTCAGGGCCGTTTGGTCCGTTGTGCGCGCATACGGCCGCGAAGGACGCGAATCGTGGATGTTTGGTCCGTTGTGCGCCAAACGGCTCGGTGAGCGCATCGAGGTCACCCATCGCGCGGCCACTACGATCGGACCCGATGCCGAACGCGACTGCGCTGCCCACTGAGATCGCCGAACTCACCCTGCAGCTTCGAAGGCGCGGGGTCGAGGACGTCATCGACTCGACGAGCCTCACCCGGGCGCTCTACTCCTCCGACGCCTCGCTCTATCGCGTCCTGCCCCAGGCGGTCGCCCGGCCCCGGTCGACCGATGAACTGCTCGCCGTTCTCGACGCGGCGCGGGCGGCCGGCACGCCGGTCACCACCCGGGGCGCCGGTACGTCGTGCGCCGGGAACGCCGTCGGGCCGGGACTGATCGTGGACACCTCGCGGCACCTGACCAAGATCATCTCCATCGATCCCGACGCGCGGACCGCGCAGGTCGAGCCGGGCGTGGTCCAGGCCTCGCTGCAGCGGGCCGCCGCGCCGCACGGGCTGCGGTTCGGGCCGGACCCCTCCACCCACAACCGGTGCACGATCGGCGGCATGATCGGCAACAACGCCTGCGGGCCGCGGGCGCTCGGCTACGGCAAGACCGCCGACAACGTCGTCGCCCTGGATGTCGTCACCGGTTCGGGCGAGCGGCTGCGGCTGGATGCGGCCGAGCCATGATCAACTCACCGCCCTGGAGCCGCTGAAGGCTCTGGTGCAAGGAAATCTGGCCACCATCCGGACCGAGTTCGGTCGCTTCGGCCGGCAGGTGTCCGGCTACAGCCTCGAGCACCTGCTGCCGGAGAACGGCTTCGATGTGGCCCGGTTCCTGGCCGGCACCGAAGGCACTCTCGCCGTGATCACCGGAGCGACCGTACGGCTGGTCGCCGATCCGCCGTTCAAGATCATGATCGCGCTGGGCTACCCGACGATGGCCGACGCGGGTGACGCCGCGTCGTTGATCGTCGAGCACGGTCCGACCGCCGCCGAAGGGCTGGACCGTCGCATCGTCGAGGTGGTCCGCCGCACCCGCGGCGACGCCGCCGTGCCGCCGCTGCCCCGCGGCGACGGCTGGATGTTCGTCGAACTGGCCGGCGACGACCCGGCCGAACTCCGGTCGCGGGCCGCCGCGCTGCTGGCGGCGGCGGGGGCGCTCGACGGATTCGTGGTGGACGATCCGGTCCAGGCGCTGGCGCTGTGGAAGATCCGCGAGGACGGCGCCGGCCTGGCGGGCGTGAGCCTGGCCGAGGCCGCGTACCCGGGCTGGGAGGACGCCGCGGTGCCGCCGGAGCACCTCGGCGCCTACCTGCGGGATTTCGACGCGCTGCTCGCTGATCATGGACTCGACGGCCTGCCGTACGGGCACTTCGGCGACGGCTGCGTGCACTGCCGGATCGACTTCCCGCTGACCCGGCCCGGTGGCGCGGCGAGCTATCGGAGCTTCGTCGAGCAAGCGGCCGAACTCGTGGCCGGCTACGGCGGTTCGATGTCCGGCGAGCACGGCGACGGGCGCGCGCGCTCGGCGCTGCTGCCGTCGATGTACTCCCCCGCGGCGCTGGCCCTCTTCGGGCAGGTCAAGGCCGTCTTCGATCCGCAGAACCTGCTCAATCCGGGTGTCCTCGTCGACCCGCGGCCGGTCAACGCCGATCTTCGTGCGGTGGCGCTGATCGGCCGGGTTGATCATTTCGCCGACGGCCGTGCACCGGTGCAGCGGGGTCGGCAAGTGCCTGGCCGACACCACGGGCGGACTCGGCGTGATGTGCCCCTCGTACCAGGCGACCCGGGAGGAGAAGGACTCCACCCGCGGCCGCGCCCGGGTGCTGCAGGAGATGATCAACGGTGAGCTCGTCGACGGCTGGCGGGCGCCCGAGGTGCACGAGGCGCTCGATCTCTGCCTTTCCTGCAAGGGATGTGCGCGCGACTGCCCGACCGGCATCGACATGGCGGCGTACAAGGCGCAGGTGCTCGACCACACGTATCGGCATCGGCTGCGTCCGCGCAGCCACTACGCGCTCGGCTGGCTGCCGCGCTGGGGGCGGATGATCACCCGCTTCCGCGGCCTGGCCCGGTTGATCAACTTCAGCACGTCGATGCCCGGGCTGCGCAGCCTGGTGCGGTGGAGCGCCGGTGTCGATCAACGCCGGTCGATGCCGCGATTCGCCGATCAAGCCGCGCGGAGCCGGATCGAACTGCCGGCGACCGACGGCGCGCCGGTGATCATCTGGGTGGACTCGTTCTCCGACTGCTTCACCGGCGACGGCGTCGCCGCAACCGTCGAGGTGCTGACCGCGGCGGGATATGCACCGCGATTCCTGGAGCGGCCCGCGTGCTGCGGGCTGACCTGGATCAGCACCGGGCAGCTCGATGGCGCCCGCCGGCAGCTCCGGGCGGCCTTGGACGTGCTGTACCCGCACGTCGCCGCCGGCACCCCGGTGGTCGGTCTGGAGCCGTCCTGCACCGCGGTCTGGCGCAGCGACGCGGCCGAACTGCTCCCCGACGACCCGCGGGTGGCCGCGGTCGCCGCGGGTGTCCTCACGCTGGCCGAGCTGCTGGCGCGTACCCCGGACTGGAAGGCTCCGGACCTGTCCGGCGTCGAGCTCGTCGCCCAGCCGCACTGCCACCATGCGTCGGTGCTCGGCTGGAGCGCGGACGCCGCGCTGCTGGTCGCCACCGGCGCCACGGTGACCACCGTCGGTGGTTGCTGCGGCCTGGCCGGCAACTTCGGCGTCGAGCAGGGTCACTACGACGTGTCGGTCAAGATCGCCGAACACGACCTGCTGCCCGCCGTACGCGCCCGCCCGAACGCGATCGTGCTGGCCGACGGGTTCTCCTGCCGGACCCAGCTGGCCGAGCTCGCCGATCGCCGGGCGATCACCCTGGCCGAGCTGCTGGCCCGGCCGACCTCGCCCGATCGTTGACCAGGGTCAGGGCTGGGCGGTGTGGCCGGGCGATCCCGCGGTCCGCTCGCTCTGCTTGAGGCGAGCCTCGTACAGATGGCGTACGCCATCGGCCAGGTCGTCGCGGGCGGACTTCTCCAGCTCGCGGAACAGTGACCAGTAGTTGTCGTCGTAGTCCTCGACGATCTGGAACGTCCACCGACCCTGCAGCACGTTGCGCCCCACCAGTTCGCGATCGATCCGGTCGGCGATCTCGTCGTGTCCGGCCTCGCGCAGCGCCTCGACGGCCTCGCCGAGCTGGATGTCGGACGATCCGGTCAGCTGGTGGAACGAGTACAGGTGGCCGCGGGCGCGATCGCAGGTCTCCAGCGCCTCGGACAGCTTCCCGAGCGCGTCGATCGTGGCATCACTCACCCCGCTCGGGGTCGGCCGTCCGGGCAGGTCGTCAGGCGGCACGTCGGTCATGGCCCGACGACTAGCACGCGACCTGGTGCTCTAGGTTGGTTCGATGCCTCCGTCCGACCGGATCAGTGTGCTCCCGCCGGAGATCACCGACGATTCGGTGCGCTGGCGCATCCCGCGGGCCTGGGCGCCGGACGGCGTACGGCTCGAGGTCGACTGGATCCTGAACGCCAGGATCCCGAGTTCGGCGCCGACGGTGACTGGTGGACCTATCTGCTGGCGAGACCGGCCGCTGATCGTCTGGAGTACCGGCTCGAGCTGCGGGGCGGAGACGGTCTGGGCACGGACCCGACCAATCCCGCACACGGTGCCCAACCCGTTCGGGGACCGATCCGAGATCCGGTTCCCCGACTACGCGCCGCCGGCCTGGCTGAGCGACGCCGTCGACCGGCGAGGTCGTCCGTGGTCGATCTTCGATCCGGGTGCGCTGGAGGCTCCGGTCCCGGTGCGGCTCTGGTCGCCGGCGTCCCTGCCCTCCGATGCGCCCGCGCCGCTGCTGGTCGCTCACGACGGCAGCGGGCTGGCCGCAGTCCGGGTCGCTGCTGTCCTGGGCGTCCGCGCGTGCGGCCGCCAGCCCGATCCGCGTCGCCCTGCTCGACCCGGCACCGGGCTGTCGCGACGCGTGGTACTCGGCGAACCCGGACTATCTCGACCACCTGGCCGACGTCGTGCTGCCGGCGCTCCGCGACCGGGTCGCCGTCTCCGCGGTCGTCGGGCTCGGGGTCAGCCTCGGCGCCGTGGCCATGATCACGTTGCACCGGCGACACCCGAGCGCGGTCGACGCCCTCGCGCTGCAGTCGGGCAGCTTCTTCACCCCCGAGCTCGATCCCCAGGAATCCGGCTTCGGCTACTTCGACCGGATCTGCGCCGCCGCGGTCGAGGTGTACACGCGAGCCGCCCGAGCGCCGCGTCCCGCTGCTGCTGACCTGCGGCGCGATCGAGGAGAACCTGGCCAACAACCAGTTGATGGCCGAGCGACTGGCGGCCGTCGGCCTATCCGACCAGCGTTCGTCACCGTGCCCGACGCGCACACCATGATCGGCTGGCGGGACGCCTGGGCACCGCATCTCGACCGCCTTGTCGATGCGGTGAGCTGACCCCCGCCCGGGGCCCGGATCGGGGCCGGGCAAGATTCCGTTATGACCACATCCGCCGACTCCACCACCCACCTGATCGGACTCCTGCTCGGCACCGAGGACGACTGGCCGCGAGCCTTCGAAACGCTGGTCCGCAAGCTCGGAAGCGTCCGGCACAACGACGCGGACCACACGCTCAACACCGAGCGGATCACGATCGAGCCGTTCGACCTCCGGGACCCGGTCCGGCACGATGTGGTGATCGACCGGCTGGCCTGGTGGTACTACCACCCGCGGGAGTGGCTGAAGAAGGCCGCGCTGGTGAACGGCACCTATCTGCTCAACAACCCGTTCACGTTCCAGGCGATGGAGAAGCACTCCGCCTACTGCGCGATGATCCGGCTCGGATTCGACATCCCGCCCACCGTGCTGGTGCCCTACAAGAACCCGCTCGATCATGAGAAGTGGGCCTACACGGCCAGCACCTACAACCTGCCCTTCGACCTGGACGAGGTCGCCGGCCGGGTCGGCTTCCCGATGTTCATGAAGCCGTTCGACGGCGGAGCCTGGCGCGGCGTCAGCCGGGTCGACGACCCGGATGAGCTCCATCGCGCGTACGACGCGTCCGGCCAGATGCTGATGCACCTGCAGGCGGCGATCAGCCCGTACGACGTCTTCGCCCGGTCACTCACCATCGGGCCGGAGACCATGATCATGAACTTCCGGCCCGAACTCCCCATGCATCTGCGCTACGAGGTCGCGCACGACTTCCTGGCGCCCGAGGCCGGCAGCGAGATCCTCACCCTGTCGAGGTCGATCAACGCCTTCTTCCGCTGGGAGTTCAACTCCTGCGAGGCGCTGGTGACCGGCACCGCGGTGCGGCCGATCGACTTCGCCAACGCGTGCCCCGACATCGCGATCACCTCGCTGCACTACTACTTCCCGTGGGCGATCCAGAACCTGATCAGCTGGTCGATCTTCTGCGCGGTCACCGGGCGGACCGAGCGGATCGACACCACCAGCGCGGAGTGGTTCGCCGTGGCCGACGACCCGGACCTGGACTTCGGCGGCAAGCTCACGGAGTACGCCAAGCTCGCGGACGACTACTTCGAGGTCGACCGCTACCGCGAGTTCTGCGCGACGTCGCTGGCGTCGCTACCCGAACTGGTCCACTCCTGGATCGCCTCGCACCGAATTCGACGACCTGCTGATCGAGACGGTCCGCAAGACCTACCCGGCCCACGAGCACGACGCGTTCGCCGCCCACTTCCGCGGCCTGATGTCCCTGTGGGTCAACGACAACGCGTGACTCTGATCGGCCCGAGCTCTGGCTCGAAAGCTCGCGCCCGAGCGCGCTCCGCGAGCGTCGGGTCGAGGCTCGATCGTGGCTGCGACCGATCGAGCAGCACGCTTCCGCTGCGGGCGGCGAGCCAGTCAGGTCTAGGGCCGCTCGGGCGCGACCGGAGATTAGCGCGTCAGGCGGCGGTGGGTGGCGCGGTGCGGGCGGGCGGCCTCGGCGCCGAGCCGGGAGATCTTGTTGGCCTCGTAGTCGGCGAAGTTGCCCTCGTACCAGAACCACTGCGCCTGATCCGTGTCGTCACCCTCCCAGGCCAGGATGTGGGTGACCACCCGGTCCAGGAACCAGCGATCGTGGGAGATCACCACGGCGCAGCCGGGGAAGTCGAGCAGCGCGTCCTCCAATGACTGCAGCGTCTCCACGTCGAGGTCGTTGGTCGGCTCGTCGAGCAGCAACAGGTTGCCGCCGATCTTCAGCGTGAGGGCCAGGTTGAGCCGGTTGCGCTCGCCGCCGGACAGCACGCCGGCCGGCTTCTGCTGATCGGGTCCCTTGAAGCCGAACGACGCGACATAGGCCCGGGACGGCATCTCGAAGCTCGCCACCTTGATGTGGTCGAGTCCGTCGGAGACCAGTTCCCAGACGTTCTTCTTCGGATCCAGACCGGAGCGGCCCTGGTCGACGTAGGAGATCTTCACCGTCTCGCCGACCTTCAGCTTGCCGGCATCCGGCGTCTCCTCGCCGACGATCATCCGGAACAGCGTCGACTTGCCGACGCCGTTCGGTCCCACGACGCCGACGATGCCGGCCCGGGGCAGGGAGAAGCTCAGGCCGTTGAAGAGCAGCCGGTCGCCGAAGCCCTTGACCAGTTTCTCCGCGTCCAGCACGTTGCTGCCCAGCCGCGGACCCGACGGGATGTTGATCTCCTCGAAGTCGAGCTTGCGGTTGCGGTCGGCCTCGGCGGCCAGCTCCTCGTAGCGGGCCAGCCGGGCCTTGTTCTTGGCCTGCCGCGCCTTGGGATTGGACCGCGCCCATTCCAGCTCGCGCTCCAAGATCTTGGCCCGCTTGGCGTCGCGCTTGCCCTCGACCTGAAGCCGGGACCGCTTGGTGTCCAGATAGGTCGAGTAGTTGCCCTCGTACGGGTGGGTCTTGCCGCGGTCGATCTCGAGGATCCACTGCGCCACGTTGTCCAGGAAGTACCGATCGTGGGTCACGGCGAGCACCGCACCCGCGTACGCCTTGAGGTGGCCTTCCAGCCACTGCACCGACTCCGCGTCCAGATGGTTCGTCGGCTCGTCGAGCAGCAGCAGATCGGGCTGCTGCAACAGCAGCTTGCACAGCGCGACGCGGCGCCGCTCGCCACCGGACAGGATGTCGACCATCGCGTCCGGGGGCGGGCAACGGAGCGCGTCCATCGCCTGCTCGAGCTGGGAGTCGATGTCCCAGGCGTTGCGGTGGTCGAGCTCGGTCTGCACATCGCCCATCTCGGCCATCAGCGCGTCGAAGTCGGCGTCGGGCTCACCCATCGCGATCCCGAGCTCGTCCATCCGGGTCTGCAATGCCTTGATGTCGGCGACCGCCTCCTCGATGTTCTCCAGGACGGTCTTGCCCTCGGTCAGCGGCGGCTCCTGCAGCAGGATCCCGACACTGGCGTCCTTGGCGAGCATCGCATCGCCGTTGTTCGGCTTCTCGATCCCGGCCATCAGCTTGAGCAGCGTCGACTTGCCGGTGCCGTTGGGGCCGACCACCCCGATCTTGGCACCGGGGTAGAACGACAGCGTGATGTTGTCCAGCACGACCTTGTCGCCAAGGGCTTTGCGGACGTTGTGCATCGAGTAGATGAACTCAGGCATGGAGGGGCAGTGACCTTTGCTAGGGCGTGGCGATGATGTTCGACGGCGAGGATATGTGGACGAGAACACCGACGTCTGACCGTCGGGCTCCAACGCCGGTCAAGTATGCCATCGCTCCGCCCCGCGGAGGCTGTCCGACCAGGCCTCAGGCGGCTCGGGCGGCTCGCTCCTCGGCGCTCGGGCCCGCGTCCTCGTGCTCGTCCGGCGGCGCCTCGACCTCGCCGGCCTCGGGCGCCAGCTGCCCGCACCTTCCGCCGGAATGCTGCGGTGCCCCGGTTCAGGTCGTGGCCGATCGTCTCGGCCTCGAGCACCAGGCGCTCGTGGGTCTGGCCGTCCTTCTCCCAGGCGTTGGTCCGCAGCCGGCCGATCACCACGACCGGGTCTCCCTTGCGGATGCTGCTCGCCACATGCTCGGCGAGGGCGCGGAAGCAGCTCACCTCGATCCAGGTCGTGTTCCCGTCCCCCCACTCGCCCTTGGTCCGCACCCGCGGCGTGCAGCGAGCCGGAACTTCGCGACCGTCCCGTTCGCCTTGGTCTCTACCTCGGTGCCGGCATAGCCGGTGATGTGTACGACGGCCTCCATGGCCTCGTCCTTTCGCTGGTCGACGATGTGGTCGGGATAAGGATGCGTACGCGAGGATCGAATCGACCGGGGTAGCGAAAATCTGTGGATGACGCTTCGAGCGTCACCGCGCCTGTGGACAACCAGGCGAGCCGAGGATCAGCCGCGGGCCCGCTCCAGGGCCAGCCGGGCGCGGTCGTAGCGCTCCTGCTCGGCCTTCACCGGCGCGACGACAAGTTCGTCGGTCACCCGGCCGATCGCCGCGCGCAGCACGACGTCGCGCTCGGGCCGTACGCCGCCGCGCACCCACCTCGACCCCGATCCGGGCGATTCCGGCGACCAGCAGTCCGGCGAGTACTCCGCCGATCGTCAGCACGGTCGGCGCCGGGATCCCCCACCACAGCACGTCCGGCAGCGGCGGCAACTGCAGATAGGCCAGCAGGAATGCCGCTCCGAGCCAGCCGAGACCGGCCACGACCGTGACGACCAGCAGCCACTGCAGCACCCGCACGCCCTGCCACCAGCGCCGGTGGTGGGCCAGGTCGAGGTCGGTCTGGGCGATGGCGCGGTCGACCCGGTCCGGCAGCGCGTCCTCGGCGGATCGCGCCGCCTGCTTGATCGCATCGGCCCAGCCTCGGTTCAGCCCCGATCCGGCCTGGTCGGCCAGGGCGCGCAGCGCCGTATTGACCCGGGCCTGCTCGACGCCGGAGGTCGCGGGCAGCGAAGAGCGACCCACCCCGGACGGATCGATCTCCCGGCGCTTGCCGCCGACTCCCAGCCGATCCAGGTGCAGCCGGCGGAGCGGATCGGGTTTGAACTTGGCGATCCAGGCCAGCACCGGCCAGCCGGTGGCGAGACCGCCACGCAGCCGCCAGGCCTGACCGACCGCTTCGGTGACCACGGGGACGCCGGCCGCCACCGCGACCTGCGTGTTCAGCTGATCCACCGCCGCGCGACCCACCGTGTTGATCTTGCTGGTGCCGGAGGCGAGACTGAGCGCGTCGGCCACCACCTCGACATCGGCGCTCAGCCGACGGGCCGCGGCCCGCTTTTCGGCCACCCGGTCGGCCAGTCGGCCGCGCAGGTCGTCCAAGCCCTCCCCCGTGACTGCCGACACCGCGAGCACGTCGACGTCGCCCAGCCCCTCAGCACTCAGCAACCGGCGCAGGTCGGCCAGGCACTGGTCGCGTTGCGCCGGGGTCAGCCGGTCGGCCTGGTTCAAGATGATCATCATCACGTCGGCGTGCTTGGCCAGCGGCCGGAGATAACGATCATGAAGGGCCGCGTCCGCGTACTTCTGCGGATCGACCACCCAGATCATCATGTCGACCAGTTGCACCAGCCGGTCGACCTCCATCCGGTGCTCCACCTCGGTCGAGTCATGATCAGGAAGATCGAGCAGCACCAACCCGTCGAGGGCCGCGGCCATCGTGGGATCAGCTTCCAGGGCGTGCCGCCTGCGGCACCCTCAACCAGTCCAGCAACTCCTCGGCCGAGTCAGCGCCCCAGCTGCAGGCCATGGCGTGTGCGGTGGTCGGACGGCGTACGCCGACGACCGCAAGATCGGTTCCGGACAAGGCATTGAACGTGCTGGACTTGCCCGAGCCGGTCGCCCCGGCCAACGCGACCACGGTCGCGTTGCCGGAGATCGTCAGTCGTCGATCGGCTCGCTCGACCACCCGTCGGGCGTTGATCAACTTCTCCGGATCGACCCGTCCGTCACAGAGCTCGACGGCCTCGCCGAGCGCCTTGAGCTGATCGACCAGGTCCGGCCCGGATTCGGTACGGGTCAGCAGATTGCGCAACCGGCCCGCCATCAGCGCCACTCCCCGTCCGGCCGGGACGGCTCGACGAGTTCTGCTTCGATCACCTCGTCGGCGGAATTCGCTTCCATGGCAGGGATCTGGCTCACCGTCGGCGCCTCGATCGCCTTGCGCTCGTCGGCTGGTTCCAGCGCCGGGTCGTCGATGATCATCGCCGGAAGGCCATCGGCGCGAGCCGACTCGACGGCCGCCGCAGCTCGCCGCACCAGGACCGCCTGTTCGGGCTGCACGGACTGGGCGTCCAAGATCGCGTGATAGCGCAACAGCTCCGACGCCAGCAAGGTCTGGACCCGAGCATCAAGATCATCTTTCGCGATCTGGGCCAGCCGGCGGATGGCCTGATCACCGAAGACCGCCTCCAGCACGCGCTGAGCGAGCACCGCCGTACCGCCGGCCACGCCGACCTCGGCCCCGACCAACCCGCCGGTGTGGGCGAAGACCACGATCATCAACGCCACCCCGACCCCGTTGACGCCGAGGGCCAGGAACCGGGCCTTGGACCGCTTGCTCATGCCCTCGTCGGCCACGAGATCGAGGACGGCGCCCTGCCAGTCCCGGATCGCCCGGGCCGCTGCCCGCTCGAACTCCGGCGAGGACCGGGACAGGTCGAGGTCGCTGGACTCGATCAGCTTCCGGCCCGCCGCATGGGCCTGCCAGGACGCCTCGGCGCGTTCCGCGGCGGCGTCGCCCTCGCTGCGCAGCAGCGACTCCAGCCCCGATTCGACCGCCACCTTGAGGTTTCCGGCGCCGGGCGGCTCTCCTTTGAAGGCCGCCACGACCCGGTCGCGCAGCCAGCTGACCTTGTGCTCCAGGGCCCGGAAGAACTCGCCGGTGCCGACGAACTCGTGCCAGCGGGCCAGCACCTCCCCGCGCAGCAGCGTCCCGTCGGCGGTCTGCACCTGCACCGTGCGGACGGCCTCGGCGTAGGAGTGATCCACCTCGGCCCGGAGCGAATCGATCACCTCGAGTTGTTCGTCGATCGCGGCGGCGAGCCGCGGCGCCCGAGCCACCAGCGAACCGATCGCGCCGTCGAGCGTCCGGTAGACCACCTCGGCCCGGCTGGCCTGATCGTGGGCGACTCCGGCCAGCCAGCTGCGAATCGGCTGGACGGCGGCGGCCGGCAGCAGGCCCTGCTCGTCGACGGCGGTCTCGGGGACGGCGAACAGCGGCGATCCGGCCAGCCCGCGCTCGCTCATCAGCTGGCCGAGGTGCGGAGGGACCTCCGACATGGCCCGCGGCGGCACCCGGTCGAGCACCACCGCCACGGCGGCGCTGCGCTCGGCGGCCGCCAGCAGGAACTCCCACGGCACCGCGTCGGCATAGCGCGCCGCCGAGGTGACGAAGAGCCACAGGTCGGCGGCCGCGAGCAGCTGGGCCGCGAGCAGCCGGTTCTCCGCGACCACCGAGTCGATGTCCGGAGCGTCGAGGATGGCCAGACCCGGCGGAATCGAGTCGTCGACCACCAGGATCAGCGACCGCGAGTCGTTCGTGGACCCGCTGGACCGCGCCAGTCCGGGCAGGATCCGGTCGTCGGCGAACCAGCGGGCGTCGTCGCTGTGATGGACCAGCACCGGCGCTCGGGTGGTCGGCCGGATCACCCCGGTGCTGGTGACCTGGCGCCCGACCAGCGAGTTGACCAGGGTCGACTTCCCCGCGCCGGTCGACCCGCCGACGACAGCGAGCAGCGGCGCGTCGATGGTGGCGAGCCGCGGCAGCACGTAGTCGTCCAGCTGGCTGGTGATCTCGGATACGGCGCGTTGCTGCTCGGCGGCGTCGGGCAGCGGGAGCGGCAGGCGAACCGGGGCGACCGCCGCGCGCAGCTCGGTGAGAGCAGCCTGCAACGGCGTCTGATCGACGCTCAACTCGATCCAGGGCTGGCCATCTGCCCGCCTCCTACTCGCCGGGAGGCTTCCAGCTGGGATCGACCTCCGAATACTGGGTAGCAGTCTGCCCCAACGGCACCGCAGCCGCGCCCGGGGCCGGGTAGTTGCCGCCGATGCCGGCCGGACCGGGATAGCTCGGTGGCGCGTACGCGGGTCCGGCGGCCCTCGTCCGGCGGAACGAGGGATAGGCCGCCCGCCCGTCGGGCTGCACGATCGCCGACGCGCGTTGTTCCCGCAGCCGGGCCAGCAACGCCTTCTCCCGGACCAGTCCGGCGTCGTCGACCAGTCCCCGGGTCATCGCGTCCCGCAGATAGGCGAGTTCGGTGGCCGCGCGTTGCATCCGGATGGTGGCCAGGAAGGCGTCTGGACCGAGGAAGATCGCGTGCCACAGCGCCCGAGAGCCGGGTCCGCAGCCGGGAGAACGCGGCCGGGTCGCCGGCTGGGCAGCCAGCCCACCCGGACATAGTCGGTGAGCCGGTCACGGATCAATCGTCCTTCGCGGAACAGTTGCCGCACGATGAAGATGATCATGCCGATGACCAGCGGCAGGGCGACGCCGAAGTAGATGAACTGCAGGCTGCGGCCCTGCGACCAGGCTCGCCGTGGTGTTGAAGGCCATGTGCAGGAAGGCGGCCGCGCAGAAGCCGGCGAGTGGCGCGACGATCCGGACGATCTTGCTCTTGGACCGCAGGCCGATGGCCAGACCGATCCCGGTCATCGAGGTGAACAGCGGGTGCCCGAAGAACGTCAGCACACCGCGGAAGAAGAACAGGGACTGCAAGGCCTCGAGCGGAGGCACCTGGCCGAAGGTGCGCGCGGCGTACCGGTAGGCCCGACCGTAGTAGAGGATGTTCTCGGTGAACGCGAACGCCGCGCCCGAGAGGCCGGCGAGCACGATGCCGCTGATCCGGCTGACCCACTGATAGCGCATCAGGATCGCCAGCCAGAAGAGCACGGTCGCCTTGGACGCCTCCTCGACGAAGGGCGCCACGTAGATCGCCGCTCGCGCTCCGGTCGCCGGGTCCCCGTCGCCGGCGATGCTCAGATGACCGGCCGCCCAGGTGTTGACCTGGGCGGACACGAAGGTGGCGACGCAGGCCCCCCAGCCGAAGGTCATCAGCCACACCCAGAGCCGCTGCGGCCGGAACCGGTCGACCCACAGGTAGAGCAGCGACAGCGGGATCGCGGTGATCGCCGCGTACTTGACCGCGATCGGCACCGCCTCGGTACCCAGTCCCGGCAGGATGCCGCCCGGCACCTCGCGATCGGGAACGACCTGCCGGTAGAGCAGGACCAGCATGCGTCGCGTACACGAGCACCATGACCACGCTCAGCCAGAACAGCTTCGACTTGAGGATCCGCTTGGGCAGCGGCTCGTTCAGATCGGGATCGCGCGGAATGCCGTTCTTGGCGAACGCTCGACGCAACTCATTGTCCGTGGCGGCTCCGCGGCGCGCCGGAACCGAGACCGACATGCCCACCAGGATAGGTGGGCTCGGAGCAGCTACTTCGCGAACCAGGCGATGAACGGCTCGACGACGCCCAGGAACTTGCTCGGCCGCTCCTCGTGGAAGGCGTGCGAGCCCTCGACCGAGGTGAAGGTGGCGTGCGGGATGCGCCGGCTGATCTCTTTGACCCGCTCCTGCGGCAGGTAGCTCTCGGTGGCGCCGATCACCAGCGTCTTGTTCGGGATCTTGCCGGCCAGATCCCACCAGTCCGACGGCGGGTTGTTCCGCCAGCGATGGATCGCGATCACCGCCCGCCAGTCGGTCTTGTCGTCGGGATTCGAGTGCCGCGGGATCGGGCGCGGCGGGTCAGCCGGATCGGGCGGCGGCATCTCGTCGAGCACCAGCAGCCGGATCAGATCGGGACGGTTCGCGGCGATCTCGTACGCGGTGAGCGCGCCCATCGAGTGACCGACCACGATCGCGGCGAGAATGCCCAACTCGTGCAGGAGTCCGTGCGACGTCGTCGTGCATCGCCTCGAAGGAATAGTCGTGGGTCCATTCGCTGCCGCCGTGCCCGCGCGCGTCCGGAGCGATGATCCGAAACCGCTCGCCGAGGGCGTTCCCGACATGTCGCCAGCTGTCGCTGGAGGACCCCAAGCCGTGCAGCAGCAGGACGACAGCACCGTCCGGCCTGCCCCACTCCTGATAGTGCAGCGCGGGCCCACCAGGGAGCCTTACGATCGGCATGATCGCAATCTATCGGTGTAGCGCCCGCGCGCGCTTCCCCGGATCCACAGAGCGTACGAATCCACCGATGGCCACCGTCGCCGCCGCACAGCCCGCGTCCAGCAACTCTCGAAGCACGAGATCGGCGGTCGAGCGCCTGCCGGGCGCTCGTCGTGGGCAGTAGCAGCACTTCACCGGTCCGCAGCACCAGATGGTTCGCCACATCCACCTGAAGACCACGGGTCGCCGACATGCTCAGCAGCAGGGCGGTGTCCCAGCTCACCTCCGCGCGGCGGCCGGCGGCGAGTTCGGCCAGACCGTTCAGTTCACCCTGCGGGCCCCACATCTGGTCGAGCTCGTCCAGCAGCGCCAATCCGTCTTCGAGCTGGCCGGCGTGCTCGGCCCACGCCTCGATCTCGGCCGAGGTGCCCAGCACCGGCCTGGACACGGCGAAGTTGATCAAGGGCAGCGACGCCGTCGCCGATCACGAACCGATGCTCGTCCCGCCGCGATCCGGATAGTCGCCGAACGCGTCGAGTCCGGTCGCCTGCCCGAGTGCGGGCGAGACCAGCAGCACGGCCATCAGACTGAGCGCTCCCCCCGCCCGGGCCGCGGCCTGCGCCGCGAGCGACCGGCGGGCCCGACGCTCGGCGGACTGCCGGTCCATCAGCGCGCTGTCCGGTGGCCGCTGGCGTTGTTCGATGGCTGCTTCGCCATGATCGCGTCGTCCGGGCACGCCTTCACACTCGATCCGCTGGCTGTGAACCGCGACCCACACTCACTGTGAAGACGATGTGAAAGTGCTCGGCCGAGCGGCGGCCGGCGGGATAAAGTACGCCGAGGCGGGCCGAGGCTCCAGCGCCCGCTTCGCCCCCGTAGCTCAGCGGATAGAGCAGCAGCCTTCTAATCTGTCGGTCGTAGGTTCGATTCCTACCGGGGGCGCACAATATGGCTCTGACTAGGGATTCTGTTGACGGCCTCCTGCCCGAATGGCCCGGCTCCCCACATGACTCCCCACATGTGAGCTACGATTCGGTCGTGAGGAACTTGGCGGCGGGCCAGCCTGGCGAGGTCACCGCGACGGCTCAATACAAGAATTCCGCCGGCCGCTGGGTCACCGCACCGAGGCCGCAGAAGGCAACCCGCTGGAAGGCGCGCGTCTACCTCCGCGGGGACGACGGACTCCGCCACGAGATCGTCCGGTTTGCCCGGACCCGACGAGCAGCCGAGGCGGCCATCGAGGCCGCCATCGAGGACGCTCTCCTGGTGTCCGATGCCCCGATCAAGCGGTCGATGCCCCTGCTCGCCGCCGGCCAGGATCAGATCGACCTCAGTAGCGGCCGCGTGTACGTCCGCGGCACCAAGAGCGAAACCTCGGACCGTTGGCTCAACCTGCCCGACTGGCTCTTCGCGCCTTTGAGCAGGCAGATTCGGTTGCCCAGGTTCCGGACCACCGGCGCAATTGAGGGCCTTGACCGGGTAGGTCGGCATGCGGTGCGAATACAACCGCCCCGCCTAGACGGCCCAGATGACGCCGCAGGTCTCCCGGCCAAGCGCGACCAACTCGCCCACCCGACGGCGTTCGGCATCGTCCCAGGCTAGGACGTCGGAGCCGATCCCCGGACGCCGGACACGGCCACCACGAGAGGATCTCGAAACTCTGTTGGGTCGGGGCCCAGCCAGTGGGGCTCGTCGGTGACCCCACGACCGTAGGGGCACATGATCAAGATCGCCTGTGCGGAGCCGCTGCGGCGTACCCGGCCATCCTGGGCGGGATGAGGGAAATATCCAGCATCGGTCACCAACAGGTGTGCCGTCGGCGGTCGAGTCAGCGCCTCCTTGACCCATTGTTCAGGGAGAACATGCAGACATTCACCGGGAACCCGTGCCGCAGAAACTCTCGATGACTTTCGCGACGTCGTCGATTCGTCCAGGTTATCCGTCGGTATGTGCATGCTCGGGGGCGGGCAAGCCGCATAGCGTGCGGATCATGCGCGAAGGTGCGATCGATCTCCCCGCTCGGACCGTCGAGCCAGAGGACCGGCCGGAAACCACGCCGTCGCGCTGGCTGAGTTGATCGATGTCCTCGCCAAGCATTCCGAAGTTGCCCCCCAGCACCCCATGTGGGCCGACGTCGACCTGCAACGGCAATGCAACCCACGGCCTCCATGAACGGCACATCCTCCGACCCAATTCCTGCCCTCGAGACCCAGCCGTGAGCTCTCTGCCCCGCCACCTCCGCCACGTCGGCTGGCCCGACGAGGAACGGGTCGCCATGCCGCGGGCCGACCCGGCCACGGATCTGGTGGCCACCAACCGGTCGCTGTGGCGGGACGGTCGACGCTGGATCCCGATCAGCGGGGAGATCCACGACAGCCGGCTCAAGCGGGCGCAGTGGCCACTGTCGTTACAGCTGTTGAAGGCCGGCGGGGTCAATCTGGTCTCCACGTACGTGTTCTGGAACCATCACCAGCCCGCTCCGGACAGAACCGCCGGACTTCACCGGCGACCGGGACGTGGTCCGCGCCTATGTCCGCGGGAGCTGTACAGCCCCAGAGAGTGCTGCGGGTCGGCGACC
>CAVXIY010000026.1:0-132019 GCA_963761955.1 uncultured Actinomycetota bacterium | reverse complement strand
AGATTGGCCGGATGCAGGAAATCTCGATCCGGATGGCCACCCTTGCTGATGACGCAGCGCTCAGGGACGTCGACCAGCAGACGTGGAGCCCCAGCACGGCGCCAGCCGACCGTTGGCCAACCGACAAGCCCTTCTTCACCGAGTCCGCCGGACCCGACCTGGTCGTCGCCGCAGATGTCGACGGCACGGCAATCGGCTACTCACGGCTGGAATCGGTCTTCCCGCTCCCGTCCACGCAGCACGTGCTGGGGATCAACGGTTTCGCCGTACACCCGCAGTGGCAGGGCCGCGGTGTCGCTGGGCGTCTGCTCACCGCCACGATCGCGCTGGCCCGCGAGCGCGGCGCTCGCAAGCTGACCCTTCGGGTACTGGCCAGTAATCCGGGTGCGATTCGCGTCTACCAGCGGGCCGGGTTCGTCGAGGAAGGTCGGTTGACCGGGCTGTTCCTGCTGGAGGGTCGGTACGTCGACGACCTCCTGATGTCCCTTGACTTGTCTGCGTAGCGGTCGCGGGGCCGAGTCCGGCGCGGTGCCGAGCGCTACGCGCGTCCAATGGGTAGGAGTGGTTACCTATATCCTCGTGAGGTGACGAACCCGCGACCGTCGCTGGACCTGCTGCGGCAGTTGACCGACCGGCACGTGTTCGAGCAGTTACTCGACCATCCCCAGCTGACCAGGGCCGAGCTCGCGACCAGGACCGGCATCTCCAAGCCGACGATCTCTGAGAGTGTGAAGCGTCTGCTGGACGTGGGTGTCCTCGAGGAGTCGGGACGTCAGCAGGGCAAGCGCGGCCCGGCCGGCACCTTCTGCCGGCTCCGAGATGATCTTGGTGTGGCGCTTGCCGTCTCCGCCGGTCCCGGAGGTGTGGTGGTCGAGAGCTTCAGCCTGCGCGGCGTGCCGCTCGACCGGGTTCAGCGCGCCGTTCCGGCCGACGATCGATGCCGCACGGCTGGAACCGCTGATCTCCACCAGCGTGCAGCAGGCGGTCCGCAGCGCTCCAGGCCCGGTACGCGGCTGCGCCATCAGCGTGGCCGGACCGGTCGACCAGCAGACCGGGCGCCTGGTCCGGTTGCCGCATGCCCCCTTCCTGCTCGATGAGTTCGCCCCCCGCGACGTGGTGGCCTCGATCATCGGAGCGCCGGTCCAGATCGACAACGACGTCAACTGGGCGGCGCTGGCCGAGGCCCACGAAGGGGCCGGGCGTGACCGTCGGCAGTTCTTCCTCTGCTACCTCGGAGCCGGCATCGGCGGAGCGGCGGTGCTCGACGGGAAGGTGCTGCACGGATCGCGCGGCCTCGCCGGGGAACTCGCCTACGTCTCCACCGTCGGCCCGACCGGCCGGGCCATGAAGCTGGTCGAATGCTTCGGTGCCTGGGACCTCCTGCAGCCGGGTTCGGCGGCCATCGATGTCGACCTGGTCGGCCAGATCATGAACGGCCGATCGGCGGAAGCCCGGCGCCGACGTGACGCGATCGTCCGAGCGGTCGCCGCGGCACTTGGCACGGTCGCCGCACTGTACGACCCGGACGTGATCTTGATCTCCGGACCGTGGGGCGTCGTACCCGGTGCCGCCGAACTCATCGCCGAACGGGTGGACGTGGAGAGCAGCGTCCGCGCGAGTGTTCATCCGGCGGAGCTCGGCGACGAGGCACCGTTGATCGGTGCCCGCGTGCGGGCACTGGAGATCGCGCGATCGCAGGTGGTCGACGACCTGATCAACTCATCATGATCAACTCGGTGGAAGCAGCAGTTCTGCCGGTCGACGAATTGAGCCGTTTCAGCCGCGCCGCCAAGATCAAATCTCAGCTCACAGTCGGCCGTCCGCAGCACCGAGGCGCTGACTAGCTGACCAGGCGGAGTGATGATACTTTGAAGCGAATCAACTGGCCTACGCCCCGGACATCGGTCGATGGCCGTTGAGTCCGGATCGTCGTCGGAGCTCAGCGAGAGGAGGCGAGGTCGCGTGGCGTTGTCGAAGTCGTCGGTCAGCGTCAAGGATGTCGCCGCCCTCGCCGGTGTCTCCGTCGGCACGGTCTCGAACGTGATCAACTCCCCGGACGTCGTCTCCGCGGCGACCCGGCAGCGGGTCGAGGACGCGATCTCCAAACTCGGCTGGGTCCGCAACGAGTCGGCCCGCCAGTTGCGGGCCGGCCGGAGTCGCACGATCGGCATGGTGGTGATGGAGATCGCCAATCCGTTCTTCACCGACATCGTCGCCGGGGTCGAGGACTACGTCGAGGATCTGGGTTACACCGTTCAGCTCGGCAACAGCGCCGAACAGGTGAGTCGCGAAGCCGCGCATCTCGCGCTCTTCGAGGAGCACCGGGTCCGAGGGGTCCTGTTCGTGCCGATCCGTGAGGTCGGCGACCGGGTGGCTCGGCTGCGGCGCCACGGAATACCGGTCGTCGTCGTCGATCGGGCGGGCGACAAGGCCGACTACTGCACGGTGGCGGTCGACGACGTCGAAGGAGGCCGGCTCGCGGTCGCGCATCTGGTCGACCTGGGCCATCAACGGATCGCGTTCGTCGGCGGACCGAGCAGCCTGCAACAGGTTCGCGACCGGAGTCTCGGTGCCCAGATCGCGGCTTCGCGACTGAATGCCGCCGGCGCCTTGCTCACGATGTCCACCTCCCGCCTCGACACCGATTCCGGGGTTCGCGCAGCCGGTGAGATCGCCCTGATGCCGCGACCGAACGGCCGACGGCGGTGTTCGCCGCGAACGACCTGCTGGCCATCGGCCTGCTGCAGGGGTTCGTCACCCATGGCATCCGGGTCCCGGACGACATCGCGATCGTCGGCTACGACGACATCGTCTTCGCCGCAGCCGCGGCGGTTCCGCTCACGTCCATCCGCCAACCCCGGCAGCTGTTGGGCCGGCGGGCGGCTGAGCTGCTCTTCGCAGAGGTCGACGCCCTCGATCATGACCTGCCGCACGAGCATCAGCACGTTCAGTTCATGCCGGAGCTGATCGTGCGCCGTTCGACGGCGGGAGCCAAGCCGGCTTCCCGTCGGAAATCGCTCGCTAGCCGCGCTCGGGGAGCCGGAGCGGACACCTGTCCGAGGCTTGCTCTGAATCGGTCCATTTTCCACGCCTTGTCGACACCGTTACCTGCTGAGGTCTAGCTTTTCCACCCTGTACGGGGTTATCGTCGAGCCAGGGGTTGACGCGATCCAGCTCCTATGCCTAGACTCCCGATCGCAGTGAATCGTTCCAATCATTTTCTTACAAGGAGGTAAGCGTGCTTCCAGTACGTATCCGTCGAAGTGCCCGCCCGCTACTGGTGGCATCCGCTTTGGCGCTGGTCGTGACCGGGTGCTCGGTGGGCTCGGTCGGTAGCAGTGGTGGTGATGCTTCGGGTTCGGGTGAGGCGACCACGATCAGTGTGTTGTACTCCACCGGTACCGCGAACGAGGCGCTGATGAAGGCTCTCGGCGACGGCTTCACGGCGGCGAACCCCAACGTCAAGCTCACCTTTGAGACTCAGCCCGGTGGGACTGAGGGTGACAACCTGAACAAGACCAAGTTGTCGACGGGCGAGATGTCCGACGTCTTCTACTACAACTCGGGGTCGTTGTTCCAGGCGCTGAATCCGGACACGAATCTGGCGCCGCTGACCGACGAGGCGTGGGTCAGCCAGCTCTCGGAGCAGATGAAGCCAGTGGTGAGCACGCCGAACGGCACGTATGGTGCGCCGTTGGGAACGACATTCGCGGGCGGGGTGCTCTACAACAAGAAGGTCTACGAGAAGCTCGGACTGAAGGTCCCGACCGACGTGGGCCGAGTTCATGCCAACAACGAGGAGATCAAGGCCGCCGGCAGTCGACCCGATCATCCAGACGCTACCGGCGACACCTGGACCTCGCAGCTGTTCGTGCTCGGCGACTTCGACAACGTCGCGGCGGCAGACCCGGACTGGGCGGCGAAGTACACGGCCAACAAGGCGCAAGTACGTCGACCAGCCGGCCGCTGCAGGGGTTCGAGCACCTGCAGGAGGCCCACGACGAAGGGCTGCTTCAACAAGGACTTCGCCTCGGCCACCTACGACGACGGCGTCGAAGGCCTGGCCGACCGGTGACGGCGCGCACTACCCGATGCTCACCTTCGCGCTCAGCGCGATCGCAGCAGAACTACCCGGACAACGTCGACGACGTCGGCTTCTTCGCCGCTGCCCGGGCGAGGACGCCGCGAACAACGGACTGACGCTGTGGCTGCCGAACGCGCTCTACATCCCGAAGACGACCGAAGGCGCCAAGCTCGAGGCGGCGAAGAAGTTCCTCGCCTTCGTCGCGACCCCGGACGGCTGCGACGCTGCAGACCGAAGGCGGTGACGCCGACGGCCCGTACGCGATCAAGGGCTGCACGCTGCCCGACCGACGTGCCGGCCGCGGTCAAGGACATGCAGCCCTACTTCGACGACGAGAAGACAGCCCGGCGCTGGAGTTCCTGTCCCCGGTCAAGGGCCCGACCCTGGAGCAGATCACCGTCGAGGTCGGCTCCGGCATCACGCCGGCCGAGGAGGGCGCCGCGCTGTACGACGAGGACGTGAAGAAGCAGGCCCAGCAGCTCGGCCTCCCGGGCTGGTAGATCGCACGCATCACCGGCCCGGCCTGGGGCGGCCGCGCGGCGGTCGCCCCAGCCCTCACCGGACGACCCGCTCGTCTGCACCTGGAGATGACAGATGGTCTCAGCGCTGACCCCGTCGCGGCCGACACGGCCCGACTCGGACGACCACGCCGCCGGCGCAGTAGCCCGTACCCGCTGTGGTTCTTCTGCTCCCGGCGGTCGTCTCTTCATCGTGCTCTTCCTCGTCCCGACGTTCTCGTCGTTCTACTTCAGCCTGACCCGGTGGACGCTGTTCGACCCGAGTTCATCGGCCTGGACAACTTCGTCCCGTTCTTCAACGAGCCGGCGCTGGTCAGGGGCTTCATCAACACGTTCATCTACGCCGTCCTCACCTCGGGGGCGAAGGTCGTGCTCGGCATGCTGCTGGGCGTGCTGCTGACCTCCCAGATCATCGGCCGCGGCTACCTGCGCTCGGTGGTCTTCTTCCCGGTGCTGGTGTCCACCATCGGGGTCGGGCATCACCTTCAAGGTCCTGATGGACCCGTTCAACGGGCTGATCAACAAGGCGCTGGCGCGTCGTCGGCATCGACCGGCCCGGGCTGGCTCGACCGATCCCGACCTCGCGCTGTCTCGGTGGCCCTGGTCGACGTCTGGAAGGGCGTCGGGCTCGCCACGCTGATCTACATCGCCGGCATCGTGGCGATCCCGCAGGAGTACTACGAGGCGGCCAAGGTCGACGGCGCCAGCGCCTGGCAGATGCTTCCGGAACATCACCCTGCCGCTGCTGCGGCCGGCCACCACCACCGTCATCCTGCTGTCGCTGATCGGCGGCCTGCGGTCGTTCGACCTCATCTGGGCGATGACCAAGGGCGGGCCCGGGTTCACCAGCGACGTGATCGCCTCGGTCATCTACAAGCAGTACCAGGCCGGCTTCTACGGCCTGTCCACCGCCGGCAACGTGGTGCTGTTCCTCGTCGTCACCGCGATCATCGTGCCGATGTCGATCTTCCTCAACCGGCAGGAGGCCGAACAGATGAAACGAGAAAAGCGCCGCGGCCTGATCGTCGGCATCATCGCGATCCTCGTCTCCATCGTCGTCTTCCTCGTCCCGTTCGCGTTCATCCTGCTGACCGCCAGCAAGAACCGGCGCGAGGCCGCCGACCTCGACGTTCAGCCTGGCCGACCGAGTGGCAGCCCTGTGCGAGAACATCTCCGAGGTGCTCCAGACCCGCGACGACGTCGTGCTGCGCGCCTTCATCAACAGCACCACCCTGACCGTGGCCAGCGTGACCATCATGGTCGTCCTCGCCGCGATGGTCGGCTACGTCCTGCAGCGGCGCCAATCGCGGTGGAACGCGGTCGCGCAACTTCTTCGTCCTCGCCGGGCTGATCGTCCCGCCGGCCGTGGTCCCGACCGATCTGGGTCATGCAGGGCCTCGGCCTCTTCAAGACGCATGCCCGGCATGATCCTGATCGAGGTCGCGTTCGGGCTGTCCTTCTGCATCCTGCTGTTCCGGTCCTTCGTCTCCAGCATCCCGCGGGAGCTCGACGAGGCCGCGATCGTCGACGGCGCCGGCCCGCTGCGGCTGTTCTTCAGCGTCATCTTGCCGCTGCTCCGTCCGGTGTGATCACCGTGATCGTCGTGCAGGCGGTCGCGCGTCTTCAACGACTTCCAGAACCCGCTCTACTTCCTGCCCGGCAACGACGAACGCGACCGTCCAGCTCACCCTCTACAACTTCCAGAGCCAGACCCTCAACCAGTGGAACCTGCTGTTCACCGACATCCTGCTGATCACCATCCCGCCGCTGGTCATGTACATGTTCTTCAACCGCCAGATCGTCGCCGGCATGACCGCCGGCGCGGTCAAAGGCTGACATGCACACGCTGAACCGATCACCAGAACTCCGGGGGGATCGTGTGGTTGAGCCAGCCCAGCTCGTTGGCGGCGATGAAGGCCGAGAGTGCTTCATCGCCGGTCAACGGATCGCCCAACCACGCGTCGACGATCCCGATCAAGGTCCGCGCCGCCGCCGGCGTGGGCTCGTCGATGACGGCCGACCAGGCGTCGAGGAATCCGTCGGGGAGCTCGGCCAGCCGGCCGAGGTCCTTGGCCAGGTACTTCTGTCCGCGGAACAGTCGCCGATGGTGGGCCAGCGCGCACCGGCCCGCGGCCAACGCGGCATGCACGGCCGAGTGCTGGAGCAGGAAGCGATCCCCGCGGTCGGCGGCCTGGACCAGGAAGTAGCCGCCGTACAGCGCGAGCTGGGCCCGGTAGGTCCGCACCCGCTGAGCCCAGGTGGTCGCCGGCAGGATGGCCATCCGGCCGACGAGTTGCTCGAGCTCACCCGCTGCGATCGAAGGTCACCCGACCGCCGTCGAAGGAGGCCCGGGTCGGATCGTCACCGTGGTCGACAGCGGCGCGAAGGTAGCTGGGCGACGCGAGCTTCACGTCGACGTAGCCGCCCTCGTACGCCACCCCGACCGTGCTCACGAAGGCGACCTGTCCGGATCGAGCGGCGTCGGCGTACGCCTCGTCGGTGACGACCAGGTAGACGTCGACATCCGAGTCCGGCCGCTCGTCACCGCGAGCCACCGAGCCCACGACGACGACGCCGATCACCTCAGGCCGGGCGGCCTGCGCTCAGCGTGAAGGCGTCGATCGTCTGTTCGTGATGGCGCATGACCCACAGTCCCACAACGCACTGCACCGTCACTCTCTAACCACCTTCTGCGAACCCGAAAGGTCCACATGTCTGAGATCTCGACTGCCACCATGATCAGCTCCGCTCAAGATCAGAACGCGCCGCTGTTGCGCACCGAGTTCACGCTGGAGGCCGGTCACGGGCCGGTCGCCACGGCTGAACTGCAGGCGAGCGCGCAGGGCATCTTCGAGGCCTACCTGGGCGGCGCCAAGGTCGGCGACGATGTGCTGAGTCCGGGCTGGTCCAGCTATGAGTGGCGGTTGCGCTACCGCACGCTACGACGTCACCGAGCTGCTCCAGAACCAGGCCGACCAGCCGGTCGTGCTGGGCTTCGCGCTGGGCAACGGCTGGTTCCGCGGCCGGCTGACCTGGAGCGGTGCCCGAGCGCTGTACGGCGACCGGCTCGGTGCGATCGCCGCGCTGGTGATCACCTACGAAGACGGCCACCAGCAGGTGGTGCGCACCGACGAGTCGTGGACCTCGGGCCCGTCCGCGGTGGTCGCCGACGACTTCTACGACGGGCAGACCATCGACGCCCGGCTCGCTTCGGACGCCTGGCTGCGTCCGGGATTCTCCGATGACTCCTGGGGCGGGGTCACGGCGCTGGACTTCGACGCCGACATGCTGGTCGAGTACGTCGGGCCGCCGGTCGTCCGTCATGAGGAGCTCCGGCCGGTGGAGATCTGGCAGTCGCCGGCGGGCAAGACCTTGATCGACTTCGGCCAGAATCTCGTTGGCTGGTTGAAGTTCTCGGTCCGCGGTGAGCGCGGCCAGACCATCACGCTCCGCCACGCCGAGGTGCTGGAGAACGGCGAGCTCGGCGTCCGCCCGCTGCGCACCGCGAAGTGCACCGACGAGTTGATCTTGAGCGGTCGGCGAGGACTTCTTCGAGCCGACGTTCACCTTCCACGGCTTCCGCTATGCCGAGGTCACCGGCTGGCCCGGCGAGCTCACCGCGGACTCCCTGGTCGCCGTCGTGGTCTCCTCGGAGCTGGAGCGGATCGGTGAGTTCGAGTGCTCCGACCCGATGCTCAATCAGTTGCACCGCAATGTGGTCTGGGGCCAGCGCGGCAACTTCCTCGACGTGCCGACCGACTGCCCGCAGCGCGACGAGCGGCTGGGCTGGACCGGCGACATCGCCGTCTTCGCCCCGACCGCGGCGTTCCTCTTCGATTCCAGCGGGTTCCTCCGCGACTGGCTCCGTGATCTTGACGCCGAGCAGCGCGCGGCCGACGGCATGGTGGCCTACGTGGTCCCGGACGTGCTCAAGTACATGCCGCCGCCCAAGAAGTTCGGTCGCCCAGGACTCGACCTCGTTCTGGAGCGACGCCGCCGTCTGGGTGCCGTGGGCGGCCTGGCAGGCCTACGGCGACCGGGAGGCGCTGGCCGAGGCCTTCCCCGCGATGGCGGCCCACGTCCGCCGGGTGGAGGGCAAGCTGTCGGACCAGGATCTGTGGGACAGCGGCTTCCAGTTCGCGGACTGGCTCGACCCGGCCGCGCCGCCGGACGACCCGGCCGCGGCGAAGGCGGACAAGGGCGTGGTGTCCACGGCGGCGATCTACCGCAGCAGTGCGACGGTGGCCGCGGTCGCCCGGGAGCTCGGGCTGGACGACGAGGCCGAGCACTTCGCGGCGCTGGCGGCGCGGCTGCGCACGGCCTTCAACAAGCACTACGTCACCGACGAGGGCCAGGTGCTGAGCGACTGCCCCACCGTGTACGCGCTGGCCATCGCGTTCGGGTTGCTGGACGAACCGCAGCGGCAGTTCGCCGGCGACCGGCTCGCCGAACTGGTCGCCGAGAACGGCTATCGGGTCGCGACCGGATTCGCCGGGACGCCGTACATCTCCGATGCGCTCACCGTGACCGGGCACCTCGACCACGCCTACCGGCTGCTGCTGGAGCGGGAGTGCCCGTCGTGGCTGTATCCGGTGACCATGGGCGCGACGACGATCTGGGAGCGGTGGGACTCGATGCTGCCCGACGGATCGATCAACCCGGGCCAGATGACCAGCTTCAACCACTACGCCCTCGGTGCGGTGGCGGACTGGATGCATCGGGTCGTCGGCGGCCTGGCGCCGGCCGCCCCGGGCTATCAGCGGGTGCGGATCGCCCCGCAGCCGGGCGGCGGGCTGACCTGGGCGAAGACCTCGCTGCGGACACCGCACGGTGAGGTCCGGGTCGCGTGGGAGATCGTCGACGGCGAGCTCACGGTCGAGGCCGATCTTCCCGAGGGTGTCACCGCGGAGCTCGCGCTGCCGGGCTCGGACACCGAAATCGTCACCGGCGGCCAGTCGGTGAGCCGGTCACACCACCTCTGAAGTAGGGAGTAACGCATGACCACCTTCGCATCCATCACCGACCTGCTCAGTCATCAGGTGATCGAGCTCCCGTCGTGGGCGTTCGGCAACTCGGGCACCCGGTTCAAGGTGTTCGGCACGCCGGGCACGCCGCGGACGATCCAGGAGAAGTTGGCCGACGCGGCCAAGGTCAACGAGTTGACCGGGCTGGCGCCCAAGGTCGCCTTGCACATCCCGTGGGACAAGGTCGAGGACTACGCCGCGTTGAAGGCGTACGCGGCTGATCTCGGTGTGGCGTTGGGCACGGTCAACTCGAACACGTTCCAGGACGACATCTACAAGTTCGGCAGCCTGACCCATGTCGATGAATCGGTGCGCCGCAAGGCGATCGATCATCACTTCGAGTGCATCGAGGTGATGAACCAGACGGGTTCGCGGGACCTGAAGATCTGGCTGGCCGACGGCACGAACTACGCCGGGCAGGGTGACATCCGGGGCCGGCAGGATCGGCTGGCCGACAGCCTGCAGCAGATCTACGACCGGATCGGACCGGACCAGCGGCTGGTGCTGGAGTACAAGTTCTTCGAGCCGGCGTTCTACCACACCGATGTGCCGGACTGGGGCACGTCGTACGTCCAGGTTGCCGCGCTGGGTGAGCGGGCGACGGTGTGTCTGGACACCGGGCACCACGCGCCCGGGACGAACATCGAGTTCATCGCGGCGCAGTTGCTGCGGCTGGGGAAGCTCGGCTCGTTCGACTTCAACTCCCGCAACTACGCCGACGACGACCTGATCGTCGGGTCGGCGGATCCGTTCCAGCTGTTCCGGATCCTGTTCGAGGTGATCCGCGGCGGCGGCTTCGGCCCGGACTCGGATGTGGCGTTCATGCTCGATCAGTGCCACAACGTCGAGGAGAAGATCCCCGGCCAGATCCGGTCGGTGCTGAACGTCCAGGAGATGACGGCCCGGGCGTTGCTCGTCGACCGTCGGGCGCTGTTCGCGGCCCAGGAGGCCGGGGACGTGCTCGGCGCGAACGGGGTCCTGATGGATGCCTTCTACACCGACGTGCGGCCGATCTTGCCGCGTGGCGGGAGTCGCGCGGCCTGCCGGCCGACCCGATGAAGGCCTACGCCGAATCCGGCTACCAGTCCAAGATCAACAACGAACGAGTAGGCGGCCACCAGGCCGGATGGGGAGCGTATGGTTGTCCGCTCGCGCACGCGCTTACGGCGTGCTCGCAGTCGAAGGGCTGCATCCGCACAGCAGCAGATCACCGCTCGCGGATCGCGAAATGACCAACACAGCAGTGGCGGATCTGATCAGCCGGAGTAACCGGCTCGGCTCGGACCCGAAGAACACCAACTACGCCGGCGGCAACACCTCCGCCAAGGGCACCGAGACCGATCCGGTGACCGGGGAGCCGGTCGAGCTGCTCTGGGTCAAGGGCTCCGGCGGCGACCTCGGCACGCTGAAGGAGAGCGGCCTGGCCGTGCTGCGGCTGGACCGGATGCGGTCGCTGGTCGACGTCTATCCCGGCATCGACCGGGAGGATGAGATGGTCGCGGCGTTCGACTACTGCCTGCACGGCAAGGGTGGGGCGGCGCCGTCGATCGACACGGCGATGCACGGTCTGGTCGACGCCGCCCATGTTGATCATCTGCATCCCGACTCCGGGATCGCGGTCGCCACCGCCGCCGACGGCGAGCAGCTGACGAGCAAGATCTTCGGCGACAAGGTGGTGTGGGTGCCGTGGCGCCGGCCCGGATTCCAACTGGGCTTGGACATCGCCAAGATCAAGTCCGACAACCCGCAGGCGATCGGCTGCATCCTCGGCGGCCACGGCATCACCGCGTGGGGGGCGACGTCGGAGGAGTCGGAGGCCAATTCGCTGTGGATCATCGACACCGCCGCCGCGTACATCGCCGAGAACGCGAAGCCGGAGCCGTTCGGGCCGGCGCTCGACGGGTACGCCGCGCTGCCCGAGGCCGAGCGGCGGGCCAAGGCGGCCGCGCTGGCCCCGACGCTGCGCTCGATCGCCTCCCACGACAAGCCGATGGTCGGGCACTTCACCGACGCCGACGTGGTGCTGGACTTCCTGGCCTCGGCCGAGCATCCGCGGCTGGCCGAGCTGGGTACGAGCTGCCCGGACCATTTCCTGCGGACCAAGGTCAAGCCGTTGGTGCTCGACCTGCCCGCCTCGGCGACGGTGGAGGAGTCGATCGCCCGGCTGACCGAGCTGCACGAGGCGTACCGCGCCGACTACCAGGCCTACTACGACCGCAACGCCAACGCCGACTCACCGGCCATCCGCGGGGCCGATCCGTTGATCATCTTGATCCCCGGCGTGGGCATGTTCTCCTACGGGGCGAACAAGCAGACCGCCCGGGTGGCCGGGGAGTTCTACGTCAACGCGATCAACGTGATGCGCGGCGCCGAAGGACTGTCCAGCTACGCCCCGATCGACGAGTCGGAGAAGTTCAAGATCGAATACTGGGCGCTGGAAGAGGCCAAGCTGGCCCGGATGCCGAAGCCCAAGCCGCTGGCCTCCCGGATCGCCCTGGTCACCGGCGCCGCATCGGGCATCGGCAAGGCCATCGCCACCCGGCTCGCGGCCGAAGGCGCCTGCGTGGTGATCGCCGATCTTGATCTGGAGAAGGCGCAGGCGGCCGCCGCGGAGATCGGCAACTCCGATGTCGCGATCGGGGTGGCCGCCAATGTCTCCGACGAGGACGCGGTGCGGGCCAGCATCGACGCGGCCGTGCTCGCGTTCGGCGGTCTTGATCTTGTCGTCAACAACGCCGGGCTCTCGCTGTCCAAGGCGTTGCTGGACACCACGGTCGCCGACTGGGACCTGCAGCACAACGTGATGGCCAAGGGCTCCTTCCTGGTCTCCAAGGCCGCCGCCCGGGTGCTGATCGAGCAGAAGCTCGGCGGCGACATCGTCTACATCTCGTAGCAAGAACTCGATCTTCGCCGGCCCGAACAACATCGCGTACTCCGCGACCAAGGCCGACCAGGCCCACCAGGTGCGGCTGCTCGCGGCCGAACTCGGCGAGCACGGGGTCAAGGTCAACGGCATCAACCCCGACGGTGTGGTCCGCGGATCCGGCATCTTCGCCGGCGGCTGGGGCGCCAAGCGGGCCGCGGTCTACGGCGTCGACGAGGAGGACCTCGGCAAGTACTACGCCCAGCGCACCCTGCTGAAGCGTGAGGTGCTCCCGGAGAACGTGGCCAACGCCGTCTTCGTGCTCTGCTCCGCCGACCTCAGCCACACCACCGGCCTGCACATCCCGGTCGATGCCGGAGTCGCCGCCGCCTTCCTCCGATGAGCCAGCAATCGCGCCCTGAGCCCTCCGCTTCGAGCCCTGAGCCTGTCGAAGGGCGGGAAGACGGTCCTTCGACAAGCTCAGGACACGATGGCAGGCTCAGGACCGGGTGTCCGGCTGGGTGGCCGCGGTTGATCTTGGTGCCACCAGCGGGCGGGTGATGCTCGGCCAGGTCGGGCCGGGCGTGCTGAGCGTTGAGGCGGTGCACCGGTTCCCGAACGACTCGGTCCGGACCGCGGACGGGCTGCACTGGAACATTCTCGAGCTCTATCGCCAGGTGCTGATCGGACTCCGCAAGGCCATCGAGCAGCGTCCGGACGTCGTGAGCATCGGCATCGATTCCTGGGCGGTCGACTACGGCCTGTTCCGCGGCAGCCGGATGATCGGCGGTCCGTTCCACTACCGGGATGAACGCACCGCGCGCGGGGTGGACCTGGTCCAGCGCATCGTTGATCAAGAGGAGCTGTACGCGGCCGGAGGCCTGCAGTTCCTGCCGTTCAACACGCTGTACCAGCTCGCGGTCGACAAGGCCGACGGGCTGCTGGACGCCGACACGGTGATGTTGATGCTCCCGGATCTGTTCGGGTTCTGGCTGACCGGCGAGAAGAGCGTCGAGCGGACCAATGCCTCGACCACCGGGCTGCTGGACATCGTCAGCGGCGCGTGGAACCAGGAGTTGATCGACAAGCTCGGGCTGCCTCGCTCGCTGTTTCCGCCGGTCGTCGACCCCGGGCAGACGATCGGCAAGCTGACCGCGACGGTCGCCGCCGACCTGGGCGCCGACGAGCCGATCGAGGTGGTGGCCGTCGGCTCGCACGACACCGCGTCGGCCGTCGTCGCCGTCCCGATGACCAGCCGGAACGCTGCCTACATCTCGTCGGGCACCTGGTCGCTGGTCGGCGTCGAGCTGGACGAGCCGGTGCTCACCGACGAACAGCCGGGAGGCCAACTTCACCAACGAAGGCGGCGTCGACGGCCGGGTGCGCTATCTGCGCAACCTGATGGGCATGTGGCTGTTGAGCGAGTCGGTTCGCAGCTGGGAGCGGGACGGCCAGGTCATCGAGTTGTCCGAGCTGCTCGCGGCGGCCGCGGCGATCGACACACCACTGGCGAGGTTCGACCCGAATGACCCGAGTCTGATGCCGGCGGGCGACATGCCGAGCCGGATCAGCGCGCTCTGTGCCGACCAGCGGTGACCCGGTCCCGGCCACGCCGGCCGAGTTCGCCCGCAGCATTCTCGAGAGCCTGGCGGAGGCGTACGCGACGACGCTCGACGACGCCGAGCAGCTCAGCGGTATCAAGATCAACACCGTGCACATCGTCGGTGGCGGCAGCCAGAATGCCCTGCTCTGCCAGCTGACCGCTGATCGCACCGGCCGCACGGTGCTGGCCGGTCCGGTCGAGGCGACGGCCATCGGCAACGTCCTGGTGCAAGGACGGGCCGCGGGATTCGTCTCCGGTAGCCTCGAAGACCTGCGGGGCATCGTCGCCGAGACGTTTGCGCCGGTTCGCTACGAGCCAACGTCTGGGAGAACTCCATGAGGGTTGCCCTGTTCATCACCTGCCTGGCCGACGCGATGTTCCCCGACGTGGGCCGGGCCACGGTCACGGTGCTCGAGCGTCTCGGTCACCAGGTCGAGTTCCCGGCCGCGCAGACCTGTTGCGGGCAGATGCATGTGAACACCGGCTATCAGAAGCAGGCGCTGCCGCTGGTCGAGCGGTTCGCTGCGGTGTTCGCGCCGTACGACGCGGTCGTCGCCCCGTCGGGCTCGTGCGTCGGCTCGATCCGCCATCAGCATCGGATGATCGCCGAGCGATTCGGTACCCCGGATCTGGTCGAGCAGGTGGATGCGGTGGCGGCCAAGACCTTCGAGCTGTCGGAGTTGCTCGTCGATGTCCTCGGGGTGACCGAGGTCGGTGCGTACTTTCCGCATCGGGTCACCTATCACCCGACCTGCCATTCGTTGCGGATGCTGCGGGTGGGGGACAAGCCGCTCCAGCTGCTCCGCGCCGTCGACGGAATTGATCTTGTCGCGCTGCCCGAGGCCGATCAGTGCTGCGGGTTCGGCGGCACCTTCGCGATCAAGAACGCCGACACGTCGACCGCGATGCTGGCCGACAAGATGCAGAATGTGCAGGCGACCGAGCGCCGAGATCTGCACGGCCGGCGACAGTTCGTGCCTGATGCACATCGGCGGTGGGCTCTCCCGGATCCGAGCCGGAGCGCAGACCCTCCATCTGGCCCAGATCCTGGCCTCGACCCGCAGTCGCCGCTCTGGTCGGCCCTTCGACAAGCTCAGGGCACGACAGCGAGCTCGCCATGAGCACGCTCGCACTGAGCTTCGCGCCCTGAGCCTGTCGAAGGGCCGCGGTCATGACTCACGTGATGTTGGGCATGCCGCAGTTGCCGCCGACCTCGCCTCGCGGAGTGGGCAATCTGCGCGGGGACGAGACGTTCCCGGAGGCGGCCCACAAGAGCCTGACCAATGCCCAGTTGCGGCGCAATCTCGGCAACGCGACCCGGACGATCCGGGGCAAACGGGCCGCGGTGGTCGACGAGGTCGTCGACTGGGAAGAGCTCCGGGAGGCCGGGCGGCAGCTCAAGGTGCACACCATGGCGCACCTGCGGGAGTATCTGGCCCAGCTCGAGCAGGCGGTCACGGCTCGCGGCGGGATCGTGCACTGGGCGCGGGATGCGACCGAGGCCAACCAGATCGCGATCGACCTGATCCGGGCCAAGGGCGTCGACGAGGTGGTCAAGGTCAAGTCCATGGCCACCCAGGAGATCGGGCTCAACGAAGCGCTCGAGGCCGTAGGCATCGCCGCGCTGGAGACCGACCTCGCCGAGCTGATCGTTCAGCTGGGACACGACAAGCCGTCGCACATCCTGGTGCCCGCGATCCACCGCAACCGGGCGGAGATCCGGGAGATCTTCCTGCGCGAGATGCCGGATGTCGATCCAGATCTGACCGACGATCCGGCCGCGTTGGCCGCCGCGGCCCGGCTGCATCTGCGCCGCAAGTTCTTGTCGGCGAAGGTCGCGATCAGTGGGGCCAACTTCGGCGTCGCGGAGACCGGAACCCTGGCCGTGGTGGAATCCGAGGGCAACGGCCGGATGTGCCTGACCCTGCCGGAGACCTTGATCACGATCATGGGGATCGAGAAGCTCGTGCCGCGCTGGCAGGATCTGGAGGTCTTCCTGCAGTTGTTGCCGCGCTCCTCGACCGGCGAGCGGATGAACCCGTACACCTCGATGTGGACCGGCGTCACCCCCGGCGACGGGCCGCAGGAGTTCCATCTGATCCTGCTCGACAACGGGCGGACGGCGGTGCTGGCCGACGCCGGCGGCCGGGACGCGCTGAACTGCATCCGCTGCAGCGCGTGCCTGAATGTCTGCCCGGTCTACGAGCGGGCGGGCGGGCATGCGTACGGGTCGGTCTATCCGGGCCCGATCGGCGCGATCCTGTCGCCGCAGCTGACCGGCATCGAGGACAACGCGTCGCTGCCGTACGCGTCCTCGCTGTGCGGCGCCTGCTACGACGTCTGCCCGGTCAAGATCAACATCCCGGACATCCTGGTCCACCTGCGGGCCAAGCACACCGAGACGTACGCGGCGGAGCACAAAGCGCCGAGTGCCGAGGCTTCGGCGATGAAGGCGGCCGCGTTCGTGATGAGCAACCCGACCCGGTGGAAGCTCGCGCTGCGGGCCGGGCGGCTCGGCCGGATCCTCGGCCGCAAGCGCGGGGTGATCGGTGAGATACCGCTGCCGCTGGCCCGGCAGTGGACCGACTCCCGCGACTTCGCCCGGCCGCCGCAGCAGACCTTCCGCGACTGGTGGTCCGCCGAGCACGGTTCGGCCGCGCCGAAGGACCGGCCGTGACCGCGCGGCAGGAGGTGCTCGCCCGGATCGCCGAGGCGCATCGGGCGGCGCCCCCGCCCGACCTGGCGTACGAGCAGATCGCCCGGGACTATCGCACCAGCTCCGACCTTGATCATCATGAGCTGACCGAACGGCTGATCGATCGACTGATCGACTACAAGGCGCTGGTCCGGCGGTGCAGCCGCGATGACCTGTCGGCCACGATCTCCGCCGCCCTCGCCGACCGGAAGGCAACCAGCGTGGTGGTGCCGGCCGGCCTGGACGGGACCTGGCTGGCGCTGGTCTCCTCGACCATTCGGATCGACGGCTCGGCGCCGGTGATCAGCTCAGCGTGGCCGAGGTGGACGCCACCGACGGGGTGATCACCACCTGTGCCACGGCGGTGGCCGAGACCGGCACGTTGATCCTGGACGGCGCCGCCGGCATGGGCCGCCGGATGATCACCCTGATCCCGGACTACCACCTGTGCATCGTGCTGCCGGACCAGATCTGCGCCGACGTGCCCCAGGCCCTCACCCGACTGGACGCCGACCCGACCGCTGACCATGATCAGCGGGCCGAGCGCGACCAGCGACATCGAGCTCAACCGGGTCGAAGGCGTGCACGGCCCGCGAACCCTCGAAGTGATCATCGTCGAAGAGGACAGCTGATGCCGCGCTACTGCCTGCTCGGGCATGTCGACCCGAAGCGGTTGGACGAGTATCGAGAGGTCCATCGCGCGGTCTGGCCGGAGCTCCTGGAGGCTCTGCGCGACGCCGGCTGGCGCAACTACTCGCTGTTCCTGCGCGACGACGGCCTGCTGATCGGCTACGCCGAGGCCGACGATCTCGCCCGGGC
The DNA here is from genome assembly GCA_963761955.1 of uncultured Actinomycetota bacterium. GTDB lineage: Bacteria > Actinomycetota > Actinomycetes > Propionibacteriales > Propionibacteriaceae > Microlunatus. Next base: position 114,413 of record CAVXIY010000026.1, on the reverse strand, counting down.
CCAGGAGCAGGTTGCCCAGACCGAGGTCAACGCCCGCTGGCAGCAGGCGATGGGTGACCTCTTCGTCACCGAAGGCGCCCCGGACGAGGCGTGGGAGATCGTGCCGGAAGTCTTCAATCTCGAAGATCAACTCGCCCGACCGTAGTGGTTCGCCCAGAGCCACTAGGGTGACCGGCGTGAACCGGCCCCTTGCCCTCCTCGTCGCCGGGACGTTCTTCATGGAGAACCTCGACGGCACGATCATCGCGACGGCGGCTCCGGCGATCGCCGACGATCTCGGGGTCGCCCCGGTGGACGTCAATGCCGCGATGACCGGCTATCTGATCGCGGTGGCGGTCGGCCTGCCGATCAGCGGCTGGCTCACCGACCGGTTCGGTGCCCGGCGCATCCTGCTCGCCGCGATCGCGATCTTCACCCTCGCCTCGGCGCTCTGTGCGCTCAGTACTGAGCTCTGGATGCTGGTTGCGGCGCGAATCCTGCAGGGCCTCGGCGGCGCGATGATGGTGCCGGTCGGCCGGCTCGCGGTGCTGCGGGTCACGGCGAAGTCCGAGATGATCGACGCGATCGCCTATCTCACCTGGCCGGCGCTCCTCGCCCCGGTGATCGCTCCGCTGCTGGGCGGCTGGATCGTCACCGTCGCGAGCTGGCACTGGATCTTCTTGATCAACATCCCGCTCGGCGTGCTGGCCTTCGTGGTCGGGGCTCGGATCGTCCCGGCTGTCCGGGCCGCCGTCGCGCCGCTCGACTGGGTGGGATTCCTGCTCTGCGCCGGATCGCTGGCCAGCCTGATGATCGGCATCGAGTTGGCGCGGCCGTCCGCTTCCGGCGGCATCGAACCGCTGCTGCTGGTCGCGACGGCCGTGGTGATCATCTTCTTCCTCGCCACCGGGGCGTGGTTTCGCCGGACGACGCATCCGCTGCTGCGCTTCGGCATCCTGCGGGTGCCGTCCTTCCGAGTGACCAACGTCGGTGGGTCCGTCTACCGGATGATCATCAGCGCCGTGCCGTTCCTGCTCCCGCTGATGCTGCAGGTCGGCTTCGGCTGGTCCGCGGTGCGGGCGGGCTTCTACGTGCTGCTGCTGTTCGCCGGCAACGTGCTGATCAAGCCGGCCACCAGCCCGCTGCTGCGCCGGCTCGGTTTCCGGACCGTGCTGATCGGCAGCATCGTCGGTGGCGCGCTGGCCCTGGTGGGGATCGCCTTCCTGCAGCCGACGACGCCGACCTGGATCACGGCGATGATCTTGGTGTTGAGCGGCGTGTTCCGCTCGATCGGCTTCAGTGCCTACAACTCCCTGCAGTTCGCCGACATCGGCGCCGATGACCTCGCCGATGCCAACACCTTGTCGTCGACGTTGCAACAGGTCGCCGCCGGGCTCGGCGTGGCCGTCGGCGCGTTGTTGCTGCGGCTGTCGGATCAGGCGGTGGGCACGCCGGCCGAGGGCGTCGATCACCGCGTACGGCCTGACCTTCCTGCTGCTGGCGTTGATCATGATGCAACCGCTGGTCCAGGCGCTCCGGCTCCATCGCTCGGCCGGCGACGAGCTGACCCGGCGCTAACGCTCAAAGGATCTCCTAAGGTTGAGCGACTATCGACCGAAGGGTGTGGGCATGAGAGGTTCCCAACTCCGGGTGGGCATCGTCGGGCTCGGCTGGATGGGCCAGGTGCACGCCCGCTCGTACGCGAGGCTGCGCCAGCACTATCTCGACGCGCCGCTGCAGCCGGTGCTGGTCGCGGTGGCCGACAACGCCGGCGACACGCGGCTCGCGTCGGCGGTGCAGGCGTTCGGCTTCAGTGACGTGCACGCGGACTGGCGAGAGCTGATCGCGCGCGACGACATCGACCTGGTCAGCATCACCGGGCCCAACTTCATCCATCGCGACGTCGCCGTGGCCGCCGCGCGAAGCGGGTAAGCACATCTGGATCGAGAAGCCGGCCGGTCGCCATGCGGGCGAGACCCGCGACATCCGCGACGCCGTGTGGCGGCGGGGGTCCAGTCGGCTGCGGGCTTCAACTACCGCAACGCCCCGGCGGTCGAACTGGCCCGGCAGTTGATCACCGACGGCCGGCTCGGCGCAGATCGAGCATGTCGGGATCCGACTGCTGGCCGACTATTCCGCGCATCCCGAGGGTGCGCTGAGCTGGCGGTTCGTCAACGAATGGGCCGGCTCCGGCGTCCTCGGTGATCTGGTGAGTCACGGTGTTGATCTTGGTCGGTTCCTGATCGGCGAGATCACCGAGCTCGTCTGTGACTCGGCGATCTTCATTCCCGAGCGGCCGCAGGCCAGTGGTGCCGCGTCGCACTTCTCCCGCGGCGCCGGCGGTCCGCTGGGTCCGGTGGAGAACGAGGACTACGTGTCGGCGCTGCTTCGCTTCGACAGCCTGCCCGGAACGGGATCGTCGAGCACCGGGGTACGCGGGATGCTCGAATCGAGCCGGGTCGCGGTGGGGGAGCAGTGCACGTACGGCATCGAGGTGCACGGCCGGCGCGGCGCTCTGGCCTGGGACTTCCGCCGGATGGGCGAGCTGCAGCTCTGCCTCGATCAGGACTATCAGAACGCCTCGTACGTCACCCGCTACGTCGCGCCCGGTGATGGGGAGTTGATCAACTTCCAACCGGGTTCGGGCATCGCGATGGGCTACGACGACCTCAAGGTGATCGAGGCGCACCGGCTGGTCCAGTCGATCGCCACCGGACAACCGGTCGGAGCCACGATCCACGACGCGCTGAAGGCCGCCGAGATCATCGATGCGATGGCCGAGTCCGCCGCCTCGCGCACCTGGATCACGCTGCGCTGAAATTAAGCAAGGGGGGCGACCCCCTTGGACCCCCGCGGCGCGCCAAGAACACACGGGCGCGCGCCCGATACGAAAGACTGGGCAGGTGGCAGCGGAATGGTGGCGTACGGCGGCGGTCTATCAGATCTATCCTCGGAGCTTCGCCGATTCCGGCGGTGACGGCATCGGCGATCTGCCGGGGATCACCTCACGGATCCCTTATCTCAAACAGCTCGGCGTCGATGCCGTCTGGTTGAGCCCGTTCTATCCGTCCGCGTTGGCCGACGGCGGCTACGACGTGGACGACTATCGCGACATCGATCCGCGGCTGGGCACGCTCGACGACTTCGACGCGATGGTCACCGGGCTGCACGATGCGGAGCTGAAGGTGATCGTCGACATCGTGCCCAACCACAGCTCCAACCGGCATCCGTGGTTCGTCGACGCGCTCGCCGCCGGCCCGGGCTCGCCCGAACGCGAGCGCTATATCTTCCGCAACGGATCCGGCCCGGACGGCAGCGAGCCCCCCAACGACTGGCAATCGCTGTTCGGCGGGTCGGCCTGGGAGCCCGTCGGTGACGGACAGTTCTACTTCCACTGCTTCGCCCCCGAGCAACCCGACCTCAACTGGGAGAACGAGGAAGTCCGGGCCGATTTCCGCACCACCATGCGGTTCTGGTCCGATCGCGGTGTCGACGGATTCCGGATCGACGTGGCGCACGGGCTGCGCAAGGACATGTCGGAGCCGTATGCCCCGTGGGGGGAGATCGCGGAGATGAAGAGATCCGACGGCTCGCATCCGTTGTGGGATCGCGACGACGTGCAGGAGATCTACGCCGAGTGGCGGACGATCTTCGACGAGTACGACCCGCCGCGGTTCGCGGTTGCCGAGGCGTCCGTGCATCCGACCAGGCGGGCGCGTTACGCCTCGCCGGCCAGCCTCGGCCAGGCCTTCAACTTCGCCATGCAGGATGCGAACTTCAGCGCGGCGGACTATCGCGAGGTGATCGACTCCGGTCTCGCGGACATGATCAACTCCGGCTCGACGACCACCTGGCTGCTGGGTTGCCACGACACGCCGCGGGTGGCCACCCGATACGGCCTGCCGTTGGCCGAGGGTGAGGCGGCGCAGAAGGTCTCGCGGGCCTGGCTGCTCACCGACGGCCGATCGCCCGCGCTGGATCGTGATCGTGGTGTTCGACGGGCGCGCGCCGCGATCTTGATCTTGCTCGCGCTGCCCGGCTCGACCTACATCTATCAAGGGGACGAACTCGGCCTGCACGAGGTCGGCGATCTGTCACCTGAGGTGCTGGAGGATCCGATGGCCAGCCGATCCAGTGTCGAGAAGGGACGTGACGGTTGCCGCGTTCCCTTGCCCTGGACTGCTGATGGTCCCTCGTACGGCTTCGGCCCGGGGCCGGCCCGCCCGCCGCAACCCGCATGGTTCGCCGAGGTCGCCGTCGCCGTCCAAGATCGCGATCCGGAGTCGACGCTGAACCTCTACCGCCGGGCGCTCGCGCTGCGGCGGGACAGCTTCGCCGACGACGACTTCAGCTGGGTGGATACCGATCCGACGGTGCTGGCCTTCGATCGTGGCGCCATCCGCTGCATCAGCAACTTCGGCGAGCACCCGGTTGATCTTCCGCCGGGCGAGGTGTTGCTCAGCAGCAGCGCGCTGACCGATGGCGGACTGCCGGCCGAGGCCGCCGCCTGGGTCCGCGTCGACGACTAACCCTTACAACGCGCTTACACCGGCGGGCGATGAGTGCTCCGGGGAGCAATCTCCAGCTAGGTTCTGGGCATGGCAACGGTACGACGGCGACGCGGATTGCTCGTCGCGGTTGGCACCCTCGGCGTTGCCGCGCTGGTGATCGCGGCCGGGCTCTTCCAACCGTGGCGACTGTTCGTCGACGAGCGGGCGGATGATCTGCTGCCCACCGAGGCCCTGGTCTCCTCGAGCGTCACCGAGTCGGCTGATCCGGCCCCCGACCCAGCCATCGGCAACGAAGTCGACGCCGAAGCCGACCGTAGTCCGGCAGCGGTCGAGCCCAAGATCATCCGCACCGGCCGGCTGATCAGCCACGAGCACCAGACGTCGGGCCAGGTCAAGATCATCAAGCTCGCCGACGGCAGCCGTCTCCTGCGCTTCGAGGATCTCGACACCTCCAGTGGCCCGGACCTACGGGTCTGGCTGAGTTCTGGCCCGGTCATCGAGGGCAAGGATGGCTGGTACGTCTTCGGTGAGCATCCCCATGTCGAGCTCGGCCGGCTGAAGGCCAACCTCGGCAACCAGAACTACGCCGTCCCCGCCGATGTCGACCTCGGCGAACTGCGTAGTGTGACCATCTGGTGCAAGCGGTTCCGGGTCTCGTTCGGCGCCGCCGCGCTCAGCTGAGGCCGCTGACGCCGGACTCTTGACGCCGGGCCGTGCTGCGGATGAGCCTGAGGAAATCGAGGACAAGCAACCGGAGGTGATGATGGCCGAGGCGGTGGTGCTGGCGGGCACCAAGAAGGGCTTGTGGGTCGGCCGGTCCGACGCGAGTCGCCAGGAGTGGGAGTGGTCGGAACCGCACCTGTTGATGCAGGGCATCTACGGCACCTGCATCGACACCCGGGGCGATCAGCCGCGGATGTTCGTCGGCGGCACCAGTGAACACTGGGGACCGGGCGTCTACCGGTCTGATGATCTTGGTGCGACCTGGACCGAGTCGCAGGGCGCGGCCGTCCGGTTTCCCGAGGACCTGGGCAGCAGCGTCGAGCGCGTCTGGCAGATCCAGCCGGGCGGCCCGGACGAGCCCGACGTGGTCTACGCCGGGACGCAGCCGTCCGCCCTGTTCCGCTCCGAGGACGGCGGTGAGTCGTTCAGCCTGGTCCGATCGCTCTGGGACCATCCGCACCGGGAACGAGTGGGGCGAGGGCTTCGGCGGCCAGGCCATCCATTCCGTGCTGCCGCACCCCACCGATCCGGCGCGGGTCACCGTGGCCATGTCCACCGGCGGCGTCTACCGCACCGTCGACCGCGGCGCAGACGTGGGCCCCCGCCAACCGCGGCATCAAGGCCTACTTCTTTCCCGACCCCTGGCCGGAGTTCGGCCAGTGTGTGCACAAGATCGCCGCGCATCCTTCGGCGCCGGAACGGATGTTCGCCCAGAACCACCACGGCGTCTATCGCTCCGATGACGCGCGGTGATCAGCTGGGTCTCGATCGCCGACGGGCTGCCCGCCGATTTCGGATTCCCGATCGTCGTCCATCCTCAGCGGCCGGAGACGGTCTTCGTCTTCCCGTTGGTGGCCGACGGCGAGCGGATCCCGCCGAAGGGTCAGGCTCGGGTCTGGCGCTCCGACGACGCGGGGGAGACCTGGCAGCCCTCGGCCTCCGGGCTGCCCGACGGCTTCTTCGCGGCGGTGATGCGCGACGCGATGAGCGCCGACAACGGTGAGCAGATGGGCCTCTACCTCGGCGCCCGGGACGGCTCGATCTTCGCCAGCACCGACGACGGTGAGAACTGGTCGCAGATCGCCGCTCACCTGCCCGACGTGCTCTCCGTCCGGGCCGCGGTGATCTGACCGCGAAACTGTCGGTGGCCGGTGCGACGATGACGGAGTCCGTCTAGTCGACGAAGGAGATGCTCCGTGCCCGGTACGCCCGCCGTCAGTCAGCACCGAACGAGAGGCGCTGGTCGCCTACCTCGTCCAGCAACGTGAAGGACTCAAGAATGCCGCGTTCGGCCTGACCGAGGAGCAGGCCCGAGTCCGGCCGACGGTCAGCGCGCTGAGCGTCGGCGGCCTGATCAAGCACGCCGCGATCATCGAGAAGGGCTGGATCGAGACGATGCGCGGCAATGTCGAGTACGCGAACGAGCAGGCCTACACCGACAGTTTCACCCTCGCCGGTGACGAGACCCTGGCGTCGGTGATCGCCGATTTCGACCAGGTCGCCGCCGACACCGAGGCGGCGGTCGCGGAGCTCGATGATCTTGATCACCGGGTCCAGCTCGCGCGACGCACCGTGGAATCCCGAAGGACCCCGACGGCTTCTCGGCCCGCTGGATCCTGCTGCACGTCATCGAGGAGCTGGCCCGGCACGCGGGGCACGCCGACATCATCCGCGAACACATCGACGGCGCCACCATGTATGAGCTGATGGCCGCCGCCGAGGGCTGGCCGGAGACCGACTGGCTGAAGCCGTGGCGGCCGAAGGTCAGCGACGCACCGAGCGGGTGACGGTGAAGCGCGGGTTCTGCCCGGCGACGGTGGTGCGGCCGACCACCCGCCGCAGCGCCGGCAGGTAGGGCAGGTGGGAGTTGAAGACCATCCACAGCTCGCCGCCGGGCGCCAGCGCCCGCGCCGCTTCGTCGATCATCGCGAAGGCGGTGGCCGACTCGCGGGCCGTGCCGCGGTGGAACGGGGGATTGCAGAGCACGAGACTCACCGAGCCGTCGGCGACACCCTGCAGCCCGTCCGACTGCTCGACGGTGATCCGGTCGGCGAGCGCGTTGGCCGCGGCCGTGGCCCGCGCCGAGCGGACGGCGGCCCAGGACTCGTCGATCGCGAGCACCTGGGTGTCGGGCAGCGCCCGTGCCGCGGCGACAGAGAGCACGCCGGTGCCGCAGCCCAGGTCGACGATGGTGCCGCGCGCCGGGCGCCAGCCGGTCGACGAAGCTGATGCAGGAAGCGACTGCCGAGATCGATCGAGCTGCCGGCGAACGCCCCGCCGTACGCGCAGACGGTCAGCGCCGAGATCGTCATGCCGACGCGTGGCCGGCTGGGTGCTCGGCGCGTCTCGAATCGGCTCGCTCGCCCGCAACACCCGACACTTCTGCCGGCCGAGGCTGGCGCTGACCTGGCCGAAATGCCGGGCCAGGACGTCGTTCATGCCCCGCGTCAGATGCTTGATCCGCCCGCCGGCGAGCACCCGGACGGTCGGAGCCGCCTGGCGCGCAATGGCCTCGGCCAGTTCGTCGAGTGCGGCCAGGCTCTTGGGCAACCGGAGCAGCACCAGTTCGGCATCCCGGAACGTCTCCGGTCCGAGGTGCCCGGCTGGCACCTCGAGGCCCGACCTGGTCAGCCGCGCGGTCACCGCCCGTTCGGCGATCAGCGAGTCGTGGCAGCGGGTGACCGTTCCGCCGTCGCCTCGGGCCGCCAGCCCGGTCGACAGCGCGCCCGTCACGTCGTCCACCGCGACCGCGTACCGGTCTCCGAGCCAGCCGGAGGCGTCGAGTTCGTGCAGCAGGATGCGGTCGACCGCATCCTCGCCGGGTAGCTCTGCCTCTGCTGATTGCACCGCGGGTCAGCATAGAGCCGATGAGAACGCGGTTGATTTTCCTCTGATCGCCAGGCTTTGGGAGAATGGCCGAGCAACGACGGAATGTGATCTGTCGACACTCGATCAGACGGGGTAGCGATGAGCGCAATGGTGGGCCAGTGGCGGGCGACCTACAGTCCCGGTGACTGGCTGGTGCTGGGCGGCCCGACGTCCCTGGTGCTCCTCGAGCCTCCGGGCGACGATCGTGTCCGCGCTGCTCGATCAGCTCTGGGAGCACGTCGTCTCCTCAGCCTCGATGCCCGATCTGGCCACCCGGCTGGCCGCGTTCAAGATCGACACCATGCCGACCTTCGCGGCGTTCTTCTGGACCGAGCAGGGCATGCGGTCGCTGGTCCGCGGCGATGTCTCGGTCGTCGACGTCGCGACCGGTGACGTCGTGGCGACCGGAGAGGGCATCCAGACCTGGACCGAGATCGGTCTGGCTCACCTGTCACAGGTCCGGGTGGACACGCCACAGCAGCCGGCGGGCCCGCTACGGCTGCCGCTGGTCGTCGGAGCGGTACGCGCGTCCACGATTCAGCTCGATGCGTCCGAAGGCGCGCGCGTCAGCTCACCGCAAGGGGTCGAGTCAGTCGAATCCGAGCAGCCGGCGGTCGTCGAGGTCGCGAGCGGCGACGAGGCGCCGCTCGACGGACAGGCCACCGAGCTGATGATCGATCCGTTCGGCGACCTGCCGCCCGAACCGCTCCCGATCCCCGAATCCCTGCCGACGCCCCCTGAGCCTGCCGGGCCCAGCAGCCCGAACCCGAACCGGAGCCGGAGCCCGAGCCGGAGCCCGAGCCCGAGCCGGAGCCGGAGCCCGAGCCGGAGCCGGAGCCCGAGCCGGAACCGGCCGCGGTCGAGCCGAACCCCTTCGAGGAGCTCGAGAACGCCGACACCCAGCTGATGGTGCTGCCCCCGGCCGCCACCGCCGACCGAACCCATCGAACCCACGGCTCAGCTGTCGGCCGACTCGATGATCATGGCCGTGGTCTGCCAGTACGGACACAACAGCCCGCAGAACGCCACCCTCTGCCGGATCTGCGGCAGCCCGATCGCGCCCCAGGGCCCCCGCCTGGTGCCCCGCCCCGTGCTGGCCGTCCTCCGCGCCTCGGACGGCACGACCGCGGACGTGGACCGCGCCGTGCTGGTCGGCCGGGCCCCGACCGGCGACCGATCCACGGCCCGCGCGCCGCGGCTGATGACCGTGCCGAGTCCGGGGCACGACATCAGCCGGACTCACCTGGAGGTGTTGCCCGACGGGTGGCAGGTCGTCGTGACCGACCTGCATTCGACCAACGGGACCACGCTGATCGCGCCCCGGCGGGGTCGGCCGCGAACAGCTGACACCGGGTACAGCCCCAGCCGGTGCAGTTGGGTAGTGTCGTTGAGCTTGGGGATGGAGTCTCGGTTTTGATTGACTTTCCGCAGTAGCGTCAAGCACCGTGGCGACGATCGCCAACGACGAGGAGTCTGAGCATGGAATCCCCCGCACCGGCAAGTCCCAATCGCGAGACCGGTCTTCCGCCCGGGGTCGAGGTCGCTCCCCTGGGGAAGCGGTTCGTCGCGTATCTGATCGACATCTCGGTGCCGGCCGTCGTCAGCACGGTCATCGGGTTCGTGTTGCCGTCCACCTCCGGCGGCCTGCAGTTGGCTCTCGAGCGTGGTCTCGGGCCTGGTCGCCCTCGGCTGGGCGCTGTTGCTGTGGTTCCGGCTGGCGTCACGAGCGGCGACCCCGGGCATGCAGGTGATGAAGCTGCAACTCGTCGGCTTCTACGACGGGCGCCCGATCGGCTCGCCCGGGCCCTGATCCGCGGCGTCATCCTGTGGCTGCTGAGCTTCACCGGCATCGGCCTGGTCGATCATGCTGATCCTGCTGGTTCTGCATCCGCGCAAGCAGGGCTGGCACGACCTGGCCGCGAAGGCCGTGATGATCAAGGAGCGGACGCTGGCGCCGGGGCCGCCGGTCAGCACCGGCAGCCGCGGTCGCCGCCGCGGTCCGACCAGCGCTGGTCCGCAGCAGGGCTACGCCGCCGCAGCAGGGCTACCCGCCGCAGCAGGGCTACCCGCCGCCAGCAGGGCTATCCGCAGCAGCAGCCGGCGCCCCAGCAGTACCAGCCCCAGTACGCGCCGCAGCAGGTGCCGTCCCAGGGGTACCAGCCGCAGCCGGCGCCGCCCGCCACGCCGCTGGCGCCACCGCCGGGCTACGGCCCGCCGGCCGGTTTTCCCGGCGGCCCAGCAGCCACCGCGACTGACTCCGCCATCGGGCGCCGGCGGCTATCCGCCGGCGCCAGCCGATCCGTTCTCCGCTCCGGCGCCCGGCGCCGGTGTCGGGCTCCTCGCCGGCTGAACAGACCCAGGTCTCGGCTCCGGCGGCCTCGCCGCCGTCCGGATCGCCCGCGCGCCGCAGTGGATGGCGGTGCTGGACGACGGCCGGCGAGATCAGCATCGACGGTCTGGTGCTGCTCGGTCGCAACCCGCAGCCCCAGCCGGGCGAGGAGGATGCCCAGTTGATCAAGGTGGCCGACGAGACGCGAACGGTCTCCAAGTCGCATCTGGCCATCGGGCTGGACGCCGGCGGGCTGTTCGTGGTGGATCGTGGTTCGACCAACGGCTCGACGGTCACCACCGCCGACGGGCGTCTCGACCCGCTGTCGCACCGGCGACATCATCTACGTCACCGAGGACTCGATCGTCTCGATCGGCGACCACTGGCTCAAGATCCGGCGCGGCTGACCGGATAAGGTCGCCGCATGCTGCTCTCGGATCGCGACATCAAGGCTGAAGTCGCCGCCGGGCGGATCGGGCTGGAGCCCTTTTCGGCTGACATGGTCCAGCCGTCGAGCATCGACGTCCGCCTCGATCGCTACTTCCGGGTCTTCGAGAATCATCGCTATCCGCACATCGACCCGTCCGCAGGAGCAGTCGGAGCTGACCCGCGCCGTCGAGCCCGAGGCCGACGAGCCGTTCATCCTGCATCCCGGCGAGTTCGCGCTCGGCTCGATCTATGAGGTCGTCACGCTGCCCGACGACATCGCCGCCCGGGTCGAGGGCAAGTCCTCGCTCGGCCGGCTCGGCCTGCTGACCCACGCGACCGCCGGCTTCATCGATCCCGGGCTTCTCCGGACACGTGACCCTGGAGCTGTCCAACGTCGCCACCCTGCCGATCAAGCTCTGGCCCGGGATGAAGATCGGCCAGCTGTGCTTCTTCCAGCTGGCCTCACCGGCCGAGCACCCGTACGGCTCGACCGAGTACGGCTCCCGCTATCAGGGCCAGCGCGGCCCGACGCCGAGCCGCTCCCACCTGAACTTCCACCGCACGGAGATCTAGCAGCTGCTCCGGCCTCAGGCGCGATAGACCGCGATGTCACCCGACGCGGTACGCGCCCGGACGGCCACGTACGGCTCGCCCTTCTCGGGTGGGCTGGTCGATTCCAGGGCGATCCGGATCTCCCCGGACACCGAGGTGAGGTCCAGCCAGGCGGGCAGTTGGTCGGCGACGCCGATGGTCAGCGAGCCCGACGCGGACCGCAGGTCGACCGATCCGCTGGTCGAGGTCACCGCGATGTCACCGGATCCCGAGTTGGCCTGGAGCTGCGAGCCGCGCAACGACCTGACCACCACGTCGCCGGACGCGGACTTGGCCGTCACGGGACAGTGCGCCTCGGTGACGGTGACGTCGCCGGAGCCGGAGGCGATCCGGGCCGCACGACCGTCGACGCGCAGCACCGAGATGTCGCCGGACCCGGTCGAGCAGTCGAGGTCGGCAGCCTTCCCGATCGTGATGTCGCCCGAGCCGCTGACGATCTTCGACCGGCCGATGTCGGCGCTGATCGAGATGTCGGCGGAACCGGCCTTGATCACGAACGTCAGGCCGGCCGGTACGCCGAGCCGAAGATGGGCCGAGGTGTTGCGGAACAGCTGGGTCGGGAAAGCTGAACCGCAGCTGGTCATGATCATGACGCGCCTGGACGTCGGCCAGGAACCCCTCGTCCGCGGCGCTGATCGACGAATCCACCGCGTCGGACGGCTGATCCGGGTTCGATGGTGATCGACCCGCCGCCGAAGTTGTCGATCACGACGTGCCGGACGCCCTCGTACACCGAGTTCGCCGACGTCATCGGACCCACCCCTGGACGTTCCCGCGGGAACGCCGCTCGTCGTCGTGCGGACGGTCCGATCGGCTCGGAGCGGCCGACCTGGCCGAAGGGTCCGTTGGGACCGAAGACCCCGTGCTGGCCGAAGGGTCCGTTCGGTCCGAAGAAGGCTCCGGGCGCGTCGGGCGGCCCCGGCCGTCGGGGCGGCCACCAGCCGCCGCGTCCCGAGTCGTCGACCAGCGCATCCATCACCACGCGGATCAGCCAGGCGTTGGTGGAGATGCCCTCGGCGGTCGCCCGATCGTCGACCTTGGACTTGACCGACTGCGGCAGCCGCAGGGTGACGCGGGCGACCGGCTCGTCGTCGATCTCCGCATCGGGTTCGTCGCCGGTGGCGGCGCTCTCGGGTCGGCATCGGGGAGCAGCAGCGTCGGTTCCTGGTCGGTGCCGTGCACGATGACGGCGAACTCCGGTTCCTGGCCGGACATCCGCAGCTCGACCGATGACGGGGCGAGTTCGGCGCTGATGGTGGCCGCCGCGTCCGACAGCGCCTGGATGAGCGCGAGTCGGGTCGAGGACTCGATCGCGGCGCCCAGCCGGTCGGCGACCTGCTGGGTGTGCTCGTCGGCCAGCGATGAGGCGTTCGCCACGCCGGTCCGAACGGATTCGACATACGGTGAAAGGTCCATGACACCACTATGACGTCAATATGACGTCAAAATCAAGGCTGGTGACGTCGCGAGTCGGAAATCTCTGGTCAGGGCTGATGGTCCAGGCTTCGCCGTCATAGCTCAGCCGGCACGATTCGCCGGGCGCCAGGCCGCTGGGCGGCTGAGTGGGGAACAGCTGATCCGAGCAGCTCCAGCAGCACGGGCTCCGGCACGATGCCGAGCACCGTCTCGCCGCGGAACTCATCGGCCAGGGACTCCAGTTCGTCGGCGCTCGCCGCCTGCACCCGGACGTCGGGCACGCCCAGCTCGGTCGGCGACGACCTCGGCCGCGTGCATCGCCGGAGCCTGCGAATCGCACCAGATCGTCGAGATCCGCTCATCGCGAAGCCGTCCGGCCAGGCCGAGCGCATCGCCGGGCGGCGCCAGGATCATCGTGACCGGACACTGCAGATTGCTCATGATCCGCGCTTGACCGACTCCAGCAGCAACTGGGCCACGTCCAGCACCTCGGTCGACTCCGGCGCGGTCCCGTCGGCCTGCTGCGCGGTCAGGCCGTCGGTCAGCATCACCCGGCAGAACGGGCACGCCGTGGCGATCGTGCCGGCCCTCGGACGTCGCCGAGCGCGGTCACCGCCTCGGCCGTCCGGTTGATGTTGATCCGGGTGCCGATCTTCTCCTCCATCCACATCCGGGCGCCGCCGGCGCCGCAGCAGAAGGAGCGCTTGCCGGTTGCGCGGCATCTCGGCGACGGTGGCGCCGGGCAGGATCTCGAGCAGTTCGCGCGGCGGGTCGTAGATCTCGTTGTGCCGGCCCAGGTAGCACGGGTCGTGGTAGGTGATGGTCCGCCCGGTCGACCGAGCCCGGCGGGCGGGGCGACCGGGGTCAGCCTGCCGTCGCGGACCAGCCGGTTCAGCAGCTGGGTGTGGTGCACCACCTCGACCTGCAGACCCAGCTGCGGATACTCGTTCTTCAGCGTGTTCAGGCAGTGGGCGCAGCTGGTGACGATCTTGGTCGCCTTGGCCTCCTTGAGCGTCTCCACGTTCTCCATGGCCAGCTGCTGGAAGACGAACTCGTTGCCCGCCCGGCGGGCCGGGTCGCCGGTGCAGGTCTCGCCGTTGCCCAGCACCGCGTACGAGACGCCGGCGGTGTGCAGCAGCTCGGCCACCGCCCGGGTCGTCTTCTTGGCCCGGTCCTCGTACGCGCCGGCGCAGCCCACCCAGAACAGGTACTCCACCTCGCTGAGGTCCTCGACGTCCTCGCCGACGACGGGGACGGCGAAGGGCAGGTCCTTCGCCCAGTCCATCCGGCCGCGCGGGCTCATGGACCACGGATTTCCCTTGTTCTCCAGGCCCTTGAACAGCCCGTTGAGCTCGCTGCGGGAACTCCGACTCCATCATCACCTGGAAGCGGCGCAGGTCGAGGATGTGGTCGACGTGCTCGATGTCGACCGGGCACTGCTGCACGCAGGCGCCGCAGCTGGTGCACGACCACAGCACGTCGGGATCGATCACCCCGGCGACCCCGTCGCTGACCTGGATCGGCCCCACCAGCGGTCGGGCCGCCTCGGTGCGGGTCGCCTCGGGCAGCGCCGCCCGCGCCGCCTCGGCGGCCTGCAGATAGGGCGCCTTGGCGTACGCGTGCTCGCGCAGGTCCATGATCAGCAGCTTGGGCGACAGCGGCTTTCCGGTGTGCCAGGCCGGGCACTGCGACTGGCAGCGGCCGCACTCGGTGCACGAGGTGAAGTCGAGCAGGCCCTTCCAGGTGAAGTCCTCGACCTTGCCGACGCCCGAGCGCGGCGTCCTCGTCGAGGTCCTCGATCTCGGCGAAGTCCAGCGGCTTCCCGTCGACGATGATCGGCGGCAGAGCGCCGAGCGCCGGCCGGCCCGACGACTCGCGCTTGAACCAGATGTTCGGCCAGACGGTGAACCGGTGCCAGGCCACCCCCATGGTGGTGTTCAGCCCGATCACGACGAACCAGGCCATCGAGATGATGATCTTGATCGCGGCGACCACGACGACGCCGGTCGCCAGGCTCGCCGTCGTCGATGCCCGGCCGGCAGCAGGAACCAGGTCAGCGGGAAGTGCAGCCGCGAGGTCTCCGCGCCCAGCAGCTGGAACTCCATCGCCCGGAGCAAGAGCACGCAGACCACGATGCCGAGGATGGTCAGCTCGACGTAGACGCCCTGCCAGGTGCGCGAGCCGAAGAATCGCGACTGCCGACCGCGGCCGACGCTGCAGGGCCCGGACGATGATCAAGAACACGATGGAGATCAGCCCGGCCCAGGCGATCAGCTCGCTGGCCCACTCGTAGACCACCCAGTGACCGATCACCGGCAGCGCGAACCGCGGGTCGAACAGCTGCCCGTACGCGGTGATCAAGGTGAAGAACAAGGCGCCGAAGGCGACGAAGACGAACCAGTGGGCGACGCCGACCTTGTTCCACTGCAGCATCCGGGTGTGGCCGAGGGTCTCGGCCAGCAGGTGCTTCCAGCGCTCGCCGGGCTGTCATCGTCGGCCGACGGCCGGCTGGCCGAGCCTGACCACCCCGACGATGCTGCGGACGGCGCGGGCGAACAGGGCGACGCCGACGACCGACACCGCCAGGGCCAGCACGATGGCGACGATCCTCATGCCGACCTCCCTCGATTCGACGCTTGCGTTACTGACCAGTAACTTAGCGCGACTCTGGCGCGTGCCAGTAGCTCGGGCGCCGACGTCGGACGACGTGGCGGCGGATCAGCGTCGATCCGGAGTCCGGAGAGCGGCGCCGGCGGAGCGCGATCGCGGGGACAGGCCGGCAGACGGGGGTCGGAGCGTCACCTGAGCGTAAGGCAAGGCGCGCCGTGGGACTTCCTCAGATTGTCAGTGGTGCCGGTTAGGGTCGTGGCGACATTGAATCACGGTGCTGACCTGCCGTCGGCAGGGGATCGTACGGCGTGAAGACAACGAGTGGGGTTTGGCGTGATCGAGTTCGAGTCAGTCGGCAAGACGTTCCGGGATGGCACGGCGGCAGTCGTCGACCTGAGTCTCACCGTTCCCGTCGGACAAGATCACCGTCATCGTCGGACCGTCGGGCTGCGGCAAGACGACCACCCTGCGGATGGTCAACCGGATGCTCGAGCCGACCAGCGGCCGGATCACCTGGGACGGCAACCCGCTGAAGTCCAAGCGCAAGACCGCCCTGCGCCGCCAGATGGGCTACGTGATCCAGAGCGGTGGGCTGTTCCCGCACCGCACCGTGCTGGACAACATCGGCACCGTGCCCGGGCTGCTGGGCTGGTCCAAGGACAAGACCCAGAAGCGTTCGCTCGAGCTGCTCGGCAGCGTCGGACTGGACCGCAAGCTCGCCCACCGCTATCCGGCGCAGCTGTCCGGCGGTCAGCAGCAGCGCGTCGGGGTCGCCCGAGCGCTGGCCGCCGACCCGCTCGTGATGCTGATGGACGAGCCGTTCTCCGCGGTCGACCCGGTCGTCCGCAGCGAGCTGCACGAGTTCTTCCTGGGCCTGCAGCGGCAGATCAGCAAGACGATCATCCTGATCACCCACGACATCGACGAAGCCATCAAGCTCGGCGACCAGGTCGTGATCCTGCGGGTCGGTGGCCGGCTGGCCCAGGCCGGTACGCCGCAGCAGCTGCTCGACGAGCCCGCCGACGCGTTCGTCGAGGGCTTCGTCGGCCGCGACCGCGGCTACCGCTCGCTGTCCTTCCTGCCGGCCAGCGGACTCGAGCCTGGACAGCGTGAAGGTCGTCCGCGACGTGGACACGCCCGCGCGGCGACGAGCCCACGCTGGTCGTCGACGGCGACGCCCGCCCGGTCGGCTGGGTCGGATCGGCAGCGGCCCGGCCGGGTCCTCGGCTCGGCTCCACGTTCATCCCGGAGTCCGACACCCTGCGGAACGCGCTCGACTCGGCGCTGACCTCGCCGTTCGGGCTGGCGGTGGCGGTCGAGACCGGACACCGGCCGGTTCGCCGGAGTGGTGACCGCTCGGGACATCCTCGAGCAGGTGAAGGGCTCGCGGGCCGCGGTGGCCGAGTCGATCTCGGTCCGCGATGCCGAGGCTGCGCGGCGGGCAACCCGCCGCAGTCGCCGATGCGCCCGAGACGACCGCGGCCGACGACAAGCCGACGAGATCGCGGCCGAGCCGACCAGCGGCCGAGCCGACGCGGCTGACGAGACCGGCCGAGGTCGACGTCGACCGACCGCGGAGCCTCGATGAGCCGGCCGCGGAGCCGACGACGCGGCCGACGCAGCCGCGACCCGAGCCGGTCCCGACCGATGACTCCGAGCCGACCGAGCCGCCCGAGCCGGCGGCGAAGTCGGCCGGCGACGATGACGATGACGCCACCGCGGTGATCGACAAGGTCGAACCCGACGAGAAGGCCGAGACGGCGCCGGTGCCGCGGAGGTCGACCGGGAGACTGACGTCACCGTGGTCTCCGGCGAGCCGGTCGATCTGACCGACCCCGCATACCGACGACGAGAAGGACCCGGTCCGGTGAATCTCGACTGGGGCTGGATCAACCGCAATCTCGATGACGATCGCCCGGCTGCTGGGTGAGCATGCTGTGCTCGCGGTCATCCCGGTGGTGCTGGCGCTCATCGTGTCCGTGCCGCTGGGTTACCTGGTGTTCAAGACCGGCGCGGCCGCCAATTCCATCCTGGCCGTGTTCGGCGTCATCTACTCGATCCCGTCGCTGGCGCTGTTCGTCGCCTTGCCGTTGGTGCTCGGCACCCCGATCCTGAGCCCGCTGAACGTGGCCGTGGCGCTGGCCATCTACTCGGTCGCCCTGCTGGTCCGCAGCGTGGTCGACGGCCTCCGGTCGGTGCCGGCCGCGGTCAAGCAGTCGGCCACCGCCGTCGGCTTCGGCTGGTTCCGCCGGCTCGCTCGGGTCGAGCTGCCGCTCGCCATGCCGGTGATCTTCGCCGGACTCCGGGTGGTCGACGGTGTCCAACATCGCCCTGGTCAGTGTGGCGGCCCTGATCGGCAGCGGCGCGCTGGGCAAGCTGTTCGACCGCGGTCTGAGCAGCCGGTTCTACACCCCGCTGATCGTCGGGCTGGTGCTCAGCGTGGCTGCTGGCCCTGGTCGCCGACGCGGCTCATCCTGCTGATCCAGCGCGGCACCCTGCCCTGGGCGAGAAAGCGGCGACTGGCATGAACATCTTCGCGTACCTGCAGGACCCGGCCAACTGGCTCGGCCCGGACAACATCCTCGACCTGCTGCTGCAGCACCTGGCCTACACGGCCGCCTCGGTGGCGATCGCGGCGGCGATCGCCATTCCGCTGGGCATCCTGATCGGGCACACCGGCCGCGGCTCGTTCCTGGTCATCGGGCTGAGCAACGGCGCCCGGGCCATCCCGTCGCTGGGTCTGCTGGTGCTGGTCGTGCTGCTGCTCGGGACCGGCTTCTTCAAGATCGGTCTTCGTGCTCACCCTGCTGGCCCTGCCCGCCATCCTCACCGCGACCGCGGCCGGCATCCACGGGGCCGACCGGGAGGCGGTGCACGCCGCCCGGGCGCTCGGCATGTCGGAGGGCCAGGTCGTCAGCAAGGTCGAGTGGCCACTCGCGGTGCCGCTGGTCATCTCCGGCCTGCGCAGCGCCACCCTGCAGGTCGTGGCGACGGCGACGGTGGCCGCCTTCGTCGGCGGCGGCGGTCTCGGCCGGCTCCTGATCTCCGGTCAGCGCGACCAACGACTACCCTCAGATGTTCGCCGGCGCGTTCCTGATCGCCGCTGCTGGCCATCGTGCTCGATCTGCTCCTCGGCGCCATCGCCTGGTTGGCGGCTCGACGGGCGCGTCCACGCAGCAAGACGACACCCACGCTACGTGTTCGCTTCTACATAACCTAGTCCAACAGTCGGGAATAGACCGGCAACGAGACGGAGTCAGACATGTTGATCAAGAAGTCCATTGCCACGGCCGGCCTGGCCGTCGCTGCGCTGGTTCTCGCTGCCTGCGGTGGCGGCGGCGATCCGCTCGGTCAGGCATCCGGCGCGCCATCGGCGTCGGGCTCCGGCGCGGCCAGTGCGCCGATCGTCGTCGGCTCGGCCAACTTCACCGAGTCCAGCATCATCGCCGAGATCTACTCCCAGGCGCTGAAGGCCAAGGGCATCGAGTCCTCGACCAAGCTGGGCATCGGGTCGCGCGAGGTCTACATCAAGGCACTGCAGGACAAGTCGATCTCGGTCGTGCCCGAGTACACCGGCAACCTGCTGCTGAACTTCGACAAGGACGCCACGGCCAAGACCGCCGAGGAGGTCGAGGCCGCACTGCCCGAGGCATTGCCGGCGGACCTGAAGGTGCTGAAGGCGTCGCCGGCCAGCGATCAGGACGTCTACGTGGTCACCAAGGAGTTCTCCGAGCAGAACGGCGTGACCTCCCTCGCCGACCTGACCAAGATCACCGACGGGGTGGCGATCGGCGGCTTCAGTCGAGCTGGAGAAGCGGGCCTACGGTCCGGACGGCCTCGAGAAGATCTACAAGGTGAAGGTGTCGAAGTTCTCGCCGCTCGATTCGCCCGAGGTGATGGCGTCCGAGCTGAAGGAGGGCAACATCCAGGTGGCCGACCTGTTCACCACGGCCAGTGCCATCCGGCGCAACGGGCTGGTCGAGCTCGAGGATCCCGAAGCGATGATCCTGCCGCAGAACGTGATCCCGCTGGTCCGCTCGGAGGTCGCCGACAACGCCACGGCGACCGCTGCCCTCGAGCGGTGCAGGCGGCGCTGACCACCGAGGACCTGTCGGCGCTCAACGACAAGGTGGACATCGACCACATGGATCCCGACCAGGTCGCGGCCGAGTGGCTGAAGAGCAAGGGTCTCGCCTGAGCTCCGAGCCTGTCGCCCGAGCGCTCGAAGCACTCCGGCCATCCGCGAGGTGGCGGGAGTGTTGCGTCCCGGCGGCGAGCTCTGACGCGGAACCAGCAGCCACGTACGCTGACGATCGTCGCTCGGGGAGCCGACACCCTGGAGGTTGCCGTGATGCCACGCCGGATCGCCCGAGCTCTGCTGATCGGGCTCGCCGCGACGCTGACGATCGGGTTGAGTGTCGTGGGCACCGGAGTCGCCGAGGCCAAACCGACCTTCAAGATCACCACCGTCGTCACCGGCCGGAACATCCCGTGGGATCTGACCTGGGTCGGCGATCTGATGATCTTCGACGAACGCGGCGGCGGTCTGTGGTCCAAGCGCGGGATGCGGCGCCCCGGCGGATCCAGGTCACGCTGCCGACCGCGTACAAGAACGAGTGAAGGGGTCGGCTCGGGCTGGTCGCCGACCCGAACGCGGCGTCGCAACAACCGGTTCTACCTGTGCCAGACCTACGAGCGCAACGGCGACCCGGTCGATGTGCGGGTCCTCCGGCTGCGGCTGCTCACCGACACCTCCGCGGTCGCTGGACGGCGACGATCCGCGTGGTGGTCGACGGGCTTCCGCTCAGCAGCGGCCGGCACAGCGGCTGCCGGCTGCGGTTCGGACCCGACGGCAAGCTCTACGTCGGCACCGGCGACGCGGCCCGAGGACCAGCAACCCGCAGAACCGCCAGTCGCTCGGCGGCAAGGTGCTCCGGGTCAACTGGCGACGGCGTCGATCCCGACCGACAACCCGTTCTACGGCCGAGGGCGGCAACGCCCGCTACGTCTGGAACTACGGTCATCGCAACGTCCAGGGCCTGGCCGTTCCGCCCGGGCACCGACGAGCTGTGGACCGCCGAGCACGGCACCGGACCGCGACGACGAGATCAACCTCAACTGCGAGGGCGCCAACTACGGCTGGGATCCGCGGCGCCCGGGCTACGACGAGTCGACCCCGATGACCGACCTGACCAAGTTCCCGGACGCGACGCCGGCGAAGTGGAGTTCGGGCGCTCCGACGGTCGCCACCAGCGGGATCACCTTCCTGAACAGCTCGGCCTGGGGCCACTGGCAGGGTGCGCTGGCCGTCGGGCTGCTGGCCGGCCAGGGCATCCGGGTGCTCTTCCTGGACCCCGACCGGAACGAGTCATCGGCGAGACCGACGATCGCCGGGCTGGGCAAGTATCGACCGGATCCGGACCGTGCAGTCGGGCCCGGACGGCGCGCTCTACTTCACCACCTCCAACGGCGGCGGCCACGACGTGATCGCCAAGATCACCCCGACCGCCAAGCCGCCGTCGGTCGCGCGCCGGCCGACAACGTCTCCGCCGTCGGCGTCTCGGCGGTGCGCACCGGCAACGACATCTATGCGTTCATCCGGACCACCGGCAACAGGGTCGCTCTACAAGCGCAGCACCGACGACGGCCGCACCTGGCCGTCGTCGTGGACCAGCACCGGGCTGACCAGCGCCAGCGCACCGGCCGTCGCGTCCTCCGCCGGCGGTCGGGTCGACCTGGTCACCCGAACGCTCGGGCGGCGCGATCACCCACACCTGGTTCGTCGACGGCGTCCAGAAGGGCCAGACCAGCCTCGGCGGCAAGATGCGGACCGCGACCATCTCCTCTCTCGGCGACGGCACGCTCGACGTGCTCGGGCTGCGGACCACCGGCGGTGTCTACCGCAAGCACTTCGACGGAGCGGACTGGTCGGGCTGGCGCAAGCTGGCCAGCCGGCGGCTTCACCTCGGCGGTCGGCGCCTCGGCCGATCCGGTCGACGGCGGCAGACGCTGCTGACTGTACGCGGCACCGACCGGCCGGATCTACGAGCGGACGATCACCGCCGAGCTCGGACGGAGCGGCCTGGACCGCGGTCGAGCGGGCTGCTCTGGTCGGCCGGGCCCTGGGCGACCGCTTCGCCGGCCAGCCGCTGATCGCGGTCTCGCAAGGGCAGCGACGGCTACGTCCGGCTGCGAGCGGGACGCGGCTGATCATGGCGCTGGGCGTCAAGATCACCTCCGACCCCGACGTGGTCACCCGGCCCGACGGCAGCTGGGTCGTCTTCGGCCGCAGCACCTCGGCAGCGCTGACCTCCTACGACGCCAGACAGGCGGCTCACCGACGACAGCAGCCTCGGCGGCACCGTCCGCTGACGCGGATTCGTGCCACTGAGCCTTCGCGTCCGCTGGTGCGGCTCAGTCCTCGGCGGGAGCCGCCTTGCCGTCGCGCTCGTCACGGTCGGCCCACTCCAGGAGCTGGTCGAGCCGGTAGGGGTGGTCGTCGATGTCGCCGTGCAGGTCGCCGAGCTCGGCGAAGCGCGCCGGCATGGTGGCGATGGTGAAGTCCTTCGGGTCGGCGTCGGCGATCTCGTCCCAGCGCACCGGCGCGGAGACGATGCCCTCCGGGGTGCCGCGGACGGAGTAGGCGCTGGCGATCGTGTGGTCGCGGGCGTTCTGGTTGTAGTCGACGAAGATCGACCCCGGATCGCGGTCCTTGCGCCACCAGGTCAGGTCGACCAGGCCGTCGCTGCGGCGCTCCACCTCGCGGGCGAAGGCCCAGGCGGCGCGGCGTACGTCGGGGTGTCCATGATCGGGAACGATCCGGACGTAGATGTGCAGTCCCTTGCCGCCGGAGGTCTTCGGATAGCCGACCGCACCCAGCTCGTCCAGCAGTTCCTGGACGATCACCGACGACCCGGCGGACGTCGGCGTAGCCGGCCACCGGCATCGGGTCCAGGTCGATCCGCCACTCGTCGGGCGACTCGACGTCGTCGCGCCGGGAGTTCCACGGATGGAACTCGACGGTCGACATCTGCACCGCCCAGATCACGTCGGCCGGGTGGGTCACGCAGAGTTCGTCGGCGTCCCGGTTGTAGCGCGGGAAGTGCACGCGTACGGTCTCCACCCACGGCGGCGCCCCGTGCGGCAGCCGCTTCTGGTGGACCTTCTCGCCGTCCACCCCGTCCGGGAAACCGGTGCAGCATGCACGGCCGGTGGTAGAGCGCGTTGACGATGCCGTCGGCGACGCTCAGGTAGTACCGAGCAAGATCGAGCTTGGTCTCGCCGCGGGCGGAGAAGTAGACCCGGTCCGGGTTGCTGATCTTGACGACCCGGTCGCCGACCTCGAACTCGATCCGCTCGGCGGCCATGCGACGTCACCCTACGAGTCGGACCGCCTCACCTCCGCCGGCGGCCCATCAGCTGGCGCAGCGACAGGAAGCGCACCAGCGTCGAGACGGCGTTGGCGAGCACCAGCACCGACCACCTCGAGGCCGCGGCCCGGGTCGGCGACCAGGTGGTGCAGGACCCACAGCGATCCGCTGGTCAGGGCCAGTCCGACCCCGAAGGCGATCAGCCCGCCGGCGTGGTGCCTCAGCGCCCCGCCGCTGCCGCGGACGCCGAAGGTCAGCCGGCGGTTCGCGGCGGTGTTGGCGACGGCGGTGACCAGCAGCGCGATCAGGTTGGCCGCCTGGGCGCCGCTGACCTCGCGCAGTCCCAGGTAGAGCACGAAGTACGCCAGCGTGCTGAGCACGCCGACGCCGCCGAAGCGGACCAGCTGGCCGAACATGCCCCGCGGCACCCCGGGAACGGTGGAGGGAACCTCGGCGTCGCGGCCCAGCTCGGCCCGCAGCCGGGCCACCGGGATGCCGCCGGTGGCGAAGCCCCTGATCAACCGCGCCACCCCGGCCAGGTCCTCGCTTCGCGGTGGCGACGATGTCGACCCGGCTGTCCGGGTCGTCGACCCAGTCCACCGGCACCTCGTGGATCCGCAGCCCGGCGCGCTGGGCGATCACCAGCAGCTCGGTGTCGAAGAACCAGTTGTTGTCCTCCACCAGCGGCAGCAGGTCCGTCGGCCACCGAGGCGCGGATCGCCTTGAAGCCGCACTGGGCATCGGAGAACGACGCCGACAGCGCGCCCTTCAAGATCAGGTTGTAGCTGCGCGAGATGAACTCCCGCTTCGGGCCCGCGGACCACCCGGCTGGACCGGGCCAGCCGGGTGCCGATGGCGATGTCGGAGTGCCCGGAGATCAGCGGCGCGACCAGGGGCAGCAGGGCGCGCAGGTCGGTGGACAGGTCGACGTCCATGTAGGCCAGGACCGGCGCCGACGACGCCGACCACACCGCCTTGAGCGCCCGGCCGCGGCCCTTCTGATCAAGGTGCACGGCCCGGACCCGGGGCAGTCTCGGCCGCGAGGTCCTGAGCCACCGCCCAGGTGCGCGTCGGTGCTGGCGTTGTCGGCGATGGTGATGCAGTAGCGGTACGGGAAGTCGTCGGCCAGGAAGCCGTCCAGCCGGCGTACCGACGGCGCAAGATCAACTTCTTCGTTGTGGACCGGGACCACGATGTCGACCACCGGGTCGACGTCGACGGAGTAGGCGCGGGTCAGTTGATCATGGGCGTCGAGGTGCCGGCGCATTGATCGCGGTGGTCATGTCGGGAGCTCGCTTTCGGGCCAGATCGGTCATCGGGCGGCTCAGCGGCCGGACGGTGAGGTCGTAGACCGTCGGCGTTCCCGACCGTGGTGGCGGTGAAGTTCTCGCTGACCCAGGTCGCGATCTGCGAGGCCGAACCCGATCCGCCGCCGCGGCCGCCGCGGTTGCCGCCGCTCAGGTAGTAGTGGATCTCGCCCTGCGCCACGTAGGCCTGGAACTGCTCGAGCGTCGGGCTCGGGTCGCCGCCGGTGAATCCGCCGATCGCCATCACCGGAAGCTCGGTGGCCAGCTGGTAGCGCGGCCGCGCTCTGCGATCCGGTCGTCGCCGCCGCCCAGCGGTAGCTCGAGGCGTCGCTCCTCAGCAGCGCCGCGAGCTCGGTGCTGACGCCGGCGCCATCGCCGCCCGGCCGACCTCCTTGAGCCCCGCCCTGCGGCACCTGCGACTCTGGCCTGCCCGGGAACGTCCCCCCTCGGGCCGGTCCGGCACCGGTCCGGGTGCGTCCCGGTCCGCCCTGCCCGCCCGGACCCGAGTTGCTGCTCACCGGGCCGGCGGTGACGATCGAGCCTTGATGCGGGGTCGCGGCGGTCTGCACCGCGTACGCCGCGGGCCCGGTCCCGGCGCTCAGCAGAGCCAGCCCGAGGACGACGCCGGCCAGCGCCTGGGCAGCCGGTGGGCCACCAGCAGGCCGGCGGCGGCAAGCGACTCCGATGATCAGCACCGGCCAGCGCAGCGTGCTGTACGGCGCGGTGGCCCGGCCCAGCAGCACGAACGCCCAGGCGGCGGTGATGATCATGGTCCCGGACAGTCCGGCTCGGGCCAGCCGGCTGCTCCGCTGCCGCCACAGAGCCTCGCCCGCGACCACGACCAGCCCGGCGATCGCCGGAGCCAGGGCGACGGTGTAGTAGTCGTGGTAGGTGCCGGCCATGAAGGAGAACACCAGGCCGGTGACGATCAGCCAGCCGCCCCACAGCATGATCGCGGCCCGAACCGGGTGGCTGCGGTCTGCGCGCCGGATGATCACCAGTGCGAGCGCGCCGAGCAGCAGCGCGGCCGGGATCAGCCAGGCGATCATGCCGCCGGAGACTCCGGCGAACAGCCGGGTGACACCCGGCTCTCCCGAACATGCCGCCCGGCCCGCCGCCGGCACCGCCGCCCTGGCCGAAGATCCGGCCGAGGCCGTTGTAGCCGAAGATCAGATCGAGGACCGAGTTGTTCTCCGAGCCGCCCACGTACGGACGCCAGGAGGCGGGCACGAGCTCGACGATGGCGACCCACCAGCCGAGCGAGACGATCGTGGCGCCGAAGGCGGCGAGCAGGTGCAGCAGTCGCTTGCGCACCGTCGTCGGCGCGGCGATCAGGTACACCAGGGCGAAGGCCGGCAGCACCAGGAAGGCCTGCAGCATCTTCGTCAGGAACGCGAAACCGATCAGCACACCGGCGCCGACCAGCAGTCGCCCGCTCGCCTTCTCCGCCGCCCGCAGGGTGAGGTACCCCGCGGCCGTCATCAGGAAGACCAGCAGGGCATCGGGATTGTTGAAGCGGAACATCAACGCCGCCGCCGGGGTCAGGGCCAGGATCGCGCCGGCCACCAGCCCGGCCGCGTGCCCGGAGGTTCGCCGCACGGAGGCGTACAGCACGCCCACCGTGGCGACCCCGAGCAGGGCCTGCGGCACCAGGATGCTCCACGAGCTGAGCCCGAAGATCCGTACCGACAGGGCCATCAGCCACAGCGAGGCCGGCGGCTTGTCGACGGTGATGGCGTTGCCGGCATCGAGGGAGCCGAAGAGAAAGGCCTTCCAGCTCTGGGATCCGGCCTGCACCGCGGCCGAGTAGAACGAGTTGGCGTACCCGGACGCCGAGAGTCCCCACAGGTAGAGCGCGGCGGTGCCGATCAGCAACGCCGCCAGTCCGGCGATGCGCAGCCGGCGCCCCGGATCTGACGATGCGGGCGGAATGGGAGGGAGAGTTCAGGTCAGCGGGAGCGGTCGTCGGCTCGAGCGTGGAGGTTGCCATGGCCGACACTGTTGTCGGCCGATCTGTGGTCTCGGTGGGCCGAACCTGTGCCTCAAGTGTGAAGCTCTCAGACTTGCTCCCTGAGCCTGTCTACCCCGCGCCCTGAGCCAGTCGACCCCGCGCCCTGAGCCAGTCGACCCCGCGCCCTGAGCATGTCGAAGGGCAAGCTCAAATCGCGCCCTGAGGCTCTCGAAGTCCAAGATCAACCTGCGCCCTGCGCGCTCGGGCAGGATGATGGCCCTCTCGACAGGCTCAGGACGCTCGACAGGCTCAGGACGCGATCGACAGGCTCAGAACGCGATGCTTCAGGCTCCGGACACGTTCGACAGCTCAGGACCCGGTCAGCGGGATCTCAGCCAGGCCAGCACGGCGAGCACCCGCCGGTTGTCCGAGCCGAGCTCGGGCAGGTTGATCTTGGCGAAGATGTTGGAGACGTGCTTCTCCACCGCGCCGGCGCTGACCACCAGTTGGCTGGCGATCGCGGCGTTGCTGCGGCCCTCGGCCATCAGCCCCAGCACCTCCTGCTCCCGCGGGCTCAGCGCGCCCAGCGGGTCGGCGCGCCGCGCGACCAGCAGCTGGGCCACCACTTCGGGATCCAGCACCGTGCCGCCGGCCGAGATCGTCCGCAACGCATCCACCAGCACGTCCAGCGAGGTCACCCGGTCCTTCAGCAGGTAGCCGACCCCGCCCCGGCCGTCGGACAGCAGCACGTCGGCGTAGGACAGCTCGATGTAGGCCGACAGCATCAAGACGCCGAGCTCGGGTTGGGCGGCCCGGGCCGCCACCGCGGCCCGCAGGCCGTCGTCGGTCATCGTCGGCGGCATCCGGACGTCCACCACCGCCACGTCGGGCCGGTGCTCGGCCACCGCGGCCAGGAAGCTCGGCGCGTCGTCGACCGCGGCGACCACCTCGCAGTCGACCTCGGTGAGCAGCCGGACCAGACCCTCCCGCAGCAGGACGGAGTCGTCGGCCACCACGACACGCATGGTGGCCAGACTGGCAGCAGACGCGGCGCTCGGCTCAGCAGCCGAGATGCTGCGGGATGGTGGCGGTCAGCCGGGTCGGACCGCCGGCCGGCGAGGAGACGGTGAGCGTGCCGTCGACGCCGGCCAGCCGGTCGGCCAGCCCGGCCAGCCGTGGCCCTTGGCCAGCGAGGCGCCGCCGACGCCGTCGTCGGTCGACGTTGATCACGGCCAGCGCGCCGACGGAGCGGACCTCGACCGACGCGTGCCGGGCCCGGCTGTGCTTCTCCACGTTGGCCAGGGCCTCGGCGACCACGAAGTAGGCCGCGTTCTGGGCCGCTTCGGACAGCTCGACCGGGTCGACGTCCACCGAGGTCGGCGACCGAGCCGCGGGCGGCCAGGGCCGTGACGGCGGCGGCAGACCCTGCTCGGCCAGGATCGGCGGCGCGATGCCGCGGGACAGCGTGCGGATCTCGGCCAGCGCGTCCTGGGACTGGTGCGAGGGCCTCGTCCAGCAGGGCCCGGGCGCGTACGGGGTCGTCGTCCAGCCGCCGCTGGGCGGCCGAGATGTCCATCCCGAGCCGGACCAGCCGCTGTTGCGGCCCGTCGTGCAGGTCCCGCTCCAGCCGGCGCAGCGTGTGCACCTCGGCCTCACCGGCGGCGGTCCGGCTCTGGGTCAGCTCGCTGACCTGCTGCCGCAGCGCCGGCGTCTCGTCGACGACCAGCCCGTAGGCGATCGCCGCGTTCAGCCGGACCAGCGCGGCCTGAGGATCGCACGGTGTGGTCAGCAGGAAGATCACGCCCAGGATCGTGTTGAAGGTGACGTCGGCGAACCGCCCCGGGAAGCCGAGCAGCGCGGGCAGCCCGTGAGTCGTCGTCGGGCAGGTAGCGGCTCCAGAACCAGTAGGTCATGCCGCCCGGGCCCGCCGACGACCCAGCTCACCGCGACCGAGAACGAGAAGGTGGTGACGATGAAGCTGACCAGGACGTGCAGCAGGTCGCGCCAGGACTGGGCGCTGCCCAGCCGCCGCAGCCGGCCCCGCATGCCCGGGCCGCCGGTCGGGTAGTACGGTCGGCGGCAGGTCGATACCCGCGTACGCGAGCAGGGCCTTGGTCATCCGGGCGTGCCAGCCGGCCACGTACAGGCCCGCGACGAGGACGAACAGGCCGACCACCAGGACCGCCAGGCCCGCGCCCAGGCTGAACAAGGTGGTGCAGACGATGAAGGCCGGCAGCGCGACGAAGAACAGCCCGACCAGCGCGCCGAAGCGCCGCGCCGTGAGTGCGCAGGATGTTGCGTCACGGGGTCATCTTGCCTCGCCGGGCTCGGTCGGGGCGGCAGCACGTCGTACAGGTCGAGCATCTCACCGGTCGGCTCCTCGGGAGCACGGTACTGCTGGGTCAACGCGTAGGTCGAGTTCATGGGCATTCAGCCTGGTCGCCGGCGCGGTCGGTCACCATGCCGCTGTCCGGCGAACCCGAGCGTGGGATAACCCCACCGTCGCGGGTCGCATCCTTGACCTCATGTCAGCGTGAGGTTCTACGCTCCAGACGCATGAGCATGGATGTCGCCGCCTGGACCTCGCTGCGCGGGCATGATGACCGCCCAGCAGGAGAAGCGGCCGTTCTCCCGGGTGACCGTGCGCCGGATCCTGGCCTTCGCCCGACCGCACCGGAGCACTGCTGGCCGGCTTCCTGGTGCTGAGCGTGGTCGGCGCCTTCCTGGCCGTGGCCACGCCGCTGCTGGCCGGTCGGGTGGTCGACGCGCTGGTCAACCAGCAGCCCTACCGCACGGTGGTCGACCCTGGCGATCATCATCGCCGTGATCGCGATCGCCGAGGCCGGGCTCGGTCTGCTGTCGCGCTGGCTTCTCGGCCCGGATCGGCGAGGGGCTGATCCTGGACCTGCGCCGGGCGGTCTTCGACCACGTGCAGCAGATGCCGATCGCGTTCTTCACCCGGACCCGGACCGGCGCCCTGGTCAGCCGGCTGAACAACGACGTGATCGGGGCGCAGCGGGCCTTCTCCGACACCCTGTCCGGCGTGGTCGGCAACGTCGTCTCGTTGATCCTGGCCCTGATCGCCATGCTGACCATCTCCTGGCAGATCACCTTGCTGGCGCTCGCTGCTGCTGCCGATCTTCGTCATCCCGGCCCGGCGGATGGGCGGCCGGCTGGCCCGGCTCGAGCTGGAGGCGGCCAACCACAACTCCGCCATGGGCACCCAGATGACCGAGCGGTTCTCCGCGCCCGGGCGCGACGCTGGTCAAGCTGTTCGCCCGGCCGGCCCGGGAGTCGGCCGAGTTCGCGCGCCCGCGCCTCCCGGGTGCGCGACATCGGCGTGCGGACGGCCATGGTGCAGACCACCTTCATGACCGCGCTCACCCTGGTCTCCGCGCTGGCGCTCTGGCCCTGGTCTACGGACTGGGCGGGTTCTACGCGCTGCGCGGCACCCTGGAGCCGGGAGCGGTGGTGGCGCTGGCGCTGCTGATCACCCGGCTGTACGCGCCGCTGACCGGCCTGGCCAGCGCCCGGGTCGAGGTGATGAGCGCGCTGGTCAGCTTCGAGCGGGTCTTCGAGATCTTGGACCTGAAGCCGCTGATCACCGAGAAGCCGGACGCCGTCGAGGTGCCGCCCGGAGCCGGTCGGCGGTCGAGTTCGACCACGTCCGGTTCGCCTACCCGTCGGCCGACAAGGTGTCGCTGGCCTCGCTGGAGGAGGTGGCCGTGCTGGACACCCGCGGCGGGGTCGAGGTGATCCACGATGTCAGCTTCCGCGCGGAGCCCGGGCAGATGGTCGCCCTGGTCGGCTCCTCCGGCGCGGGCAAGTCGACGATCGCCCAGCTGCTGGCCCGGCTGTACGACGTCGACGCCGGTGCGGTCCGGATCGGCGGGGTCGACGTACGCGACCTGACCTTCGCCTCGATCCGGGCCACGCTCGGGCTGGTCACCCAGGACGGCCACCTGTTCCACGAGTCCATCCGGGACAACCTGCTGCTGGCCAAGGAGATCGGCATCCGAGGACGAGCTGTGGATCGCTCTGCGATCGGGCCCGGCTGGCTGACCTGGTCGCGTCGCTGCCCGACGGTCTGGACACCGTGGTGGGGGAGCGCGGCTACCGGCTGTCCGGCGGCGAGCGGCAGCGGCTGACCATCGCCCGGCTGCTGCTGGCCCACCCGCGGGTGGTGATCCTGGACGAGGCGACGGCCCATCTGGACTCCACCTCCGAGGCCGCGGTTCAGGCGGCGCTGTCCGAGGCGCTCGGCGGGCGTACGGCGATCGTCATCGCGCACCGGCTGTCCACCATCCGCGCGGCCGACCTGATCTTGGTGATCGAGGACGGCCGGATCGTCGAGCGGGGTCGGCACGACCAGCTGCTGGCCGCCGGCGGGCGCTACGCCGAGCTCTACGAGACCCAGTTCGCCCAGAGCGACCGGTGACATGCCCGAGTGATCACGCCGGCGCGGACCATGTCCGGTCCGGGCCCGCCGTGGGACGGCCGGGTCTCGTCGGCGCAGCGGCAGCCGGACGGCGAACTCGGTGTGGCCCGGCTGGCTGCTGACCTGCACGGTGCCGCGATGCGCCTCGACCACGGCCGCGACGATGGCCAGGCCCAGCCCGGTGCTCTTGCCCTGGGCGGCGCCGGCGGCGCGGACCCGGCTGGTGTCGGCCCGGGTGAAGCGCTCGAACACCTGGTCCTGGATCTCCGGCGGGATGCCCGGGCCGTTGTCGGTGACCGTGATCACCGCCTGGCCGTCGGCGATCGAGACCGAGCTCTCGACCCGGGTGCCGGCCGGGGTGTGGGTACGCGCGTTGGCCAGCAGGTTGGCCACCACCTGGTGCAGCCGGTGCCGGTCGCCGAGGGCCAGCACCGGCTCGTCCGGCAGGTCGAGCTGCCAGACGTGGTCGGGCCCGGCGGCCCGGGCGTCGCTCACCGCGTTGATCACGATCTCGGTCAGGTCGGTCGGGCGCGAGGTCGAGGTCGGGACCGGAGTCCAGCCGGGCCAGCAGCAGCAGGTCCTCGACCAGATGCGACATCCGTTCGGCCTCGGACTCCACCCGCGCCATCGCGTACGCCGCGTCCTCCGGCATCTCGTCGCGGTCTGCGCCGGGTCAGCTCGGCGTAGCCGCGGATGGCGGCCAGCGGGTTGCGCAGCTCGTGCGAGGCGTCGGCGACGAACTGCCGGACCTTGATCTCGCTGGCCTGCCGGGCGGCCAGCGCGTCCTCGACGTTGTTGAGCATGTGGTTGAGCGCCTGCCCGACCCGGCCGACCTCGGAGGTCGGGTCGGCGTCCTCGGGCGGGACCCGGACGGCCAGGGCCACCTCGCCGCGGTCCAGCTGGCAGCTGGGACACCTGCTGGGCGGTCGCGGCCACCCGGTTCAGCGGGCGCAGGCTGCGGACGACCACGGCGCGGGCCGCGAAGCGCCGCGCCGACGATGGCCAGCAGCGGCAGAGCACGCCGCCAGTCCGAGCAGCTTGACCAGAGCGTCGGTCGACCTGCGTCCAGCGGGAGGCCGCACGATAGGCGCTGCCCGGCTGCACCTGACCGAGTCGGCGATGACCGTGACGTCCGAGCCGACGACGCGGTAGCGGCCGAGGCCGTCGGCAGCGTCGATCGTGTGCCGTTGGCCGTCGGTCGGGCACCGTCGCCAGCTGCGTCGACCGCGTCGGCCGGCAGCGGTCACGTCAGCGTCCGCGGTCCGTCGAGTCACGGATCAGCTGACCGCTCTGCGGCCGACCTGTCGTCGGCGAAGACGACGGCGATGCGTGCTCGATCGGCTGCCCGGGCGCGAGCAGCTGCGATCCGGGCCGCGGCCTGGACCGCGCGGGTCCGCTCGCGTCGCGGATCCGGCTGGCCACGTCGTCGAGCTGGTTGTCGACCTGGCCGAGCAGCACCGTGCCGGGTGGCCAGCGCGGTCGCCGCGCTGAGCAGGATCGCGGCCAGCGCGACCAGCGCGGTGACCCGGATGACCAGCTGCCGGCCCAGGGTGCCGCGGCCCAGCGGCCCGGGGCCGACGTCGGGCGGTGGAGCGGGCTGGGTGGCGAGCGACCTCGGCCATCAGCTCGCCGGGCGCAGCACGTAACCCGCCCCGCGCATGGTGTGGATCATCGGCGGCCGGTCGGCGTCGATCTTCTTGCGCAGGTAGGAGATGTAGAGCTCGACCACGTTGGCCTGGCCGCCGAAGTCGTAGTTCCAGACCCGGTCGAGGATCTGGGCCTTGCTCAGCACCCGGCGCGGGTTGCGCATCAGATAGCGCAGCAGCTCGAACTCGGTGGCGGTCAGCTGGATCTCGACCCCGCCGCGGGTCACCTCGTGGCTGTCCTCGTCCAGGGTCAGGTCGCCGACGACCAGGGTCGAGTCGCTCTTGGCCAGGGCGGCGCCGCTGCGCCGCAGCAGGGCCCGCAGCCGGGCGATGACCTCTTCGAGGCTGAACGGCTTGGTCACGTAGTCGTCGCCGCCGGCGGTCAGCCCGCCGATCCGGTCCTCGACGGCGTCCTTGGCGGTCAGGAAGATCACCGGGACGTCGGGTCCTCGGCGCGGATCCGCCGCATCACCTCGAGGCCGTCGAAGTCGGGCAGCATCATGTCCAGCACGATGGCGTCCGGACGGGTCTCCCGGGCCGCCTTGACGGCCTCGGTGCCCGAGGCGGCGGTGGTGACCTGCCAGCCCTCGTAGCGCATGGCCATCGACAGCAGCTCGGTCAGGCTGGTCTCGTCGTCGACGGCCAGCACCCGGATGGGCGTGCCGTCGGGCCGGGTCAGGGGCGATGTGCTGCTGTCGGTGCGAACCATGCGCCTAGCGTGGCACCGAAGTCCGGCACAGCTCTGTGGGATTCCTGTGGCTTACCTGTGAATTGCGCTCTGTCGAGCTAGCCGACTAAGCGCTCGCGGAAGCGCGGTGTCGGTCGTGGGTCGTCCTCGTCGACGTCGGTCTTCTTCCGCCGGAACAGCCGGTCGATCGCGAAGGCGCCGCCGCCCATGCACGAAGAACAGCAGGCCGAGCAGGCCGAGCGCGACGTTGTACTCGTAGCCGCCGTTGTAGCTGCCGTCGGGGTTGAGCAGGTTCCAGCCCTTGTACCAGCTCGTGTAGGCGATGATCAGCACCTGCTCGACCAGCAGGCCCAGCCCGACCAGCGGGGTCAGCGCGCCGACGATCAGGAACACGCCGCCGACCAGCTCGAAGATGGTCGCGCCCCAGGCGGCGACCTCGGGGTAGGGCGTACCGAACTGGGTCAGGTAGTCGATCTGCTTCTGGATGCCCTGCTCCTGGCCCCGCCAGCGGGCCAGCCGTGCGCGATCATGATGCCGCCGACCCCGAGCCGGGCGATGAGCAGGCCGAAGCTGCGGAGGAACTGCAGGAACTGCGACATGACGCTGGTCTCCTAGGCGTTGAGCGGGCTAGCTCCACGCTACGCAGTAGGTGCCAACCACTCTCGGCACCACGCCGGAGCGGTCCGCCGTCGGAGCAAGCCTGACCCTCGATAACGAGCAACTTGAGCGGATCGGGCTCAACCCGGGGTTGAAGACCGGCGCCGTGTGGTGCATAGTTGAGCGCAGCACGCTCAAGGTCTAAACTTGAGCGCAGCACACTCAAGGACACAATACTTCCATACGGAGGATCAGAACATGGCTCGTGCAGTCGGCATCGACCTCGGCACCACCAACTCGGTCGTCGCCGTTCTCGAAGGTGGAGAACCCACCGTCATCCCCAACGCCGAGGGTTCGCGTACGACCCCCTCGGTCGTCGCGTTCGCCAAGGGCGGCGAGGTGCTGGTCGGCGAGGTCGCCAAGCGCCAGGCCGTCACCAACGTCGATCGCACCATCCGCTCGGTCAAGCGCCACATGGGCACCGACTGGAAGGTCAAGATCGACGACAAGGACTACCGCCCCCAGCAGATCAGCGCCTTCGTGCTGCAGAAGCTGAAGCGCGACGCCGAGGCCTACCTCGGTGAGCAGGTCACCCACGCGGTGATCACCGTTCCCGCCTACTTCTCCGACGCCGAGCGCCAGGCCACCAAGGAGGCCGGCGAGATCGCGGGCCTGACGGTGGACCGGATCATCAACGAGCCGACCGCGGCCGCGCTCGCGTACGGCCTGGACAAGGCCGGCACCGACCAGACGATCCTGGTCTTCGACCTCGGTGGCGGCACCTTCGACGTGTCGCTGCTGGAGATCGGCGACGGCGTCTTCGAGGTCAAGGCCACCAAGGGCGACAACCGGCTCGGTGGCGACGACTGGGACTCCCGGATCGTCGACTGGCTGGTCAAGCAGTTCAAGAACAAGAACGGCACCGACCTCAGTCGCGGACAAGATCGCCCGCCAGCGGCTCCAGGAGGCGGCCGAGAAGGCCAAGATCGAGCTCAGCTCGGCCAGCGAGACCCAGATCAACCTGCCCTACATCACCCTCGGTGAGTCCGGTCCGTTGCACCTGGAGGAGAAGCTGACCCGCTCGGAGTTCCAGCGGCTCACCTCCGACCTGCTCGACCGCTGCCGCGTCCCGTTCAACGCGGTGATCGAGGACGGCAAGATCAGCGTCGGCGCGATCGACCACGTGATCCTGGTCGGTGGTTCCACCCGGATGCCCGCCGTCGTCGACCTGGTCAAGGAGCTGACCGGCGGCAAGGAGCCCAACAAGGGCGTCAACCCGGACGAGGTCGTCGCGCTCGGCGCCAGCCTGCAGGCCGGTGTGCTGAAGGGTGAGGTCAAGGACGTGCTGCTGCTCGACGTGACCCCGCTGAGCCTCGGCATCGAGACCAAGGGTGGCGTGATGACCAAGATCATCGAGCGCAACACCACGATCCCGACCAAGCGCTCCGAGGTCTTCACCACCGCCGACGACAACCAGCCGTCGGTGATGATCCAGGTCTACCAGGGCGAGCGTGACTTCGCGAAGGACAACAAGTCGCTCGGCAACTTCGAGCTGACCGGCCTGCCGCCGGCGCCGCGCGGCGTGCCGCAGATCGAGGTCGCCTTCGACATCGACGCCAACGGCATCGTGCACGTGCACGCCAAGGACCTGGCGACCGGCAAGGAACAGTCGATGACGGTCACCGGTGGTTCGGCGCTCGGCAAGGACGACATCAACCGGATGGTCCAGGAGGCCGAGGCGCACGCCGAGGAGGACCGGAAGCGTCGCGAGGGTGTCGAGCTGCGCAACGAGGCCGACAACCTGGTGTTCCGCACCGAGAAGCTGATCAGCGAGAACGCCGACAAGATCACCGACGACGTGAAGGAGCCGGTCGAGGAGGCGATCGCCGAGGTCAAGACGGCGCTCGAGGGCACCGACGACGACGCGGTCAAGACGGCGGTGGACAAGCTGAACACCACCAGCGCCGCGCTCGGTCAGGCCATGTACGCCGCCGCCCAGGCTGCGCAGCAGGCCGAGGCTCCGTCCGAGGCCGGCGCAGCCGAGCGACAACGCCGACTCCAACGGCAGCAGCCAGGCCGCCGACGACGACGTGGTCGACGCCGAGATCGTCGACGACGACAGAACGCGAGCGAGGCCAAGTAAGTGACCGATCGAACTGATGATCACGAGGGCGAGGAGCCGCACGGGCCGACCGTGCGGGACCGTCGCCGGATCGATCCGGAGACCTATCAGGTCAGGGAGCCGCAGGAGACTGCGGCTCCCGCCGCGGAGGCACCCGGCAACCCGACAGCGAGCACGGTGGAGGTGGAGCGAGCTGAAGATCGCGCTGGCCGAGCGGACGGCCGACCTGCAGCGGCTGCAGGCCGAGTACGTCAACTACAAGCGCCGGGTCGACCGCGATCGTGATCTTGCCCGCAAGGTGGCGATCGAGGCGATGGTCAAGGACCTGCTGCCGGTGCTCGACGACATCCGGTCGGCTCGTGATCACGACGAGCTGACCGGCGGCTTCAAGGCCGTCGCCGACGAGGTCGAGCGGATCACGAGCAAGTACGGACTGGAGTCGTTCGGCGAGAAGGGCGATCCCTTCGACCCGCACATCCACGAGGCGCTGCTGCACGCGCACGCCGAGGGCATCGACGGCCCGACCTGCGTGGAGATCCTGCAGCCCGGCTACCGGATCGGTGACCGGGTCCTGCGTCCGGCCCGGGTCGCCGTCGCCGAGCCGGACCCCGACGCCGAGCGAGGTCGCGCCGGATGCCGAGTCGCCCAGGACGGCGGCGAACGGATCAGCGCCGCCGGACGATCAAGATCAATCAGGTTCGCACGGTCAGTGTCGCATGATCAACTGTGAGGGGAGGCGTTCGTGAGCACCAAGGACTGGATCGAGAAGGACTTCTACAAGGTCCTCGGCGTCAGCCAAGGACGCCAAACCCGAGGACATCAAGAAGGCCTACCGCAAGCTGGCCCGGGACAACCATCCGGACCAGAATCCCGGGCAACCCGGAGGCGGAGCGGCGCTTCAAGGAGATCTCCGAGGCCAACGACGTGCTGTCGAGCGACACCAAGCGCAAGGAGTACGACGAGGCGCGCCGGCTCTTCGGCGCCGGCGGCTTCCGCTTCCCCGGCAGCGGCGGTCAGCGAGCCGGCGGCCCGTCGATGGACGACCTGTTCCGCAACGCCGGCGACGGCGGGCTGGGCGACATCTTCGGCGGCCTGTTCAACGGCGGCACGGCGACGCGTACCCAACGCTTCTCCACCGCGCGCGGACCGCGGCGGGGCAGCGACGTCGAGGGCGAGGTGACCGTCGACTTCATCCAGGCGATCGAGGGCGTCACGGTCGGCATGCAGATGGTCTCCGACGCCGCCTGCGAGGCGTGCCACGGCACCGGTGCGAAGGCCGGCACCATCCCGCAGGTCTGCCCGACCTGTGAGGGCAGCGGGATGCAGACCTCGACCTCCGGCGGCGTGTTCGCCGTCACCGAGCCCTGCCGCGACTGCCGCGGCCGGGGCATGGTGGTCGACGACCCGTGCCCGGTCTGCCACGGCTCCGGCCGGGGCAAGTCGACCAAGACGATGCAGGTCCGGATTCCCGCCGGCGTGACCGACGGGCAGCGGATCCGGCTCAAGGGCAAGGGCGGTGCCGGCGAGAACGGCGGCGCCGCCGGCGACCTCTACGTCATCGTGCACGTCCGGCCGCACCCGATCTTCGGGCGGAAGGGCGACAACCTGACCCTGACCGCGCCGGTCACCTTCAACGAGGCGGCGCTCGGGGCCGAGATCGAGGTGCCCGACCCTGGGCGGCGCCCCGGTCAAGCTCCGGGTCCCGCCGGGCACGCCGAACGGCCGGACCTTCCGGGTCCGCGGCAAGGGCGTCGCCAAGCGGGACGGCAGCAAG
The DNA here is from genome assembly GCA_963761955.1 of uncultured Actinomycetota bacterium. Classification (GTDB taxonomy): domain Bacteria; phylum Actinomycetota; class Actinomycetes; order Propionibacteriales; family Propionibacteriaceae; genus Microlunatus. Next base: position 77,043 of record CAVXIY010000026.1, on the reverse strand, counting down.
GGCGATCTGCTGGTCACCGTCGAGGTGATCGTGCCGGAGTCGCTCAACGAGCAGGCTCGCGCAGGCGCTGACCTCGTACGCCGAAGCGGTCGGCTCGGTCAACCCGCGCGCGAAGCTGTTCGTCACCCGATAGGAAACCGTCGTGTCATCCGCCGCACCACTGCCGCAGCGAATCGACCATGACGCGCCGGTCTTCGTGATCTCGGTGGCCGCCCAGCTGGCCGGCATGCATCCGCAGACCCTGCGCACCTACGACCGGATGGGGCTGGTCTCGCCGCGGCGTACGCCGAAGCGGGGCCGGCGCTACTCGGCCCGCGACATCGCCCAGCTCCGGCTGATCCAGCGGCTGTCCCAGGACGAGGGCATCAACCTGGAGGGCATCCGCCGGATCCTGCGCGATGCAGGACGAGATCGACGAACTCCGCGGCCACGTACGCGATCTCAGCGCCTTGCTGTCCGCCGCCCGCGCGGCGCCGCCGGCCGCGCGGGTCTTCACCGCCGACCCGATCGGCGGTGTCCACCTCGGCGGTGCCGCTCGCCGGACACCCCCTCGGGCCATCACCCGCTGACGCAGTGGACGTACCGGGGAATACTCGACAGATGAGGCTTCCCTCAGCGTTCGTCGTGGTGCTCGCTCTCGCGACTGGGCGGTTGCACCAGCCCGGCGTCGGCGCCGCCGTCTCCGAGTCCCGTCGCCACCTCGAGCAACCCGACGCCCGCGGCTTCGACCGCCACCGACCTCGAGACGCCACCCCGACGCCGACACGACCCGAGCCGACCAAGAAGCCGAAGCCGCCGCACCCGATCTCCATGGAAGCGCTGATCCAGAAGAAGTACGACGGGCGCAACCTCAAGCTCGGCCGGCGGATCGGCGACTTCGGCGCGTACCAGCGCTATCTGGTGAGCTTCCGCGGCGACGGCCTCAGGATCTCCGGCGTGATGAACGTGCCGGACGGCAAGGGGCCGTTCCCCGTTCTCGTCCTCAACCACGGCTACATCGACCGCGACACCTACTTCCCGGGGCAGGGCATGCCGCGGGAGCACGACTACCTGGCCCGGCAGGGCTATGTCGTGCTGCACGTCGACTACCGCAGTCACGCCACGTCGAGCAACGACCCGAATATCGACTACGAACTGCGGATGCCCTACACGGTCGACACCATCAACGCCGTGACGGCGGTCAAGGCCTCGAAGCTGAAGTTCCTGGACCGGGACCGGGTGGGCTGGCTCGGTCGCTCGATGGGCGGCGAGGTCACGCTGCGAGCACTGGCGGCGCAGCCCGGCCTGGTCGATGCCGCCGTCATCTACGCCTCGACCAGTTCGCTGGCCGCGGACAACTGGAAGCAGTTCTACCGCGACTCCGGCGACCGGCGATCGGTGAACCGGCGGATCGAGCGGGGCTACGGTCTGCCGAACGACAACCCCAAGTTCTGGCGCGCGGCCTCGGCCCGGCCCTATCTGGACCGGGTCACCGAGCCGGTGCTGGTGCACCACGGGGTCCAGGACGACACCTGCCCGATCGCCTGGTCCCGGGCGACCGTCAAGGCCCTGGAGAAGGGCGGTGCGAAGGTCACGTTCCGGACCTACCGAGGCGAGGGCCACACCTTCGAAGGCCAGTGGACGACCTCGATCAAGCGGACCGTGGCGTTCTTCGACAAGCACCTCGATTGAGCGCTCATGCAAAGTTGAGCGGATCCCGCTCAAGGTGGAATCAACCGGTTGAATCGAAAGTTGAGTGGAGTAGGCTCAACTACGAATCTGGACTGACAAAGGACGTCGATGGATACCAACAAGCTCACCATCAAGAGTCGCGACGCCGTCTCTGCCGCGTTGCGCAATGCCCTCACCGCGGGCAATCCCTACGCCGAACCGTCGCACCTGCTGCATGCGCTGTTGATGGTCCCCGGCAACACCGTCGCCCCGCTGATCGCCGCCGCCGGCGCCGACCCGGCCGTCGTCGATGCCGCGGCGCAGGGCGCGATCGCCAAGCTGCCGTCGGCGAAGGGCTCGTCGGTCAGCCAGCCGCAGCTGTCCGGCTCGTTCGCCCGGGTGCTCGCCGACGCCGAGACCCGCGCCGAGCAGCTCGGCGACGCGTACGTCGCCACCGAGCACCTGCTGATCTCGCTGGCCACCGTCGACTCCGATGCGCGCAAGATCCTCACCGACCTCAGGATCAAGCCCAACGTGCTGACCCGGGCCTTCAACGACGCCCGCGGCAGCAAGCGGGTGACCAGCGCCGAAGCCGAGGCCACGTCGTCGGCGCTCGATCAGTACGGCGTCGATCTCACCGAACAGGCCCGCGAGGGCAAGCTCGACCCGGTCATCGGCCGGGACACCGAGATCCGCCGGGTCGTCCAGGTGCTCGCCCGCCGGACCAAGAACAACCCGGTGCTGATCGGCGAGCCCGGGGTGGGCAAGACCGCCGTCGTCGAAGGCCTCGCCCAGCGGCTGGTCGCCGGTGACGTGCCGGACTCGTTGAAGGGCCGCCGCCTGGTCTCGCTCGACCTCAGCTCGATGGTCGCCGGCGCGAAGTACCGCGGGGAGTTCGAGGAGCGGCTCAAGGCTGTGCTCACCGAGATCCGCGACGCCGAGGGTCAGGTGATCACCTTCATCGACGAGTTGCACACCGTGGTCGGCGCGGGCGCCTCGGGCGACTCCTCGATGGACGCCGGCAACATGCTCAAGCCGATGCTGGCCCGCGGCGAGCTGCGGATGATCGGCGCCACCACGCTGGACGAGTACCGCCAGCGGATCGAGAAGGACCCGGCCCTGGAGCGGCGCTTCCAGCAGGTCTTCGTCGGCGAGCCGAGCGTCGAGGACACGATCGCGATCCTGCGCGGTCTGCGGGAGCGGTACGAGGCCCATCACAAGGTCGCCATCACCGACTCGGCGCTGGTCGCGGCGGCGAGCCTGTCCAATCGCTACATCACCTCCCGGCAGCTTCCCGACAAGGCGATCGACCTGGTCGACGAGGCGGCATCCCGGCTGCGGATGGAGATCGACTCCTCCCCGGAGGAGATCGACGTGCTGCGCCGCACGGTCGAGCGGATGCAGATGCAGAAGTTCGCCCTGGAGAAGGAGTCCGACGCCGGCAGCATCGAGCGGTTGCGCAAGCTGACCGAGGATCTGGCCAACGTCGAGGAAGAGCTTCGGTCGCTGGAGGCCCGCTGGGAGGCCGAGAAGCAGGGCCTCAACCGGGTCGGTGACCTGAAGAAGCAGATCGACGAGCTGCGGACCGCCGCCGACCGGGCCCTGCGTGAGGGCGATCTCGGCCGCGCCAGCGAGCTCAGCTACGGCGAGATCCCGGCCCTGGAGCGCGAGATGGCCGAGGCCGCGCAGGCGGAGAGCCAACTGCCGTCGATGGTGTCGGAGGAGGTCGGACCGATCGACATCGCCGAGGTCGTGGCCAACTGGACCGGCATCCCGACGGGTCGGCTGCTGCAGGGTGAGACCGAGAAGCTGCTGAGCATGGAGGACCGGATCGGCCAGCGGTTGGTCGGCCAGCAGCCCGCCGTCCGCGCGGTGTCGGATGCCGTCCGCCGCTCCCGGGCGGGCATCTCCGACCCGAACCGGCCGACCGGCTCCTTCCTGTTCCTCGGCCCGACCGGCGTCGGCAAGACCGAGCTGGCCAAGTCGCTCGCGGAGTTCCTGTTCGACGACGAGCACGCCATGGTCAGGATCGACATGAGCGAGTACTCCGAGAAGCACTCGGTGGCCCGCCTCGTCGGCGCTCCTCCGGGGTACGTCGGCTACGAGGAGGGCGGCCAGCTCACCGAGGCGGTCCGGCGCCGCCCGTACGCGGTCGTCCTGCTGGACGAGGTGGAGAAGGCCCACAGCGAGGTCTTCGACATCTTGCTGCAGGTGCTCGACGACGGCCGGCTGACCGACGGCCAGGGGCGTACGGTCGACTTCCGCAACACGATCTTGATCTTGACCTCCAATCTCGGCTCGCAGTTCCTGGCCGACCAGAAGCTCGACGAGAAGCTCAAGCGGGACGCCGTGATGGGTGTGGTGCGCAGCTCCTTCAAGCCGGAGTTTCTCAACCGGCTGGACGAGATCGTGCTGTTCGACGCGCTCGGCACCGAGGAGCTCGCGCGCATCGTGGAGATCAACTTGTCCCGGCTCAACGCGCGGCTCGCCGATCGGCGGATCGCGGTCGACGTCACGTCGGCGGCCAAGGAGTGGCTCGCCCTGACCGGCTTCGATCCGGTCTTCGGCGCTCGGCCGCTGCGCCGACTGATCCAGACCACGATCGAAGATCAACTGGCCCGCCGGGTGCTGTCCGGCGAGGTACGCGAAGGCGACACGGTGATCTTCGACGCCGACGAAGGCACCGACGGTCTGGTGATCCGCGAGCCGGTCGCCATTCCGTCGCGACGCTGAGTCCGGCTGCAGAACTCGCCCCGGTGGCCCTGCGGCGGTGGTAGGACGTATCTGGCGGAGTCGATTGCGGCTCCTGTCAGGTTGACCTTTCATCGACATCCAGGAGTTGCCATGCGCCTGCGCAGAGTTCGAACCCTGTTGATCGGATTGGCGATGGTTCTGGCCATCCCGTTCCTCGAGACCACGAAGGCGGCGTACGCCGAAGCTGACGGCTGCGACGTCGGAGTCGAGTCGGATTTCAACGGTGACGGGCGCACCGACACCGTGGTGGCCGACCCGTACGCCACCGTCAACGGGCAGGCCGAGGCCGGCCGGGTGAATGTCCTCTACGGGGACGCCGACGGCCTGGTCGGTGAGGGCGCGCGCAGCGTGGTCTACCAGGGCTCGGCCAACGTCGGCGGTATCGCCGAGAGCGGGGACCGGTTCGGCTTCTCGGTGGCGGTGGCCGACATCGACTGCGACGAGTACACCGATCTGGTGGTCGGCACACCGTACGAGGACCTCGTCCGGGCAGACCGACTCGGGCTATGTGCAGATCATCTGGGGTGCGGCGGCGGGCTCGTCCGCCGGCGACGCATCGCGGAACCTCGTCCAGTCGAACGTTCGGCGCTCGGCCTCGCATGCCGGTGACCAGTTCGGCTACGCGGTGGATGCGCTGGAGGATGTCGGCCAGGGTGGAACCCCAGCGCCGGACGCGTACGCGCTGGCGATCGGCGCCCCCGGCTACGACGTGGGCGGCCACAACGACGCCGGCTGGGTCGGTTTCCTGGCCGCGATCGACGGCGGCAACGTCGCGATCTCGGCCACCCAGGACACCCCCGGCATCCCCGGCGCGGCCGAAGCCGGTGACCGCTTCGGTGCGGCGATCTCGATCAACTACCTCTCCGACGGCGGCGGCTTTGCCACGGATCGGTCGATGCTGCCGTCGGTGCACCGAACGAGGATGTCGGATCGGCGACGGATGCCGGTTCGGTGACGATCTTGGAGGACGTCTACGACGTCCCGGAGCGTGGCATCGCCATCGACCAGAACTGGCCGGGCGTGCCCGGGAAGCCGGAGGCCGGTGACCGGTTCGGTCGGAGTCTGGACACGATCCAGGTCGGCAGCACGACCCGGCTGGCGGTCGGGCGTGCCCGGTGAGGACATCGGCTCGGACGCGAATGCGGGGAGTGTGCAGTTGTTCACCTCCGACACCGAGGACATCGATCCGGGTCCTTCGCTTGATCAGGACACGGCCGGGGTGAGCGACTCGACCGAGTCGGGGGACACGTTCGGTGACCAGGTGGCCTGGGCCGCACCCGGACTCGGTGACACGGTGACCCGGTTGGCGGTGAGTGCGCCGAAGGAGAACGGCGCGGCAGCCGACACCGGGATGGTGCAGGTCTTCCCGATCAACAATCTGGGTGCGGAGAGCACCTACACCCAGAACACGGCCGGGATTCCCGGTGGCGCTGAGGCCGGCGACAAGTTCGGCAGCACGCTGGCTGTGGTCGAAGGTGCCGCTGAGCGGGTGCTGCTCGTCGGGGTGCCCGACGATGTCGGCAACAGCACCGGCATGGTCGAACGTGATCCCGTTCGCCGGCGGCACGCCGCGGTTCTGGAAGCCCGGCACCGGTGGCATCTCGGCGGCCGGCGCCAGCCGCTTCGGCGACGCCCTGGCCAGCGTCACCATCTGATCCTCCGACTGTCAGACTCTCGCGCGCCAGCTGGAGTCTGACAGTCGCCGGGGCTACCCCCACCAGCCTTGGCGTTTGGCCCAGCGGAGCAGGACCAGGGACATCGCGATCATCACGCTGAGCAGGATGATCAACATCACCCAGTGGGTGGACTCGTTGACGATCACGTTCATGCCGACGACCGAGGAGATGGCGGTGACCGGCAGGGTGACCGCGGCGATCACCGCGAGCCGTTCGGCGGCGATGGTCATCTTGGTGTCGGTCCGCGCCCGGTAGAACTCGGTCACCCCCATCAGGAAGTCCAACTGGCTCTGGCTGATCGAGGCGACCCGCTCGTACTGATCCAGCAGATCCTGCATCATCTCCATCCCCTCGGGCCGCGCGAAGGTGGTCAGTTTGATGGCCCGACGATGGATCTCGCCGCCTTGGGCGGCCATGGTCTTGATCGTCAGCAGCTGGTGCCGCGCGGTGAAGAGCTGGGTGAGGAACTCCTGCGGCTCCTCGTTCGACGAGGCCATCACGCGCTGCTCCAGCAGCCCCACCTGGCGGGCGATGTCGGCCACCAGGGCGGCTTCGCGGCGGGCGATCGTGGAGACGATCGCGTAGGAGAGTCCGAACGGGGACGTCGGACGCAGCCGGCCGCTCTCCATCCGCTCGGCCACGGACTCGGTTTCGCGGAGGGCCGCCTCCAGGGGGACGACGGGGTTCAACGGGCCGTGCACCGTGATCAGGAAGGTCTTCCCGATGAACTGATCGAGTTCGAGATAGTGCACGTGCCCGGCGGTGCCGAACTCCGGTGCGTGGATCACGATGAAGGCGTGGTCGGGATAGACGTGCAACCGGGGCACATGGTTGCGGTCGCGGGAAGTCGGCCAGCGCCATCGGATGGAATCCGAACTCCTCGGCCAGCAGCGCTTCCACCTCCGCGGACCAGGTCGGGATGTCCAGCCAGAGAAATCCGTCCGATCGGCTGTGCAGCGCCGGCAGCTCGGCGACGTCATGATTGCTGACGCCGTCCTCGTCGATCCAGCGCAACTGCATGGGTGCGACTCCTCTCCCTGGAATATCTAGCACATGGGATCCTGGCCATCGGCTCACACTCGTCAGGAGGCTGAACTGCGCAGCGGTGATCTTGTGCTGCGGCCCGGCGATGACGGAGCGATGCTCGTCCCCGACCGGGCGTACGCGAACGCGTTCACCCTGCGGGTCGGCCGGACCGACCAGTCCTACGTCGATCTCGACGACCCGTTGCGGCTCGAGTTCGACTACGTCCAGCGGATCGCCGACCTCGTCGACTGCCTGCTCCCGACCGGGACGCGGGTACGCGCGGTGCACATCGGCGGTGCGGCCATGACCCTGCCGCGCTACCTTGCCGCCACGCGACCGCAGTCGGCCCAGGTCGTCTTCGAGCCCGATGTCACGCTGACCGACTTCGTCCGCACCCATCTGCCGCTGCCGAGACGGAGTGGGATCAAGGTGCGGGCGGTCGACGGGCGCAGCGGTATCGCCGAACTGCGGGACGGCTTCGCCGAGCTGATGATCATCGATGCCTTCGTCGGGCCGCGGGTGCCGGCGGAGCTCGGCACGGCGGAGTTCTTCGCCAGTGCCCGCCGGGTGCTCGCCGAGCCGGGGATGTTGATCATGAACCTCACCGACCGCGGACCGTTCGGCTATGCCCGCCGGGTGCTCAGCGGGATCGCGGAATCCTTCCCGCACGTGGCGTTGTGCAGCCGAGCCTTCGACCCTGAAAGGACGCCGATTCGGCAACGTGATCATCGCCGGGTCAGCCGGCCCGCTGCCGTACCCGGCGATCGCCGAGCGCGCCGGCCGCGGTCCGTTTCCGTATCGGGTGCTGCACGGTGCCCGGCTTGATCAACTCCGAGCCGGCTCCCGACCGTTCGTGGACGCCGATCCGGAGTCATCTCCCGAGCCGCCGCGCGGCATGACCCACTTCGCCTGAGTCTCACGCCCGATCACGAGGACCAGAAGCGTCGCCATTGGCGCGGTCCGAATTGACCGTCCCGGTACGCGTGACCGGCGCCGATGGAGTACTGGAAGCGGCGGATCGCCGCGATCGTCTCGCTGCCCTTCTTGCCGTCGCCGACCCAGGGGCCGGGGCGGAGAAAGCCGCGCCGGAGCAGTTCGGCCTCGGTGGCCTTGATGGTCGCTGGATCGCCCGCCTCCCACGCCTCCAAGCGACCAGGCCGGCTCGAAGGTCGCAGGCGCGTCCAGCGCTTCCGTACTGGGTCCGAAGCTGGGCACCGGTCACCTCCTCGCGAGCGGGCAGCGAATCGCTACTGAAGGTAAAGAACGACCGCGGGACGCTCTTGATACCTCGGAGCTGCCGCGATCAGCTTCGCGAGAGCTTCTTCAGCCGCGAGATCGCCTCGTCCAGAACGTCGTCGGACTTGCAGAACGCCCAACGGACGTAGGGTTTCCCGGCGTCGATGCGATCGTAGAAGACCTGATGCGGAATGGCGACCACGCCGCATCGCCGCGGCAGGTCGCGGCAGAATTCGACCCCGTCGAGATAGCCCAGCGGGCGTACGTCGGTGCTCATGAAGTACGTGCCCCGCGGCAGCACCGGCTCCAGACCGATCGCCGACAAGCCGTCCGCGAGTCGGTCACGTTTGCCCTGCAGTTCCACCCGGGCCGCCGCGACCCAGCCATCCCCTTCGTTCAGCGCCCGGGCGACGGCCGGTTGGAACGGCGCACCCGACACGTAGGTGAGGAACTGCTTGACGGCGGTGATCTCGGTGATCAACTCCGGCGTGCTCAGCGCCCAGCCGATCTTCCAGCCGGTCGCGGAGAACGTCTTGCCGGCCGAGGAGATCCGCACGGTGCGGTCCCGCATGCCGGGATATCCGGCCAGCGGGAGTGTTCGGCATCGTCGAAGGTGAGGTGCTCGTAGACCTCGTCGCAGATCACCAGCACGTCGTGCTCGACGGCCAGCCGGGCGATCTCGGCGAGATCGTCCCGGTCGAGCACCACCCCGGTGGGATTGTGCGGCGAGTTGATCAACAACGCCTTGGTCCGGGGCGTGAACGCGGCCGCGAGTTCTTGATGATCAAGCCTGAAGTCGGGACCGAAGAGCCCGACGCCGACCCTGGTGCCGCCGGCCAGATCGATCGATGCCGCGTACGAGTCGTAGAACGGTTCGAGCGCGATCACCTCGTCGCCGGGATCGACGAACGCCAAGATCGCGGCCGCCAGGGCCTCGGTCGCGCCGGTGGTGACCAGCACCTCGGTATCCGGGTCGTAGTCCAGCCCGTAGTGGCGCTGCGCGTGATCGCTGATCGCCTGCCGCAACGGCTGGATGCCGCGTCCCGGCGGGTACTGGTTGATGCCGGCGGCGATCGCTGACCTGGCCTCCTCCAGCATGAAGGCCGGGCCGTCGGTGTCGGGAAATCCCTGTCCGAGGTTGACCGACTGCGTCGCCACGGCGAGCGCCGACATCTCCGCGAAGATCGTGGTGCTGGCCGACCGTACCCGGTCGGCCTTCCAGGCTGAGGCCATGGTCCGACCTTAACGATCCATCGGCTCCACGACACGACACGGCCACGGCATTGCGCCGGAACGGGGCAGAATGTCGGCGTGAGCAGTTCCGACTACGGAGAACGAGGCCGCCGACACGCGGTCGACTCGCCTCGATGACCGGAGTGCCGGCGGCGTACGGAAGCCTCCTCGCGGCAGGAGGCCGTCGCCGCTGACGATCATCGGCGTCCTGCTTCTGGTGGCGGGACTGTCGCTGTCTGGGCTGGGTCGGCTACCAGTACTTCGGCACCAACGTCGTGTCGGAGAGCGCGTTCCAGACCGAGCGCGAGCAACTGCGGGCCAAGTGGGCCGAGCAGAAGAAGTCCGATCCGAAGGACAAGAAGAAGCGAGCAACGCGTGATCCCCGGCGCGGCCATCGGCCTGCTCCGGATCCCGGCCTTCGGCGACAAGTACGAGATCCCGATCTTGAACGGCACCGATCTGGCGATCCTGTCCAAGGGGGTCGGGCACTACAGCTCGACCGCGCAACCCGGACAGATCGGCAACTTCGCCGTGGCCGGTCACCGGGTGACCCACGGCCAGCCCTTCTCGCGGATGCTCGAACTCGGCAAGGGCGACAAGATCATCGTCGAGACCCGGCAGGCGATCTACACCTACGTGCTGGACGAGTCGCCGAAGCAGCTGACGGTCAAGGACACCGACACCTGGGTGATCGATCCCGTGCCGGGCAAGCCCGACACGAAACCGACGCAACCGCTGATCACCCTCACCACCTGCCAGGACCTCTTCCACTCCCCGGACCGCTCGATCGGCTTCGGCCATCTGGAGTCGACCCAGAACAAGTAGCCGACGTCCGACGCCGATCTGGGCACCTACCGCACGATGTTGCCGCTTACCGCGGCAATTCGCGCGGTAGGCGCGGTTTCACACGGACCGTGCAAAACCGACAGCGGGACGGTCGGCCGGGTGGACGGGACCGCGAAGTGGCACGGCGGGGCCGGCGTGGACTAGGGTGCCGATCATGAGCGAATTGCCCGTGGTCGACGACACTGCGATGCTGATCGATCAGATCAAGGCGCTGGCCGTCGTGCACGGGGAGGTCACGCTGTCCTCGGGGCGTACGGCGGACTACTACGTCGACATGCGCCGGGTCACCCTCGACGGCGCGGCGGCTCCGATCATCGGCCGGGTGATGCGCGATCTGGTGGCCGACTGGGAGTTCGAGGCGGCCGGCGGTCTGACCCTCGGCGCGGACCCGGTGGCGGTGGCGATGCTGCACGCCGCCGCGGCGGCCGGCAAGCGGCTCGACGCCTTCGTGGTCCGCAAGGACGCCAAGGCCCACGGCCTGCAGCGGCGGATCGAAGGGTCGCCGGTCGAGGGCCGCAAGGTGCTCGCGGTGGAGGACACCAGCACGACCGGCGGTTCGGTGCTGACCGCGGTCGAGGCGCTGCGGGAGGCCGGAGCCGAGGTCGTCGGGGTGGCGGTGATCGTCGATCGCGACACCGGCGCCCGGGAGGCGATCGAGGCGGCGGGTCTGCACTACCGGTTCGCGGTGTCGGCCCACGATCTCGGACTGGCCTGAGCTGTCGAGCCTCCACCGATTACCCTGGAGGCGCCCAGAGCCTCAACCACCGCTCGATCCAGGCTAAGGAGATCTGATGGGTACCGCCATCACCGTGATCATCATCATCTTGGTGATCGTCGTCATCCTCGCGCTCATCGCGATGGGCGCCTACAACGGCTTCGTCAAGTCCCGCAACCTGATTCAGGAGGCGTGGCGGCAGATCGACGTCGAGCTCAACCGACGCTACGAGCTGATCCCCAACCTGGTCGAGACGGTGCGGGCGTACGCGGCGCACGAGCGCAACACGCTCGAGGACATCACCCGGCTCCGCGCCCAGGCCCAGCAGATCTCCCAGGCCGACGGGGCGCTGCCCAGCCAGCAGCGCGCTGATGTCGAGCAGGCGCTGTCCGGAGCCGTGCACAACCTGATCGTCAGCGTCGAGGCGTACCCGGATCTGAAGAGCAACCAGAACTTCCTCGAGCTGCAGAAGCAGCTCACCGAGACCGAGGACCGGATCGCCGCCGGCCGGCGCTTCTACAACGCCAATGTGCGGGTCTACAACACCAAGGTCGAGTCGGTGCCCGTCGAACATCATCGCCAACATGTTCCACTTCGAGAAGGCGACCTACTTCGAGGTGAACGACCCGACCGTTCGCCAGGCGCCGAACGTCAGCTTCGGTGAGATCGCCTACCGCGGCGATCCGCAGCAGGGCCAGTTGCCGCAGCAGCAGTCGGCGCCGCCGGTCCAGTTCGGCCAGCCGAGTGACAACCTGCCCGACCCGCAGCAGTACCAGCAGCCCCAGTACCAGCCGCAGAACCAGCCACCCCAGAGCCAGCCGCCGCAGTACCAGCAGCCGCCGCAGGGTGGCTACCAGCCGCCGCAGTACCAGCAGCCGCCGCAGGGTGGTGGCTACCAGGCGCCCGACACCGGCGGCCAGCAGCCGCCGCACAGCCGGGTGGCTACACCCCGCCCCAGACCTGAGGTCGTCGGTCATGACGGCTGAGATGACCTATCGCCAGCTCGGCCCCTCGGGACTGACGGTCTCCACGGTCGGGCTGGGCTGCAACAACTTCGGCGCCCGGATGGCCGACGAGGACGTGCCCGCCGTGGTCGATGCCGCCATCGACGCCGGCATCACGTTGTTCGACACGGCGGACGTCTACGGCAATCTCGGCGGCTCGGAGACCCTGCTGGGCCAGGCGCTGGGCTCGCGACGGTCCGAGGTGATCATCGCGACGAAGTTCGGCGCCGACATGCAGGGCGCCAACGGACCGGACTGGGGCGTACGCGGTTCCCGCCGCTACATCCGGCTCGCGGTCGAGGCCAGCCTGCGCCGGCTCGGCACGGACTGGATCGATCTCTACCAGTTGCACACCCCCGACCCGAAGACCCCGATCGAGGAGACGCTGGCCGCGCTCAGCGAACTGGTCAGCGAGGGCAAGGTGCGCTACCTCGGTTCGTCCAATCTCACCGGCTGGCAGGTCGTCGATGCCGACTGGACGGCGCGCGACGGCGGCTTGGAGCCGTTCATCTCGGCGCAGAACGAGTACTCCTGGCTCGACCGCTCGGCCGAGAAGGAGCTGATGCCGGCCCTGGAGCACACCGGACAGAGCCTGCTGCCCTACTTCCCGCTGGCCCGCGGGCTGCTGACCGGGAAGTACCGGCGGGGTGAGTCCGCTCCGCTGGGCACCCGGCTCGTCCGGCAGTCCGAGGTGCTGCAGCACGCCGACTTCGACACCGTCGAGGCTCTGCAGTCCTTCGCCGACGAGCGCGGCATCACGATGCTGCACCTGGCGATCGGCGGGCTGGCGGCCCAGCCGACGGTCGGATCGGTGATCGCCGGCGCGACCTCGGTCGATCAGGTCCGGCAGAACGTGGCGGCCGGGCTGTGGGTGCCGACCGCGGCTGATCTCGAGCGGCTGCGCGACCTGACCAGCTGAGTCGCGACGCCACTGAGCAACTGAGTCGCTACGCGACGGCCGAGGCGCGGCGGGCCCGCTGCCGGTGGAGCAGGAACTCGATACCCATCGGGATCAGCGAGATGAGCACGATCAGGATCAGCACGACGTCGATGTTGTTCTTGATGACGGGGATGTTGCCGAAGTAGTAGCCCGCGGTCGTCACGCCGCAGGCCCACAGGACCCCGCCGATCGCGGTGAACGCGATGAACCGCGGAAAGTTCATCCGCCCGACGCCGGCCACCAGGGTGACGAAGGTCCGGACGATCGGCACGAAGCGAGCCAGGATCAGCGCCCGGCTGCCGTAGCGCTCGAAGAAGTCGTGGGTCTTGACGACGTACTTGGGGTTGAGGATCCGACCCATCAGACCACTGCGCGGTTTGAACAGCGGCGGCCCGATCAGTCGGCCGATCCAGTAGCCGCAGACGTTGCCGGCGACCGCGGCGATGGTCAGCACCGTGCAGACGTAGACCATGCTGTGGTCGATGGTGCCGGCGGCGACGAAGAGACCGACGGTGAACAGCAGCGAGTCGCCGGGCAGGATCGCGAACAGCCCGCACTCGGCGAAGATGATGAAGGCGGTGACCCAGAGCGCGTACGGCCCGGCCGCGGTGATCAGTGCCTCCGGGTCCATCCAGGAAGGCAGCAGCATCGGCGTCAGGAAGATGGCGTCGAGAGTGGTCACGGGTCAAAACGGTACCGTCGCCAACTGTGAACTTCCTAAGCGAGGACGAGGTCGCGGCGGCGTCCGGAGAGCCTGGGGTCGGGCCCCATCCGACCCCGTGGCCGGACGACCCGCGACTCGATCCCGACCTGCTGGCGCACGGCGATCGGCGCAATGTCGTCGACCGGTATCGCTATTGGCGCCTCGACGCGATCGTCGCAGACCTGGACGAAACAAGGCATCCGCTGCAGATCGCGATCCAGAACTGGGAGCACGACTTCAACATCGGCTCGATGGTGCGCACCGCGAATGCGTTCAACGTCGGCGGCGTCCACATCCTCGGCCGGCGCCGTTGGAACCGCCGTGGCGCGATGGTCACCGACCGCTATCTGCGTGTGCAACATCACGCCTCGGTCGCCGACTTCGCCGACTGGCTGAGCGCTGAGGGCTATCAGGCGATCGGCGTCGACAACCTGCCGGGCGCCGTGCCGCTCGAGAGCGACGAGTTGCCGGAACGGGCCTGTCTGGTCTTCGGCTCGGAAGGTCCGGGGCTGACCGAGGAGCTGGTCGCCGTCTGCGAGCGGCTGGTCGCGATCACCCAGTACGGCTCGACCCGATCGATCAATGCCGGCGCCGCCGCGGCGATCGCGATGTACCACTGGGCCCTGCGCTGGGCCCGGTAGTAGAGGGCGCGGCGACGCCGGGCTTCAGTCGGTCTGGGTGACTTTGCGCAGCCCGCGGGGCGCATCCGGGTCGAGCCCCAACTCCCGCGCGAGCCGCTCGACCATCAACTGGGCCGGGATGGGCAGGGCCAGCGGAGCGAGCTTCTCCGACAGTGTCGGGACCGGCCACCGCCAGATCGCAGGCGGCCCGGAACTCCTCGTCGCCGCCGAAACCGAGGACCGGGCTTCCCTTGCCGCGGACGATCCTGGCCAGATCGATCAGGCCGGGAAGGGTCGGACCCTCCGGCCCGGCGACCAGTACGGTCGCGAGTTCGTGGTCGACGATGGCAATCGGGCCGTGCTTGAGATCGGCGTAGGACAGGCCCCGGACCGGCCGCAGGCAGGTCTCCTCGAGCTTGAGCGCGACCTCGAGCGTGGTGCCGAAGGCCAGTCCGCGGCCACTCGCCAGAACCTCCTCGGTACGGGCCAGCGCGGTCACCATCTCGGCCAGGTCGGGTCCGATTTCCAGCATCGCCTCGGCGGCCTGCGGCACCAGGGCGAATTGCCGCGTCCAGCGTCCCCGCCTCGGGAGCGAGCGCGTCGACGGCCACCGCGAGGGCGGCCACCTGGGTCGTGTACGACTTGGTGGCCGGAACCGCGAGTTCGGGGCCGGCCTGGGTGACCATGGCGATGTCGGCGGCGTCGGCGAGCGGGGAGCCGTCGACATTGATGACGGCGATCGTCGCGGCACCTCCGGCCTTGGCCCACTCGAGGGTCTCGAGGATCTCCTGCGTCGAACCCGACTGGCTCACCCCGATGGCGATGGTGTCGGAAAGGTCCAGCCGCGCGCCGTACAGCGTGGCGACCGACGGCGCGGCCAGGCTCGCCGGCCAGTGGGCGTGCACCTCGGACAGATAGCGAGCGTAGATCGCCGCGTTGTCACTCGAGCCGCGTGCGATCAGCAGCACCCGATGGCGGCCCCGGCCGAGGCGCGCGATCTCGGCCCGCAGCGGCAGGAGTTCGGTCAGCGTCCGGTCGATCGCGGCCGGCTGCTCGGCGATCTCGACGGCCATCTGGCTGGTCGAATCGCCCGATCGTGAGGCACGGCACACTCCATCTATTCTGGTATTCACTGGTCTGGTATCGGACCGGACACTATCTGAGCGATCTGTCGAAGAATTTCTTCGCTGACGAGGAGTTCCATTGCAGCACGAGCACGGCAGCCTCACCGATGTGGCCTTCCGGCTCGATCGGCCGCTGTCCTCGGCGACGACCAAGCGGGCCCAGGTGCGGGGGATCCTGGAGACGCTGATCGACACCGAGCTGCGCCCCGGGGACGCCATCCCGTCCGAGAGGGCGCTCGTCGTGCGACTCGGGGTCAGCCGGGTCACCGTCCGCCAGGCCATCGCCGACCTCGTTCAAGGCGGCGTGCTCGAGCGGGTACACGGCAAGGGCACCTATGTCACCGGTCCGCAGGTCGACTCCCGCCTGCACCTCACCTCGTTCTCCCGGGAGATGCGGGATCGGGGCCTGCTGCCCGCGACGGTGGTCCTGGCGGCCAGCGAGCAGCCGGCCGACGACGATGTCTCGTACGCGCTGCGGATCCGTCCGGGCCGGCCGGTGGTCCGGGTGGAGCGGCTGCGTACCGCGGACGGCACGCCGATGGCGTACGAGGTCGGCCACTATCCCTCGGCGTTGTTCCCCGGCCTGCTGCAACGCGAGCTGGGCGCGCTCTACGACGTCTTCGCCAGCGAGTACGGGGTGGTCGTGACCAGCGGCGAGCAGACGGTCCGGGCCGAGGCCGCCGATGCCCACCAGGCCCGGATCCTCGGCATCGCGAAACGGGCGCCGCTGCTGGTTCAGGAGCGGGTGACCTACGCCGGTGATCGGGTGATCGAGCTCTCCACGTCGTGGTACCGCGCGGATCGCTACCGGATCCACATGGCGATCACGCCCCGAGGCGCTCGGGAGAACTGATCGTGAGTACCGGTCCGATCGGCGAACTCGTCGTGCCGTACGACCCCGGCC
This sequence comes from uncultured Actinomycetota bacterium, assembly GCA_963761955.1. Classification (GTDB taxonomy): domain Bacteria; phylum Actinomycetota; class Actinomycetes; order Propionibacteriales; family Propionibacteriaceae; genus Microlunatus. The sequence continues at coordinate 60,612 of CAVXIY010000026.1, read as the reverse complement.
CGCTGGCGCGAGAAGGTCGAACGCCGTCGCCGGCTGCTGCGCTCCCGGTTGATGAGCCTCGGCATCACCATCGTGATCATGGTCGTCATCTACGTCTGGCAGCGCGAGCAGCTCCGGGGCGCCGGCTTCTATCGCGGTCTACGCCGTGGTGCTCGGTATCTCGGTCGGCTTCGTGCTGTTCACGTTGGTCGGCTACCTGCGGGCCCGACGTGAACTCGGCGCCATCGGCACGGTGCGGCGATCCGGATCGGCGCGCCCGGGATCCAGGTCGGCGGACCTCGCGGCACCGTGGACCCAGGTCGCCTCGGTGACCACCGTCAAGGGCGGCCTCGGCCGCGAGCCGCTGCTGCGGCTGACCCTGAGCGACGGGCGGACGTCCACGGTGCCGCTCGATCAGGTCACCGTCTTTCCGGCGACGCTGGACACCACCGTGCGCGCCTTCTCCGGAGGCCGGCACGGCATCGACCTGTCGGCGCTGGAAACCTAGGCACGCCCGGAACTCGCGGCACCGACGATCGCTGAGACGCCCGGCCGGTATTCCCACCGGCCAGTGATCTTTGAGAGACTGACCCAGGCCGCTCGGGGTTCGGGTGGCGACGACGCCAGACCTGGTCTGCCCCTGAAAGGAACTGCCACGACATGCCTATCGCCACTCCTGAGGTCTACGCCGAGATGCTGGACGCGGCCAAGAAGGGCTCGTTCGCCTACCCGGCCATCAACATCAGCTCCTCGCAGACCATCAATGCCGCGCTTCAGGGCTTTGCCGAAGCCGGCTCCGACGGCATCATCCAGGTGTCCACCGGCGGTGGCGAGTACGCGTCCGGTCCGACCATCAAGAACAAGGTCACCGGTGCGGTCGCGCTCGCCGCGTACGCGTACGAGGTGGCGAAGAACTACCCGGTCAACATCGCGCTGCACACCGACCACTGCCCGAAGAACAACCTCGACAGCTTCGTCCGGCCGCTGCTGGCCATCTCCACCGAGCGGGTGAAGAACGGCGGGCTGCCGCTGTTCCAGTCGCACATGTGGGACGGCTCCGCGGTGCCGGTGGAGGAGAACCTCTCCATCGCCGATGAGCTGCTGGCCCTCACGTCGGCCGCGAACATCATCCTCGAGATCGAGGTCGGCGTCGTCGGCGGCGAGGAGGACGGCGTCAGCCACGAGATCAACGAGAAGCTCTACACCACCGTCGAGGACGGGCTGCGGACCGTCGAGGTGCTGGGCACCGGCGAGAAGGGCCGCTACATCACCGCGCTCACCTTCGGCAACGTGCACGGCGTCTACAAGCCCGGCTCGGTCAAGCTGCGGCCCGAGGTGCTGAAGGACATCCAGGAGCAGGTCGGCGCCAAGATCGGCAAGGACAACCCCTTCGATCTGGTCTTCCACGGCGGTTCCGGCTCGACCCTGGAGGAGATCCGCGCGGCCGTCGACTACGGCGTGATCAAGATGAACATCGACACCGACACCCAGTACGCCTTCACCCGGCCCGCCGCCGGGCACATGTTCAACAACTACGACGGCGTGCTGAAGGTCGACGGCGAGGTGGGCAACAAGAAGGCGTACGACCCGCGGGCCTGGGGCAAGCTGGCCGAGGCCGGCATGGCCAAGCGCGTGGTTGAGGCCTGCGAGGATCTGCGCTCGACTGGTACGTCGCTGAACAAGTAGCTGCTCTTCGCTCGCGGCGTGGGCGCTGTTCGGCGTCGGGCCGGAAACGCATGCCGCGGCCTGCGCAGGCTCGGGCTTGCCGCGCTCAGATTCACGCATCTTAGGTTCGCCAGCCGGACGCCGAACACCGCCCAGCCTCACGGAGCCTCGGCCGCGTCAGTCGAGGCGCCCGTCGGAGCGCAGTGCTCGCAGGCCTCGGGTGGTGACGGAACCAACACGTGCCCTGAGCTTGTCGAAGGGCGGGGGAGGGCCGTTTGCGCGCACAACGGACGAGATCGGCCGAATTCGGGCCGGAATCGGGCCGTTTGCGCGCACACGGACGACGGCCGATCGGCGGCCAGGGTGGCTGGGGCGTGAGGGCTAGTCTGCGAGGGTGACCATCGCTCAGGCGTCGCGGCCGGTGCCGTTGAGTCGGGTGTGGTCGGGTGAGCGGATGATTGCCGAGGATCTGACCGGGTGACGATCTCGGCGACGTGCTCGAGCTCAACTCGGACGGCCTCGGCCTGGTGGGTGCTGCCGCGCGATGACGACTACGGGGCGGCCGAGCTGCGCGAGGTGGCCCATGCGCTCGATCTCGACGAGCTGGCGATCAAGGACCTGCTGGCCGATGATCGGCGGGCGAAGTTCGAGGCGATCGGGCAGGCGCGGCTGGTGATCACCAACGCGGTGTCCCTCGACCCGGCGCGAGCCGAGGTGACGGTGCACCCGGTCTCGATCATCGCCACCGACCGGGTGCTGATCTGCCTGGTGGAGTCGAACCAGGCGTTCCAGCCGGCGCAACTCCTGCTGAGCAAGGAAAGCGTGCTCGCCGACGGGCGGTGTCGAGGCGGCGCTGCAGCTGGTCATCGGTGCGGTGATCAACACCTACGAGTCGGTCGTCAGCTGGTTGGAGAGCTCCACTGATGATCTTGCCGACATCATGTTCGAGGAGCGCCCGCTCGACAAGCCGGAGCAGTTGCACGCGTTCAAGCTGCGCACGGCCCTGTCCCAGGTGCGCCGCCTCACCGATCCGATGCGCGCGGTGATGACGGACCTGGTCGACGCGCCGCCGCCCCCGGTCAAGGGCAAGGCCGCCCGCAGCACCGCGGCCAGCCGGCGCTGGACGCTGCTCGCCGAGCAGCATCATCGGGTCGCCAATGCCGCCGACGCGCTGCGCGAGGCGCTGTCGTCGGTGTTCGACACCAGCCTTGCCCTGGCCGACGTGCGGATGAACCAGACCATGAAGAAGCTGTCGGGCTGGGCCGCGATCATCGCCGTGCCGACCCTGGTGACCAGCTTCGTCGGGATGAACGTCGGCTTCCCGCTCGTCGGCACCGGCGCCGGCTTCTGGGTCTACTTCGCGGTCATGGTCGCCGCGGCGGTCATCCTCTACCTCGTGTTCCGCCGGCGCGACTGGATCTAGCGGTCCGCCAGCCGCAGGGTTAGGGTCGTGACCGTGACCGACACCACCCACGAGAACCTGCTGGCCTTCGGACCGGGCGCCGCGCCGACCCTGCTCCCGATCGACCCGGCCGTCGCCGAGCTGGCCGAGAGCGGCAAGGAACGCTTCATCGAGATCGTCAGCGCCCACCCGGAATCCTCGCCTGTGCTGGGCCCTGCTCGCCGAGGGCTCGCTGCACGATCGGCACCCCGGAGGGCGATGTCGGGGCGTACGCGTACGCCCGGACCGGCTACCACCGCGGCCTGGACGCGCTCCGCCGGTCCGGCTGGAAAGGGTCCGGGCCGATCCCGTGGGAGCACGCGCCCAACCGCGGCTTCCTCCGCGCCCTGTACGCGCTGGCCGTCGCGGCCGAGCGGATCGGCGACACCGTCGAGCACGAGCGCTGCCGGCAGTTCCTGCGCGACTCCTCCGAGACCGCGTACGCCGAGCTGACCAGACGAATCTTCGGCGCCGACGGTCGACGCAGGGCGACACACCGGAGGAAGTTCGGTAGAGTCGGGTCGCAAGAGTCCCTGTGGCAAATGCCCGGGGGCTTCACTCTTTCCGTACGGTGACGTACGCAGCAGAAGGGCGGCGATCACATGCCGGGCATTGTGGTGGTAGGCGCGCAGTGGGGCGACGAAGGCAAGGGCAAGGCCACCGACCAGCTCGGTGAGCGGGTCGACTACTGCGTCCGTTACTCGGGTGGCAACAACGCCGGACACACGATCGTGGTCAACGGTGAGCGGTACGCGCTGCACCTGCTGCCGTCGGGCATTCTGAACCCGAAGTGCGTGCCGGTGATCGGCAACGGGGTGGTGGTTGATCTTGACGTGCTGTTCACCGAGATCGCCGGTCTGGCCGCCCGCGGGGTCGACGCGTCGCACTTGATCATCTCGGCCAACGCCCACATCATCGCGTCCTACCACCAGGTGATCGACAAGGTGACCGAGCGCTTCCTGGGCAAGGCCAAGATCGGCACCACCGGTCGCGGGGTCGGTCCGGCGTACTCCGACAAGGTCAACCGGATCGGCATTCGGATCCAGGATCTCTTCGACGAGTCGATCCTGCGGCAGAAGGTCGAAGCCGCGCTCGAGCAGAAGAACCACCTGCTGGTCAAGGTCTACAACCGGCGCGAGATCGACCCGGTCCAGGTCACCGAGCACCTGCTGTCCCACGCCGAGCGGGTCAAGCCGCACGTCGCCGACGTCAGCCGGGTGCTGAACGATGCGCTGGACGACGACCAGGTCGTGCTCTTCGAGGGGGCGCAGGCGCACCACCTCGATGTTGATCATGGCACCTACCCGTACGTCACGTCCTCCAACCCGGTCGCGGCCGGGGCCTGCGTGGGATCCGGCGTCGGGCCGACCCGGATCAACCGGGTGGTGGGCATCGCCAAGGCCTACACCACCCGGGTCGGGGAGGGTCCGATGCCGACCGAGTTGCTGGACGAGGACGGCGAGAAGCTGCGCCAGATCGGCGCGGAGTTCGGCACCACGACCGGGCGCAAGCGGCGGTGCGGATGGTTCGACGCGCTGGTCGTGCAGACCGCGGCCCGGGCCAACGCGTTCACCGACATCTTCTTGACCAAGCTCGACATCCTGACCGGCTGGGAGAAGATCCCGGTCTGCGTGGGGTACGAGGTCAACGGCGTCCGGCACGACACCATGCCGATGACCCAGTCCGACTTCCACCACGCCGTCGCCGATCTACGAGGAGCTCGACGGCTGGACCGAGGACATCAGCGACTGCCGGACCTTCGACGACCTGCCGAAGAACACCCAGGCCTACGTGAACCGGCTGGAGGAGCTCTGCGGTGCCCGGATCTCCGGCATCGGGGTCGGGCCGTCCCGCGAGCAGTCGATCGTGATCAACGACCTGCTCTGATCTCGGCGTACGGGCGAGCGTTCTCGAGGCTCGCCCGTCCGCGCATCGGACCTATGGTGAGCGAGTGAGCGCGCCGCGGAGGTCGACCGCACAGGATGTGGCCGATCTGGCCGGCGTGTCCCGGAGCTCGGTTTCGCTCGTGCTCAACGGCCGGGGCGACGGGAACCTGTCGGCGGCCAAGCAGGTGGCCATCCTCGAGGCCGCCCGGCAGCTCAACTACCGGCCCAATGCGGTGGCGCTGAGCCTGCGCAGCCAGCGCACCTGGACCCTCGGCGTGCTGACCTGGCGGGGCGCGTCCGGATTTCCGCAGGAGATGCTGCACGGCGCGTGGGAGACCGCCAGCGCGGCCGGCTATCTGACGATCTTCATGGACACGCCGGACGGCCATGATCGCGATCATCGGGCGGTGACGCGCGCTGCTCGATCGCCAGGTGGACGGCATCATGGTGGTCGCGCCCGAGCTGGTCGAGTACCCGATCCACGAGGTCCTCGGTCCGGTGCAGAAGATCTTGATCAACTGTGCCGACCCGCAGCACGCGGTGACCAGCATCGTGCCGGACGAGTTCGGCGGCGGCCGCGTGCGCCGCCCAGATCCTGATCGACCGCGGCCACACGCGGATCGCGCTGCTCACCGACGCTGCCGTCGACGACCCAGGTCCACGACCGGTTGGCCGGGGTGCACCAGGCGCTGTCCGACGCCGGGCTGGCCGCGCCGAGGGTCTACACGGCCGACGTGACGGTGCAGGCGGGCTTCGGCCTGGCGCGCCAGGCGCTGCAGGCGGATCCGCGCCCGACGGCGATGGTCTGCACCCGCGAGCGGCTCGCCCTCGGTGCCCTGCTGGCCGCCCGGGACCTGGGGCTCGAGGTGCCGACAGACGTGTCGTTGATCAGCCTGGACGACGGGGAGCGGCTTGACCTCCGATCTGGTGCCCGAGCTCGCCACCGTGCAACGGCCGGACCGGGCCATGGCCGAGCAGGCGGTCGCCCTGCTGCTGCACGAGATCAACAGCAAGGGTGATCACGATGTGCGCCAGCTGTCCTTCGCCTGCCCGGCGAGCCTCGGCGCCTCGGTCGCCGTGCTCGGCTCGGGCAGCTCCAACCCGTAGACCGTCACGTCCTCGGGCGCGGCGTCGATCATCCAGGCACTCGTCGCGGTCGGGTACCCGCGCGTGGTGAAGCTCACCCCGGCATCGAACAGCTCGACCATGCTGCCGTCGACCAGGATCCGCGCCGGGCCTTCGCTGGTGCAGACGGCGCTGTCCGTGCCGTCATCGACCAGCCGCAAGCGTGACCGGTCCGGAGGCCACGATCTCGAACGCGGCCGCGGCGACCGGCGCGCCCGGCTGCCAGGCCGGCGACGGCGTGCGCAGCTTCGCCAGCTCGGCTGCCGGACGGGAGCCGAGGACCCCGTCGCGAACGTAGAGCTCGCGCGGGAAGGTGAGCACGCCGGCCCAGCCCGCCGCGGCGACCTGCTCCTCGGTTCGACCCAGCTCCCACGACCAGCCCCACAGCAGCGTCCGGTCACCGTCGGTCATCAGCTGCGGGGCATAGAACGCGGGCCCTTCGTCCAGCATGCCGCCCGACGACGGCTGGAACCGCAGGCCGCCGGGATGCGCGGACCAGGTCGCCCACCAGATAGCGCACCCCGGCCAGCTGGTGGGCGCCGTCGACCCACCGCCACAGCGAGATCAGCAGCACCCAGCGGTCGTCGATCAGGGCCAGGTTCGGGCACTCCCAGATGTTGGCGGCGGCCACCTCGGCGGCGACCGGGTCGTCGTCGGTGAGCAGCGGATCGAGCTCGATCCAGGCGCTGCAGGTCATCGCAGTCGTAGAGCAGGATCTGCGGACGGCCGAACCGCTCGCCGGCGCCCTGCAGCGCGTACCGCTTGCCCTCGAAGCTGAAGACGAACGGATCCCGGACCTCGCCGATGCCCGGCCGATCCGGCGTCCCCACGACCGGCTTCTCGTCCTGCTCCCACGCGATCAGCGAGCGGTCGCTGCGGGCCAGCGTGACGCCGGCGTTCCAGGCGTGATCGGGATTGGCCGGTGTAGACCGCGGTCGGTGTCCCGGCGTCGTCGATGACGCAGCCGCTCCAGCAGCCCGCGGCGTCGATCAGTCCGGGTCGCGGCCGCAGCGCGACCGGGGCCTCCTGCCAGTGCAGCAGGTCGGTCGAGGTCACATGCCCCCAGCAGATGTCGCGGTGCACCGGCGCGATCGGATTGAACTGGAAGAAGACGTGGTAGGTGCCGTCGATCCGGCACAGCCCGTTCGGATCGTTGAGCCAGCCGAACCGCGGTCGGATGTGCAGTGCCGGGAAGCTGGGGTCGCGCACGAGCGGACACCCTACCGTCGATCGACCCTTGGGTAGGCTTTCGGCACGTGGTCCAACCTCTGCGCGTGCTGGTGATCGGTTCCGGCGGACGCGAACATGCCCTCGCGCTCGCCCTCGGCCAGGGATCCGGCGGTCACCGAACTGCACGCCGCGCCCGGAAATCCGGGCACCGCGCAGGTCGCCACGAATCACCCCGTCGACCCGCTGGACGGGACGGCGGTGGCCGACCTCGCCACCCGGCTCGGCGTCAATCTGGTGGTCGTCGGCCCCGAGGCTCCGCTCGTGGCCGGGGTGGCCGATGCGGTACGGGCCGCCGGGATCGCCTGCTTCGGCCCGTCGGCGGAGGCCGCCCGGCTCGAAGGCTCCAAGACCTTCGCCAAGGAGGTGATGGCGGCCGCCGGCGTGCCCACCGCGCGCGCTCACAGCTGTCGGACCCGGGAAGAGATCGAAGCCGCGCTGGCCGACTTCGGGCCGCCGTACGTGGTCAAGGACGACGGGTTGGCCGCGGGCAAGGGCGTGGTGGTCACCGATGATCATGCGGCCGCAGTCGATCATGCGCTGAGCTGCGAGCGGGTGGTGATCGAGGAGTTCCTGGACGGGCCGGAGGTCAGCCTGTTCGGCGTCTGCGACGGTCGCACCGTACGCCCGATGCAGCCCGCTCAGGACTTCAAGCGGGTCGGCGACGGGGACACCGGGCCGAACACCGGGGGCATGGGCGCGTACACACCGCTGCCGTGGGCTCGCGATGATCTTGTCGACGAGGTCACCCGAACCGTGTTGCAGCCGACGATCGACGAGCTGGCCCGGCGGGGGACGCCGTTCGTCGGACTGCTGTACGCGGGGCTCGCGCTGACGAGCCGCGGCGTCCGGGTGATCGAGTTCAACGCCCGGTTCGGCGACCCGGAGACCCAGGCCCTGCTCGCGCGGCTGGAGACCCCGCTCGCCGGGCTGCTGTACGCCGCGGCGGTGGGTGATCTCGGGTCCGAGCCCGAGCTTCGCTGGGGGAGCGGGGCGGCGGTCGCTGTCGTGCTGGCGGCGGCCGGGTATCCGGGGACGCCGCGCACCGGCGGGGTGATCCACGGCCTCGACATCGCGCCGCAGAACGGCAGCGTGGTGGTCCAGGCCGGCACCGCGGTGGACGCGTCCGGCCGGGTGATCAGCGCCGGCGGCCGGGTGCTGGCCGTGGTCGGCACCGGAGATGATCTTGCTGCGGCACGGTCACAGGCCTATGCGAGCATCGGCAAGCTCGAGCTCGACGGCGCCTTCTACCGCAGTGACATCGCCGAACAAGCGGCGCGGATGCCCGCTCGACAAGCTCAGGGAGCGTAGAGCATGGCCATCGGCAATGTGCTGGCCAACCGGTACGCCTCAGCCGGGATGCGCGAGGTCTGGACGGCGGAGAGCAAGATCATCGCCGAACGGCGGCTGTGGCTGGCGGTGCTCGCGGCCCAGCGTGATCTCGGGGTCGACTTCGGTGGCGACGATCCCGACACGGTGATCGCCGCGTACGAGGCGGAGGTCGACGATGTCGATCTTGCTCGGATCGCCGAGCGGGAGAAGATCACCCGGCATGACGTGAAGGCGCGGATCGAGGAGTTCAACGCGCTGGCCGGCTTCGAGCACGTGCACAAGGGGATGACCTCGCGCGACCTCACCGAGAACGTCGAGCAGCTGCAGATCGTCTCGTCGCTCAAGATCATCCGCGACAAGATCATCGCCACCCTGGTGCAGCTCGCCGGCCTGGCCACCGAGTACGCCGACCTGGCGATGGCGGGCCGGTCGCACAACGTCGCGGCGCAGATCACCACGCTGGGCAAGCGCTTCGCCACGGCGGCCGAGGAGCTGCTGGTGGCCTACGAGCGGATCGACCAGCTGATCACCCGCTATCCGCTGCGCGGGATCAAGGGACCGGTCGGCACCAGCCAGGACATGCTCGACCTGGTGGGCGGCGACCCGGACAGGCTGGCCCGGCTGGAGCAGCGGATCGCCGACCACCTGGGCTTCGCGCGGGTCTTCGTCAGCACCGGCCAGGTCTATCCGCGGTCGCTCGACTACGACGTGGTCACCGCGCTGGCCCAGGTCGCGGCGGCGCCGTCCAATGTCGCGACCAGCATCCGGCTGATGGCGGGGCACGAACTGGTGACCGAGGGATTCCGGCCCGGCCAGGTCGGCTCGAGCGCCATGCCGCACAAGATGAACACCCGCTCCTGCGAGCGGGTCAACGGGCTGGCGGTGATCGTCCGCGGCTACGTCTCGATGGTCGGCGAGCTGGCCGGCGATCAGTGGAACGAGGGCGACGTCTCCTGCTCGGTGGTCCGCCGGGTCGCGCTGCCGGACGCCTTCTTCGCCCTCGACGGGCTCTTCGAGACGTTCCTCACCGTGCTCGCCGACTTCGGCGCCTTCCCGGCGGTGATCGAGGCCGAGCTGCAGCGCTACCTGCCGTTCCTGGCCACCACCAAGGTGCTGATGGCCGCCGTCCGGCACGGGGTCGGCCGGGAGACCGCGCACGAGGCGATCAAGGAACACGCGGTCGCCGTGGCGCTGGAGATGCGCGAGTCCGGCCGCAGCGACAACGACCTGCTCGACCGGCTGGCCGCCGACGAGCGGCTCGGGGTGAGCCGCGCCGACCTGGACGCGGCGATCGCCGATCCGCTGGACCTGGCCGGCACCGCCGGCCAACAGGTGGCCGTGCTGGCCGCGCGGATCGACGAGCTCGCCGCCGCCCATCCCGAGGCCGCCGCCTACCGCCCGGGCTGGTGCTGTAGGCCTCGATCCGCTCGAGTCGAGCTGCACCGGGTACGCGACGGCGTTTCTCAGCGGTCAGATCGCTAGCCGAGCTTGATCACCCGCGCCGCCGGCTCGATCAGCCGGGAGTCGTGCGACGCGGCGAGGATCGCCCGGCCGGCCCGGACCTGCGCCTGGAGCACGTCGATCACCCGAGCCGCCGACGCCTCGTCCTGCTGGGAGGTCGGCTCGTCGAGCAACAGCAGCGGCGCACCGGAGGCGAGGCAGCGGGCCAGCGTGGTCCGCTGGCGTTCACCGCCGGACAGCCGGTCCACCGGCTGGTCGAGGAGCGCGGTCAGCCCGAGCTCGTCGGCGATCCGGGCCACCTCGGCATCGGCCAGCGGGTGCCGACGGATCTCCGCGGTGATCGCGAGGTTCTCGCGTACGGTCATCGGTTCGACCAGGATCGGCCGCTGCGGGGCCAGGGTGACCCGGTCGCGTCGCAGCTCCGCCCGCTCGGCGCGGTTCCGACCAGCCCAGTCGTGGCCGCCGACCAGGACCTGGCCGGCGACCGGGTCGAGGAGCCCGGCCGCCAGGCTGAGCAGGGTCGACTTCCCGGAGCCGGACGGGCCGATGACCGCAACCAGTTCGCCGCCGCGCAGCGACAGTTCCAGATCGCCGAACAGCGGATCGCCCGGGGTACGCCGCGGCGACCCCGATCAGCTCCAGCCGCGGCCCGTCGTCCAGCGTCGTGCTGCTCGGTTCGGCGCTCGCCGCAGCGCGTGGCCGGGTCAGCGCACCGGGCCAGGCCTGCGGGCCGACCGTCCCCGGCCGGAGCAGCAGCCCGTCCTCGCGGGGCGTGGCGATCAGACCCGGCAACCGGCTCGCCGACGGCAGCAGCTCGGGCGGGATCCGGATCCAGCCGCGGCTGTCCGGGACCTGCTCGACCTCCGAGCCATGCATCCACTGCTCCGCCAGCCGGCCGTCCCGGATCGCCACCACCCGGTCGGCGAAAGCCGCCGATCGCGGATCGTGGCTGACCTGGATCAGGCTGGTGCCCTCGCGGGCCAGCTGGGCGAGCATGTCGTAGACCCGGCGAGCCGAGGCCTCGTCGAGCTCGGCGGTCGGTTCGTCGGCCAGGATCAGCCGCGGACCGTGGGCGACCGCGGCGCAGATCGCGACCTGCTGGGCCTCGCCGCCGGACAGCTCGGGCACCGGTCGCTCCGCCAGATGGTCCAGACCGAGCCGTTCGAGGGTGGCGTGCGCGGTGCGCCGGGCCTGCCGCCCCGGTACGCCGCTGAGCCGCAACTGCAGCGCGGTGTTCTCCAGCGCGGTCTGCTCGGGCAGCAGCGCGCGCCGGGCGTGCTGATCGATGAAGCCGACGGCCTGCGACCGCCACCTGCGGCGCTGGGTGGGGCTCAGTCGGTGCAGCGCGGTGCCCCCGACCTCGACCGTGCCGGCGACCACCGGCTGCTCGCCGGTGATCACCCGGAGCAACGTCGACTTGCCCGAGCCGTTGGGGCCCTGGACCAGCAGCCGCTCGCCCGCCGCCACCGACAGGTCGGCGCCGCGCAGCGCCATCACCGCGCCGGCGGCGCCGCGGAAGGCGACGAAGACGTCCCGGACCTGGACGATCGCTTCGGTCGATGCTTCGAGCGCGCGTCATCGCAGATCCACCTCCGGCATCCGCGGCAGCGGACTTCGGAAGGCGCTGACCGCGACCAGCAGGCAGCCGGCCAGTCCGAGCAGGGCCGCGGCCGCGACGACGACCGCGGTCGGGCCGGCGGCCACCACGACGCGCAGCGGCGGGATCACGGCCGTGCCACCGGGGCCGGTGACGACCAGCCGCACGGCGACCGCAGCCAGGACCAGCCCGCCCAGCACGCCGACCAGCACGCCCAGGCCCAGCACCAGTCCGGCCCGGATCAGCAGCACCCGGCGCAGGGACGCCGGCCCGAGGCCGTCGAGTTCGAGCGCCAGATGCTCGGCCGCGGCCTCGTCGAGATTGGCCCGCACCGCGGCCGCGCAGGAGACGGCGGCCAGCAGCAGTGCGATCACGCCGGCCATGGTCAGCAGCAGGATCGAGCGGGTGGCGACCGGATCGTCGGTGATCGTCCGGACCAGGTCCGACGCGGTAGGTCAGCGTGGCCGTCGACCGCCCGCGAGCCGGCCAGCGCGGCGCGTACCTGATCGAGCGTGTCGTCGGGGGCGGCGATCCACAGCTGGCTGACGTACGCCGTGCCGGGCGCGATCCGGGACAGCACGGCGGTCGACCGCCGCCCGGTCGGCGAGCACGAAGGAGTCGCCGACCCCGGGCAGCCGGGGGAGCACGGCGACGATCTTCGCCGGCAGGGTGCGTCCGTTGACGGTGATGCCGAAGTCGCCGGTCGTGCTCGCCCGGGCGGCGGTGGCGGTGTCGACGGCCACGGCCAGCGGCGGCGCGGCGGTCGAGGCTCGCGAAGCCCGGGACGATCACCACCCGGGTCTCGCCGATCTGGTAGTGCACGCGACAGCGAGTCCTCGGTCGCGGACACGCTTGGCCCGATCGCTTCCCCAGGCGGCCCAGGACCATTCCAGCGGCCGACCGTCGGCCTGCATCTGGCCCAGGCGGAGATCACCGGTCGCCAGCGCCCTTGTCGTTCTGGCCCTCGCCGACCCCGTGCTGACGGTGCATCTGGAACGAGGCGGACTCGGCGATCTCGACCGCGCGCACGGTCAGTTCCTGGGTCCCGTCGAGCTCGGCGACCAGCTCGGAACCGTGCTCGGCGAGCGGGATCATGAACTCGCGCCCGTTGCCGGTGCCCACCCAGACGCCGACCACGATGTTGCTGTTCGCACCGCGGGCGGGCACGCTCAGCCGCCGGGTACCCGCCGGAATGACCGGTCCGTTGGTGCCGCCGTTGTCGGCCGACAGCCGGCCGGCCAGCTCGGTCGCGACTCAGCTCGGTGCCGGTGGTCGCGGCGAATTCGTGGATCGCCGGCAACGCCTGCGGATCGATGCCGGTCAGCGGCAGCGCCGAAGCCAGGCTGGAGCCGGCGAACGCGGTGACCGTCGAGCTGACCACGGGGTAGATCTGCACCTGGTCCGAGATGGCCCGCAGCGCGCCGGCATCGACGACATCGGAGGGCACGGCGACCTGGGCGCTCGGCGAGACGCTCACGTCGAGCGGCACCTGCTGGGCCGCCTGGTCCAGGGCCGATTGCCGCAGGCTCTGCTGGTACGCGCCGGCGAAGACCAGCGAGCAGCACGCGGCGGCGACGAACGCAGCGGTGACCATCGACAGCAGCGGCCGGCGGCGACCACCGGCCAACGCGGCGGCCCAGGTGATGTGGGCCGGCCGGCGCCGCGAGGCGAGAGCGGCGAGCGGCCGCCACAGCCGGGCCGCCACCAACCCGGTCGCGACGGTCAACAGGACCACGACGCTGGCCGTCAGCGGCCCGGCCGATCCCTGCGAGCTGCTCACCACGATCAACACGGTGGCGGCCACGGCGGCCAGCAGCGCGGCGTCGACGACCAGCTGGGTGCTGCGGCCGGATTCCTCGGGCCAGCGCGCCACCGCCACGGTGATCACGATCGCCGCCAGCGCCAGGCCGAGCAGCGCGGGCCACTCGGACCGCACCGCCTCGACAGCCGCGGCCCAGGGCGCGGCCAGCAGCTCCCGGCCGCGCCAGCCGACCACGACCACGCCGGCGGCGGCCCCGGCCAGCACGCCGACGACGACGGCGAACAGCGGCTGGATCGCCGTCGTGACCAGGATCTGTCGCGTCGATGCGCCGCGCCGGGTGAGCAGTCGGCCGACGAGCTGTTGCCGGCGGCGCATCCCCGCCGCGACCACGATGCCGAAGCCGAGCAGCAGCGACCCGCTCCCGGCACCCAGCACCGCCAGCTGATCGGCCCCAGCGGTGGCCCGGTCGCTGGCCGCGATCACCGCGTCGGACGGCCAGTTGATGGTCAGCGGACCGGAGGACGCGTTCACGCTCTCGGAGATGTCGGCGAGCACTCGGGTGAAGCGGGCCGCGCCGAGCGAGGCGATCGAGCGGCCGTCCAGGGTGCCGTACCAGGCGGTGTTGCGGCCGAAAAGACTCAGCGACTCGAGGTCGGCGAGTCCGGTGGGGTCGGCCGCGAGCAGCAGCGGCGTGTCGGCGGCGATCAGTCCGGTTCCGGTGGGCCGCTGGTCGAGGAGTTCCGCCGTCCCGGTGACGACCAGACCGAGTTGCCTGGCTGCGCGGTCGTAGGAGTCGGCCGGCTTGGCGCCGCCCGGCACCGTGACGACGACGACCTCGCAGGATGTGGGTTGGCAGCCCGCGGGCAGTCGGCCGGACGTGAGGCGTACGGCACCCGGCAGGCCGTCGACGCCGCCGAGGGTGAAGGTCAGCGCGCCGGCCGACAGCGGCCGGAAGGTCAGTGCCCGGTTCACATCGGTGATGCCGGCCGAGCTGAAACCGGCCCGGACGGAATGATCGACGTCGGCCAACGCCGTACCGCGGACGTCGCGGAAGGTGACGGCGAGCACCGCACGCTTGGCCGGCGGCAAGCCGTCGATCACCGAGCGCACCGCGGCGACCGAGGACTCCGCGCGCAGCCCGGCGGAGATCACCGGCAGCGCGGTGGCGAGCGCGACCCCGAGGGCCAGCAGCAGCCAGCCGCCCGGCCGGTGCCGGACGCTCGCCCAGGCCAGGCCGAGATAGGTGCGCACGCTTGATTATGCGTGAGCCGCCCTAGCGGCGTTCGGTTCCGCGGGCGAAGGGCCATGACCGTCAGACAGCAAGAACCCCCTCAGCCGGGCGGCTGAGGGGGTCTTGGCTGGATGCGGTCAGGCGAGCGTCGAGGACTCTTCGGGCATCAGAATCCAGGCGGCGAGGTAGATCAGGATCTGCGGGCCGGGGAGGAGCAGGCTGGCCACGAAGGCGATCCGGACGATGGTGGGGTCGATGCCGAAGCGACGAGCGATTCCCGAGCACACGCCCGCGATCATCCTGTCGTTCCGGGGGCGGGTCAGTGAATCCATGAGAGTCGTCCTTTCTGGACGGATAGAGAAGGTGATAGCACTACTCTGGGGCACCGAAACCCCGCCTGACCCCGGATTGCTGGGTGACTCCGGGTGCCGCTCAGGGCTGAACGCGTACCCACCCTGACCAGGGCTGACACACTGGGGCGATGGACCGACCGAAGGGGACTCGATGTACCAAGATCAACTGAAGCTGCCGTTGCTGCATGCGGGCAAGATCCGCGAGCTGTACGCGGTCGACGACGATCGGCTGCTGATGGTGGCGACCGACAAGATCAGCGCCTTCGACTTCGTGCTGGAGCCGACCGTCCCGGACAAGGGCGCGATCTTGAACCAGCTGTCGTTGTGGTGGTTCGACCAGTTGGCCGACGTGGTCGACAATCACGTGCTGTCGACCGACGTGCCGGCGCCGGTTCGCGGCCGGGCGGTGATCTGCGAGCGGCTCGAGATGATCCCGGTCGAGTGTGTCGCGCGCGGCTACCTGACCGGCTCGGGGTGGGTGGAGTATCAGCAGTCGGGGACGGTCTGCGGGATCGAGCTGCCGGCGGGGCTGGTCGACGGCTCCCGGCTGCCCGAGCCGATCTTCACCCCGGCCACCAAGGCGGCGCTCGGCGAGCACGACGAGAACGTCGACTTCGCGACCGTGGCCGCGACGGTCGGCCACGAGGTCGCCACCCGGATCCGGGAGCTCACGCTCGCCGTGTACGCCGAGGCCGAGGTGATCGCCCGCGAGCGGGGCCTGATCCTGGCCGACACCAAGTTCGAGTTCGGCACCCGCGCCGGACGGCACCATCGTGCTCGCCGACGAGGTGCTGACGCCGGACTCCACCCGCTTCTGGGACGCCTCGACCTGGGAACCGGGTCAGCCGGCTCGACTCCTACGACAAGCAGTTCGTCCGGAACTGGCTGCTCGACGATTCGGGCTGGGACCGATCCTCCGGCGCCGCACCCCCGGCGCTGCCACCCGAGGTGGTGGCCGCGACCCGGGCGAAGTACGTCGAGGCCTACGAACTGCTCACCGGAAGGGCGTTCGCTCGCCGGTTAGACTCGCCCGCATGGCACGAGTGGTGGTCGATGTAATGCCGAAGCCGGAGATCCTCGATCCGCAGGGCAAGGCGGTGACCGGGGCGCTGTCCCGGCTCGGCTTCAACGGCGTGTCGGTACGGCAGGGCAAGCGGTTCGAGCTCGAGGTCGAGGGCGAGCTGACCGACGACCGGCTCGCCGAGGTGCACAAGGCGGCCGAGACGCTGCTCGCGAACACGGTGATCGAGACCTTCGACGTGCGGGTGGAGAGCGAGAGCTAGTGCCTCCCAAGATCGGCGTCGTCACCTTCCCGGGCTCGCTGGATGATCATGATGCGCTGCGGGCGGTCCGGCTCGCCGGCGCCGAGCCGGTGTCGCTGTGGCACGGCAGCGACTCCCTGAACGGCGTCGACGCGGTGATCCTGCCCGGCGGCTTCTCCTACGGCGACTATCTGCGCTGCGGCGCGATCTCCCGGTTCGCGCCGGTGATGGCCGAGGTCATCCAGGCAGGCGAACGCCGGCATGCCGGTGCTCGGGATCTGCAACGGCTTCCAGATCCTCTGCGAGGCCCACCTGCTGCCCGGCGCGTTGATCCGCAACGACGTGCGCACCTTCGTCTGCAAGGACCAGGATCTCCGCGTCGAGTCGGCCGACACCACCTGGACGTCGGACTTCAGCCGCGGGCCAGGTGATCACCATCGTGCTGAAGAACGGCGAGGGCGGCTTCGTCGCGGACGAGGAGACCCTGGACCGGCTGGAGGGCGAGGGGCAGGTGGTCTTCCGCTACGTGAACGGCAATCCCAACGGCTCGTTCCGCGACATCGCCGGGATCTGCAACGAGCGCGGCAACGTCGTCGGGCTGATGCCGCACCCGGAGCACAACGTCGATTCGCTGACCGGGCCGACGCTCGACGGACGGCCGTTCTTCAGCAGTGTGCTGAGTTTCCTCTCCGCCAAGGTCTGATGCCCGCCGGCGTACGCCACTCCCCCCGCCGGCATCCCACCGGCGGACGCGTCGTCGATGCCGGTGGACCGGACCGGACCGCGGCGGCGTACCTGGATCCTGTTGTTGATCTTGCTGGCCGGTGTCTTCGCCGCCCTCCGGGGGATCCACGGGCTGGCCGAGCCGCCCGATCCCATCGTCGATCTTCACCGACAAGGTGGTCGTCGTCGGCGATCGGCCGGCCACACCGAGCTGTCGGCGGCTGACCGGGACGTGATCAGCTCCCGGCTCGACCAGGCCCAGGCGGGAACGGTCTCCATCCGGCCGCGATATGTGGGCGACTGCGCCGCCGCCGGCTGGACGACGCTCGGGGCCGGCCGCCGCGCCGCGGTCGGCGACCTGTGCACTCCGGAGGTGCGATGGCCTCGCGGTCACCGATTGGCCGGCCCGGCTGGCCGCCGCCGCGGCGCGACCGCGGAGACGCCCAGCTGGGCACGCTGGCCGGCTCGGTCCCGGGCTGTGTCGCCGCCGTCGGCCCGGGCGCCGCGCTCGCCGCCGCCAAACCCGACGGATCGCTGGCGCGGTATCAGACCGCGGCCGACTTCGTCGCCGGCGGGATGAAGACCGACTGCCCGATCACCCTCGTCGACGCCGGCGAACTGTCGTCGCAGGTGATCACCGGGCTGGCCGCCGACGACAGACGTCACCTTGATCGTCACCGGCGTCGGCCCGCTGCCGGGATCGGACGACCCGAGCCTGCAGGTCATCTACCGGCTGGGACCACGCTGCCCGGGCTGGCTCACCTCGGCCAGCACCCGGCGGGACGGGCATCGTCACCCTGACCGATCTGACCCGGACCTTGATCGACTTCGGCGCGCCCGGCGGTCAGCCGCCCGACGACGGTCGACGGCGCGCCGTTCGCGGTGTTCGACGACGACCATGACCGTCGACGGCATCGACCGCCAAGATCAACTCGGTGGCCGCGCTCTCCGACGCCGCGCCGGTCGGCTACCTCATCCTCGGGGTGGCCGGGTTTCTGGTCGTTGCCGCGAGCGTGATCATGCTGCTGCGGCGCCGGCTCGCGGCGGCCTTGATGATCATGACCCTGCCGCTGGTGCTGCCGGCGGCGATGATGCTGGCCGGCTCGGTGCACTGGGAGCGCAGCGCGTCGCCCGTGGCTGGTCCTCGGCGTGCGTGGTGCTGGGCTGGTGGCTGGTGCTCGGCGTCGCCGCGCTGGCGCTCGGGCGCTGGCTGCGCATCCCCACCGCCGATCGCCGCGGCGGCGCTCACGGTCGCCGCGTTCACCGTCGACGCCGCCCTCGGCGCGCCCATGCAGCCCGGGTCGCTGCTCAACTCGCGGCCGATCTTCGGGCTGCGCTGGTACGGCTTCGGCAACGTCACCTTCGCCGCGTACGCGACGCACGGGCTGCTGCTGGCCGGCTACGTCGCCCACCGGCTGCATCGGCCGGCGGCCGACCGCGGCGGCCCTGGTCGCCGTCGCCGCCATCGGGTTCGGGGTGGTCATCTGCGAGGGCTGGCCCTCGATGGGCACCGACTTCGGCGGGGTGATCGCCCTGACCCCGGCCGTGCTCTGGCTGCTGTTCTCGCTGTCCGGGATCAGGCTCACCGGACCGAAGCTGCTGCTGATCGCCGGCTCGGCGCGTCGCTCGCGATCGGCGCTGATCTCCTTCCTCGACTGGCGGCGCGGCCCCGATCGGCGCAGCCACCTCGGCAACTTCGTCCAGCGGATCATCGACGGCGACGCGCTGGACGTGGTCGCGCGGAAGGCCGTCGCCTCGGCCGAGACGATCATCAGCCCGCTCGGCATCGGTTCGCTGGTCATCGGCATCGCCGCTCTGGATCCTGATCTTCCGCTATGCGCTGCCCGCTGCTGGAGCCGGAGTTCACCACCTTGCGCCCGTGCCTGCAGTCGATCCTGGCCACCGGCGTCCTGGGCACCCTGCTGAACGACGGCGGGATCAGCGTGTGGCTCACCGCCACCGCGGTGGTGACCGCTCAGCCTGGCCTGGTTCGTGGTCGCCGCGGCGGCCCGCGACGGCTGGACGGTCACCGATCTTCGCGCCGCCCGCCGGTAGCGTGGCCTCCGTGGCGGACACAGTCGACAATGCGCAGCCACACCCCGAACCAGGAGCAGCCGTGGGCCGAGCTGGGGCTGAAGGCGGACGAGTACGCGAAGATCACCGAGATCCTCGGCCGCCGACCGACCTCCTCCGAGCTCGCCATGTACTCGGTGATGTGGTCCGAGCACTGCTCGTACAAGTCGTCCAAGGTCCACCTGCGCAAGTTCGGCGAGCTGCGCCCGAGACCCCGATCGGCAAGCTGCTGGCCGGCATCGGCGAGAACGCCGGCGTGATCGACGTCGGCCAGGGCTACGCCGTCACCTTCAAGATCGAGTCGCACAACCACCCGAGCTACGTCGAGCCGTACCAGGGCGCGGCCACCGGGGTCGGCGGCATCGTCCGCGACATCCTCGCCATGGGCGCCCGGCCGATCGGGGTGATGGATCCGCTCCGCTTCGGCCCGCTGGACGAACCCGACACCGCCCGGGTGCTGCCCGGCGTGGTCGCCGGCGTCGGCGGCTACGGCAACTGCCTCGGCCTGCCCAACATCGGCGGCGAGGTGGTCTTCGACCGCACCTATCTCGGCAACCCGCTGGTCAACGCGCTCTGCGTCGGCGTGCTCCGGCACGAGGATCTGCACCTGGCCCAGGCGACCGGCGCCGGCAACAAGGTGATCTTGTACGGTGCGGCGACCGGCGGCGACGGCATCGGCGGCGCCTCCATCCTGGCCTCGGAGACCTTCGACGCCACGCAAGCCGTCCAAGCGGCCGGCGGTCCAGGTCGGCGACCCGTTCATGGAGAAGCTGCTGATCGAGTGCACGCTCGAGCTGTTCGCCGCCGGGCTGATCAACGGCATCCAGGACTTCGGCGCGGCCGGCATCTCCTGCGCCACCTCCGAGCTGGCGGCGGCCGGCGACGGCGGGATGCATGTTGATCTTGGTCTGGTCCCGCTCCGCGACTCCTCGCTGGCCCCGGAGGAGATCTTGATGAGCGAGTCGCAGGAACGGATGATGGCGGTCGTCGAGCCGGACCACGTCGACGCGTTCATGGCCATCTGCCGCAAGTGGGACGTGCTGGCCACCGTGGTCGGCGAGGTCACCGGCGACGGCCGGCTGACCATCGAGTGGCACGGCGAGACCATCGTCGACGTCGACCCGCGGACGGTCGCGCACGAGGGCCCGGTCTACGAGCGCCCGTACGCCCGACCCGACTGGCAGGATCAGGTCCAGGACAACGGGGTCGACGATCTGGCCCGCCCGGCCACCGGCGACGAGCTGGCCGAGACCCTGCTGCGGATGGTCGCCTCGCCGAACCTGTGCGACAAGTCCTGGGTCACCGACCAGTACGACCGCTACGTCCGCGGCAACTCGGTGCTGGCCCAGCCCGAGGACGCCGGGATGCTGCGGATCGACGAGGAGTCCGGCCTCGGCGTCGCCCTGGCCACCGACTGCAACGGCCGGTTCGCCCTGCTCGACCCGTACGCCGGCGCGCAGCTGGCGCTGGCCGAGGCGTACCGCAACGTCGCCGTGAGCGGCGCTCAGCCGGTCGCGATCAGCGACTGCCTCAACTTCGGCTCGCCCGAGGACCCGGCGGTGATGTGGCAGTTCACCGAGGCGATCCGCGGCCTGGTCGACGGCTGCCGGGAGCTCGGCACCCCGGTGACCGGCGGCAACGTCAGCTTCTACAACCAGACCGGCGACGTGCCGATCCTGCCGACGCCGGTGGTCGGGCGTGCTCGGGGTGATCGACGACGTGACCCGGCGTACGCCGACCGGCTTCGCGGCCGCCGGTGACCCGGTCTACCTGCTCGGCGAGACCCGGGACGAACTGGCCGGGTCGGCCTGGGCCGACGCGATCCATGATCATCTGGGCGGCCGGCCGCCGGCGGTCGATTTCGATCATGAGAAGCGGCTGGCCGAGGTGATGATCAGAGCCAGCCGGCGCGGTCTGTTGCGCAGCGCCCACGACCTGGCCGACGGCGGGCTGGCTCAGGCGCTGGTCGAGTCGTGCCTGCGACGCGGCTTCGGGGTCGAGCGTCGGCCTGCCGGTCGATGTCGATCCGTTCGTGATGCTGTTCTCCGAGAGCACCGGCCGGGTGCTGGTCTCGATCACCCCGTCCGGCGATGATGATCTTGTCGCGCTGTGCGAGGAATCCGGCGTCCGACTGACCCGGCTCGGCGTGGTCGGCGCCGACGGCGAGGACGCCGAGCTGCACATCGACGGGCAGTTCGGCCTGCCCTTGACCCAGCTCCGGGACGCGTGGACGGCCACCCTCCCGGCCGCGATGGCGGCCCACTGACCCGTCAGTCGACTGATCCGGCTCCACGGACTACGGCGTACTGGGGATCCGCGTCGCGTAGCGGGCACGCAGCGCGTCGTTGTGCAGATCGCCGCCCGGAATGTTGGCCGAGATGAGCACCGGGACCTCATGCCCGGCGTCCAGCAGCAGGCCGCAGACCTCGGTCACCAGCATCTGGGCGATCAGCGCACTCGTGATGGTCGACGTGGCGAGCACGGAGCCCTGGACCGAGCCGTCCGGCGCGGGCGGCAGGTCGAGCGTCGCGTCACCGAAGGCGCCACCGTTGTCGATCACCACGTCGGCGAGTTCGAAGAGCCGCTTGCCGCTGGAGTGCCGCGAGGTGATCTTGGTCGTGTGGTCCAGCGAGGTGACGGCGATCAGCGGATGGCCGTGAGCCTTCACCTGCTGGGCCATCTCCACCGTGGAGCCGTTGCCACCGGAGTTCGAGCAGATGATGAACACGTCCGCCGGTTCGATCTGATGCAGCGCGAGGATCCGGGCGCCGAGTGTCTCGTCTCGTTCCAGCGTCGGATCGGTCACCGAAGCCGGGTCGGCGTGGCCCAGGAAGACCAGGTCGGTCAACGAGATCTTGTTCGCCGGCACCAGCCCACCGGCCCGCCCGGCGATCTCCATCGCGAAGCTCCGCGATGCCCGGTCCCGAAGACCTGGATGATGCCGCCCTTCATGATCGCGTCGAACACCAGCCCGGCCGCGCGGGCGATGTTGTCCTGCTGGGTGTCGACCACGCGATCGAACGCGTCGCGCAGGACCTGCGCAGCGACCTGCTGGTTGATGCCGTGATGACTCACTCGATGCCCCGATCGTCGGTTCCGGTGGATGGGATTCCCTCTGCGGATACCTGTTGTGGCATGTTACCGATCTGGCAGTCTTGCCGGACCATTGGCTGTGACCGATCAGACCACCGGAACGCGTACGGGAGTCGTGGCGCCCCCGTTGTGCATCGACGTGATCACGGCGTCGGCGACCGCGCTGGCCACCAGCCCGTCGCGGGCCGAGGCGAGCGCGACCGGGCTCGCCGCCGCTCGAGCGAGTCGATCCAGGCCTGCAGTTCGAGCCGGTAGGCGTCGGCGAACCGCGGACGCCAGTCGGCGGCGTAGGCGGCCGAGCGGGTCAGCCCGCTGTCGGAGATGATCTTGGCCGGCTCGGCCAGACTGGCGGTGCCGGTCTCGCCGACCACCTCGCAGCGGACGTCGTAGCCGTATCCGGCGTTGAGGAAGATGTCGACGGTGGACAGCACGCCGTCGGCGGTGCGGAGCAAGATCAACTGCGGGTCCTGGTACGGCGCACCCTGAGTCCGCCGAAGGGGATGGGTCGATGATCGCGGCGCGTGCCAGCTCGCCTCGACCACCGGCGAGTCGAGCAGCCAGGGCACGATGTCAAGATCATGGATCGCGGAGTTGGTGACGCTGTTCTCATTGGTCCGGCCGAGACCGCCGGTCACCCCTCGGCCGGTGCTGTGCACGAGCACCGGCGCGCCCATGGTCCGATCCCTGATCGCGGCCTTGAGCGCGATGTAGCCGGGATCGAAGCGGCGCATGAAGCCGAGCGAGACCAGCGCGGCCTGCGAGCCGATCTCGGCCAGCAGGGCCGCCGACTCCTCCAGCGTCGGAGCCAGCGGCTTCTCGCAGAGCACCGGCTTTCCGGCCGCCACGCAGGCGCGGATGAACTCGGGATGGGTGGCATCGTGCGAGGCGATCAGCACCGCCTCGACCTCGCTGTCGGTGATCAACTGATGCGGATCAGCGGTGACGCGCGCGCCGATCGGCTCCGCGACGCTCGCCGCCCGATCATGATCAAGATCAGCGAGCATGCAGACCCGCGCCCCCGAGACGTACCGGTGCAGGATCGACGCGTGATCCGCACCCATCACGCCGGTCCCGATGATGCCGACCTGCATGACTGCCCCCGCTCCCAATGGCTCAGCCAACGTCGGCGGGCGCGGCGGTCTCCGGGTCGGCGTGGGCTTCGATGTAGTGCTGATGTTCTTCCGGCAGCACCTCGAAGAACCGGTCGTAGAGATCCTTGCGGACGTCGTCGGCGATCTCGCCGAAGCAGCGCAGTCGGGCCAGACCGCCGTCGGGGTAGACGTCCAGCCGCAGGTGGGTCGCTTCTCGCCGCTCGTCGACCAGGAAGCGATGCCGGGTGTCGACCAGCGAGCGGGTCTTGGGCACGATGTCCCACCAGTTGCTCTCGTCCTCGAGCGAGCCCTTGGTCTCGTCGGCCACGCTGATCCGCACCTGTCCGGGGGCGTTGCCGATGAAGTAGGAGGTGTCGACCTCGACCATGGTCGGCACGCCCCGAGCGCCGAGCTTGAACACCGCCCAGTCGTTGCCGTCGCCGCGTCGCCGCGCGTTCTCCCAGCCCTCGCCCATGATCCGGGCCCGGTTGGACAAGATCAGGTTCGCCGGCGTGGAGTAGAACGCGTCGGAGGTGTCCAGCAGCCGGCCGCCGTTCTCCTGGGCGAGCAGGTCGACCGTGGTGGTGAGAAAGCGTGGGTCGACGACGACCTCGCCGTGCACCCGGAATCGGGCCACGCCGCCGTCGGGAAAGATGTTCAGCCGGATGTGGGTCCACCGCCGATGATCATGGACCTCGTAGTAGTTCTCGCTGTCGCCTTGGCATTCGGCCTTCTCCACCAGGGTGATCCACGGGACCGTGTCCAGCACCTCGGCCTCGGGGTAGCCCTCGACCGAGGTCCCCTCCACCGAGATGTAGGGCGGGTAGTTGCCCTTGAAGAACGCCGTGTCGACGACCACGCCGTGCACGATCCCGGGCACGCCGAGGCGGACCACCGCCCAGTCGTAGCCGGGCTCCCGGCGGCGCCGGGTCTCCCAGCCGTCGTAGACCTTGCCGGTGTGGCCGAAGTCTTCGACGGCGTGGGTCGCCTTGTGGGGCATGATCAGGTTCTGCCGCGGGGCGAACAGCTCGTCGTTGCAGCTGATCACGCTGCCGGCCAGGTCGCGGGAGGCTAGATCGGGGTATTCGGTGAAGGTGGGCATGGCTACTTTCTGTGGGTGAGGAGGTTTCCCCGGGGGTGGCCGCCAAGGACGACGCGCTCCC
Source organism: uncultured Actinomycetota bacterium (assembly GCA_963761955.1). Taxonomy (GTDB): domain Bacteria; phylum Actinomycetota; class Actinomycetes; order Propionibacteriales; family Propionibacteriaceae; genus Microlunatus. Next base: position 36,148 of record CAVXIY010000026.1, on the reverse strand, counting down.
CCCGGAGATAGGTGGATCGGACGACCCCGTCGAGGGTGCGTCCGTGATACGGCGTCACGGCGTTGCGGTGCTGGAGCGACGCCGCGTCGACGGTGTAGGACTGATCAGGAGCGAAGATCGCGAAGTCGGCGGAATGACCGACCGCGATCTTGCCCTTGCCGTGCATCCGGGTGATCTCGGCCGTCCGTTCGGCCATCCAGGTGATCACCCGGTCGAGGTCGTGGCCGCGCCGTCGGGCGCCGGTCCAGATCAGCGACAATCCCAGCTGCAGCGAGGAGATGCCGCCCCAGGCGGCTCCGAAGTCACCTTCGTCGAGCAGCTTGAGGTCCGGCGTCGACGGCGAATGGTCGGTGACCACGATGTCGATCACGTCATCGGCCAGCGCCTGCCAGAGCAGGTCGGAATTGGCGGACCCGCGTACGGGTGGGCAGCACTTGTACTCCGTGTGCCCGTCGCCGATGTCCTCGGCGGCCAGCATCAGGTAGTGCGGGCAGGTCTCGACCGTCAGCCGGACGCCCTCGGCCTTGGCGGCGATGATCATCGGCAGCGGACTCGGCGGCGGAGAGGTGCACGATGTGCACGCGGCAGCCGGTATCGCGGGCGGAGTTGATCACGGTCTCGATGGCGGTGGTCTCGGTCACCGGCGGCCGCGAGTCGAGGAAGTCCTGGTAGTGCGTCGGTGTGATCGACCCGGTGCTCGGCGATGATCGCGGGATCCTCGCCGTGCACGATCAGCAGGCCGTCGAACGCGGCGATCTCGGTCATCGCCTGATGGAGCTGCTCGGCCGACAGCGGCGGGAACTCGGGTACGCCGGAGTCGAGCAGGAAGCACTTGAAGCCGAAGACCCCGGCGTCGTGCAGCTCCTCGAGATGGCCGAGGCTGTCCGGCACCGCGCCGCCCCAGAAACCCACGTCGACCTGGCACTTGCCCGCGGCCGACTCACGCTTGACCCGCAGCGCATCCGCCGTCGTCGTCGCCGGGATGGAGTTGAGCGGCATGTCCAAGATCGTGGTCACCCCACCGGCGGCGGCGGCGGCCGTCGCCGACGCGAAGCCCTCCCACTCGGTGCGGCCCGGCTCGTTGACGTGCACGTGGCTGTCGACCAGCCCGGGGATCAGGACCTCGTCGTCGGCCAGCCGGATGACCTCTGCGGCCCCGGCGGCGAATCGGCCGAGGGCGTCGTCGGACAGCGGCTCGATCGCGCTGATCTTGTCCGCCGCGTACCGCCGACGAGCCGCGGAGCGACGCCGTCCGTGGTCAGCACCGGCCCGGCGAGAACGAGGTCGAAGGGGGCGTCTGCGGTGTCAGCTGGGTCGGCGGAGGTCACGCGAGCCATTCTCTCGCGATGCGCGAGCCCACCTGTCGCAGCAGGGGAGCCGCGTTGGCGATGCTCCGCTCGACGTCGGGCTCGAGCTCGGACAGCGGATAGGCGGCCGAGATGCCGGCTTCGGCGCAGTCGCTCGGAGCTCAGCAGGCTGCGGCCGGCCACGGCGACGACGCGCACGCCGGCCTTCTGGGCGGCGCGGGAGACCCCGATCGGGGCCTTGCCCGCCAGCGACTGCTCGTCCAGCGAACCCTCGCCGGTGATCACCAGGTCGGCGCCGGCCAGTCGCTGGTCGAAGTCGATCATTTCCAAGATCAACTCGATGCCCGGACGGATCTCGGCTCCGAGCAGCGCGACGGCGCCGAATCCGGCGCCGCCGGCCGACCCGGCCCCGGGCACCGTCGGACTTGTCCGCACCGGTGGCCGCGGCGACGACCTCGGACCAGTGCGTGAGGCCGCGTTCCAGGATCGCCAGGTCCAGATCCTCGGCGCCCTTCTGCGGTCCGAAGACCGCGGTGGCGCCGTCGGGACCCAGCAGCGGGTTGTCCACGTCGGTCGCCACGATGATCTTCGCCGATCCCATCGTCGCCCGCAGCGGGTCCAGATCGAGGGTGGCGATCTCGGCCAGCACACCGCCGCCGAGCCCAGCTCCTCGCCGCCGTCATCCAGCAGCCGCGCGCCCAGGGCCTGGACCATCCCGGCGCCGCCGTCGGTCGAGGCGCTGCCACCGAGGCCCGAGCACGATCTGGCTCGCGCCGTGCTCGATCGCATCCTTGATCACCAGCCCGAGCCCGTAGGTGGAGGCGGTCAGCGGGAACCGCTGACCGCCGGGCAGCAGATCCAGCCCGACCACCGCGGCCAGCTCGACCACGGCGCGCTGGCCGTCCAGCGCGTACGGGGCCTGCACGGGCTGGCCGGTCGGACCGACGGCGTCGACGATGATCTTGGTGTAGCCGGCGGTCAGCGCGGCCGCCACCGTGCCGTCGCCGCCGTCGGCGACCGGCAGCATGATCATCTCCGCGTCCGAACGGACGTCGGTGATGCCGCCGGCCACCGCCGATGCGACCTCGGCTGCGGTCAGGCAGCCCTTGAACTTGTCGGGAGCGAGGACGACACGCATATCAGAAGTAAATCCTGCTCAGTCGAGCATCGAGATGGCGGTCGGTGCGTCCTCGCCGCTGAGCGCCAGTTCCTCGAACTCGGCCACGTTGTCCAGCTCGGTGCCCATCGAGATGTTGGTGACCCGTTCCAAGATCACTTCGACCACGACCGGCACCCTGAACTCGGCCATCAGCTTCTTGGCCTCTTCGAAGGCGTCCGGCAGCGCCTCGGGGTCGAAGACCCGGATCGCCTTGCAGCCAAGGCCTTCGGCGACCCGCACATGATCGACGCCGTAGCCGTTGACCTCGGGCGAGTTCACATTGTCGAAGGACAGCTGGACGTGGTAGTCCATCTCGAAGCCGCGCTGGCTCTGCCGGATCAGGCCGAGATAGGCGTTGTTCACCAGCACGTGCACGTAGGGCAGCTTGAACTGCGCGCCGACGGCCAGCTCCTCGATCATGAACTGGAAGTCGTAGTCACCCGACAGGGCGACGACCTCGGCATCGGGCAGCGCGGTCGCCACGCCCGAGCGCGGCCGGCAGCGTCCAGCCGAGCGGCCCGGCCTGGCCGGCGTTGATCCAGTTGCGCGGGCCGAACACGTGCAGGAACTGTCCGCCGGCGATCTGGCTGAGCCCGATCGTGGACACGTAGCGGGTGTCGCGGCCGAACGCCTTGTTCATCTCCTCGTACACGCGCTGCGGCTTGATCGGCACGTTGTCGAAGTGGGTACGCCGTTGCATGGTGTGCTTGCGCTGCTGGCAGTCCTTCACCCAGACGCCGAAGTCGGGCAGGTCGTCCGCCCGCTCCTTGGCGGCCTCGACGAACAGCTCGAGGGCGGCCTTGGCGTCGGAGACGATCCCGTAGTCGGGGGCGAACACCCGGCCGATCTGGGTCGGCTCGATGTCCACGTGGACGAAGGTGCGGCCCTTGCGGAAGGTGTCCAGGCCGCCGGTGTGCCGATTGGCCCAGCGGTTGCCGATGCCCAGCACGAAGTCGGAGTCGAGCAGCGTCGCGTTGCCGTAGCGGTGCGAGGTCTGCAGCCCGACCATGCCGGCCATCAGCGGATGATCATCGGGGATCGCGCCCCAGCCCATCAGCGTCGGCACGACCGGCACGTTCAGGGTCTCGGCCAGCTCGACCAGCAGGTCGGCCGCGTCGGCGTTGATGATGCCGCCGCCGGCGGTGATCAGCGGTCGTTCGGCCGCGAGCAGCATGTCCAGCGCCTTGTCGATCTGGGCGCGGGAGGCGGCCGGCTTGTAGACCGGCAGCGGGGTGTAGGTGTCGGGGTCGAAGTCGATCTCCGCCATCTGCACGTCGAACGGCAGGTCGATCAGCACCGGTCCGGGGCGCCCGGAACGCATCAGATGGAAGGCCTGCTGGAAGGCGCCCGGGATCTGCGCCGGCTCCAGGATCGTCGCCGCCCACTTGCAGACGGGCTTGGCGATCGAGGCGATGTCGACGGCCTGGAAGTCCTCCTTGTGCAGCCGGGCGACCGGCGCCTGGCCGGTGATGCACAAGATCGGGATCGAGTCGGCACTGGCCGAGTAGAGGCCGGTGATCATGTCGGTGCCGGCCGGGCCCGAGGTCCCGATGCAGACGCCGATGTTGCCGGCCTTGGCCCGGGTGTAGCCCTCCGCCATGTGCGAGGCGCCCTCGACGTGCCGGGCGAGCACGTGCTTGATGGTCGTGTTGCTGTCGTCGAGATTGTGCTTGCGCATGGCGTCGTAGAACGGGTTGATGGCCGCGCCGGGCAGACCGAAGGTCTGGGTGGCGCCCTCCAGCTCGAGGATCTTGACGGCCGCATCGACCGCGCGCATCTTGGTCATTTCGTCTCGCTCTCTGAGCCTGTCGAAGATTCACCGGACACCGCAGTTCCGGAAAGCCGTTCCACGCCACGCAGCAGCGCGGAGTGATCGAGGCCGCCGTCGCCCTGGGCGCGGAGCGCGCCGATCAGCTGGGCGGTCACGGCGCCGACCGGGATGGCCACGCCCTTCGCCCGGGCCGCGTCGACGATGATGCCCATGTCCTTGTGGTGCAGGTCGATCCGGAAGCCGGGCTGGAAGTTGCCGGCCAGCATGCTGGCGCCCTTGCGGTTCATCACCGTGCTGCCGGCGAGGCCGCCGGCCAGCACCTCGAGGGCGGCCTCGGTGTCCACCCCGTACGCCCGCAGGAAGACGATCGCCTCGGCGACCAGTTCGAAGTTGCCGGCCACGATCAGCTGGTTGGCCGCCTTGACCGTCTGTCCGGATCCGGCCGGGCCGACCAGCACGACGGTCTTGCCGACCGCGTCCAGGATCGGCTTGACCTCGTCGAAGTCGGCCTGCTCGCCGCCGACCATGATCGACAGGACGGCCTCGACCGCGCCGGCCTCACCGCCGCTGACCGGGGCGTCCATCACCCGGATGCCGGCGGCCTTGCCGGCCTCGGCCAGTTCGGCGGCGACATCGGGCCGGATGGAGGACATGTCGATGTGGATCGAGCCCTTGGGCGCGTTGGCGTAGATGCCCTCCTCGCCGAGCGCGATCCCTTGCACGTCGGGGGAGTCCGGGACCATGGTGATGATCACCTCGGCCTCGCGTACGGCCTCGGCGACGCTGTCGGCGCGCTGTCCGCCGGCGGCCACCAGCTTCTCCAGTGCGGCTTGACCGCGGTTGACGCCGATGACGGTGTGGCCGGCCTTGACGAGGTGGCCCGCCATCGGGCTGCCCATGATGCCGAGGCCGATGAAGGCAATCGTGCTCAAGATGATCTTCTTTCTGTGCTGCGTTAGGACGCGGAACGCAGCCAGGCGAGGCTGTCGAGGGTCGTGGTGGTCGGGTTGTACTCGAGGGCGACGTGACCGGAGTAGCCGCTGGCCTCGATCGACACCGAGGTAGCGCTGCAGGTCGAGGGTGCCGCTGCCGGGTTCGCCGCGGCCGGGATAGTCGGCGATCTGCACGTGGGCGATCCGGTCGGCGTAAGCCGCGATGGCCGCGTCGATGTCGTCGCCGTTGTTGGCCAGGTGGAACAGGTCGCAGAGGAAGCCGACGTTGTCGGCATCGACCCGGTCGAGGACCTTGATCACGTCGTCGGCGGTGCGCAGCGGGTACGGCTTGGGGCCGCTGACCGGCTCGACCAGCACGGTGGCGCCGATCTTGGCGGCTGCCGCGGCGGCCAGGTTGAGGTTCTCGGTGCCCAGCTCGTCCTGCTCCTCGGGCGCCGCGTCGTCGACGCGGTTGCCGTAGAGCGCGTTGAAGGCTCCGACGCCGAGGGCTTCGCCGATGCCGATCGCGACGTCGATGTTGTCGCGGAACTGGGCCGACCGGGCCGGAATGGAGAGCACGCCGCAGTCCGGACCGACCAGGTCACCGGCGAAGAAGTTGAGGCCGATGAGCGAGGCTCCGGAGTCGCTGACGGCGGCGACGAACTCGTCGACCGTCGAGTCGGCCGGCACCGGCTGGTCCGGCCAGGGCCACCAGAACTCGATCGCGTCGAAGCCGGCGGCTTTGGCCGCCGCCGGGCGCTCCAGAAGGTCGACCTCCTTGAACAGCAACGAGCAGTTGGCGGCGTACGGGAGGTTCGTGCTCATGTGCTCACTTTCGGGTCTCATCCTCGAAATAGTTCCATAATGCGGAATCGTTATTCTGTCTGACGGAAGTCTAGGAGATCGGCGGGTGACCCGTCAACCTGGCGCGGTCGGCTAACGCGTGACCCGTGCTTGTTGCTGTAACGCGCGGGTGGGAGCATCGTGGGCGTGCCAGATGCTCACGTGCAGACCATCGCTTACCCGGCCCCCGGATCGAGGCCCGCGCGCAAGGGTCTCGACATCATCCCGCCCCACGTCATCGTGCTGTTCGGCGCCACCGGCGACCTGTCGCGCCGCAAGCTGCTGCCCGGCCTCGCGCACCTGGCGTTGTCGGCTCTCGCGCCCGACATCCAGGTGATCGGGACCTCGCTGGAGGACATGTCGGAGGAGGAGTTCCGCAGCTTCGCCAAGCAGGCGGTGGCGGAGTTCAGCCACCACCCGCTGACGCCGGAGCAATGGGACACCTTCGCGGACCGGCTCACCTACCTGCCCCAGTCGGCCGGGCCGGCCGGTCTGGCGGAGGCGGTTCGGACAGCCGAGGAGAAGCTGGGTGGCCCGGTCGGTCGGCTGCACTACATGAGCGTGCCGCCGGCGGCCGCTCCGGCCGTGATCCAGCTGCTCCGCGAGGCCGATCTCGTCGAGCGGTCGCGGGTGATCATGGAGAAGCCGTTCGGCACGGACCTGCAGAGCGCGATCACGCTGAACGACAAGGTGCACGAGACCTTCCGCGAGCGCCAGATCTTCCGGATCGACCACTTCCTGGGCAAGGAGGCCGCCCAGAACATCCTGGCCTTCCGGTTCGCCAACGGTCTGTTCGAGCCCATCTGGAACCGGAACTTCATCGATCACATCCAGATCGACATCCCGGAGACGTTGGGCCTTGATCGCCGGGCCGGCTTCTACGAGGCGACCGGGGCGTACAAGGACATGGTCGTCACGCACCTGTTCCAGGTACTGGCGTTCGTGGCGATGGAACCGCCGACGGCGCTGGAACCTCGGGCCATCAGCGAGGAGAAGAACAAGGTCTTCCGCTCGATGCTGCCCCTTGATCCGGACAACGTCGTCCGCGGTCAGTACAGCGGCTATCGAGACGAAGAAGGGGTCGCCCGAGACTCCGACACCGAGACCTTCATCGCGCTCAAGTGCGGGATCGACAACTGGAGATGGGCCGGCGTTCCGTTCTACTGCCGGACCGGAAAGAGAATGGCCCAGGGCCAGCGGATCATCTCGATCGCGTTCAAGGAGGCGCCGAAGAGCATGTTCCCGGCCGGATCCGGGGTCGGCTCGTCCGGTCCGGATCACCTGACCTTCGACCTGGCCGATGAGTCCAAGGTGTCGCTGTCCTTCTACGGCAAGCGACCCGGGCCGGGCATGAAGCTCGACAAGCTGAGCATGCAGTTCTCCACCCAGGAGACCGACCGGGCCGGGGACATCCTGGAGGCGTACGAGCGGCTGATCATGGACGCGATGCTCGACGATCACACGCTGTTCACCACCGCGGAGGGCATCGAGAGCCTGTGGGAGCGGTCCGAGCCGCTGCTGCAGGATCCGCCGCCGGTGAGGCCGTACGCGCCCGGCTCCTGGGGGCCGAACGCCATCCACCAGTTGGTCGCGCCGCACGCCTGGCGGCTGCCCTTCGAGCGCACCTGGCGGGACAAGCGATAACAGCTGATCTCAGCTAGCGTCACGCCATGACAGAGTTGTTTCTCAATGGCGAGGGCATGCGCGGCGGCGGCGTGCACCACAACATCGCCGAGTATCCGTTTCTCGGTGAGGTTTCCACGGCTCCGCGGTACCGGTTCTACTCGATCCGCGACGAATTTCCCGGCCTGGTCGACGTGGGCGCAGGCAACGGCGCTTCGATCGCCGGCGAGCTGTACGACGTGCCGTTGCGGGTGCTGCTCGACAAGTTCCTTCCCGACGAGCCGCCGGAGCTCGAACTGGGCGTGATCGAACTCTCCGACGGTCGCGCGGTGCTCGCCGTGCAGTTGCGCCCCGAGGAGCGCGACAAGCACCACGACATCACCGAGTGGGGAGGCTGGCACGCCTATCGCGCCAGCCTCGGCTGATCACGGCGGGTCGGGCGCTCGGCTGCGGTATTGGTGGCCGGTCGGTGTGATGATCATGGTTTCGTGGGCCGGGCCGTCGAGGCCGCCGTGGATGAGATCGGTACGCCAGCCCGGCACGCTGCGCAGGTAGTTGTGCCGTTCGCAGAGTCCCTGGCCGTTGGTGAGGGTGGTCTGCCCACCGTGGCGGTATTCGACGATGTGGTCCAGGTGGCGGATCTGGGCGTCGCAGTACGGCATTCGGCAGGTCTGGTCCCGGAGCCTGATCAGCTCGGCGAGCTTCCCGGTGAACCGGCGTACCCGCTTGCCGATGCCGACGACGTTTCCCGCCGGCTGCCGTCGCGGTTCGCTGAAGAGATGGATGATCCGAGCCTCCATGAGGCTCGGCGGCTCGGGCTCCGCGACGTCGGCATGCCGTACGACGGGCGGGTCGTGACCTTTCGCCAGGTCTTCCGGCCCTGGCTGGCGTCGATGATCTGCGTCGCCAGCCGTCCGGGGATGGGTCCGTAGCCGTGGACGATCGCGGTGCGGTTGCTGGCCGGGTCGGTGAGCAGCTCGGCCGGGAGGACGATCTGCACCTCGACGTTCACGTCGGTCGCGGTCGCCTGTCCGGTGATCCGCTCGACCAGGGTGTCGGCCATGATCTGCCCGCGGGTGCGGGCGTCTCCGACCGCCTTGCGGGCGTCGGTGTGCAGCTTCAACGCGGCGAGACAGGCCACGCCCTGCTCGACCGGCAGGTGGCCGGTCAGGAACGACATGGTGTCCGGCGCCGGGCGGAGGGTGACCCGCCGCTGCTTCCGCTCAGTCCTGCCCCGCTCCACGTAGCCGGCTCGATCGGCTTCGTAGGCGTACTTCTTCGCGCAAGCCGTCGCGGCCCAGAGCCCCATCTCGGTGATCCCGGCGGCGATGACCTGCGCGTCGACCTGCTGGCGCAGGTCGTGTTCGAGGTGCCGGGTCTCGTGCACCACCGCCTCAGCGACCCGCTCGCTGAGGTCCCCGGCGGTCAGCGCGGCGAACGTCTGCGGCAGGTCGAACCACAAGGCCCGGGCCGCGCCGAGCCGGCGGCCGCCCTGGAACGCCGACAGCCCGCAGGCCAGTCCGACCTGATCGGCGATACCGGCCCCGATCTCCCGAGGATGCACCTCCCTCGCCAGCTGCGCCGCAGTCTGGGACTGGCCGAACCGCACCGTCTCCGCCAGCTGGAGCGCCGCCGTCACGGCGCGCAGCTTCTCCAGCCGGGCGATCCGGTCGATCCGCACCGCGTCGCTCACCGGCGTGCAGTCGGCGACCTCGCCGGCCAACTCGGCGAGCAACTCATCCAGACGCGCGACCAACCGATCCGCCGGCGGCGGATCGGGCACCGGCTCGAGGTGGGTCACTGACATACCTCAGAGGCTACGGACCGCCACTGACAAAATCGCAACTCTGTGCGAAATCGGCCGGACCGATTGGCTCAGCCGAGTCCTGCGGTCAGCCCACCCGCCGGTCGGCCAGCTTGGCGACGGTCTCCAGGGATGCGCCGGTCAGCTGAGTGACCTCGTCGGTCGACACCGCACCGCAGTGCACCCCGCGCATCAAGAACGCGGCCAGGGCCTGAGCGGTGGCCGGCTCGTCCATCACCCCGCCCTCGGCGCCGTTCAGGTACGCGTCGAGGCGCGCGCCGGTCCGCTCCAGCCCGTTGCGGAAGAACATGTAGGTCGCGATGAAGCGGGTCGGCAGCTGAGCCGGATGGAGATCCCAGCCCTGATAGAAGCCGCGCTCCAATGAGCGGCGCACGAGCCGGGCGTGCAGCGCCCAGGCCGCGTGGACCGCGTCCCGGTCGCCGACCGGGATGATGTTGGTCGAGCCGTCACTGACCCGGACGCCGGTGCCCGCCGCGGCCAGTTGCATGACCGACTTCGCGTGGTCGGCGGAGGGGTGGTCCATGGCCTGATAGCCGCCGGAGATGCCCAGCGCGGCGGTGTAGTCGTAGGTGCCGAAGTGCAGCCCGGTGCAGCGGCCCTCCGCGGCATGCACCATCGGCGCGACCCCGGCGGTGCCGTCGCTCAGCAGGATCGCCTGCGGGGTCTCCACCTGGATCTCGAAGCCGAGCGCACGCTCGTCCAGGCCGTACGCCCGCTCCAGGCGTCCGCAGACGTCGACGAACGCGCTCACCTGGGCGACCGAGGTGACCTTGGGCAGCGTGACCACCCAGCCGGCCGGCAGCGGGCCTTCGGCCAGCAGCGCCCCGAGCACCAGATCGAGCGACCGCAGGCCGCGCCGCCGAGTCCCGCCCTCCAGCGACTTGAAGCGGATCCCCAGGAACGGGGGAGCGGTGCCGGCCTTGACGGCGGCGGCGATGGCCTCACCGGCGGCGACGGCGTGCCGGTCCTCCTCCTCGTCCGGCCGGGTGCCGTAGCCGTCCTCGAGATCCACCCGCAGGTCCTCGATCGGCTCCGACTCGAGCTTGGCGACCACCCTCGCCCAGACCGCGCCGACCTCATCGACGTCCAGTCCGGTGGCCGCCGCGAGGTCCTGCGGCCGCGGCGCGTCCTTGGCCAACGCAGCGGCCGCGGCCGCGCCCCACTCCTGAGCCAGCTCCGGATGGAACCGGTCGGCCGGCACGTACACGGTGTGCACGGGCTGCCGGTCCGCCCGATCTCCGGGGTAGGAACTGGTCCGGGCCGAGTCGGCATCAGCCAGTAGCTCGTCGACGGCGGCGAGATCGGCCTCGGTGAGGGCGGTGTGGTCGGCCATGCTTTCGCTCCTTGTCGGTACTTTTGCTTCGCGGTGAACGAGCCATTAGGCTTGACGCGTAATTCCGCACGTCGGAATCTGCACTACGCATCGTGGAGGTTTTGAGTGTCCGAGCGCGTTCAATCGGTCGACCGGGTGTTCGGGTTGCTCGAATGCCTCGCCGACGGTGGCGGCTCGCTGACCCTGTCCGAGCTCGCCGGTCGCTCGGGTCTGCCGATGCCGACGATTCACCGTCTCGTCCGCTCCCTGGTCAGCCAGGGCTATGTCCGTCAGGAGCCCTCCAAGCGCTACGCGATCGGTCCGCGGATGATCAGACTCGGCGAGTCCGCGAGCCGGATGCTCGGTTCCTGGTCGCTGCCGTACCTCGCCGAGCCTGGTCGAGCAGTTCGGCGAGACGGCCAACATGGCCATGCTCGAGGGCGACGCGTGCGTCTACGTCGCGCAGGTGCCGTCGCCGCAGTCGATGCGGATGTTCACCGAGGTCGGCCGGTTCGTGATGCCGCATTCCACCGGCGTCGGCAAGGCCATGTTGTCCACGCTGTCCGACGACGAGGTGCGCGCGCTGCTCAATCGGACCGGCATGCCGCCGCGCACCGAGCACACGATCACCGATCCGGAGCAGATGATCGCCGCTCTCGGGATCGTCCGCCGGGCCGGGTACGCGATCGACGACGGCGAGCAGGAACTGGGTGTCCGGTGCGTCGCGGTGCCGATTCGCGACCTGCCGTTCCGCGCCGCACTGTCGGTCTCCGGCCCGAGCAGCCGGGTCACCATGGAGCAGGTCGGGGTGATCGCGCCCGGCGTTCAGGCGGTGGCCGAGCAGGTGAGCGCGGCCTTCAAGGGCGTCTGAGTTCATCAAACCCGCGACAGCAGGGTTTTGCTGGCCTGATTGACTTCCTGGGCCAACGCGTCGGGGTCGATGCCGACCAGTTGATCTTGTTCGACCACCGGATTCCCGTTCACCAGCAGCAGTTCCAGCGGCGGTTGACCACCGAGCACCAGTGCGGCCACCGGGTCGGCGATGTCGATGTGCGGCAAGGGTGTCGAGCCGCCAGACCGCGACATCGGCCAGCTTGCCGACCTCGAGCGAGCCGATCTCGTCCTGCCGGCCGAGCACCCGGGCCCCGCCCATGGTGGCCATGTCGACGGCGTCGCGCACGGTCAGCGCCTTGCGGCCCGCCCTTCGCCCGGGCCAGCAGCAGCGCGTGCCGAAGCTCCTCCCACAGGGCAGCACGACTCGTTGGATGCGGCACCGTCCACGCCCAGCCCCACCGCGATGCCGGCATCGCGCATGTCGCGAGCCCGGGCGATGCCGGAGCCGAGCCGGGCGTTGGAGGACGGGCAGTGGGCCGCGCTGGTGCCGGTGGCGGCCATCTTGGCGATCGACGCGTCGTCCAGGTGCACGGCGTGGGCGTACCAGACGTCCGGCCCGAGCCAGCCGACACTTTCCATGTATTCCACGGGTGTGCTGTTGAAATGCTCCCGGCAGTAGTCCTCCTCGTCGATCGTCTCGCACAGATGGGTGTGCAGCCGCACCCCCTTGCGGCGAGCAAGATCAGCTGAGGCTTGCAGGAGCTCGCCGGTGACCGAGAACGGCGAGCACGGCGCGAGCGCGATCCGCAGCATCGAGTCGAACGAAGGGTCGTGATGCGTGTCGATCGCCGCTTCGGACGCGCTCAGGATGGTGTCGATGTCCTCGACGACGTTGTCCGGCGGCAGCCCGCCCTGGCTCTGGCCGAGGTCCATCGAGCCGCGGGTCGGATGGAAGCGCAGACCGACCCGGCGGGCCGCGTCGATCTCGGCGCCCAGCAGGTCGCCGCCATCGTGCGGGAACACGTAGTGATGATCGGTCGACGTCGTGCACCCGGTCTTCGCCAACCAGGCCAGGGCACCGGTGGCGGCGGTGCGGGTGATGTCGGCGTCCAGCTTGCCCCAGATCGGGTAGAGCTCGGTCAGCCATTCGAAGAGCGTGCCGTCCACGGCGAAGCCGCGGGTCACCCACTGGTAGAGGTGGTGGTGGGTGTTGACGAAGCCCGGCGTGACCAGGCATCCGCGGCCGTCGACCCGGCGTCCCTGATGATCATCCGGGGCGCTCCCGTCCCCGACGGCGATGATCATGTTGTCCTCGAGTACGACGTGCCCGCCGCGCGTATTCCGACCGGCTCGGGTCGTTGGTGACGACGTGCGCGTTCTCGATGATGATCTTCGACATCTGAGCTCCCCGACGATCTTGGTTCAGCAGAAGCCGGGAATGGTGTCCCAGGCCCGGCCGGCCGGCGGGGCATCGTCGCGCAGCACGCTGGCCTGGATCAGGCCGTACGGGCGGTCGTCGGCATGGAAGACCTCGTTGGGGTTCTCCAGGCCGAACGGCTCCAGGTTGTAGACGAAGTGGTGGATGTTCGGCGCGGAGAACTTGATCTCCGCCACCTCGCTGTGGTTCTCCAGCACGGCTCGGCCCATCTCGTACAGGGTCTGTTGCAGAGCCAGGCTCTGCACCACCGCGAACTGCTCCAGCAGGTGCTGGCGGATGCTGGCATAGCTGGCCGCCCAGTCGACGTCGGTGCCGATGTAGCGCCAGCGAGCGACCAGCGAGGTGGACATGATCCGGTCGTTGGTCGGGATCAACGTCGTGTACTTGTCGACCAGGAAGTCGTGGAACTCCGACCCGGTGGATTTCAACAGGATAAGGCCTTTCAGGCCCGACACCAGGTACTCGTCGCCCTGCTCGCCCTTGCCGTCGATGGTCAGGATCGTGGTCCGCACCTCGGTGTTGTTGCGCACCCAGGTGTGGTTGTGCTCCTGGCCGTTGACGCTCACCCGGTCCCAGCTGTACTCGTCGACCTCGATCCGACAGCCCTCGACCGGCTCGACGTCGTTGACGAAGTGCCGACCGAGTGCGAGGGCATAGTCCTCGATCTGGCCGATGCCCTTCTCCTTGGCGTAGGCGTAGCAGGTCTGCTTCTGGGTGTCGGTCGGCAGCACCCGGGTCTGGTCGCCGGCCAGGTGGGCGCCGCTGAAGTCGCCGCGCAGCGATGTGGAGACGTTGATGTCGCGGATCTCATGGCGTTCGGTGTCGCGGTAGATGCGCACGACGCGGTTCTCCGCCTTGCCGTACTGGTTGGGCCCGAGCACGATGCTCATGATCATTTCCCTTCGTTGGAATCAGGTCTTCGGACGTACGGGTGCCGCCCCGCCCGGACGAAACGGGCGGGCCGGCGTCGCGATGGCGCGTGGTTGCTCGGTGGTCAGTGACCCAGTTGGTCGAAGCGTTGGGTCCGCGCGGAGTGGATCGGATTGGCCTCCGCGACAAGATCATCGAAGCGGTGGTTGATGATCTTGCCGGCCTCGATCAAGGCGGTGGCCCGCTCCTGACTCGGCGAGTGCTGCAGCCGGACCTCGCCGTTGTCCAGCAACTCACTCCGGCTGCCGGCGCTGCGCACCGCGGCCACGTAGGGGAACCCGAACTTCTCCCGGTACTTCGCGTTCAGCGCGGCGAACTCGGCGTAGTCCTCGTCGTGCATCTGGTTCAGGCCCAGCGCGGACTGGTCGCGGTGCGACTCGGCTTGGCTGAGGGTCGTCGCGCCGAGGTCTGGGTAGGACTGCAACAGCTCCAGTTGCTCATCCGGAGTGGCACCGAACATCGCCTCCTGGAAGGCCGAACGAAGGTCGTCGGTGTCGGAGAAGGGACGCTGCTGGTACGCCCGCTCGACCGCCCACGGCACGTTCTGGTACAGCCCGGCGAATGTCCTGCTGAACTCGTCCAGGCTCATCTGGTTGACCTGATCCAGTCGCACCAGCGTCTCGCCGGGCGCGCCGGCCACGGCCGGGCCATAGCTCTTGCCGAGATGGAAGAAGACCAGGTTCAGCACGATCGCGGTGATGCTGCCCAACGTGATGCCCGAACTGAAGAGCATCGCACTCCACCGGCCACCGGGCACCACTTCGAACAGGTTCGGCGTGACGGTCACCAGCATGGCCAGGGCGAGCGAGGTCGCGACGATCACCACGTTGCGATGATCGTTGAAGTCCACCCGGCCGAGCATCTGGAAGCCGACGACGGCGACGGTGGCGAACATCGCCAGCGCGGCACCGCCGAGCACGGAGTGCGGAATGCTGGCGGCCACCGCGCCCGCCTTGGGGATCAACCCGATGACGATCATGATGGCGCCGGCGGTGGCCACCACCCAGCGGCTCTTGATGGCGGTCAGCCGGACCAGGCCGACGTTCTCCGCGAAGCAGGTGTAGGGGAAGGAGTTGAGGATGCCGCCGAGGAAGGTGGCCAGACCGTCGGCCCGCAGCGCCCGGGTGACGTCTTCCTGACCGACCTTCTTCTCCACGATCTCGCCGGTGGCGAAGACGTCACCGGTGGTCTCCACGGCCGTGATCATCATCACGACGATCATCGAGACGATGGCCGTGATGGAGAACTTCGGAATGCCGAAGTAGAACGGCGTGGTGATGCCGAAGACCGCAGACTCGCCGACCGCGCTGAAGTCGGCGTCGCCGAGAATCGTCGCGACGATGGTCCCGATGATCAAGCCGGCGAGCACGGCGATGGTGGCCATGAAGCCCTTGAACACCCGCTGGATGACCACGATCACCGCGAGAGTGAACAGGGCGTAGGCCAGCCCCTTGCCGCTCACCGGACCGCCCGGGATGCCATCGCGCACCGCGTCGTTGGCCGCGACCGGAAGGAGCGAGATGCCGATGATCGAGATCACCGAGCCGGTGACGACCGGCGGGAAGAACCTGATCAGCCGGCCGAAGAACGGGGCCATGAAGAACGTGAACAGACCGGCCACGATGACCGCGCCGTAGATGACGACCAGGCCGTCCGTGCCACCGCCGGCCGCGAGGCCGATCGCGATCATCGGCGCGACCGCGGTGAAGGTGACGCCCTGGAGGAGCGGCAGCCTGACACCGATCTTCCAGAAGCCGACGGACTGGATGATCGACGCGATCCCGCAGGTGAACAGGTCCGCGTTGATCAGGTGGATCGAGTTGCTCGTCCGTGAGGCCGATGGCCCCGGCCAGCAGGATCGGCACGATGACCGCGCCGGCGTAGAACGCGAGGACGTGCTGAAAGCCGTAGATCGCCAGCTTTCCCGGTGGCAGGACCTGATCGACGGGGTGTTTGACGCTAGCCCGCGTGGGGGCTTCGGGAACCGCTGTTGTCATCGAAACCTCTGGGTCGGGTTCCGCCGTGGCTTATTCCACGATGCGGAGAGTGGATTCCATGGTGCGAGAAGATCGTACGTAGAAGCGGCCGACATCGTCAAGGAGATGCGGCGTAAAAACTGGAATTCAGGAGTTACAGTCCTGCGACGATCGCGCCGGCGGTGCGGAGGAACTCGTCTGCCGCGTGCGGGCCCAACGCATCGCCGAGGCACCTGGTCCGGTACGCCTGCCGCTTCTTCGGCCAGCGGGTCGGCGCCGAGCAGGTCGTCGAGCGTGGACTCCAGAGTGGACAGGTCGGGCTTGATCACGTACGCGACCCGGGCCATCGGGACCTCCCGGCGGAACGCCAGCGCGGTCGGCTGCCGGATGGCCACCATCGCCATCGGCTTGCCGCTGGCCAGGAAGTCCGAGGCGACCGAGGACACGTCGGTGATCAGGGCATCGCTGTGGTTGAAGCAGGCGGGGATGTCCCAGGCCGTCTCGGCCTGGTCGCCCCACACGTGTGCCCGGCCGCTCGCCTTCTGATCGTCCTCGAGCTGCCGTTGGATCTGCCGGGCCATCGCGGCCTGGGTCGGGATCGCGGTAGCTGTGCGGGTGCGGGCGGAAGATCACCGTGACGCCGCGCTTCAGCAGGGCGGCCACGATCTGGCTGCCGAGCGGCAACGAGGAGTAGTTGGTCGCCGGCTGGCCGCCCTGCCAGGTCGGAGCGTAGAGCACCGTGCGCGGCGCGTCGGCGGGCAGCGGGTGATCGCGCACCTCGATCTTCTCGATCTGCGGCCGCCCGACGATCGCGAACTGCTCCGGTCTGGATCTTCACCCCGTGGTCGGCGTACCGATCGACGCCCTGCTGGCCCGAGACGAAGATCTTGTCGAACGTCGCGTGCTGGGCGCTGTAGTTGGCGGCCTTGTCGGAGTCCCCGTGGTTGAGCCAGACGTGGGTCAGCTGGCTGAAGCGCTGGAACGTGAGGTTGGCCGGGTGGTTCTGCACGTAGAACGCGGCCCGCATCGAGGGCACCACCAGATGCACGAGCCGCCCGGCGGAGGTGCGGAGCCGCGGCACCAGGATGGGCGCCGAGGTCAGCTTGGCGATCTCCGGCACGGTGCTGGCGTGCAGCGTGATCACCACGAACGGCCGGTTCAGTCGTTCCAGATACGGCAGCCACATGCCGAGCTGGTAGGTCGCTCCGTTCTTGGTCGCATAGAACACGGCGAACTCGGGCTGGTACTTCTCGAGCGCGGCCGGTACGCCGAGCGCCGCCTGACGGCTGCGGACCAGAGCGCGGGCGACGTAGCCGGCCATGATCAGCGCGGGCACGATGCCGAGCGACGACGACCAGCAGGTAGCACCAGCCTGGCGCACCGAACGCGGCCAGCACCCCGCCGAGCAGCGCCGCGGCCAGCGGCGCCACCGCGACCAGGCTGGGGTTGAACGGCGGCTTCGTCACGACCGGCACCCCGGGCAGGTTGGTGGCCATCGACCTCGTCCGGCCCAGCAGGGTGCGCAGCGTCGACTCGCTCAGGATGACCAGCAGGGCCAGGCCGGTGGCGATCCACACCCAGACCGAGTCCTGCGGGCGGCGGAGCAGATAGCCGCCGGCGACCGCCACCATCAGCAGCAGCCGGGGTGCCTGGATCATGCCCAGCAGCCCCCGCCGCCGGCGCACCTCGCGGCGCAGCAGCCAGCCGATGATCAGCAGCGAGGCGAGCGCGAAGAGCGCGCCGATCAGGCCGAGGACGAGTCCATCGGCGGCGAACAGCAGCACGATGGCGATCACCAGGCAGACGTTCAGCCCGTTGCCGATCAGCAGATCGACGACCTTGGACTGATTCGCACCGGCGAATCCCGACCAGGTGCCGACGCTGAGGGTCCGGTCCGACTGATCCGACTGGCTCGGCTTGGGAGTATCCATGGCGAGGGCAAGGCTATCGCCGGGCCGAGATGATTCATGGGACCCGCGGACGAGAAACGTCCCCGGCGGCATCGGGCCGTTACGATGAGGTAGTGCCTGGAGCCGATGGTCTGCTGAATCACGATCTCGATCCGCAGGACCGTGGACCGCAGGATGCCTGCGGAGTCTTCGGGGTGTGGGCACCCAATGAGGAAGTCGCCAAGCTGACCTACTTCGGTCTGTACGCGTTGCAGCACCGGGGCCAGGAGTCGGCGGGAATCGCGGTCAGCAAGGGCCAGCAGATCCTGGTCCACAAGGACATGGGGCTCGTCTCCCAGGTCTTCGACGAGAACGCCCTGAACACGCTGCGCGACGCGCACCTCGCGATCGGGCACTGCCGCTACTCCACCACCGGCTCGAGCGTCTGGGACAACGCCCAGCCCACCTTCCGCTCCACCGCGACCGGCCACATCGCCCTTGGCCACAACGGAAACCTCACCAACACCCTCGAGCTGCGCGAGTGGCTGACCGAGCGCGACGAGGCCGCCGACTCCCTGATCCCGGGCTCGTTGGGCGGCTGCACCACCGACACCTCGTTGATCACCGCGTTGATGTCCACCTTCCCCGGGCACTCGACCGAGCAGGCCGCGCTCGAGGTGCTGCCCAAGCTGCGCGGCGCGTTCTCCCTGGTCTTCATGGACGACGAGACGCTGTACGCCGCGCGGGACCCGCAGGGCGTCCGGCCGCTGGTGCTCGGCCGGCTGGAGCGCGGCTGGGTCGTCGCCAGCGAGACCGCCGCGCTGGACATCGTCGGCGCGTCCTACATCCGCGAGATCAATCCGGGCGAGCTGATCGCGATCGACGCCAACGGTCTCCGCTCGACCATCTTCGCCCCGGCCGATCCCAAGGGCTGCCTGTTCGAGTTCGTCTACCTCGCCCGGCCGGACACCACGATCTCCGGTCGCCGGCTGCACTCGGTCCGGGTCGAGGTCGGGCGAATCCTCGCCCGGGAGTTCCCGACCGACGCCGATCTGGTCATCCCGGTGCCGGAGTCGGGTACCCCGGCCGCGATCGGCTACGCCGAGGCGTCCGGAATTCCCTACGGGCAGGGCCTGGTCAAGAACTCCTACGTCGGCCGCACCTTCATCCAGCCCAGCCAGACCATCCGCCAGCTCGGGCATCCGGCTCAAGCTGAACCCGCTGCGCGACGTGATCGCCGGCAAGCGGCTGGTCGTCGTCGACGACTCGATCGTCCGCGGGAACACCCAGCGCGCGCTGGTCCGGATGCTGCGCGAGGCCGGCGCGGCCGAGGTGCACGTCCGGATCTCCTCGCCGCCGGTGAAGTGGCCGTGCTTCTACGGCATCGACTTCGCCTCCCGCGCCGAGCTGATCGCCACCGGCCTGAACAACGACGAGATCCGCCGGTCGATCGACGCCGACTCGCTGGGCTACGTCTCGCTCGACGGTCTGGTCGCGGCGACCGACGGTCGGCAAGGACAAGCTCTGCCGGGCCTGCTTCGACGGGGTCTACCCGATCGAGCTCCCGCTGAGTGAGCGGCTCGGCAAGAACATCCTGGAGGATCCGGTGCGCACCGATGTCGACGGTCTCGAGCGGCTCACCGTCGGCGCCGGCGCCGCCGACGCCCTGAGCCGGCCGTGACGTCCGCTCGGGGGTTCAGGTCCCCCTTGCCTGACGAACAGAGCGCGTACGCGGCTGCCGGGGTCGACATCGAGGCCGGGGACCGGGCCGTCGAGCTGATGAAGTCCTGGGTCGCGAAGACCCGGCGGCCCGAGGTGCTGGGCGGCATCGGCGGCTTCGCCGGACTCTTCGATGCCAGCCGGCTCGCCCAGCTCGACCATCCGGTGCTGGCCACCTCGACCGACGGCGTCGGCACCAAGGTCGCCATCGCCCAGGCGATGGACGTGCACGACACCATCGGCTTCGACCTGGTGGGCATGGTGGTCGACGACCTGGTGGTGTGCGGGGCGGAACCGTTGTTCATGACCGACTACATCGCCTGCGGGCGGGTGGTGCCGGAGCGGATCGCCGAGATCGTCAAGGGCATCGCCGAGGCGTGCGCGGAGGCGGGCTGCGCGCTGCTCGGCGGCGAGACGGCCGAGCATCCCGGGCTGCTGGAGCCCGGCGAGTACGACATCGCCGGCGCGGCCACCGGGGTGGTCGAGCGCGACAAGATCCTGGGCGTCGACCGGGTCGAGAGCGGCGACGTGGTGCTCGCCATGGAATCCTCCGGCCTGCACTCCAACGGATACTCGCTGGTCAGGCACGTGTTGAAGACCGCCGGCTGGTCGCTCGACCGAGAGGTGCCCGATCTCGGCCGGAGCATCGGCGAGGAACTGCTGGCGCCGACCCGGATCTACAGCCGCGACTGCCTGGCGCTGATCGACGAGGTCGAGGTGCACGCCATGAGCCACATCACCGGCGGCGGCCTGGCCACCAACCTGGCCCGGGTGATTCCCGGCTCGGCCGAGGTGCGGATCGACCGGACCAGTTGGCAGCCCGCGCCGATCTTCGGGCTGCTGCAGCGAGCTCGGTGGCATCACTCGGGCCGATCTCGAAGCCACCTTCAACATGGGCGTGGGCATGGTGGCCGTGCTGCCGCCGGATGCCGTCGATGCGGCCATCCGGGTGCTGGCCGGGCGCGGACTGCGGGCCTGGGTCTGCGGATCCGTGGCGCCCGCCGGGTCCGGTACGCGGGAGCGGGTCAGCCTGTTCGGGTAACGCGTCCTGGCCCGTCCGCGAGCGTCGCGAGGGGTGTCACGTGACCACAAAAGGGAGTCCGCTTTGCACGTTCGTGACCATTGGGTAGCCTTGCCCTCACGACATTAACCAATCTGAGCCGCGGCCCTGCCGCAGGCGGACAACTGCGAGGGGGTCGACCCGAGATGGGGCGCGGCCGTGCAAAGGCGAAGCAGACCAAAGTCGCTCGCGAACTCAAGTACCGGTCCTTTGAAACGGACTTCTCATCGCTGGAGCGCGAGCTTCGGCACGGCGAGGAGGGACACGAAGTCCCCCCGGCGTACGCCGATCTCGCCGAGGAGTACGACGACGAGGACGACTCTCCGATTCAGGATTACGGACACCTTCGCAAGTCGGGCTAGGAAAACCACCGTTTCGACACGGATGGGCCATAGCCTTGTGCCATGAGCCAGAATCCTCCAGAAACGCCTGGTGTCGACCCGGCACGTCCGAGCGACCCATCGTCCTACCCGTCGTCCAGCGGTAGCGCCAATCCGGCCGAGGGCGGTGAGGCCGCATCTGGCTCGGGGGGCGCGCCTTACGGCACCCCGAGCGCACCCGGTGCCGGTTCGGCACCCTCGGCCTCGGAGCCACCCGCGTACGGCTATCCCCAGCAGGGATACCCGGATGCGAGCTACGGCAGCCAGCCTCAGGGGCAGCCGTCCGGCGCCGCAGCAGCCTTACGGGCAGCCGTCCGGGCCGCCGCCCTACGGGCAGCCGGGATACGACCAGGGCTACGGCCAGCCGGGCTACGGCCAGCAGCCGCCGCCGGGCTACGGCGATCCCAATGCCGGCTACGGGCAGCAGCAGGGCTATCAGCAACCCGGTTACGGCCAGCCGGGATACACCGATCCCAACGCTCCGCAGGGCTACCCGCCGCAGCAGTACCAGCAGCCGGGCTATCCGCAGCAGCCGTACGCCGGCGCCGGCGGGCAGGCTCCGGCTTCGGTCAGCGACGAGAACACCTGGGGGATCATCTCCCACATCAGCATCCCGTTCTTCTGGTTCATCGGACCGCTGATCGGCTACCTGATGTACAAGGACCGCAGCCCGTACCTCAAGGAAGTCACGACCGAGGCGCTCAACTTCTCGATCCTCTACAGCATCGTGCAGGTCGCCGGCTGGATCCTGTCGTTCATCACGTTCGGGCTGATCAACCTGGTCGCGTTCATCGTCGCGCTGGTCTTCTGCATCATGGCCACCATGGCGGCGAGCAAGCATCAGTCCTACCGGTACCCGGTCAACACCAGGTTCATCAAGTAAGTCGTTGGTTCGGGCGAGGTCGTCTGCAACGCTTGGCGATGTGACGACCTGGAGCCCGGACTTCCTGGACGGCTACGAGACCCGCGATCTCGAGCTGCCCGGGGTCCTTCCCGGCGCCGGGTGAGCCGGCCGATGTCGAGTTGGTCGCCACGCTCATCCGCAAGGTCTCCAACACCGGCTCCCGGCCGGCCGTGCTCTATCTGCACGGCTGGAACGACTACTTCTTCCAGACCCACCTGGCCGACTACCTGAGCGACCTCGGCTACGACTTCTTTGCGCTCGACCTGCGCCGGTACGGCCGCAGCCTGCGCCGCGGGCACCTGCGGGGCTTCATCACCGATCTCGACGACTACGCGCTGGAACTCGACGCCGCCGTCGAGTTGATCGCGGCCGATCACGACCAGATCGTGCTGATGGGTCACTCCACCGGCGGCCTGATCGCCGCCTTGTGGGCGTCCCAGAACTCCGACCGGATCTCGGCCCTGGTGCTCAACTCTCCGTGGCTCGATCTGCAGGGCTCGGCGCTGGTCCGCACCCTCGGCACGCCGGTGATCGACGCCATCGGCACTCGCGCGCCCACCTCGGCGATCCGGCTGCCCGACCTCGGCTTCTACCCCCGCACGCTGCACAGCTCGTTCGGCGGGGAGTGGGACTACGACCTCGAGCTCAAGACCACACCGTCGTCGCCGGTCAGAGTGGGCTGGCTCCGAGCGATCCTGCTCGGGCACCAGCGGGTCGCGGCCGGACTGCACATCCAGGTGCCGATTCTGGTGCTGGCCTCGACGCTGACCGAACTTCTCCCGGCGCTGGCACGAGGATCTGCGGACGGCCGACACGGTGCTCGACGTGGAACAGATCGCCGCCCGCGCCGTCCGGCTCGGCCGCCACGTCACCGTCGTCCGGATCACCGACGGGCTGCACGACCTCGTGCTGTCCGCGCCGCATGTCCGCAAGGAGGCGATGGAGGAGATGGGTCGATTCCTGCACGGCTATCTCAGCAGATCGACCAAGTAGGGGATGGGACTGTCGGAGTCGCGCGGCTCACTGCTTAGATGTGACCGTGACTGAGATGCCTCATGTGGTTGTCGTCGGGGGAGGCTTCGCTGGTGTTTCAGCGACGAGCGAGCTGGCCAAGGAAGGGTTCCGGGTGACCCTTATCGACCGGCACCCGTACAACACCTTCCAGCCCCTGCTCTATCAAGTCGCCACCGGCGGCCTGAACGCCGGTGACGTCACCTACTCGCTGCGCTACTTCGCGGCCAAGCACCACGGCGTCCGGTTCCGGCGCGCCGCCGTGGTCGGCATCGATCACGACGCCAAAGAGGTGATCTGCGACGACGGGGTACGGGTCGGCTACGACTACCTGGTGATCGGCAACGGCATCACCACCAATCACTTCGGCATCCCCGGCGCGGCCGAGTACACGATGTCGATGTACACCCGCGCCGAGGCGCTGAAGGTGCGCGACACCATCTTCGGCAGCCTGGAGATCATCGCGAGCCGATCCGATCCGAACACCGGCGGCTTCACCGTCGTGGTGGCCGGAGGCGGCGCGACCGGGGTCGAGATGGCCGGCCAGCTGGCCGAGCTGAAGACCGAGACGATCCCCTCCACCTATCCCGAGCTCAACCCGGCGCGGGTCCACGTGGTGCTGGTCGAGATGGGCGAGCACCTGCTGGCTCCGTTCGACGACTCGCTGCGGCAGTACGCGCTGAAGGAGTTGATCAAGCGCGGCGTCGACGTCCGGCTGAAGACCGCGATCTCCGAAGTGCACGCCGACCGGGTCGACTTCAGGGACGGCTCCTCGATGCCGGTGGATCTGGTGATCTGGGCGGCCGGCGTCTCCGGCAGTCCGACGGTGCGCGAATGGGGCCTGCCCGATCGGGCGGGCGGGACGGATCGAGGTCAACGGCGACCTGCGGGTCGTGGGCTTCGAGAACGTCTTCGCCATCGGCGACTCCAGCATCATCGTCGACAACCCGCTGCCGCAGCTGGCCCAGCCGGCGCTGCAGGGCGGCAAGTGGGCCGCCAAGCAGATCGCCCGGCTGTACCGCGGCCTGGAGACCGAGACCTTCTCCTACTACGACAAGGGCACCATGGCCACCATCGGCCGTGGTGACGCCGTGCTGCAGATGCCGATCGGGCTCAAGCTCAAGGGCGTCATCGCCTGGCTCGGTTGGATCGCGCTGCACCTCGTCTTCCTGCTCGGCGGTCGCAACCGGATCCAGACCTTGATCAACCTCGGGTCCCGGTACGCCGGCCCGCGGCGCTCCAACGCCATCGTGGGTGACGTGATGGAGACTCCGAAGCTGAGGATGATCCGCGAGCAGTAATGGACGCCGATCGACTGGTGGCGGACGGCCGTCATCTATCAGATCTATCCGCGGTCCTTCGCCGACAGCAACGGCGACGGGATCGGCGACCTGAACGGGATCACGATCGGCTCGACGCCCTGGTGAGCCTGGGCATCGACGCGTCTGGCTGTCCCCGTTCTTTCGCTCGCCCCAGGCCGACGCCGGCTACGACGTCAGCGACTACTGCGACGTCGATCCGCTGTTCGGCACGCTCGCCGACTTCGATCGACTTCTGGCGCGGGCTCATGATCTTGGTCTGCGGGTGATCATCGACCTGGTGCCGAACCACACCTCGAGCGGTCATCCGTGGTTCGAGGAGGCGCTGACCTCGGCAGCCGGGATCGCCCGAGCGGCAGCGCTACCTGTTCCGCGACGAGCCGACCGACTGGCAGTCGGTCTTCGGCGGCAGCGCCTGGACCCAGGTGCCGGACGGCCAGTGGTATCTGCACCTCTACGACGTCTCGCAGCCCGATCTCAACTGGCGCTCGGCCGACGTGCGGGCGATGTTCGAGGAGGTGCTGCGGTTCTGGCTCGACCGGGGGGTCGACGGCTTCCGGGTCGACGTCGCCCACGGGCTGATCAAGGACGACGACGTTCCCCTCCTATCCCGAGCGCCGCTGGGCTGCTGGCCAAGGCGAATGCGCCGTACTGGGACCAGGAGGAGGTGCACGAGATCTACCGCTCCTGGCGGGCCGTGCTCGACGAGTACACCGCGGCCGACCCGTCGCGGCCGCGGGTGATGTGCGGCGAGGCCAACGTGCTCGGTGCCGCGCGCCGCCCGCTACGTGCGCCCGGACGAGATGCACCAGACCTTCAACTTCCCCTATCTGACGACGCCCTGGGACGCCGCGGCGCTGCGCACGGTGATCGACGCGTCGCTGGCCGCGTACGGCGAGGTCGGGGCGCCGAGCACCTGGGTGTTGTCCAACCACGACGTCGTCCGGCACGCCAGCCGGCTCGGCTATCCCGCCGGACCAGTCCCGCCGGGGCCGGGATCGGCATCGGCGATCCGCAGCCGGACGAGCGAGCTCGGGCTGCGGCGGGCGCGCGCGGCGAGCATGCTGATGCTGGCGCTGCCCGGATCGGCGTACCTCTACCAGGGCGAGGAACTGGGGCTGCCCGAGCACACCGAGATGCCGGATCGAGTTCCGGCAGGATCCCAACTGGGTCAGGAAGAACTACACCGAACGCGGCCGGGACGGGGCCCGCGTGCCGCTGCCGTGGATCTCCAGTGCGATGGCGTTCGGCTTCGGCGGCCGGCGAGGCCACCTGGCTTCCGCAGCCGAGGGTACGGCCGGTACGCCCGTGATCTGCAGGAGGTCGAGCCGACCTCGACCCTCGGCATGTACCGGTCCGCGCTCGCGCTGCGCCGCGAATTCGATCTTGGTCGCGGTGAGCTGGAGTGGACCAGTGAGCCCGGTGCGGCGGTGCTGGCGTTCCGGCGGGGTGAGCTTCAGGTGATCTGCAATCTCGGCCGGACCCCGTTCGCCTGCCCGCCGGCGCGGAGTTGCTGCTGTCGAGCAGCCCGGACGTCGAGGCCCACGTCCCGACCGACTGCTGCGTGTGGTGGCGCGCTCAGCCGTAACGGGCGGCGATCCGCGCTGCTTCGGCGCCGTAGGAGGCACCGTGGCTGACGGCGTGCACCAGCAGCGGATGGAGTTGGTGCAGGCCGATCAGGTCCGGCCAGCCGGATTCGAGTGCGGCCGCTTCGGCGTAGGCGGCGGTGATCAGCGTCCAGGTGCGGTGCGCCGAAGAGGTGCAGCATGGCCAGATCGGTCAGTCCGTGCCCGCCGTGCGCGGCGGGGTCGATCAGCACCACGCCGTCCGGCGTGAAGATCACGTTGCCGGCCCAGAGGTCGCCGTGAATCCGGGCGGGCGGCGCATCGTCGTCGAACTCACCGGCCGCGAGACGGTCGCTGACCCGGTCGACGGCCGCAGCGCCGGCCGCGCTGAGATTGCCGCGGTCGCGCGCCTGACGGGCGTAGGGCAGGATTCGCTGCTCGGCGAAGAACCGGCCCCAGGTCGGCGCCGGCTCCATGGTCATCCGCTGCTGGCCGATGTAGCCGTCGCCGGTCCAGCCGTCCGGCGGCTGGCCGAAAGCCGCCGCGCCGGCGGCGTGGGTGTGCCAGAGTGCCCGGCCGAAGGCCTCGGCCGCGGCCGGAGTGGGTCGCGCTGATTGGAGTCGCTGCAGCACGATCTGGGCTCGCGCTGACCTCGACCACCTCGACCACCCGGGCCGCGTCCGGTCCGGCGGCGGCCAGCCAGCGAAGCCCCGCGGCCTCGACGGCGAAGAAGTCCGGATCGGTCTGCGGCGATCCCTTGCGGAAGGTGCCGGACACTAGCGTAGCTGAGGGTGCCGCGTACGACGGAATGGCCGGAGTGGGTCGGATCGGGATCATTGGCGGGTTCGACGGAGACGTCGACGATCGGGAACTGGCTGAGGTCGAAACTGTCCGGGATGTTGAACTCGCCGCGCCCGTTGTTGAGGAAGCCCATCGGACTCATCCCCTTGACCTGCTTGTCGATCAGCCAGACCTGGCGCGCGCCTCATCGGCGGGCCGCGGCGACTCGACCGTGACGACCAGGATCCGATTGCCCTGCGCGTCGCGCTCGACGACCGCCTTGCCGGTGGCGCCGGGCCAGTCCGGCAGCGGCTCGAGATCGGCTCGACCGATCACCGTCTCCCGCGGCTGCATCAGGCGGTCGGCGCCGAGGCCCAGGCCGATCCCGACGATCAGCGCGAGCACCGCGGCGAGGGCCAGGGAGAGCACCCGCCGGCCGCCGGTCGGCCGGCTCCGGAGCAGGAATGACCTCGGCCGTTCGGGCCGGTTGGGCGCCGAAGCCGAGCTCAGCGCGTACGGCCTCCCAGACCTCGGGTCGCGGTGACTGCAACACGTCCTCCTCGCTGGTCCGACGGCCGACCTCGACCGCGTGGGACAACTGCGACAGCTCGGTGCGGCAGACGCGGCACTCCTGCAGGTGCGCGAGTTCGGCCTGGGTGCCGACCTCCTCACCCAGCGCCAGCAGCGCCAGGACGTCAGGACTCGTATGCATCGGTCCAGACCTCCAATCGGCGCTTCATCTTGATCAGGCTGCGGCGGATATGACTCTTGACCGTGCCCGGCGGCATCTGCAGGCGTTCGGCGATCTGCGCGTGGGTCAGGTCCTCGTAGAAAGCTAGTCGCAGCACCCGCCGCGGTACCTCGTCGAGCCGGGCGATCTCGTCGGCGAGGATCAGCCGCTCGGCGACGTCGACCGGCTGGAGCGGCGAGGCATCGGTGTTGGCCGCGAGCTGGGTCTGGATCCGGCGCTGCTTGGCGCGGGCCTGGTGGGCGTCGACGACCTTGTTGCGGGTGATGCCGAGCAGCCACGCCGGCAGGCTGGCTCGGGCGGGCTGATAGTTCTTGCGACCGGTCCACGCCGCGACGAACACCTTCTGGGTGACGTCCTCGGCCTCGGTGGCTTCGCCGAGCGAGCGCAGCGCCACGGTGAAGACCAACGCGGAATAGCGGCGATAGATGTCCTCGAGGGCCGACTCCTCGCCCCGGAGAAAGGCCTGGACCAGTTCATCGCGCGCGTCGTCGGGCGAGACGGTCACGAACGCTGATCCCCTCTGTGGCGCGAGCACGTCAAATGCCGCGAGTCGTGACAGTCACCCTAGTAGCGCCGACGAGCCGAGGCCGCTGCGCGCACGAAGCCTCCTGGTGGCCGGGTCGTCGAATGAGCCATGTCTGCTGATTCATTCCCTGGAGAGGGGCAACCCAGATGCAGGCGCGACGCTGGCTGAACTGCTCAGCCGGAGAGTTCTCCGCGACGTCGTGGTGGCCAGGGCCGGGGTCGAACCGGCGACCTTTCACTTTTCAGGCGAACGCTGCTACCAGCTGAGCTACCTGGCCAAAATAGCGGTGACGTCTCCCGGTGGAAACGTCACCGCATTCGCGACCCCGACGGGACTCGAACCCGCGACCTCCGCCGTGACAGGGCGGCGCGCTAACCAACTGCGCTACGGGGCCTTGACGGCCCTGAGCGCCCTTCCGGGCGCCCGCGAAACTATAGCGCAGGAGCCCGATCGGGCGAAAATGCGTTCGTCCGGTGACCGCTTCGGCGGCTGTACGGCCCGGTGGCCCGGTCGGGTGCGCGGCCAGGCACAATACTGCCCATGGCCAGAACGAGTGATCAGGTCCGAGTCGTCCTTGTCGGCGTCACTGCGGTCGCCCAGACCGTCGCGGCTCCGCTGACCAGCCTGGCGCTCGGAACGAGCGCCAATACCGGCGCGATCTCTGACGCCAACCTCAACCCGGTCACGCCGGCCGGTTACGCGTTCGCCGTCTGGGGGTTGATCTACGCGGCCTGCCTGGCCCTGGCGGTCTACCAGATCCTGCCGAGCCAGCGGGAACGCACGGTCCACCGGCAGACGGGGTGGTGGCTGGCCGGAGCCTTCACGGCGAGCGCGGTCTGGGTGCCGATCTTCGGCACCCGGACGATCTGGCTCGCCCAGATCCTGATCGTGATGCTGCTCATCTGCCTGGTCTTCGCCGCCCGGGCCTTCCTGCGCACCGGGCCGGCGGACGCGATGGCGGAGGAATTGTTGCTTCGGCTGCCGGTCATGGTCTACCTGGGCTGGGCCACCCTGGCCACGGCCGCCGGCTTCGCCACGACCTTCCGCTCGGCTCGGGATGCCCGCCTCCGCCCGCTGGGTCAATGAGATCAGTGTGGTGCTGGTGCTGAGCGCCACCATCATGTCGCTCTTCGTCGTGGGCCGGCTGGTCGCCATCGCCGGCTTCGTGCTGACGGCCTGCTGGGCCCTCGTGGCGGTCGCGGTGGGCACCTATGTGGACTCGGTACGGCTGGCCGCCGTGCTGGCGATCGTCATCGTGTTGGCCGTCGTCCTGGGACGGACCTTGCGCAGTCCCGATCGCCGAGCCGTGCTGTTCGGCTGATCTCAAGCCGGGTGGTTCTTGACCAGCAGCACATCCTTCGGTGGCAGGCCGATGATGGACGTCCGCACCTCCGGCGGCCACGGCTCATCGAAGACCGCGTCAGCGGCGACACCTATCTGCTCGATCTCCATCAACCGTGCGGTGCCGGTCACGATCACCGTCGTGCGAGTCTCCGGAGGGTGTGACTGCTCCGTCGACCTCCAGCGTGACCCGCTCACCCGGGGCGTAGTGCACGATGTCGTTGTAGTCGGGCAGGCGAAAGAGAATCTGCCCGTCGGCGATCGCGTACAGCACCACCACCGACCTGAAGCCGCGACCGGTTTCGTAGTCCAACCGGCCCTCGTGATGCTCGGTCAGCCAAGCCCACGGGTCACCATTCGGCGGATCGTCCCCAGCGACTCTCGGGGAGACCATCACGCATCTTGACGTTCATCATCGTCGGAAACCAGGGTCATAGCACGACCTGCCCTTCACTGACCCCGAGGAAGGATGAAGAAAACTATTCTCCGCTTTCCCATCGGTGTGCGCAATAACCAGCGAGCGCAGTGGTGCTACATGCCCAATGTTTCTGCTGTTTCCTGGTCGTAGTGGTCCCGGTAGTTGGCCTCGATCCGGTCTCCGTCGTCCTCGGACATGAAGTTGATGTAGCCGCCCGCCTCGGAGTGCGGTGCGGTCGCCTGGTAGTAGTCGCGCACCCATTGGATGTTGGCCTCGTTCTGGGCCGGATCGGGCCACATCCCGGCGATCACCGTGGCGAAGGTGGCGTCGCGGTAGGCAAAGGCGGTCTCATCCGGCACCGACCCGGTGGCAGGCCCCGTCGATCGGATAGAGGTGGACCGTCGAGTTCACCGCGGGCAGCCCCGGAGCGTGCTGCAGGTGACCCTCGATCGCACCGTCGGTCAATTCGCGTGTTGAAGTTGGCCTTCCAGTAGTGCTGCAGACCCGGCGGCACGAGAGCGTCGAACATGCTGTTGAGCGCCGGGTAGGGCATCGGGCCGACGAACTCGCCGACGATCGGGGCGACCTCCGGAACGGCCGGATCGGCCTGCTCTCCCTCGTCGAGCGGACCGCTCCAGCAGGCCACGATCGCGACGTGCGGTTCGCCGTGCCGGTCCTCCGGGATGAACGGCAGCGGCGGGGCGATCTGAAAAGCCGGGAACCCGCCCAGCTGCTCCGGGGCATCGGCGATGAATTCGCGGAAGAAGCGGAGGACATCGCCGGCCCGTTCCAGGTCGAAGAAGATCGGGCCACCGTAGATGTCCTTGACCGGACCGCAGCTTGAATTCGAACGACGTCACCACGCCGAAATTGCCGCCGCCGCCGCGGAGCGCCCAGAACAGGTCCTCGTTCTCCTCGCTCGCTGGCGACCAGGAGCCGACCGTCCGCGGTCACCACGTCGGCCGAGATCAGGTTGTCGCAGCGACAGGCCCAGTGCCGCGGGCGAGATAGCCGATCCCACCGCCGAGGGTGAGCCCGCCGACCCCGGTGGTGGAGATGATGCCGCCCGTCGTGGCCAGACCGAACGGAGTACGTGGCGGCGTTGAAGTCGCCCCAGGTTGCCCCACCCTCGGCGCGCGCCGTCTGATCTCCCGGACGGCGCCAGTAGGGAATCGTGTCGAGGCTGACGTCGACGGTGACCTCGGCGGGACCTGAGTCGAGCTGCCCGGACCAGCTGCGCCAGTTGCCCGGCGGGAGCAGGACCTGTCGGCTCGCGGCCCCGGGCTCGATGACCGGAGCGCAGAGGATGTCCGCGCCGAGCAGGAACTGATCATGGACCGATTCGTAGCCGGGGTGGTGGAACGCGAGCGGTCGGAGGATCGGGTCACCGGTGTCGGCGGCGTGCTCGATCAGTCTGCCGCAGCTCCGGCCAGAGGCTCTCGCGCAGTCGCGACGGCCGCCATGCACCGCGGCCAGGTGCGGCTCGTCGAGCACCCGGGCCGGGGACAGCGAGAACTGCATCATCGGGAACAGCGCCGCGCACTGGGCGAAGCGGACGAAGAGTTCCTGGTCGATCTCGCGCGTCGGCGGCGAACGACGCCCGAGATCGCCGCCGCCGATCATGTCGGGGCAGTTGAACGGATGACCGATCAGACCCTGCACGATGCCTTCGGGGATCAGCGAGGCCAGACCGCCCGCGGCCCCAGGTCTGCGGCTTGTCGTGCAGCCGCTGGGCCAGCGGCCGACCGCCCATCTTCCAGCAGGCGCGGAGCTCGTTGAACGCCGAACTCCGCCGCCAGCCTGGCCCACGCCTCGCACTGATCGACCGCCGTGCCGCCCGCGGCGCTGACGTCGTCGCTGCGGTAGTGGCTGAGGTCTCCGGCGTCGAACTTGAAGCCGTCGACGCCGTCGTCGGCTTGCAGGGCGTGCAGCCGCGTCGCGCAGCCAGCCGACCGCATCCGGGATGGGTGAGGTCGAGCATCGTGCTGAAGCCGTTCCACCACCGGCGTACGACGGGCTCGCCGTCGGGCCGCGTGACCAGCCAGCCCTGGGCCTCCAGGAATCGGGAGTTCTCGCTGTCCGGGCTGACGAAGGGCACGAGCCAGACCATCACCGTGAACCCGAGGTCGTGCAGCTCGTCGGCACATCGCCGCCGGGTCCGGGAAGCGGGCGCGCGTCGAACGCCCAGTTGCCGTAGTCGATCGACCACTGGTCGTCGATCATCAGCACTCCGGCCGGGAAACCCGCGCGACCAGAGCCCGTCGGGCGTACGCTGAGCACGGCGTGCTGGGTCGGTCGGTAGGGCATCTCGATCCAGGTGTTGTACTGCGGGGCGGAGAACATCCGCTGGTCCGGTGCGCTGGCCGGACGCCGGGAAGAACCGGCGGGCCGCGGCCCGGAAGGCCGTGCCGAGGTCGGTGCCGGTGCCGCCCGACGATGTCGTTCTCGCCGGTCAGACCTCCAACCCGCCGGCACCGTCGAACGCGAACTCGAACGGACCTCCGACCAGACGTAGCGGCCCTGGCTGGACACCAGGAACGGGGCGGACTGGTTCGCGCCGACGTCGTCGTCGTCGTCGATCGCGCCCGCTCGAGGTGGCGAGGTTCGCGGCGATGCGGCCGCCGGCCGAACGGCGAGTTCTCGCCGTCGGCCACCGCGCCGCCCCACCACCACTCGTCGTCGGGAACGCTGAGGTCGTCAGCTGTTCATCCCAGCGGTCCTTCGACGAAGTAGAGCAGGGCGTGGTCGGGATCGATCTGGGCCGGCGGCGAGCCCGACTTGGCCGAGCGACCGCCCCGGGAGCTCGATGCCACGGCGACGCGCCGTCACCGATCGCGGTCGAGGTGGCGCCGGTGCATCGCCTTGAGATGGGTCGGCGAGGTGTCGACGCCCCACCACGGCGGGGCCGGAGGCCGCTCGGGGCGAAGTCGAGCATCAGCGGGCCACCCGGTAGCGCCGAGTGCGGATCCAGTCCCGGGAACCGCAGTCGGCCCAGGAGACGACCACGTCGGAGCGCCGCACCCAGGCAAAGCTGAACAGGGCCGCGCTCTGGTCGGCGCGCCACCACCCCACCGGCGACGAGGACTCGTCCGGATGGTCGATCCGGACCAGGTCACCGGTGAGCAGCAGGGCGCGGTGCTCCTTGTAGAAGCGAGATCCAGCCGGCCAGCTCGGTCAGCTCGGCCGGCGTCGCCTTGGTCAGGTCCCACTCGATGCCGAGGTGCCCGAAGATCGCGGTCGCCGCCCGGAAGTTGAGGTCGTGCACCCGGCCGGTGGTGTGCGAGCGACCCGGAGGCGATGTGCGAACCCATCAGCTCGGGCGGGATCAGTTGGGTGGTCCAGCGGTGCATCAGCTGGCGCTCCAGCGGGTCGATGCAGTCCGAGACCCAGACCCGGTCCGTCCGCTGCAGCACGCCGAGGTCGACCCGGGCGCCGCCGGAGGAGCACGACTCGATCTCCAGCCCGGGGTGGGCGGCCTTGAGCTCGTCGACCAGCCGGTAGAAGGCCAGCGTCTGCTCGTGCACGCCCGGCCGGCCCGGTCGGCTGGGTGCCGGCGTCGATCAGGTCGCGGTTGTGGTCCCACTTGATGTAGCCGATCTGCGTACTCGTCGAGCATGCGCCGAGCATGGCGTCGCGGATGTAGGCGTAGCACTCCGGGATGCCGAGGTTGATCACCTGCTGCGAGCGCGACTCGACCGGAGTCCGGCCGCCGGTGCCCATCACCCAGTCCGGGTGCGCGCGGGCGGTCTCGGAGTCGAGGTTGATCATCTCGGGCTCGAACCACAGCCCGAACTCCATGCCGAGATCGAGTCACCTTGTCGACCAGCGGGTGCAGTCCGTCCGGCCAGACGTCCGGTCGAGACGGTCCAGTCACCCAGACCGGCGCGGTCGTTGCGGCGGGAGGCGAACCAGCCGTCGTCCAGGACGAACCGCTCGACGCCGAGCTCGGCCGCCGCCTCGGCCAGCGCGCACCAGCTTGTCGAGGTCGTGGTCGAAGTAGACCGCCTCCCAGACGTTGATCGTCACCGGTCGATCGACCGACGGGTGCTGATCGCGGGAGCGCAGATAGCGGTGGAAGCGGCGGGCGACGGCGTCCAGGCCGACCCCGTACGCGGCGTAGATCCACGGGTCGTGTAGCCGGCGCCCGCGCTCCAGGACGACCTCCTCGGGCAGCAGCAGCTCGCCGCCGCCGATCACCTGCTCGCCGGTCGACAGCCGTTCGGCGTAGTGGGTGTGGTTGCCGCTCCACCCGGTGTGCACGGCCCACACCTCGCCGTCGGCGAAGCGAGAAGCCCGGGACGCCGAGGTGCAGCAGCGGTCGCGGCGTCCGGCCCCGGTCCGGCCCTTGCGGCCCTCCCGCAGATGGGTGCCGACGTTGAGCGCGACGGCGCTGCGGAATCGCGCTCCTTGCCCCAGCGACCGGCGAAGTCGAGGATCTCGCCGGCCACCGACGGGACGGGAAACGCCAGCACGCAGTCGTGCACGGAGTACGGCGTCGCCGAGATTGCGCAGCTCGACCTGGGACCGGATCAGTCCGCCGACCAGCAGCTCGAAACGCAGGGTCAGCTCGAGCTCGGCCACCGGATCGACCGCGTCGACCTCGAGCAGCGCCGGGCCGTCGAGGTGCAGCAGCCGGCCGCGTGGCGACCCGGGACCGGTTCGCCGGCGACCCGCAGCGCGGTGGTCTCGGAACTTGGGCGACCAGCCCTGTCCGGCCCGGGCGCCGCTGATCCCCGGCCGCCCGACCCAACCCGTCCAGTGCTCGGGGAGCAGCGCCACCCGGACGGGCTCGTCGACCACGTTGGCGGCGATCGCGTCGATGCCGGACAAGCGTCGATCTTGGTCGCGTCCTCCGGCCGTCGACCGGCCCAGATCAGCGCCCCAGTGGACCATCGCCGGCAGGCGTGCCGGCGGTCAGGTCGAGCACGACGCCGACGCCGGCCTCGGACAGGCTGACGTAGAGGTCGACGGTGGACGGTCACGACACTCCTTCGGATGATGGATGGGTTCATCGAGCGCGGGCGGGCCGTGGCCGGGCGCGACAGCCGCAGGACTCGCGGATCACCAGCTCGGTGTCGAACTGGCGGTACGTCAGCGGGGGCGAGCTCAGACCGAGAACCGCGTCGACGGCCGCCTCGGCCATCTCGCTGGATCGGCTGACGCACGACGGTCAGCGGCGGCCAGCAGTACTCCGACTCCGAGGTGCCGTCGAAGGAGACGACCGCGATGTCCTCGGGACACCGGACCCCGGCCTCGCCAGAATGCGCTCGAAGCGCACCGGTGGCCTGCTGGTCCGAGGCGACGAAGATCGCGCCTGCGGACGGCGTCGCCAGCCGAGGATCTCGGTCACCGCCTCGTATCCGCCTCTGCGGCTGAACCTCGTGCGGACGATCGGGACCCGGCGGCAGACCGTGGGACCGGAACGCCTCGGTCCAGCCACGCTCTCGGGGCTCCGGCAGCGCCTCGCCCGGACTCGCCGATGATCAACGCGACGGACGTGAATCGTGCACGGTGATCAGGTGTTCGACCGCCGCGCGCGCCCCCTGCTCGGCGTCCGGGCCGAGCGCGGGGTGCCCGGGAACCGGGGTCGGCTGTCGATGAAGACCATCGGCCGACCGGCGCGGCTCAGCTTCGACGACGTCCGCCGGCATGAACGACCGTGCAGAGCATCAAGTCCGTCGACGTGCCGGCCGGCGAGGTCGTTCGACGATCTGCCGTTCCCGGGTCGGCTCGGCATTGGAGTTGGCGACCACCAGCATGTAGCCGTGCGCGCCGGCGGCGAGCTTCGATGGCCAGGGCGTACTCGGCGAAGAACGGGTTGGCTGATGTCGGGCAGCGACCAGACCGAGCATCTCGGTCCGGCCCTTGCGCAGGGCCCGGGCGTTGGCGTTGGGTCGGTAGTTCAGGGCCTCGACCGCCGCCTGTACCCGGGCCGCGGTTTCGGGGCGACCGTACGTGGGCCGCCGTTGACGACGTAGCTCACCACCGCCGTGCTCACGCCGGCCCGTCGGGCGACGTCGGCCCTCGTCGCGGGGCGGGTCGAAGCCTGGGTGATGCGTGCATTCGGTGCCGGGTCTCGGGCTCCGGTCCGGGGCGGACTGATCAGTCATCGGCACCGGCCGGCGATGTTTCGAGGACGCGCGATTCGGATAAAGCATCGCTGACAGTTCGTCGAAGGATCCAGCAGCGCACCAGCTTCGACGAGGACTGACCACATCATGCGCGAGGACTCCTTCCGCTCCGGCGAGGACTGCGAGACGCAATCTACAGCGGTAGATGCAGAGTGTGAAGGCCTTCTCAGAAATCGGGCGGATCAGAGAGGGGTGATAGGCGCGACGCGAAGCGGCCCGGATGCACCTCCCGCGGCACGAGTCGTCGAGCATCCTGACCGTCGTCGTACGTAATGATCTCCTGACATGCCTTCAGCACATCGAGTTCCGAGGAACTGAGAAGATCACGAATGGCTCGACGTCCATGATCGACTTGGTCACGGATGCGTGAGATGGCACGCTGTTTCGGCACCGGGCTGAAGAGA
>CAVXIY010000025.1:0-116600 GCA_963761955.1 uncultured Actinomycetota bacterium | reverse complement strand
TATGCTGGTGGTCGACGGAACTCGATGGTTCGCGTTGGCTCGTGCGGGATGGCGCACCAGCGGCGACAGCTCCGGGGGTCGGAGAACGTTGCCCAACTGATCGAATTCGACCGTATGAGACGCGGTGGCGATGAGATCTGGTAGATACTTCTTCTCGCGCCGATCGGGGCGGCGTACATCACGACAGGATCCCCATGGCGCAGTTCATTCCTCCCGAGTCGAATGTCGACGAGGGCCCGCCGCCCCGGCGCGCGAAGCGGTCGAGGCGCTGGTTGCTGCGCGGTCTGGCTGTCGTCATCGCGCTGATCGCCGTCACGGCCGCCGCCGCCGGCATCTACGTCGGATCGGTCAGCAAGAGCTTCACCGACAACGTCCATCGCGAGAAACTGCTGCCGAGCTATCCGTCCGAATCGGCCTCACCGGGTAAGAAGGCCGAGGAGTCCGACGGATCCAAGCCGCGCTCCACCGGCAAGACCGCCGCGCTGAACTACGTCCTGATGGGCTCGGACAGCCGGGACGTCAGTGACGCCGGTGCCGGCCGCAGCGACAGCCTGATGGTGATGCACCTGGCTGCCGATCGGAAGGACGCCTACCTGATCTCGTTCCCCCGCGACATGTACGTCAGCATCCCGGGCTACGGCAAGAACAAGATCAACGCCGCGTACTCCTTCGGCGGTCCCCAGCTGGCCGTGGCGACGCTGGAGGACCTGCTGCACACCCGGATGGACCATGTGGCCATCATCGACTTCGAGGGCTTCATCCGGCTCACCGAGGACCTCGGCGGCGTCACCGTGATGAACGAGCACGCCTCCAAGTCCCGCGGGTACACCTTCCCGGCCGGGAAGATCACCATCAGGGGCGATGAAGCTCTGGCCTACGTCCGGGAACGCTATGCGCTGCCGAACGGTGACCTGGACCGGGCGGAGCGTCAGCGGCTGGTGGTCAAAGCGATCCTGGAGAAGGGCCTGAGTCCGGAGACGATCCGCAACCCGGCGAAGTTCACCGGCTTCGTCTCCGGTGTGGCGAAGCATCTGGTCGTCGACGAGGGGCTCACCGACAAGGAGATCCGCCGCACCGCGCTGTCCCTGCGCCTGAGCGCGAACGACCTGCACCTGCTGCAGGCTCCCATCAGCGGTTTCGGCACGGTCAACGGAGCCAGCATCGATGTGGTCGACCGGGCTCGGATGGCCGAACTCGCCAAGGCGCTGCGCGCTGACACCATGGACGACTACCTCGAGCGGTACCCGGGAGCTGAGCGCGGCGGAGACCGTCCGGTTGCGGCCGCTAACCTGAGGCCCGTGACCTACACCGCCTCCGATGACCGATACGACATCCAGCCCTACCGGCGTTGCGGGCGGAGCGGCCTGAAGCTGCCGGCCGTCTCGCTCGGGTTCTGGCACAACTTCGGCGACGACAAGCCGCTGGAGACCCAGCGGGCGGTGGCCCGGCGGGCGTTCGACCTCGGCGTCACCCACTTCGACCTGGCCAACAACTACGGACCGCCGTACGGCGCGGCCGAGGTCAACGCCGGCCGGATCCTCCGCGAGGACTTCGCGGCCTACCGCGACGAGTTGATCATCTCGACCAAGGCCGGCTGGGACATGTGGCCCGGCCCGTACGGCAACCTCGGCTCCCGGAAGTACCTGACCGCCAGCCTCGACCAGTCACTGCAGCGTCTGGGGCTCGACTACGTCGACATCTTCTACCACCACCGTCCCGACCCGGACACCCCGCTGGAGGAGACGATGGGGGCGCTGGACGCCGCCGTCCGCGCCGGCAAGGCCCTCTACGTCGGCGTCTCGTCCTACTCCCCCGAGCACACGGCCAAGGCCGCCGGCATCCTCCGCGAGCTCGGCACGCCGCTGACCATCCACCAGCCGTCGTACTCGATGTTCAACCGCTGGATCGAAACGGGTCTGCTCGAGGTCTGTGGTCAGGAAGGCGTCGGCATGATCGCCTTCACCGCGCTCGCCCAGGGCCTGCTCACCGATCGGTACCTCGACGGCGTGCCGGCCGATTCGCGGGCCGCGCAGGGCAAGTCGCTGGACCGGGAGTCGATCACCGAGGAGAACCTCGCCCGGGTCCGGGCGTTGAACGACATCGCCAAGGGACGCGGTCAGAGCCTCGCCCAGCTGGCCCTCGCCTGGGTGCTCCGGGACGCGCGGGTCACCTCGACCCTGATCGGCGCGAGCAGCGTCGCCCAGCTCGAGGACAACGTCGCCGCGGTCCAGCGGCTCGACTTCACCGCCGACGAACTGGCCGAGATCGACAAGTACGCGGTGGAGTCGGGCGTCGACCAGTGGGCCGGGGCGCGCAGCGCGACGGAGTGAGCCCGTCGAGTCAGGCGAGCCGCATCGACACTCGGGTCACCCACTGGTGCAGGTCGGGCTGCTCCGTCCGGGTCGGTGAGGTACTCCTCCAGCCGGCAGCCCCAGGAACGCTGATCGGGGCTGGCGTCCAGGGCGAGTCCCTCCCGGTCCGCCCAGTCGAGGAGCTCGCCTGGTGGTCTCGACCAGATCGTCGGGGTGGCCGACGTGCAGCACGGTGGCGTAGCGGCCGGCCGGCAGCTCTCCGGCCAGCACCCGGTCATCGCCGGCGAACGGCCGCACCGACCGGTACGCCGGACTCGATCTCGAGCCGGTCCGGCATCTCGATCGTCAGGTAGCGCCAGAACGGCGGGCCGGCCGGCGCGATGCCGCGCTCGGCCGAGCCAGCCGAACACCTCGCCCGCCAGGGGCACGGCCTGCCCGAGTTCGGCCATGGGCAGGGTCGCGGCAATCGCGTGGTACGGCTGGGCCTCGCGTTCGGTAGATCTCCGGTGTGTTCGCGGTCATGGCTGATTCGACCGGATCAGACCGTCGAAAGTCATCGCAGGGCGCGCTGGACGGCTCCGGTCCGTTCTGCGGCGGCGGCCACCGCCGCATCGCGCGCCTCCGCGGCCTCCGCGTCGGTGAGCGTCCGATCGGGCGCCCGGAACCGCAGCGCGTAGGCCAGCGACTTCTTCCCGTCACCGATCTGCTCGCCGGTGTAGACGTCGAAGAGCATGATCGACTCCAGCAACGGTCCCGCCCCGGAGCGGAGCGCCGCCTCCACCGCCGCCGCCGGCATGTCGGCGGCGACGATCAGCGCCACATCCTCCTTGGCGACCGGGAAGCCCGAGATGGCCGGCACGTCGCCGCCGGCCGGGGCCGCCGCGATCAGCGCGTCGAGATCGATCTCGGCGGCCGCCGTCCGGGCCGGCAGCCCGTACGCCGCGGCGACCGTCGGGTGCAGCTCACCGGCATACCCGATCACCGTGCCGTCCGCGGCGGCGAACTCCGCGCACCGGCCCGGATGCCACGGAGCCTGCTCGGCGGCCCGCCGGCTCAGCTGCAGTCCGACGGCCGCGGCCGCGACGTCCGACGAAGGCGATCGCCTGCGGCCAGCCGGCCGCCTCGCCGGATCCGGTCCAGCCGGCGACCCGCCACTGACCGGTCAGCACGACGGCAAGATGGCGGGGCTGCCGGCCGAGCGCGCGGTCCAGCGCCGCCAGTTCGTCGGCCGACGGACGCTGGGTGACCGGCGGCCGGGGCGCGGCGATCAGCGGATCGTTGGCGAAGAACACCGAGCCGGAC
The DNA here is from genome assembly GCA_963761955.1 of uncultured Actinomycetota bacterium. Lineage (GTDB taxonomy): Bacteria > Actinomycetota > Actinomycetes > Propionibacteriales > Propionibacteriaceae > Microlunatus. Next base: position 112,986 of record CAVXIY010000025.1, on the reverse strand, counting down.
TCGTACAGGGCAAGATCATCCAGGCCGCGGCTGCGGTTGCGGGCCACCGCGGCGAAGATCCCCGGCAGCAACGTGGTGCGCAGGTAGGGGCTGGTCTCCGACAGCGGGTTGATGATCTTGTTCAGCCGGCGACGCTCGTCGTCGGCCGGCAGGCCGAGCCGGTCGAGCTCGTCGACCGAGACGAACGGGAAGCTCAAGATCTCCACGAACCCCGACGTGGCCAGCGCGGCGTTGACCGCCCGCCGGGCCCGCTGGCTGCGGGTCAGCCCGCGACCGACCGGCGCCCGCGGCACGACGGCCGGGATGGTGTCGAAGCCGATCAGCCGGCCGACCTCCTCGACGTAGTCGTACGGGTCGGTCAGATCGGGTCGCCAGCTCGGCGCGGTGATCGACAACGTTCCATGATCATCGTGGACGTCCGCGCCGATCGAGGAGATCAGCGCGACGGCGGTGTCATGATCGACATCGGTGCCCAGGATGGCGCCGGGCAGGGTGTCGGCGATCGTGGTGGTGGCCCGCGGTGGCAGCGAGCCGCGTACGGTCTCGGCCGCGGTCAGCGTCCCGCCGGCCAGCTCGACCAGCAGCTGGGCGACCCGGTGGGCCGCGGCATAGGTCGCGGCCGGATCCACCCCGCGCTCGAACCGGCGGGACGCCTCGGACGACAGCTTGTGCCGCCGCGAGGTGCGGGCGATGGTCATCGCGTCGAAGTGCGCGGCCTCGATGATCACGTTGGTGGTGGCGTCGGAGATCTCGGTCGTCGCCCCGCCCATCACCCCGGCCAGGCCGATCGGTCCCGAGTCGTCGGTGATCAACAAGTCGTCGGGGTGCAGCGGCCGGGCCACGTCGTCGAGGGTGGTGAGCTTCTCGCCGTCGGCTGCCTTGCGGACCACGATCGGCCCGTCGAGCCGGTCCGCGTCGTAGCGCGTGGATCGGCTGCCCGGTCTCCAGCATCACGTAGTTCGTGACGTCGACGGCGAGCGAGATCGACCGCATCCCCGCCAGTTGCACCCGCCGCGACAGCCAGCGCGGACTCGGCCGGCTCGCGTCGATGCCGGTCACACCGATCGCGACGAAGAGCGGGCAGGCGTCGGACTCGAGCTCGACCGGATAACCGTCGGTGACCTCCAGCGGCACCGGACGGTCGACCGGATCGGTGAAGGCCACCCCGGTCGCCTGAGCCGCCTCCCGGGCCAGCCCGCGCAGCGACAGGCAGTAGCCGCGGTCCGGGGTCACCGCGATGTCGAGCACGTCGTCCCGCAACAGCAGCACCGGCGCCGCGTCGGCACCCGGGGCAAGATCATCATCGGCCAGCACCATGATGCCTTCATGATCATCACCGAGGCCGAGCTCGCGCGCCGAGCAGATCATCCCGTCGGAGACGTGGCCGTAGGTCTTCCGGGCGGCGATGGCGAAATCGCCGGGCAGCACGGATCCGGGCAGGGCGACCACGACATGATCACCGACGGCGAAGTTGCGGGCGCCGCAGACGATGCCGCGGACGCTCTTCCTCGCCGACATCGACCTGGCACCAGCGGATCGTCTTGCCGTTCTTCTGCGGTTCCTCGACGAAGTCCAGCCACCTTGCCGATCACCACCGGCCCGGTGACGTCGGCCCCGACATGATCAACGGTCTCGACCTCCAGACCGGCCCGGATCAACGCGTCCGCGAGTCGCGCGAGCCTCAAGATCATCGGGCAACGCCGCGTACTCGCGCAACCAGCCCAGCGGCGCCCTCATCGCGCTGTTCCCTTCTTGATCGCGCCCCTTCATCGCGCGAGTCCGATCAGTGAACGGCTGTAGCGGACGTCGCCCTCGATCATGTCGCGCATGTCCTCGGAGTTGTTGCGGAACATCAGGGTGCGGTCCACGCCCATCCCGAAGGCGAAGCCGGAGTAGACGTCCGGGTCGATGCCGCAGGCGATCAGCACCCGCGGATTGACCACCCCGCAGCCGCCCCACTCGATCCAGCCCTCGCTCTTGCAGGTCCGGCACGGGTTCGCGGGGTCGCCGACCGAGGCGCCGTGACAGACGAAGCACTCGAGATCGACTTCGGCCGACGGCTCGGTGAACGGGAAGTAGTTGGGCCGCATCCGGGTCCGGGTCTCGCCGAACATCGCCCGGGCGAAATGATCAAGGGTGCCGCGCAGGTGACCGAGGGTGAGCCCCTTGTCGATCGCGAGCCCCTCGATCTGGTGGAAGACCGGCAGGTGCGTCGCGTCGTACTCGTCGGCCCGGTAGACCCGGCCCGGGCAGACCACGTAGATCGGTGGCTCGCGGGTCAGCATGGTGCGGGCCTGCACCGGCGAGGTGTGGGTCCGCAGCACCAGCCCGGCGGTGTCCGATCCGACGAACAGCGTGTCCTGCATGGTCCGCGCCGGATGATCGGGAATGAAGTTGAGGGCGTCGAAGTTCATCCACTCCGCCTCGAGCTCGGGTCCTTCGGCGACCTCCCAGCCCATGCCGACGAACACGTCCTCCATCAGGTTCATCAGCGCGGTGACCGGGTGCACCGCTCCGACCGGCTGGGTGGCCACCGGCAGCGTGACATCGACCCGCTCCTCGGCGAGGGTCCGCTCCAGCTCGGCCGCGGAGATCTCGGCCTCGCGGGCCTTCAGCGCCTGGTTGATGGTGCCGCGGGCCTGGCCGATCCGCGACCCGGCGTCCTTGCGCGCCTGCGGCGGCAGCGCGCCGATCTCCCGGTTGGCCAGCGCGATCGGCGACCGGTCACCGGCGTGGGCCAGACGGGCCTGCTTGAGTTCGGCCACCGAGGTCGCAGCCTGGAACGCGGCGAGCGCCTCGGCCACCATGGCCTCGACGTGCGCGGCATCCAGCGGCGCGACCTGAACGGGGTCGTAGCTCTTGTTCGGCCCGGACATGGGCTCCCCTCTGCGTGTGCGGCGCGCGATGCGCCCGGGACAGTCTAGGAATGTTGCCTGCCGACGCGTCGACCACGTTTGAGGCGCGGACGCGCTGAGCTCTGACAACTCGGCTGACGGGGTCAGTGTTGGGCGGTGGCGGAGGCGTAGAGGAAGACGGCGGCGGCGGTGGAGAGGTTGAGGCTCTCGGCGCGGCCGTACATCGGCAGGGCGACGAGCCCGTCCAGCAGGGCCGCGCGATCCGGCGGCAGGCCCCAGGCCTCGTTCCCCAGCACCCACATCGTCGGCCGGGTCAGCTCGCCCGCCGCGCCGAGCTGGTCGATCGTCCGGTCGCCGGCACCGTCGGCGCCGAGCACCTGCAGGCCGGCAGCGCGGGCGACGTCCACCGCCTCACCGAGGTCGGCTGCCACCGTGATGGGCAGGTGGAACAGCGAGCCGGTGCTGGCGCGTACGGTCTTGCCGTTGTAGAGGTCGACCGAGTCGCCGGTGATCAGGACCGCGTCGGCACCGAAGGCGTCGGCGCAGCGGATCACCGTGCCGAGATTGCCGGGATCGCGAATCTGGTCGCACGCCACCACCAGCCGCGGCGACCCGTCCAGCGCCTCAGCCAGAGGGCACGTCGACGGTACGGCAGACCGCCACGATGCCCTGCGGCGTGACGGTGTCGGTCAGCTCGGCGAGCTGTCGCACCGAGGCGGTGGACACTCGGATCGAGCCCGTCGGCGGCGACCGCCGAGCAGGTCCTGATGACGCTCGACCGCGTCGGCCGCGACCAGCACGTCCAGCACGGTGCCCGGCCGGCCGAGGGCTTCGGCGAGGGCCTGCCGGCCCTCGACGAGGAACCGCTGTTCGCTGGTCCGCTCCTTCTTCCGGAGCAGCCGACGAGCCGATCGCAACAGCCCCAGACTGGCCGGGGGCGGTGCGATCGGCTCGTGATCGTCAGACAGCGCGAACCTCAGGCCGCGGTGCCGGTGGCCGGCGCGTTGGCCGCTGCGGCGTCTGCCGCGGGTACATGTGCCTTGGCCAGCTCGACCAGCGCGGCGAAGGCCGCCGAATCGCTGACGGCCAGCTCGGCCAGGATCTTGCGGTCGACCTCGACACCGGCGGCCTTCAGGCCGGAGATGAAGCGGTTGTAGGTCATGCCCTCCGCGCGGGCGGCCGCGTTGATCCGCTGGATCCACAGCTTGCGGAAATCGCCCTTGCGGGCGCGACGGTCACGGTAGGCGTAGACCAGCGAGTGGGCGACCTGCTCCTTGGCCTTGCGGTACAGCCGGGACCGCTGACCGCGGTATCCGGACGCCTGCTCGAGGATCTCGCGGCGCTTCTTGTGTGCGTTGACTGAACGCTTGACGCGTGCCATTGCAGTTACTCCTTAGTTCTTGGGTGGGGGCTCAGGCGCGCTTGCCGAGCAGCTTCTTGGCCTTGGCGGCGTCGCCGGGCTGCATCACCGCGTCGCCGTCGAGGCGCCGGGTCCGCGTGCTGGCCTTGTGCTCGTTCAGGTGCATCTTGCCCGCCTTGCGGTGCATCAGCTTGCCCGTCCCCGTGAACTTGAACCGCTTCTTGGCACCGGAGTGCGTCTTCATCTTCGGCATGGTTGCCGCTCCATTTCTGTTCAGTCGTGCTGTGGTGCTCTGTCCCGGCGGTCGCCGGAGGAGGACTAGCTCAGGTCGACGTCCGCATCGAGGTTGTCGGCCGGGCCTCGCCGCCGCTTGGTCGTCGGCTCCGAGGCGTGCTGCGCCCGCCGGGCGGCCTCCGCTTTGTGTTCGGCCTCCTGCTCGGCCTGCCGTGCGGCCATCCGGCGATCCCGCTCGGCGGCAGCCTCGGCTCGCGCCTCGGTCTTCTTCTTGTGCGGACCCAGCACCATCAACATGTTGCGGCCGTCCTGCTTGGGCGAGGACTCCACGAATCCGAACTCGTCGACGTCAGCCGCCAGCTTCTTCAGCAGGTTGTAGCCGAGCTCGGGCCGCGACTGCTCGCGTCCACGGAACATGATCGTGATCTTGACCTTGTCGCCGGCCTTGAGGAACCGCACGACGTGACCCTTCTTGGTCTCGTAGTCGTGGATGTCGATCTTCGGCCGCAGCTTCATTTCCTTGATCACGGTGTTGGTCTGGTTACGGCGGCTCTCCCGCGCCTTCTGCGCGTTCTCGTACTTGAACTTGCCGTAGTCCATGAGCTTGGCGACCGGCGGCCGCGCCATCGGGGCGACTTCCACCAGGTCAAGCTCAGCCTCACGCGCCAGGCGCAAGGCGTCTTCGATGCGTACGATCCCTACCTGCTCTCCGGCGGGTCCGACGAGTCGGACCTCGGAGACGCGAATGCGATCGTTGATTCGCGGTTCGGTGCTGATATGTCCTCCAATTGGTTGTGAACGTCTGAATCGACGCGGCTGGAGAATGCGAAAGGGTCTTCGCGCATGCGAAGACCCTGAACACCACGAATGGCCGGCGCAGCGCGCCGTTCATCCGTAGACCAACCCGACAACGATCGCTGAGATGCCGCTCGGGTGGGAGATCAGGTCTCCGCTTGCAGATCCGCAGTCCAGCCGGATCGGTCGGAGCCAAGATATCACCGCGGGCGCCGTGCCGGCACATCCTGCGGTCCTTGCTCCTCCAGCTCTACAACGGCTCGGGCGGACCGGCTATTCCGGCTCGGAGGCGAGCAGCCTGGGTGGTGAGGTAGTGCTGCTCGGGCAGATTCGTGGTCCCGGCGGCCGCAGCGCTGAACTCCGCGACCGCCTCGCCCGTCCGGCCGGCTCGCTCGAGCAGATGGGCCCGTACGGCGTGCAGCCGGTGGTGTTCGCCGAGCGTCTCCGCCACCGTGTCCAGCAGGGCCAGACCGGCGGCCGGCCGTGCACCATGGCGGCCGCACGGCCCGGTTGAGCGTCACCATCGGGTTGCCGGTCAGCTGGTCCAAGCGCGTCGTACAGGGCGAGGATCTCGGGCCAGTCGGTGTCGGCGTACCGGGCGGCGTCGTCGTGCACGGCGGCGATCGCCGCCTGCAACTGGTACTCACCGACCGGGCCGGTGCGGAACACCGACTGGATGAGCTGACTGCCCTCGGCGATCAGTGCCCGATCCCAGCGCGGGCGGTCTTGTCGTTCCAGCGGCACCAGCTCGCCGCCGGCGCGGGTCCGGGCCGGGCGGCGGGCGTCGGTGAGCAGCATCAGGGCCAGCAGGCCCGCCACCTCGGGGTCGTCCGGCAGCCGTTGCCGGAGGATTCGGGTCAGCCGGACCGCCTCGCCCGAGAGGTCCGTTCGCGCCAGTTCGCTGCCGGCGCTGGTCGCGTACCCCTCGTTGAACAGCAGGTACAGCACCCGCAGCACCGAGCTCAGCCGCTCGCCTCGCTCGGCGTCTCCGGGCAGGGCGAACGGTGCTTCCGCGGACTTGATCCGCTGCTTGGCCCGGCTGATCCGCTGCGCCATCGTGGCTTCCGGCACCAGGTACGCGGCGGCGATCTCCCGGGTGGTCAGGCCGCCGACGGCCCGCAGGGTCAGCGGGATGGCCGACGCCGGGGTCAGCGAGCCGTGGCAGCACAGGAACATCAGGATCAGGGTGTCGTCCTCGTCCGGCGTCGGTCCGGGCTGCAGGGTGAGGGCGGCGGCCAGTTCCTCGCGGCGACGGCGGGCGATGTCGGATCGTTGCTGGTCCAGCCGGCGCGCGCGAGGCGACCCGGATCAGCCAGTTCAGCGGGTTGTCGGGTCGCCCGGCCGACGGCCAGTCGGTGGCCGCCGTGATCAGCGCCTCCTGGACGGCGTCCTCCGACGCGGCGAAGTCGCCGTACCGGCGGACGACCGCACCGAGGACCCGGGGCGCGAGTTCGCGCAGCAGATCCTCGGTGTCAGATCGTCGCCATCAGACCTCGGGGTCGGGCGCGCCCATGATCTGGCGGACTTCGATGTCGATGCCCATCGGTACGCCGCCGGGGCCCGGGCAGGCGGAGGTGAGGGCGGCGATCTCGTACGCCCGCGCTCGCTCTCGACGTCGACGATCCGGTAGCCGGCCAGGAATTCCTTGGACTCGGGGAACGGTCCGTCGATGATCTGGGTCGAACCCGGCCCGGTCGAGCGGACGATCCTGACCGCCTCGGGTCCGGCGAGGGCTTGGGCGTCGACGAGTTCGCCGGAGGCGACGAGATCGTCGTTGGTCCGCTGCTGCCACTCGATGTGGGCTGTGACGTCGTCCGGCGCCCACTCCCAGATCGGCGGGACGTCGACGGGGCCGGCGTAGTGCTGGGCGAGGAGGAATCGCATGGTTCGTGCCTTTCGCTTGGGGCGCCCGGTTGGCGCTTCACCCCGAGGTCGGAGCTGGGCCGCCGTTCTCGACATCGGTCTTCGGGATCGATCTCCCAACCGAAGATCTCCGGGGCCGTCTCGACCAGTCGATGTCCCTGAGCCAGGTCGTCGAGCACCTCGCCGTCGATGGCCAGCGGCTCCGGCCCCGAGACGTCGATGAGCACGACAGCGACGCCCTCGGACCGCGCGGTCTTCGCCGCCAGGTCGATGGTCACCGGTACCGGACGGGCATCGACCCGCCAGGCCCGCATCGAGTCCAGCCCGGTGAAGGCCAGGAACGCCCGGCGTCCGTCGGCCGTCTGCAGCATCACCACCGACATCTCGGCCTCTTTGTCCGAGGTGAGCCCGTCGACGGTCTGCCCCAGCCGCGTCGCGGTCGCGATGACGGGCACCAGCAGCCGGGCTTCGCAGAGCGCGACGATGGCTCGGAAGTAGGCCGACGGTGTGGCCTCGGCCGCCGCCGCGGCCAACGCGGCCCGGGTCTGCTCGAGCGCGGTGCCGTCGTCGTCCGGAAAGGGGCTCGGCCCGAGGTTCCGCTGGTGTTCCACGCACCCATCCTCTCCCCCGACCGACTTGTCAGACTCATCGTGCGAGCGCATGCCTCGCGCGAGCTGGCGACCGAGTGCTGACAACTCGGGGATAAAAGGGTGGGCTCCCGGATCGGCATCGGGCTCAGCGCGTGGCAGGGTTGAAGGATGCCTGCTGTTGACACCGTTTGCTGCCTCTCTGCGTCGGATTGACCCTGCTCGGCGTGATCGCCACCGGAATCGCGTGGCGGCGCGGGAACAAGGGCCGGGTCGTGCAAGGCGTCGGGCTCGCGCTGGCGCCGATCGCGCTCTACTTCAGCGGGTTGCTCCGGCTGCTGTGGGACGCCATCGTGGCGATCGGCAGCTGGGCATCGAAGATCATCTTCTCCCCGGCGGTGTGGTTCGGGCTCTCGCTGCTCGCCCTCTGCCTGGTCCTGTGGGTGGTCGGCGGCATCGTGGCGCGGCGGTCGCCGGCGGCGAAGTCCAAGGCCCTCGCCAAGGCCGACGGCAAGCAGGCCCTGCCCGCCCAGTCCTCGAAGGCCCAGTCCGCGAAGGCCAGTCCGCGCCAAGACGAGCCAGGAACGCGCCGCCGATCGACGACGACATGGCCGAGATCGAGGCGCTGCTCAAGTCCCGCGGTATCGAGTGACGCGGCTTCGCAACTCCTCGACCGCCGCCTGAGCGGGCGCGCCGTCACCGGCCTGGATGCCCATCAGCATCCGCTTCTCGGCATCAAGATCAACTTCGAACGGCCGGCCGTCGGCCGGGGTCATCAGCAGCAGCGCCCAGGGATCTCCGCTGCGCAACAGGATCTTGTGCACCCGGGACCACGGGACCTGATGCCGGCGGAGTCCGTTGCGGATGGTCAATCCGGACGCGTCGGCCCGCACGTAGCTCGAGGCCGCCGCGACGATGACCAAGATCAACACCGCCAGTACGCCGAGCAACGTCAGCACCTGCGAGATCGTGAACAGCGCGCGGATCTCGCCGGGCAGGGCGAACCAGCCGAAGAGCGTCAAGCCGATCAGGGCGATCGTCGCGATCGACGGCGATCACCCGCAACCGGTGCGGGCGGGCGACGAAGATCGGCTGGGTCTGCACGAGCGCACTAGATCCGGCAGGCCGCGATGTCGGTGACCAGGATCGCCCGCGCGCCCAGCTCCCACAGGTCGTCCATGATCTGCTGGGCCTCCGCGCGCGGCACCATGGCGCGTACGGCGTGCCAGCCCTGCCTGGCCAGCGGCGAGACCGTCGGCGACTCCAGCCCCGGAGTGATCGCACACGCCGCCTCGACGACCGTGTCGCTCACGTCGTAGTCCATCATCACGTAGTTGCGGGCGACGAGTACGCCGTCCAGCCGACGCTCCAGCTGATCGAGACCGGCCGGACGATCGGCACCGCTACGCCGGATCAAGATCGCCTCGGACTGCAGGATGGGGTCGCCGAACAGTTCCAGACCGGCCTGCCGCAGCGTCGTGCCGGTCTCCACGACGTCGGCGATCACGTCGGCCACCCCGAGGCGGATCGCGGTCTCCACCGCGCCGTCGAGGGAGATCAGCCGCGTCGCGACACCGTGCTCAGCCAGATAGGCCTCGACCAGCCCCGGATAGGAGGTCGCCAGCCGCAGATCGTGGAGCTTGGCCACGGCCATCTCGCTGCCCGCCGGTGCGGCGAACCGGAAGCGGCTCCGGCCGAAGCCGAGCGGCATGATCTCGGTCGCGTGGGCGCGCGAGTCGAGCAGCATGTCGCGGCCGGTGATGCCGACGTCGAGGGTGCCCTCCCCCACGTAGACGGCGATGTCGCGCGGCCGCAGGTAGAAGAACTCGACCCCGTTGGCCTCGTCCAGCAGCACGAGTTCCTTGAGGTCGGTGCGTTGCGCGTACCCGGCCTCGCGCAGCATCTCCGCGGCCGGCTCGGCCAGCGAGCCCTTGTTGGGGACCGCGATCTTGATCAGAGGTCGCTCACTCGGCCGGCTGGAACTCACGGCGCTCATCCTAGGTGCGGACCTGTCCCGGGCCCGGCAATAAAGGAGGGCTGAGACTCGGGCCAGCCGGTGTCACAAGTGGGCGTAGACGTCCTCGAGGTCGAGATCGAGGGCCAGCATCATCACCTGCAGGTGGTACAGCAGTTGGCTGATCTCCTCGGCGGCCTGGTCCTTCGACTGGTACTCCGCCGCCATCCACACCTCGGCCGCCTCCTCGACGACCTTCTTGCCGATCTCGTGCACACCGGCCTCGACCCGATCCACGGTGGACGAGCCCGGCTCGCGGGCGGCGAGCTTCGCGGTCAGCTCGGCGAAGAGGCTGTCGAAGGTCTTGGTCGGCGCGTCGGTCACGGGCGTGAAGCCTATCGGCGCTCCCCGCGTTTGCCATCACATGACGGCAAACGCGGGTGGATTCGGTCCGCGGAGCACCGGTTTCCCGTCGAGTGACGGGAAACCGGGGTTGCTCCAGGGGTCGAGAGTCAGCCGACGGTTTCGGACACCGGGTCGGCCACGCCGTCGGGATGGACCGGCGGCAGATCCCGCTCCCGGCGTTCGATCCGCAGCCAGGAGATGAAGCCGACCACGCAGAAGATGCCGTAGATCATGTACATGATCGCCGTCGGGTAGTACTGGGCGTACAACAGCAGCGGGACCCCGACCGCGTCCACCGCGATCCAGACCAGCCAGAACTCGACCCAGCCGCGAGCCATCCCGTACGTGGCCAGGATCGAGCCGGCCAGGATCCAGGCGTCGGCCTGCGGATTCCAGGAGCCGAGCGCCTTCAGGGCGAAGTAGAAGACCGCCCAGAGCACGACGGCGCCGACGAGCAGTTCGATGCGGCCCCGGGCGCCGGCCCACTTGGGCCGTACCCCCAGCCCGCCGCTCCCGCTCGTCTTCCGGTACTGGTACCACCGCACCCAGCCGTAGATGCTGACGATGATGAAGAAGATCTGCCGGCCGGACTGGCCCCACAGGTCGAGCTTGTGTGCGGTGTCGAAGGGGCCACCCAGGGCGCCCCCGATGAACACCGTGAACAGCAACACGTTGCCCACGATGCCGATGGGCCAGGCCGCGACTTTGCGTCGCATACCCAGCAATGCGCTGGCCAGGCCGAAGCCGTTGCCGATGATCTCTCGCCAGTAGATGCCGGTGGCGCCAACGTCGAGCTTGGCGCTCAGCAACCGCGAGAGCAGTTCTTGCAGATCCATGTCAGATCCCTCCACTCATCCGGTCGCACGAATGCCGGGGTGGAAGAGACGTCACCGCGCGCCATCCGGGCGTGCGGTGAAGCACTCGCGTGAACCTCCCATCCGGACTTTCACCGTCGGTCCTGGAATTTCACCAGATCAACCGCAGACTGGTTGCCTGCGGGTCGCGGACTGTAACCGCCGGTTCGGACTTGCACCGACCCCGGAACACGCGCGAGTAGTTAACTCGTCGGGTTGACGATTCGTAGTCCGCTCGCGCATCGACTTAACCTCGTCAGACCTCGATCGAGCGACGGAAAGCGTGTCGCTCATCGGCGCCTGCAGGATTGCGACGCTCGCAGCAATCTGACGAACTGGCGCGTCGGTGTCTAGAGCCGGACGCCGAGGAGGGCGTCGCAGGCGCGGGCGACGAGGCCGGGGGCCTCGGTGTCGTCGCCGTCGATGGCGGTGGAGCCGCCGGCCCAGGCGTCGACCGCGGCCAGGGCGGTGGTGGCGTCCAGGTCGCCGGCGAGCGCGGCGCGCATCTGCACCAGGACCTCGTCGGCGTTCAGCGCCGGCGTCGAGCCGTACGGCCTCGCGCCAGCGATCCAGCCGATCCTCGGCCGAGGCCAGGGCCTCGTCGGTCCAGTCCCAGTCCTCGCGGTAGTGGTGCGCCAGCAGCGCCAGCCGGATGGCCATCGGATCGACGCCGGCATTGCGCAGCGTGGAGACGAAGACCAGATTTCCCTTCGACTTGGACATCTTCTCGCCGTCCAGCCCGACCATCCCGCTGTGCAGGTACGCCTGGGCGAACGGCTGATCGCTGGCCACCCGGGCCTCGGAGGCACACATCTCGTGGTGCGGGAAGATCAGGTCCGTGCCGCCGGCCTGGACGTCGAAGTTCGGACCCAGCAGATCCAGGGCGATCGCGGTGCACTCGAGGTGCCAGCCCGGGCGGCCGGCGCCCATCGGCGAATCCCAGGACGGCTCACCGGGACGCGCCAGCCGCCAGACCAGGCAGTCCAGCGGCGCCTTCTTCCCGGGCCGATCCGGATCGCCGCCGCGCTCGGCGAAGACCTGCTCGGCATCGGCCTCGCTCAGCCGGGACAGCGACCCGAATTCGCCGTCACTGGCCTGCGAGAAGTACAGATCGGGAAACTCCGGATCGTCGACCTGATAGACCGCCTGCTTGGCCATGCAGGTCCTGCACCAGGTCCACCACGAGCGGGATCGACTCGACCGCGCCGACGTAGTGGGTCGGCGCGCAGCACGTTCAGCGCCGCCATGTCCTCGCGGAACAACTGGGTCTGGCGCTCGGCCAGTTCGTTCCAGTCGATCCCCATGGCCGCGGCCCGCTCCAGCAGCGGATCGTCGATATCGGTGACGTTCTGCACGTAGTTGACGTCGAGACCGGCGTCGAGCCAGATCCGGTGCAGCAGGTCGAAGGCCACGTAGGTGTTCGCGTGCCCGATGTGGGTGGCGTCGTAGGGGGTGATGCCGCAGACGTAGAGCCGCGCCGTCCCCTCCGGCGGCCCGACCATCACCGTCTCCCGACGCGCGGTGTCGAAGGCCTGAATCCGATGCCGCTGGTGTGCGGTCGGGAAGTTCGGGGGCGGTGCCGATGTCCAAGCCTGCATGGCCGTCACCCTATGCGGCGCCGTGAAGCCGCCGCGCGGCTGATCAGAACGGCGGCCACGGGATCGACGGCCACTCACCGCGCGGCCGCGGCATCCGGCCGCGGTTCAGCAGCAGGTCGGCCCGCCGGATCATCGCGGCGATCTCGAGTTCGCTGAGCAGGGTGCCGAGCTGATCGGGAGCGCGATCCCGCGCCTCGCGTACGGCTTCGCGCTCGCGTTCGGTGAGCTCGGCCCCGGCCCAGCCCCAGAGCAGGGTCCGGAGCTTGTGATCGGTGTGGAAGCTCACGCCATGATCGACTCCGAACACCCGGCCCTCGCTGCCGAGGATGTGGCCGCCCTTGCGGTCGGCGTTGTTGATCAAGACGTCGAAGACCGCCAGCAGCCTCAGGTCGGGTACGTCGGCGTGGATCACCGAGACCGGCCGGTCCTGGGCGTCCAACCCGTCGACGCAGGAGAACCAGCCCTGCGCCGGCACGTCCTTGCTCGGCACCAGATCGACCAGCTGGTTCGTCTCGTCCTCGTCCACGTCGACCCAGGCCTGCAACGAACCGGGGCCCAGCGGGCCGTCGACGAAGACGGTGACCGGCACGCAGTCGAATCCCCCGATCCGGGACACCTCGTACGCCGCGACCTCGCGCAGCCCGAGGGTCCGGTGCGGGAAGTCCCACAGCGGCCGCTCCCCCTCGACCGGCTTGTAGACGCACTGCACGGCAGCTGTCGCCGGCGGTGAGCTCGGTGAGGAAGGTCGCGTTCGAGGCCTGCATCAGCCGGCCCGAGATCCGCAGCTCGCCCTCGGTCAGGGCCGCGGTCAGCGCGGGATGGGTGGGCCGCACCGGCCCTTCGACAGCCAAGACGTGTTCAGTCGAACAACGGCCGGCGGTAGCCGTTGGCCCGGGGGCAGATGTGCCCGGCCGGGTCGATCGGCTGCAGGCAGAACGGGCAGGGTGGCCGACCGGCGGCGACCAGCGCCTGCGCCCGGGCCACGAAATCGCGGGCGTACGAGGCGGTGATCTTGACCACGAACACCTCGTCGGCGTTGATCTCCTCGCGCGTCCTCGGCCGGCGGGCTACCGGACGGGCCGCCGCCCTCCGCGTCCTCCTCCACATCCACGGTGGAGAACAGCTCGATGACGATCCGGTCGATCGTCGGATCCCAGGCGATGGTCATGGTGCCGACCCGGAACTCCTCGGTGATCGGCGCGTCCAGCGGATCGGTGTCGCTGGTCTTGGTCGCCGCCGGCGGAACGTTCACCCCGCCGGAGCTCCGCCGCAGCACCTCGTCGAGGACCTTGTCGAGGTGCTCGGCCAGCACGGACACCTGCTGCTTCTCGCAGGCGACGCTGGTGATCCGGTTGCCCTCCCGCGCCTGCAGGAAGAACGCCCGCTCGCCGGGCTGCCCAACCGTGCCGGCGACGAACCGGTCAGGCGCGTCGTAGCGGTGCACCAAGATCGCCATGCGCTACAGGATAGTCAACTCTCAGCGAGCGGTATCCGCGGCGCCGAGCCCGCCGCCCACCGGGGCGTCCGCACTCTTCGGCCGTCGGCGGCGCTGCTTGGGCCGCGGCGCGAAGATCGCCCCGAGATCGGCCGTCGTCGAGTTGACGGTGATCACGTACGGCCGGGCGTCGGTGTAGCGGATGATCGAGATCGAAGCCGGGTCGACCACGATCCGCTGGAAGCTGTCCAGGTGCATGCCCAGCGCGTCGGCCAGGATCGCCTTGATCGGGTCGCCGTGCGAGACGGCCACCCAGACCGAGTCGGCGCCGTGCTCCGCGCCGATCCGCGCGTCCCAGCTGCGGATCGCGCCGGTCGTCCGGGCCGCCATCTCCGACATCGACTCGCCGCCGGGGAACCTGACCGCCGACGGCTGCTGCTGCACCGCGCCCCAGAGTTTGTCCTTGCTGAGCTCGCGCAGCGACTTCCCGGTCCACTCGCCGTAGCCGCACTCGATCAGGCCCTGCTCGGTGATCACCGGCGCTTCGGTCGTACGCGCCGCCGCGAGCGCCTGGGCGGTCTGCCGGCAGCGCCGCAGCGGGGAGCTGACGATGGCGCGGACCGGGACCTCGGCGATCCGGGCTCCGACCTCGGCCGCCTGCTGGCGACCCACCTCGTCGAGCTCGACGCCGGAGGACCGGCCGGCCAGCACGCCCGCGGTGTTGGCCGAGGTGCGGCCGTGGCGGATCAGCAGCACGGTGGTCATGGGCGCGAGGCTACCGACTGGTAGCGGCCGCGCACGTAGCCGAGGAGCCCGTCGGCCGGATCCGGGCCGATCTCGATGTGCTCGATGGTCGCCCGGATCAGCAGCCCCCAGCCGGCGTGCGCCGGCTCCGCCGCCAGCCGGGCGCCGAGCCAACCGGGGCCGTCGTCCAGCACCGGCCCCCAGTCGGTGTCGTGCCAGGCGGCGAGTTTGAAGGCACCGCCGGGCGCGGGGCCGATGCCGGCGAACGCGTCGGCCAGGCCGCGATGCGGCCAGCTGAGCAGGTTCACCGTGAGGGTCGGGGTCGTGGCCAGCAGATCGGCCAGCTCGGACTCCTCGTCCAGGATCCCGATCACCTCGGCCGGTCTGCCGTCGGCGACCAGGAACGACGACAGCGTCCAGCCGGCGGAGCGCTGCCCGTCCGTCGCCGCCCAGACGCTGACCGGCGCGACCATCCGCCCGCGAAAGCGGCGGAGCGGGTCGCGCTCGGGTTCCGGCGCCGCGAACGGGTGGCTGGAGTGGATCGTCACGCCCCAGTTCTACCGCCTCGTGTGTCCGGGATCACCGACCCGGCGGCCTGCGCGGAGGGTCGGTCCCGGGTCGACACCCCTTAACGTTGTCCGGGTGCTCGCGGCGAGAGCACGGAATGAGGAGACCTGATGAGTTGGCTTGAGGCACTGGTGCTGGGCATCGTGCAGGGGCTGACGGAGTTCCTGCCGATCTCCTCCAGCGCCCACCAGTCGATCGTCGGCCAGTTGTTCGGCGGCGTCGACCCCGGGTCCGCCTTCACCGCGATCACCCAGCTGGGCACCGAGGCCGCGGTGATCATCTACTTCCGGCACGACATCGGGAAGATCATCCGGCACTGGTCCCTCTCCCTGGTCGGCAAGATGGACCGCAACGACCCCGAGGCCAGGATGGGCTGGCTGGTGATCCTCGGGTCGATCCCGATCGTGGTGCTCGGCGTGCTCTTCCAGGACGCCATCGACTCGACCCTGCGCAACCTGTGGACGACAGCGGCCATGCTCGCCGGCTTCGGCATCGTCATCGGTGTCGTCGACCACTTCGCCCGCAACAGCCGGCCGCTGGAATCCCTCACCTGGAAGCACGGCATCATCTTCGGCCTGGCCCAGTCGCTCGCCCTGATCCCCGGCGTCTCCCGCTCCGGGGCGACGATCACGGCCGGCCTGGCGATGGGCTATCAGCGCGTGGCCGCCGCCCGCTATTCCTTCCTGCTGGCCATTCCGGCGGTGCGTCGGGTCGGGATTCTTCAAGCTGGCCGACGTGTCCAGCGACCCGGTGCCGCCGGCCTGGGGTCAGATCGCCCTGGCGACCGCGGTGGCCTTCGTCATCGGCTATGCGGTGATCGCCTGGCTGCTGCGCTACATCAGCACGCACAACTTCCTGCCGTTCGTGATCTACCGCCTCGCCCTGGCGGCCCTCGTGGTGATCTTGCTGTTGACCGGCGTGCTGTCGCCGCTCCCGCCGAGCTGATCACCGCAGGGCTGCGACCCCGCTGACGTCAGCCGACCCCGGCCCGCTCGTACGCCTCGGCGGCCACGGTCAGGGTCGTCGAGCTTCTCCTCCACCGTGTTGCCGTACGGGGCCAGCGAGCAGGTGGTCGCGCCCGACGCCGGCCAGGGCCTGGAATCCGTCGGCGATCCGCTGCCGGTCGCCGAGCAGTGAGGTCTGGTCGATGAACTCGAACGGCACCGCAGCCATCGCATCCCGGTGCCGGCGATCGAGATAGAGGTCCTGGATCTTGGCCGCGGCGTCGGCGTACCCCATCCGGACGGCCAGCGCGTTGTAGAAGTTCTGCGTCCGGCTGCCCATCCCGCCGACGTAGAGCGCCGCGTACCCGCGAACCGGATCGGCGCAGGCGCGCGGATCGTCGCCGACCACCAGCGGGACGGTGGGCACCACATCGAAGCCGTCCAGGGTCTTGCCGACCTTGTCCCGGCCGGCCAGCACGTGACCGAGCTGCTCGGGCGCGTGGTCCGGGGCGTAGAAGACGGCCAGCCAGCCGTCGGCCACCTCACCGGCCAGTTCGAGGTTCTTCGGGTCCGACCGCGGCCAGGTAGATCGGCAGGTGCTCGCTGACCGGCGCGATGGTCAGCTTGAGCGGCTTGCCCGGCCCGTCCGGCAGCGGGAGCTGGTAGTGCACGCCGTCGAAGGCCACCGTCTTGCGGGCGAGCGCGGTGCGGACCACCGTGATGTACTCCCGCGTCCGGGCCAGCGGCGAGCCGAACCGGACGCCGTGCCAGCCCTCCGACACCTGAGGGCCGGAGACGCCCAGGCCCAGCCGGAACCGGCCGCGGGTGAGCACGTCCAGGCTCGCCGCGGTCATCGCGGTCATCGCCGGGGTGCGGGCCGGAATCTGCATCACCGCCGACCCGACGTGGATCGTCGAGGTCTGCGCCGCCAGCCAGGCCAGCACCGTGGGGCTGTCGGAGCCGTACGCCTCGGCGGCCCAGACCACGTCGAATCCCAGCGTCCTCGGCGTGCTGGGCCAGCCGGAGCTGATCGCGCGGGTCGTCGGAGCCGACGAGATAACCCAGGTTGAGACCGAGACGCATGCTGTTCACGGTAACCGGCCGCGGCGTCGGCAGCCGGGCGGCCGTTAGGGTCGACACCATGGAAGCGTCGGCAGGTCGGGTCCAGCGGGCTGCGCGTCTCGCGCCTCGGCCTCGGCACCATGACCTGGGGCCGCGACACCACCGCCGATCAGGCCCGCGGTCTGCTGGAGATGTTCTGCGAGGCCGGCGGGACCTTGATCGACACGGCGGCGGCGTACGGCGCCGGTGACGCGGAGCGGCTGATCGGCAAGTTGATCACCGATCTGGGGATCCGCGACGAGTTGGTGATCGCCACGAAGGCGGGTTTCGTGATCAAGAGCGGCGCCCGCCTGGTCGACACGTCACGCCGCGCCCTGCTGCGTGATCTTGAGGGATCCCTGGCGCGGTTGGGAACCGACCATGTCGACCTGTGGCAGCTGCACGCCTGGGGCAGCGCGCCGCTCGAGGAATCGCTGAGCGCTGTTGATCATGCGGTGTCGGCCGGCATGGTCCGCTATGCCGGGATCTCGAACTTCGTCGGCTGGCAGACCGCGCAGGCCGCGACCTGGCAGTCGGCGTTCCCCGGTCGGACGCCGATCAGCAGTGCCCAGGTGGAGTATTCGCTGCTCGCGCGACGCGCCGAGGTCGAGGTGCTGCCGGCCGCCCGCGCCTTCGGCATGGGGGTCTTTCCCTGGTCGCCGCTCGGCCGGGGCGTGCTGACCGGGCAGTACCGGACGGGTACGCCGCGCGGGTCACGGGCGGCCACCGACCACTTCGCCTGGTTCGTCGAGCCGTATCTGGAGAATCGCAGCCGCGGCGTGGTCGAGGCGGTGGTCCGGGCCGCGGAGGGGCTCGACCTGACGCCCTTGCAGGTGGCGCTGCTCTGGGTCCGCGACGCCCCGGCGATCACCGCTCCGCTGCTGGGCGCCCGGACCGCCGGCCAACTGGCGCCGGCCCTGGCCATCGAGGATCAGCGACTGCCGGCCGAGATCATCTCCGCCCTCGACGACGTCTCCGGCGGACCCAACTCACTCCGCTGATCCGGCGCCGGCTGACCTGGGTGGTCCCGTAGCGACCGCTGCCACCGACCACGCGGATGATCTTGCGGCGGATCCAGACGTCACGGGTGCCGTCGCGATAGCGGCGGAGCCTGGTCAGCTCCCAGCCCCCGTACTCGGCCTGATCGGTCAGCAGTTGTCGCACCGCGCTGCGGGACAGGTGCCGGCCCAACCGGACCCGCTCGATCTCGTACTCCACGGTTGAGGTCCTCATCGCGCTCCAGCCTAGTTGCTGTGCGACGTCTGGTGCGAGGCGGCCACGTTGCGAATGGTCAGGCCTGATCGAGGAACCGATCGAGCACCCGGGCGCCGAATTCCAGCGACTCGGTCGGCACCCGCTCGTCGACGCCGTGGAACATGCTGACGAAATCCAGGTCCGGTGGCAGCCGGAGCGGCGCGAAACCGAAGCAGCGGATGCCGGCCCGGTCCCACGCCTTGGCGTCGGTCCCGCCGCTCATCAGGTACGGCACCGCGCGGGCCCCTTCGATCCTCGGCCAGCAGGCACGACTGCATCGCCTCGACGAGCGCGCCGGAGAACTCGGTCTCGACCGCCGGCTGGCCGGTGACCACCTCGTAGCGCACCTTGTCGCCGAGCAGGTCGGCGATCGTGGCGTAGAACTCGTCCTCGCCGCCGGGCACGAACCGACCGTCGATCGCGGCGGTCGCCCGGCCGGGAATGACGTTGTGCTTGTAGCCGGCCGACAGCATCGTCGGGTTGGCCGTGTTGGACATGGTCGCGCCGACCATCCGGGCGATGCTCCCCAGCCGGGCCAGGGTCTCCTCGGCGCGATCGGGGTCGAGGTCGATGCCGAACGCCTCGGACACCGCCTCCAGGAAGGCTCGCTGCGCGTCGGTGATCTTGTGCGGCCACTCGTACGCACCGATCCGGGCCACCGCCGCGGCGAGTTCGGTGACGGCGTTGTCGTCGTTGCGGAACGAGCCGTGACCCGCCCGCCCCTCGGCGATCAGGTTGATCCAGGCCAGCCCCTTCTCGGCGGTCTGGATCAGGTAGAGCCGGAGGTCGTCGCTGACCGTCAGCGAGAAGCCGCCCACTTCCCCGATGGCCTCGGTGCAGCCCTCGACGACCTCGGGATGCTTGTCGATCAGCCAGCGCGCGCCGAGGCCGCTGCCGGCTTCCTCGTCGGCGGTGAAGATCAGCCGGATCGGCCGGCGCGGCGCCGCACCGGCCCGGGCCCGCGCGCGGACGACGCTCAGCACCATGGCGTCGAAGTCCTTCATGTCGACCGCGCCGCGTCCCCAGACGCAGCCGTCGCGGATCTCGCCGGCGAACGGCGGCACCGACCAGTCGTCGGCGTTGGCCGGCACCACGTCGAGGTGTCCATGGATCAGCAGCGGCGACAGTGAGCGGTCGACGCCCTCCGGTTCCCAGTGCGCGACCAGCGAGGTGCGCCGCGGTTCGGACTCGAAGAGCTCGGTGCTGATGCCGACCTCGTCGAGCAGCTCAGCCACCCGCTCCGCCGCGGCCCGCTCCCCCGGTCCGGGTTCGGGCCCGAAGTTGGTGGTGTCGATCCTGATCAGCTCCTGGCACAGGTCGACGACCTCCGCGTCCGGTGCGTAGTCGAGGGTTCGATCAGGTGCAGGGCGACTTGGTTCGGGGCGATCGGGTTCGGGGCTCACCCGATCATCTTCACCCATCCGGTGCGGCCCGACCGATGGCACCGGCCACGGTGCGGACCAGCAGCACGGACACCTCGCGCCGCGAAGCCTGTCCGGTCGAGCTGTACAGCCAGGCGGAATAGAGCAGCATCCACAGCGCCGTGACCGCCCAGCCGACCGGCAGTTCGGGATCCACCGTGCGGTCGCGATGCCCGCGCAGGATCGCGTCGGCGAACGGGTCGTCGTCCTCCTCGCCGGCACCCGCGTCGCCGTCTCCCGCGGACGCCGACCAGCTGTCCGGGTCGACCAGGGCGTTGTCGGCGAAGATCAGCCCGAGCACCGGACCGAGCTCGAGGTACTCCTGGCACAGCCGGTGGCAGGCCTCCAGACCCGATCCGTCGCCCGGCCGGGCCCGCTCGGTGGCGACGACGAAGCGCCGCTGACACTCCTGGTCGACCGCGGTCAGCAACTCGGCCCGATCGGCGAAGTAGCGATGCACCGTGGACCGGCCGACGCCGGCGGCGGCGGCGATCTGCGCGAGGGTCGCATTGCGGTCCTCGGCCCAGGTCTCGATGGCGGCCGTCACGATCGACTGCCGGGTGCGCTCCTGAACCGGAGATTGGGACATCACTTGCCCATAATGGGACATCTATGTTCCAATTGTCCAGTGGACGAATTCTCGATGATCCCCGCCTCGGCGCAGTCGCGAACCGTCGTCGAGCCCCCGGTGACGCAGCATCTGGTGGTCGCGGCGGCCTTTGTCGGACTCGGTGCCGCCCTCGGCTGGGTGGCGCCCTGGGTGGTCGGCTGGGGTCTGGCCCAGCCCTGGTTGCCGTTCAAGGGGCCGCTGGCCATCCTCGATCAGCTGGAGGGAAATTTCGGCGGCTGGCTGCTGATCGTGGTCGGCGCGGTCGCCGGACTGGTCGTCGGATTTCTCGCCATGGCCGACACCACCAAGATCGAGATCACCGCCCGCGACATCACGTTCGTGAAGGGCGACAAGAAGCAGCGCTTCGCCCGCTCGCAGATCGGCACGGTCGTCATCGACGGCAGCCATCTGGTGCTGCGCGACCGGGCCGACGTTGATCTGATCCGGCAGAAGGTCGACGGCTCCGTGCCGGAGCTGACCGAGGCACTTCGGAGCCACGACTGGCCCGTCGAGCGGCTCGAACTGACGCCCTAGCCCGTCCCGGCTCTGGACACGTTCTGGGTTCCGCCCTCGAACGGCAGAGAATGGAGGGTGCCCACCTCCGTCCCGCCGCTCCTGGATCGTCTGGGGGGTCGGGGTCTTCGCGTACGCGGTCGCAGTCTTCCACCGCACGTCCCTCGCGGTCGCGGCGTCGGCGGCGACGGAGCGGTTCGACATCGGAGCATCGATGCTCTCCACGTTCGTCGTCCTGCAGCTTCTGGTCTACGCGGGCATGCAGATCCCGGTCGGTCTGCTGGTCGATCGCTTCGGCCCGCGGGTGATCCTCGTCGCCGGCGGCTTGGTCATGGCCGAGCGGGCAGGCGCTGCTGGCGGTCGCGCACGAGCCGGCCACCGCCATCGTGGCCCGGGTGCTCGTCGGCGCCGGGGACGCCCTGACGTTCATCTCCGTCCTGAGGCTGATTCCGGCCTGGTTCCCGGGGAAACGCGTGCCGCTGGTCACGCAGTTGACCGGCCTCATCGGCCAGGTCGGCCAGATCGGCAGCACCTTCCCGCTGGTCGGCGGCGCTGATCGGACTCGGGTGGACCCTTACCTACCTGGGCGCCGCCGCCTTCGGCGTACTCACCGCGATCATCGTCTTCCTGGCCGTACGGGACTATCCGCCCGACGTCACTCGGCCGCGTCATATCGTCGGCTGGCGGGAGGCGGTCAGTGACCTCCGCGCCTCGTTCCTGCAGCCCGGCACGAGGGTGGGTCTCTGGTCGCACTTCAGCACCCAGTTCTCCGGCATGGTCTTCGCGCTGCTCTGGGGATACCCGTTCCTCACGGTCGGCCAGGGCTACAGCCCAGCAGCTCGCCGGCGCCTTGATGACGATCATGGTGCTGGCCGCGGCGGTGATCGGACCGACGCTGGGCCAGCTGACCGCCCACTATCCCTTCCGTCGTTCGAATCTGATCTTCGGCGTGCTGCTGATGACGATGCTGATCTGGACGGTGGTCCTGATCTGGCCGGGAATCGTCCCGCTGCCGCTGATCGTGATCCTGGTGATCATCCTCGCCGCGTACGGGCCGGCTTCTGCGGTCGGCTTCGACTTCGCCCGCTCGTTCAATCCCGAGACTCGGCTGGGCGCCGCCTCCGGCATCGTCAACATGGGTGGCTTCACCGCCTCGCTGATCACGATCTTCGCCATCGGGGTGATCTTGGACGCGCTGGCGCCCGACGGCCAGTTCGACATCTACGACTTCAAGGTCGCCTTCTGCTTCCAGTACCTGCCCTGGGCGTTCGGCGTGGTCAGCCTGTGGCGGGCGCGACGGCTGGCGCGAGCCGAGATGCGGGCCGAGGGGACCGTGATCGACCCGCTGCCCCATGCGATCGCCCGGCACTGGCGCGACCGGCACGACCACTGACGGGTCCGCGGACCGGCGCGGCCACGTTTGCCGTCGAGTGCCTGTGTGACAGTCTCGATGTGAGCCGATTGCGAGGTCAATGTGGCGGTGTCGGGTGCGTGGACGCTGGAGGATATGCGGCGATATAGCCGAGGCTGAGATGCCACCGAAGGGCGCATGCTTCGATGAGATCTCGACGACACCCCTGATTGAGCGGGTCGTGGTCGGATCCACCTGACAAGGCGTCTTGGGTTTTGGTCAAGGCTCTCTTCAAAGCAGGCGTTCCCACCGCGGACCGCCTGAACCGAGACACCCGGACTGGCGCGCCGCAAAGCGGGATCTTGTCCCCGCCGTTGGCCAAGATCGCCCTGTCCCTTCTCGAGAAGCACTTCCGCGCCAAATGGGAGCGCTCGGACCGGAATGAACCCGCACTAAGCATCGAGCATCGCCGCGCCAGCGGACCAGTGATGAAGCTCGTCCCTGCGCGGACGACTTCATGATCATGGTCGACAGCCAGCTCCGATACCGAAGCGCTGTGGGGCGAGGTGGCCACAATGTTGCAATATGGATTTACGCCAGTCGGGGGCAAATACCCGACCGGCCCACGTAGACGACGGGTTGACTTCCTCGGCTAGCACATCCCAGCGCCGCCGCGAGGAAGGTCACCAGGCCGATAACGGTACGTCTACACCCATCCGTCCAAGAAGTCGCTGGCTTCGATTGTGTCGAAACGCATCTCAGCTAGGTCAAGTACTTCTACGACCCGGCCGGCCACGCTTTCGCCAAGATCGACAACCAGGTCGAGATGCCCCAGATGCCCGCCATCGCCTGGCAGCGGGCCGTCGGGTTCTGCACGCCGAGCTGGGCTGAGCGGGCAGGCAACGCCTACTTGATCTTGACCGTCACCTTCGCGGAGCCGCCGTTCACCTCGGAGGTGCCGCTGTAACTGACGGTGTAGGTGTGCTTGCCGGGCTTGACCTTGGTCGCAGACCAGCTGGCCTTGCCGTTGCTGACCTTGATCGCGGACTTGAGCGTCTTGCTGCCCTCCTTGACCTTGGCGGTGCCGCCCAGACCAGTCTGGCCGCTCGCCTTGACGGTGGTGGTCAGGCTGACCTTGCCCTTCGCCGACGAGGTAGCGGACAGGCTCACGGTCGGTGACACCTTGGCCTTGACGGTTGCGGTCACGGTGGTGCTGGTGGCCTGGACCCGGTCGGTGCCGCTGTAGGTGACGGTGTAGGTGTGCTTGCCCGGGCTGACCCCGGTGGCCGACCAGGACGCCGCCCCTTTCGTCACCGCCACGCCGGCCTTGAGGGTCGTGGCACCCTCGCGGATAGTCACGGTGCCCTCGGGCGCAGCTTCGCCAGCCGCCGTTGACTGCGATGGTCAGCGCCAGTTTGCCGACGGCGGAGGAGCCGGAGTCGCCACGAGCGACGCGACAACACGGCCACGGGACATCGACCACCGACACCGGAAGGTTCTGCGACACCGTGATCCCGTTCATGGCTGCCTTGACGGTCAAGGTCGCCGACCCGGCGGTGACTCCGCGGATCTCACCGGTCGCAGTCGCGCCGAGCACCGAGGTATTCGATGACGCGTATGAGACGGCGACATCCGACGGCGGGATCACCGCTCCGGTCGTGTCTTTCACCGTCGGAACGAGTTGCTGCGTCTGACCGAGATTCAGCGACGAGGGCGCCGGCGACACGCTGACACTGCCCGGGTACGTCGCCGCCTGCGATGTCGGAGGGACGTCGAGGGTGATGTCGAGGTACGGGGTGGTGGCGGATTCTCGCGACTCGATGAGCACCATGCTCCCCGGTTGCCCGGCCGCAAGGTGCTGGTCGATCCCGAGCGACAGCACTCCCACGGAGGCCGACGCCTTCGCCGCGACCGCAGCTGTCAGGTTGGTCGTCCGGGTGCGCTTCGTCGCATCCACGACCGTACTGCCCGCGATTGCACCCAACGCCGGACGGTTCGAGAATGTCAAACCCTTCTCCGTCCACGACGACGCCGTGTCATGGAAGTCCAACATCACACTCGTACCACCATCGGTGATCGCCGATGTGGACGTCAGCGTCGCCCCGGTCACGTTCCGGCCCTTGATCTGACTCAGATCGAACTGCATGTACCCGAACCGCGTATACGACAGATCCGTGACCTCGCCCCAGGCTTCACCACAAGACTCCGAGCCGAACCGAAGTTCACCGACGCACTCGACCCACCCCGCACATACGAATCCGCAGACGGATACAACCGGACCCTCTTCGTATCGACCACCGACATGGGGAAGGTTTGCGACACCGTGATCCCGTTCATGGCTGCCTTGACGGTCAAGGTCGCCGACCCGGCGGTGACTCCGCGGATCTCACCGGTCGCAGTCGCGCCGAGCACCGAGGTATTCGATGACGCGTATGAGACGACGACATCGGAGGCCGGGATCACCGCTCCGGTGGTGTCTTTCACCGTCGGAACGAGTTGCTGCGTCTGACCGAGAGTCAGCGACGAGGGCGCCGGCGACACGCTGACACTGCCCGGGTAGGTCGCCGCCTGCGATGTCGGAGGGACATCGAGGGTGATGTCGAGGTACGGAGTGGTGGCGGATTCTCGCGACTCGATGCGGCACCATGTTCCCCGATTGCCCGGCCGCAAGGTGCCTGATCGATCCCGAGCGACAACACTCCCACGGAGGCCGACGCCTTCGCCGCGACCGCAGCCGTCAGGTTGGTCGTCCGGGTGCGCTTCGTCGCATCCACGACCGTGCTGCCCGCGATCGCACCCAACGCCGGACGGTTCGAGAACGTCAAACCCGTCTCCGTCCACGACGACGCCGTGTCATGGAAGTCCAACATCACACTCGTACCACCATCGGTGATCGCCGATGTCGACGTCAGCGTCGCCCCCGTCACGTTCCGGCCCTTGATCTGACTCAGATCGAACTGCATGTACCCGAACCGCGTATACGACAGATCCGTGACCTCGCCGCAGGCTTCACCAGAAGACTCCGAGCTCGAACCGAAGTTCACCGACGCACTCGACCCACCCTGCACATACGAATCCGCAGACGGATACAACCGGACCCTCTTCGTGATCGACCACCGACACCGGGAAGGTTCTGCGACACCGTGATCCCGTTCATGGCTGCCTTGACGGTCAAGGTCGCCGACCCGGCGGTGACGCCGCGGATCTCACCGGTCGCAGTCGCGCTGAGCACCGAGGTATTCGATGACGCGTATGAGACGGCGACATCGGAGGCCGGGATCACCGCTCCGGTCGTGTCTTTCACCGTCGGAACGAGTTGCTGCGTCTGACCGAGATTCAGCGACGAGGGCGCCGGCGACACGCTGACACTGCCCGGGTAGGTCGTCCGCCTGCGATGTCGGAGGGACATCGAGGGTGATGTCGAGGTACGGAGTGGTGGCGGATTCTCGCGACTCGATGCTGCACCATGTTCCCCGGCTGCCCGGCCGCAACGTGACTGATCGATCCCGAGCGACAACACTCCCACGGAGGCCGACGCCTTCGCCGCGACCGCAGCCGTCAGATTGGTCGTCCGAGTGCCCTTGGTCGCATCCACGACCGTGCTGCCCGCGATCGCACCCAACGCCGGACGGTTCGAGAACGTCAAACCCGTCTCCGTCCACGACGACGCCGTGTCATGGAAGTCCAACATCACACTCGTACCACCATCGGTGATCGCCGATGTCGACGTCAGCGTCGCCCCGGTCACGTTCCGGCCCTTGATCTGACTCAGATCGAACTGCATGTACCCGAACCGCGTATACGACAGATCCGTGACTCGCCGCCAGGCTTCACCACAAGACTCCGAGCTCGAACCGAAGTTCACCGACGCACTCGACCCACCCTGCACATACGAATCCGCAGACGGATACAACCGGACCCTCGTCGGATCGACCACCGACACCGGAATAGATGACGAACGCGTCTCGCCTCCGGAAGTCACCAGGACCGCGATTGTCGCCTTCCCAACGCTCCGAGCGGTCATCATCCCGTTGCTGTCGACGGACACCACTGACGGGTTCGAAGAACCCCAGAGCGGAGCGAGCTGCTCAGCGGGTACCGCCTGACCATTCGTGTCCGTCCCAGTGACGGAGGCCTGAGCGCTGGTTTCGACACGCATCGATGCCGGTGCTGTCACCACGACCGACGCGAGTCCCTGGCGCGGCTGAACTGTCACCTCGCTCGGCACGTGCGAGTAGAAGTTCACCTCGCGCAGGGCCGTCCACCGGTCGCTCGAGCCGTCTCCGTGGCCCACGAGCCTGACGAAGCGAGTGTCGGCCGGCATCGAGGCGAGGACGGTGTCCCACCCGCCGACGCCGGTGTAGGCGCCAGCGTGACGCTGGGTCCAGGTCGTTCCGTCCGGAGAGCTCAGCAATTCGAACTTGCTGAGCCGTTTCGAATTCGCGACCCACGACAGCTCCATGCGGCGGATTTCGCTGGCGCGGGCCAGACGCCATGTGATGGAGTTGTCCGACCATGTCGACCAGTACGTGGAGTTCGCTCCATCGAACGTCAGTGCGGGCGAACCCGCCGTGGTGCTGGTCGCGACCGCACTCGAGATCGTGAGCGAACCCTTCGTCAGCAGCACTCGGTAGGTGGTCGGTGTCTGGCCGGCTTCCGTGATGGTCGTCGTCGCCCATCCCGGCAAGGAGGCTGGTGCAGTCGACCGCACGTCGGCCGTGCCGGGACCGACCGCAGAGACGGTCGGAATGGCGTCCGACGGGTCGACACTCGTCGTGTACGAAAGCTGTGCGGGGTCGAAAGCAGCGAGTGGCGTGCCTCCGATCCTGATGCCGGTGGCCCTGGACGAGCCGACCGAATCGAGGGCCCAGGTTCCGAGGCTCGACGGCGTCACGACGGAGGGAGCAGGCACGTCTTCGCGCACAGGGCTGAACTGAACCGCCAGCGTCAACCGGTCCTTGGCCTGGCCACGATGGAGAGCTTCGAGCTCCCTGCGTTCGAGTTCTGCCCGGGTGGGTTGGGGGATCCAGCAAACGGGGCAGCGGGCATGGCCGTGAAGCGGAACGCGTCCGCCGAAGCGATCCGGGCGAGCATCTGCTTCCCATTGGACGTCAGGACCGCGCTCCGTCCGTCTTGGGATATGGAGATGTTGGCCTCGGTGTTCATCGACCAGACGGCGTCGAATGAGCCCGAGCGCGTCACCTCGTCCTGGACGAGCACCTGGCCGCGAGCGTCGAACAACTTGACGCCACGCTTCCATGTCGTCCCCGGGGTGTACAAGCCGGAGAGATTGCTGATCGTGAATGCCGAGGCCGGGTTGGTCTCGAAGCGCTCCATCGATGCTGCACCGCTCGTTTTGACTGCCGTCGGATTGAATGGATCGAGCAGCAGTGTGCTGTGAGACTCTGCGCGATCGCGGTAGTAGTCCCACCGAGTCGTCTCATCGAAGTAACCGGGGAGGGTGTAGTCATCGCGTCCAAGGTCAGACGACCACCGTTCTCCGAGAGCATCGAGGATGAAGGATCCGGCGTCGAGATGCTGGTGCCCCTCGGTCGCCGCAACCGACGAGCGGAAACCCAGCGATACCCCATCCGCGGCCCAGGAAGACCGCATTGTCGTCACGCCAGCGCCCGCGAAACTCCGATCGCGCGCCAGCGCATCAGTGGCGGGGTTGAGCATCGACGGGTCATACCACAACAGACGCTGTGCATCACTTCCGGTGACCTTCTGTCCGCCCTCCAGAAACTTGACATCGTCGAACTTCTTGGCGAGGAACAGTTGCGAAGGAGGGTTGCGAGCTATGGTATCGCTGTCGCCGAAGTTGTACATCGCCTGGGAGGCGCCCCTCATGTACCTGCCGAAATACCCGGCCTCACTGACCCCCGGCACAGCCGAGAGGCCCCAGTCGCTGCCGGTGGCGACATCCAACCCGCTCAGCGCCAGAGCGAGATAGCTGGTCGCGTAAGCCCAGTACGTCGCACCTTCGACGTATCCGCCGTCCGGGCCGAAGCCGGCGAGCCCGATCTTCATACTCGGGACCGCGTAACCCAGGATCCGATCGGCGAGCGAGGAATTGTCTCGTGCGGTCGCCAGGGCTCCCGCGATCATGCCGCCGTTAACAACCACATTCCAATTGCCCTCGACCTTCGACCAGTTCCCGCCGTATCGATAGGGACCTGAGGATGTGGCCGGCGCGCTGTACACGGGAAGTGCCGGTTCGAGGCCGAGCCGCTGGATCGACTCCGTCAACGTCGCCCTCTGCGATGACGTCCAATACGAGTACAGCCAGTCGTAACCCACCGACATACCTTGTGTCATCTCTGCCGTGTCGAGGAAATGATCGGGGTTCCAGTCATCGAACTTGCGCAGCAGCGTCGAGGTCGAGCCAGAGACGATCGGCGTATCGACGGTCGCCGGTGATGAGATAGGTCATACCGAGGGTGTAGGCGCGATCCACCAACGTCTCCGACACGGCGAGGATGCGGATTCCGTCGGGCGACGTCCTCGTGAGGACCGGCTCGCCGAAGATCTTGTCCGCATGCGTCTTCACTCGCTGATAGATCGCTGTCGCAGCCGGGTCTTGCGCGACCGCCGTCTTCATGGCAGCGATTCTCTGCTGGTCGAGCCCGAGCGAGGGGTGATCTGTCCGCACGTCGGCCACGGTCGGAACGCTCGTCTCGGCTGCCGCTGGTGGCAGAGGGGACAGGAGCCCGCCGAGCAGAACCGCCGCGGTCCCGATGGCTGCCGTGCGGCGCGTCCAGGTGGAAGCCGAACTCTTGACGAACATCACCATGACGGTGAGGGCATGAAGGCGCAGAACGTTTCGCGTGCGATACATGTCGACGTCTTTTCACGAGGGAGGCGGAAGCACAGAGCAACAAACTCCCCGGAGTTCTTCCACGAACTTATGGGAGTGCGGTTACGGATTCATGGGTCTTTCGTCCCTTGTTTCCCTGGGATTTGCCAGCAGACGGCGCCCGGCCCCGCAACCAACTGTAGGCATGTCGGCGCCCCCTTAGTACCCGTGTCGATGCCCGGTGAAAGCTGGGCCAGTGCTGCCGATCGATGGAGGGCCACTCCTGGACAGTGAGGGTGTGCTTGAAGTGGAGATTGGGCAGAGATTTCGCCGGTTGCATCGGTCTGACGGCTTGTCGGCGCGGGCGGCGCTCGCCGGCTCTGGGCGTCGCGTGGTGCGGTCGCGCAGGCGTTAGCGTCGGTGGGTCGCCGAGGTTTGAGCGTCGGCCGGATGGGTCGGCGGTTGATGAGTTTCGCGCCGGCGATCCCAGTGTCGTTGGCGGAGTTGCCGGCGATGCCCGCATCGGCGCGCGCTTCGCGCCAGCGCCTTGAGATCGCCGACAGCCGGTCCCAATCGGACCCGACCCACGATGGCGGGCCGGGAGGCCGGCGAGATCAGGCTCGGTCCGACCGCCGCCGATCCAACGCTCCTCGGCGTTTCCCGTCGAGTGACGGGAAACCGAGGTCGTTCCGGGCTGGGGGGCCCAGGTTTGCCGTCACTGGACGGAAAACGGGGCACGGGCCGCGGGCGATGACCGGCGACGGAATCGGTTCGGTCGAGCCCGCCGGGATTGCTATAGTGCGTGGGCGCCTCGCAGGGTCGAGGTGCTGGTCCGGGTGGCGGAATAGGTAGACGCGCTAGCTTGAGGTGCTAGTGCCCTTTACGGGGCATGGGGGTTCAAGTCCCCCCTCGGACACACATCAGTGAGATTCCCCTCGTCGTGAGCGTCAGCCGAGCGTCCCCCCGAAACGGGCGTTGGTCCGATGGCTTGCCTTTGACGCCTGGAACTTGTCGAGGTGCAACGTCGTGCTCTTGGCCCGGCCGGACCGGTGGCGGACGCCGAAAGCTGATGCACCTGACCCCGTGGCCACGACGCGGCCGACCGTCTCGCCGGGCGCCCCGACCGATCACGCTGGCCGTCGACTTGCTCTGGACGTACGCGGCGCTCAGGGTGCGCGCCGAAGAAGTCCGTGCTTCTCGGCCACGTGCCCGCCTACGCCGGTGCTGTTCTGGGTGATGAGTGACCCGCCATTCCCGGCGGTGGTCAAGCCGGACGATGAGCCGAGCAGCACCGTCACCCCGAGCCGCCCCGCACGCCACCGATGACTGTCCTGCGGAGTGCCGATGGCCAAGTCGGCGGTCGACCCGGCGTCGAACCGGCCCATCCGCGATGGCGAAGCCGAACGCCGTCCTCGTCCCCGGCGCCGTCCCGACGACCCCGGGTGAAGCCTGGGTCCCAGACCTGTCGGCCAGTTGCCGTCAGTCCGCCCGGCCGACCCCTTCACCACGACCACAGCGCCGCGACCCGTAGAACTCGTCACACTCCGTGCAGTTGAAATCGGGGATGCCCACGGCCAGGTCGGAATGGCCGTCCCCTTCGACGCCCCCGGCCGCCAACCGGCTGCCAAGCTGTCTTCAGGGTTGCTGCCCGTGACGCCGAGGCTGGCCTCGGTGATCGGCTGCGGTTGCGTGTTGCCGTAGCCCGATGCTCCCCCGCTGGAGCGTCTGTACCCGGCCGACGTTCAGGACCCCCGAACCCGACAGCCAGTTCGTCGGGACCGGCCCCATCGAAGTTGCCCGCCGTGAGGACGGAGCCGAAGAAGTCGTCGTCGGCCGCGTCACCGGGCACGCCGGGAGTGTCCGGGGTGAGTAGGTCAGCGGTCGTCCCCGCCGAGTGCAGGTGGTCCAGACCGCCGTACAGCACGACGACGGCGCCGACCCTCTGTCCACACCGCTCGCGCTGTACGAGGGTGCGCCGATCGCCAGGTCGTCGACCCCCGTCGTCGTTCAGGTCGCCTACGGCCAGCGAGGTGCCGAAGTTGCTGGTCGTCGGTCGACCGCGAACAAAGGGCGCCGAGCGTGAACGTCTGCACCCCGGTCGGGCTCAGGCCGGTGCGCGGCGCCGTACAGGATGGTGAGCGAACCGGTGCCCTCGTTCTCGCCCGGCGCGCCCACGGCCAGGTCGGCACAGCCGTCGTGGTTGAAGTCGCCCGAGGTCGCGGCCCGGCCGAACGCGTCGGAGTCCTCCGCCCCGTTCCGGGCACGCCTTTGGTGTCTCTGGTCGAAGTACTGGTCGTCGAGCGCTGGTTTCCCGCGGCCCTTCGCGATCAGCCCGTGGGTACGGCCGTAGAACACGTGGACTGCCTCCGCGCTCCTGCCCCGGCCGCCCGCCCGTCCTCGCTGACCCGTGACCTCCGCGTGGCCGTCGCCGTTCACGTCACCGGGGGCTCACGCCCCCGAGGTGCAGGTCGCCTGCAGCCGCCCGGCGGCGAACCCGGCCCCGCCTCGCAAGTCCACCGGCCAGCAGGAACATCGCCGTACCGATTTGCGGCCATTTCGGGCTCTCGTGCTGGTCGTCATGGTGCTGCTCCTTTGATCCATCGCACCGGCCAGGCGGTGGGCATCGCCATCCCAGCGCACATCGACGACCGCCGACCAGTCGAGGGGTCAACCCGCGCCACCTCCGGCCGGTCCGGACCAACCATCGAGCAGACGTCAAACATCCCCTCGGACACAACAGAAGATTGACCCGTTCGGTGATAGCGTCGCGACCTCGTTCGATCGAGGAGAGGTCCACGCTCGTGAGCTACCCGCTGGCGCAGACCAGCCACCACCACTGGACTGGCCGCACTACGGCATCGGTTTCGTCGATGCGATCAAGCGCGCCTACAAGAAGTACGCGACGTTCTCCGGCCGCGCGAGCCGCAGCGAGTACTGGTGGTTCGCTCTCTACCTGTCCATCGTCTACCTGGTGCTCGGCACCGCGACGGCCGTGGCCGGGCTCGCCACCTCGCCGGACGGCGGCGACACGCCCGGCGCTCTGGCCGCGCTCCCGGGCATCCCGTTGATCTTGCTCCTGCTCGCCTCGATCGTGCCGGGCATCGCGGTCTCGGTGCGCCGGCTGCACGACGCCGGCTACAGCGGCTGGCTCTACCTGATCAACCTGGTGCCCTACCTCGGCGGCCTGGTGCTGATCATCTTCCTGGCCATGCCGACCTCGCCGGCGGCCGCGAAGTACGGACCGCCGGCACCGCCCGGCTATCCGCCGAATCCCTACTACCCGCCGGCCTCGGACTATCCGCCCCAGCAGGGTTACCCACCGCACAGGATTACCCGCCGCAGCAGGGCTACCCACCGCAGCAGCAGCAGCAGTATTGAGCGGGTGAGGCGGAACCGGTGGTCGCTCGTCGCGGCGTACGCGGCGCTGTCCGGCAGCAATCAGCTGCTGTGGCTGACGTTTGCGCCGCTGACCACCGAGGCGGCCCGGCACTACGGGGTCAGCACCGAGGCGATCGGTTGGCTGTCGGAGATCTTTCCGCTGCTCTACGTCGTCCTGGCGATCCCGGCCGGGCTCGCGCTCGACCGGTGGCTGCGGCCGGCCCTGGGCGTCGGGATCGCCCTGAACGGCCTCGGTGCGCTGATCCGGATCGAGGGCTCGTACGCCGGCGTCCTGGTCGGCCAGATCCTGATCGCCGCCGCCCAACCGCTCATCCTCGCGGCCGTCACCAAGGTCGTCGATCAGGCGGTGGACGCGCCCGCCCGGCCCGGGCCATCGGCCTCGCTTCGGCGGGACTGTTCGCCGGCATGCTGGTCGCGCTGGCGATGGGCCCGATCTTCGGTGAGGCCCGACCTGGAGGCGCTGGTCATCACCCAGGGCGTGATCGGCGCGACCGCGTCCGCCGCCCTCGCCGCCGCCTTGATCCGGCCGGGCTGGCGTACGGCCGGCGAGCGCAGGCCCGAAGCCCCGATCCGAAGCGTGCTGGGCCAACCGAGCCTGCGATTGTTGATCATCATCGCGGCCTGCGGCTTCGGCGTCTTCGTGGCGATGACGACCTGGCTGCAGGCGCTGCTGGCTCCGGCCGGAGTCTCCACGACCGCGGCCGGCGCGATGTTGTTGATCTTCGTCGCGGCCGGGATCATCGGTGGGGCAACGCTTCCCGCGCCCCTGATCAGCCGGCAACCTCGGCGGCTCAGGCGCTCACCGCCGCGGCGGTGATCACCGTGATCAGCTGTCTGCTGCTCGCCGTCGCCCCCGGCACCGTGACCGGTCTTGTCGCGTCAGCCTTGATCGGTCTGGTGCTGCTGACGGCGCTGCCGGTGATCTTGACCATGGTCGAGCAGCGGGCCGGCGACGCCGGCGGCACCGCCACCGGACTGGTCTGGCTGGCGGGCAATGCCGGCGGGATCGTGGTGGCCCTCGCCGTCCAGGCCGGCCTCGACCGGCCCTGGCTCGGCTTCGTGATCATGGCCGTCGGTGATGGCCCTCGGATTGCCGGTCGCCACCCGCCTGCTCAGGTCGGAGAAGGCCGCGACCGCGATCCGAACCCCCGATGAAGTTCGACGACTGAGCGTCGTCGCGGGTCAAGCGCCGTCGGTCTGGTCGGCGGAGATCTGGGCCGCCCACAGGTCGGGCCCGAACACCTCGTAGCGGATCCGGGAGTCGGGCACTCCGCGGTTCAGCAAGGTGGACCGGACGTGGCGCATGAACGGCAGCGGGCCGCAGGTGAACACCTGGATGTCGTCGGGCAGCGGAATATCCGTCAGATCCATGAATCCTTGTCGTCGCGCGCTGGTTGTCCGGGTCGACCGTCTCGTACCAGGTGAGGGCGGTGAAGTTGTCGATCTGCCGACCGACGTGCAGCACCGTCTCCCGCAACGCGTGGTCCTGGGCCGTGCGGTCGGCGTGCGCGACGATGACCTGCCGTTGGGGTTGCAGCCGGGCGATGTGCTCGACGATCGGCAGCACCGTGGTGATGCCCGCACCGGCGCTGGCCAGCAGCAGCGGGCCGTCGGACGGCTGGACGACGAAGTCGCCGGCCGGAGCACTGACCTCCAGCACGTCACCCGGCTGGATGCGGTCGTGCAGGAACGAGGACACCTGACCGTCCGGGGCGCCGTTGCGACCGCGTGACCCGCCGCACGGTGATCTGCATCCGCGTTCCCAGTCGCGGTCGAGGAGACCGTGTACTGACGGGGCTGCCGCGACCCGTCCGGCAGGTTGACGAACACCGACACGTACTGGCCCGGGGCGATCTCCGGCAGGCCGCCGCCGTCGGCCGGTTCCAGCACGAGGGAGACGACATCGGCGGTCTCCTCGATCCGGCGCACGACGCGGTAGGGGCGCAGTGGTTGCGCGCGGGTCGATCGATGTCGGCCTGCTGGTACAGCCGCGCCTCTTCGGCGATCAGCTGGGTGGCGAACAGCCAGTAGACCTCGTTCCAGGCGGCGCCGATCTCCGGCGTCACCGCCTCGCCGAGCACCTCGCCGACGGCGCCGAGCAGGTGATGGCCGACGATCGTGTACTGCTCGGGGCGGATACCCAGGGAGATGTGCTTGTAGGCGATCCGCTTCATGACGTGCGCGAACGACGGCGCGGCCGGATCGATGAGTTGCACGGCGTAGGCCACCACGGACGCCGCCAACGCGCGGCTCTGCTCCCCGGTGGCCTGGTTGCCCTGATTGAACAGCCGGAGCAACTCCGGATGCGCGGCGAACATCGCCGGGTAGAACCGGGCGGTGATCTGCTCGGCGTGCTCAGCGACGACCGCGGCCGTGGCCTCGACAACAGCTTTCGACTCGGCCGAGAGAAGGGACTGACGATCCTCTACGAGGGTGGCGGACATGGTGCTGCTCCTTGCGGGGATGGGTGGGGTCGATCGTCACGCAACGGTGGCTGTCTCCAGTCCTAGCGCGACGGGGCGATTTGGTCCACCCCCCGTTGCCGTGCGATTCCCTCGAAAAGGCCGGACTCCGATCCGTTGACCCGCTATGGAGTTCGCCACTAGGGTCGAACCGGCGATTTCACTCGGGGGAGCAGATGAGTCTCGGCCAGGAGCTCGTAGCGATCGCCCTCGGGTATGCCCGCGCCCGGTTCACCGAGTTGCGCACCGCCGTGCTCGCCGACGCCGACACGTTCGCCCAGGCCCTCGGGCCCGGGGCGACCGCCGCCCAGGTGGCCGCCCACCTGGACCTGGCGAAGGCCGAGTTCGATGCCGCCGGCACCGATCTCGACGCCCGCAATCTCGTCGCGTCGGCCACTCATTTCGGCACCGGCGTCAACGAGCTCAACGAGGCCGCCAAGGCCGCCGGCGTCGAGCTCCGACCCGTCCTGCTCCGCGAGATCGGCTGGACCAATGCCGACCCGCAGGGCCTGGCCGGCCAGCTCGGCCTGCCGGACAGCCCGTCCGACCTGACGATCACCGACGGCGCTCTCGTCTACACCCTGACCGCGCCGGAACGGACGATCCTGCCGGTCCCGACGGTGAAGTTCAGCAAGCTGGATCTGACCGCCCGGCTGCGGATCGACCCGGTCCGGCCGGGTCCGCCGCTGACGGTCAGCATCACCCTCGACGAGGCCGAGATCGGCATCGGCGGCGGTCCGATCGCCTCGCTGCTCGGCGGCGCCTCCGGCACGGCACAGTCCACGATCATCCTCGGCTTCGACACCGACCGCGGGCTCACGCTGTCCGGCAGCGCCTCGCCCCGGGTCGTGCTGCCGGCGCGGCCGGAGCTGGGACCGATCGACATCCGCGAGATCACCCTCGAGCTGCCGCCCGGCGTACCCGACACCGTCGACGTCGGCGGCACCTTCACCGCCGACCTCGGCGGGGTGATCAAGGCCACCGTGACCGGTGCCGGCGTGCACCTGCATGTCGATCCCGATGCCGCCTTGGCCGGCAACAATCCGCTCGCCGTCTCGCTGAAAGCCCCGACCGGGATCGGGTTGAGCATCGACACCGGGCTGGTCCGCGGCGGCGGGTTCCTCGGCGTACGCCCGGGCGGCTTCGGCGGCGCGTTGCAGCTGCGGCTCGGACCGATCGACGTCAAGGCGGTCGGCCTGCTGACCGTCGAGCCGAGCTTCGCCCTCGTCGTGGTCATGTCGGTGGAGTTCATCCCGGCGATCGACCTGAGCTTCGGCTTCACCCTGAACGCGGTGGGCGGCATCCTCGGCATCGAGCACCGGCTGGACACCGACGCGCTGCGCGCCAAGATCAGCGACGGCGCCCTTGACCACATCATGTTCCCCGACGACCCGGTCGCGGCCGCGCCGGCGATCCTGGACACCCTGGAACAGGTCTTCCCGTTCGATCATGGTTCGATCGTCATCGGCCCGATGGTGGAGATCGGCTGGGGCCGGCCGATCAGCTTCCTGACCGCGCAGCTCGGCGTGATCTTGAGCCTGCCCGATCCCAAGATCGTGATCATCGGCCGGGTCCGGATCGCCCTGCCGGCACCGGAGCTGCCGATCGTCGACCTGCGCGCGACGGTCTACGGCGAGATCACCCCCGAGTACTTGTTGATCTTGGTCAGTCTGCGCGGCTCGCGGATCGCCGGCTTCACCGTCGGCGGCGACATCGGCATGTTGATCAGATGGGCCGGAGGCGCGGAGTTCGCGATCAGCGCCGGCGGATTCCATCCGCGCTACACCCCGCCCCCGCAGCTGTCCGGGATGGAGCGGCTGCAGATGGACCTGTCGCCGCCCGCGATCCTCACCCTGCGGGCGGAGTCGTACTTCGCGCTGACCAGCAACAGCGTGCAGCTGGGCTGCCGGGTGGAGATGGGTGCCGATCTCGGCGTGGCCTCGATCACCGGGCACTTCCACTTCGACGCGCTGGTGATCTTCGCGCCGCACTTCATGTTCATGATCGATCTCGGCATCGGGCTGACCGTCCGCGCGTTCGGCGTCACGCTCTGCGGGGTCAACATCGAGCTCCACCTGGAGGGCCCGGCCCCGTGGCGGGCCGAGGGCTCGGCCGAGGTCGAGATCCTCTGGTGGGACGTGGACATCGACGTCGGCCCCTTCACCTGGGGTGACGACGACAATCCCCCGCCGGAGCCGATCGACGCGCGTCAACTGGTGTTCGACGCCATCGACCACAAGCCCGGCGCCTGGGCCGCCCTGACTCCGCCCGGCACCGATCAGCTGGTCAAGATGGTGCCGCCCAAGCCGAGCGACACCGCCATCAACGTGCATCCGCTCGGGCTGTTCGAGGTGCGGCAGCACGCCGTGCCGCTGGAGACCGAGATCGTCCGGGTCGGCGGCAACCCGGTGCCCGGCGGCAAGCAGCGGATCCATCTCGGCCAGCCCAAAGCCGGCGCCGAGCCCGCCGCCGGTGTCAGCGAGGTCACCGACCTGTTCTCGGCCGGCAACTTCCTCAACCTCACCGACGACCAGAAGATGTCCCGGCCCAGCTTCGAGCCGATGCCGGCGGGCGCCCGGATCCGGCCGCCGGGCGAGAAGGCCGCCTGGGCCGCCGCCCGGCAGGCCGAGCTGAAGTACGAGACGTTCGTCGCCGATCCCGACGGGCTGCCCGGGATGCGGCTGCGCGCGTCGGCGGTCGACAGCCTGTTCCTGAATTCGGCGGCCATCGGCCTCAATGCCGGAGCCGCCGGGCGAAGCCAGCTGCGCGCTGGTCGCCGCTACTCCACCGAACCCGATCCGATCGTGCTCGCCGACGCCGCCGAGAGCACCGTACGAGCCAAGTCGACGCTGGCCAGTGCGGCAGCGACCACCATGACCTACACCCATGCCGCCGAGGCGGCGCAGGACGCCGGCCTGCAGGTCGCCCGGCTGGGGGTGGGGTGATGGCCGAGACCTTGCGGTCCGCGGCGGGTGCCGCGTTCTACGAACTCGACGTGATCAACTACTTCGCCCCGGTGATCGCGCCGGAGAAGGCGATCCTGAACCAGTACGTCTTCCTGCCCTACGCCCGATCGGGAATCTCCGCCGGCCTGTCGAACCGCTTCGAATGGGACGAGCCGGTGCGCGCCTCGGTCGAGATGAGCGTGCCGATCGCCGACGACCGGGTGCCGGCCGAGGCGCTGCCGCGGCGATCACGGTGAACGTGTTCGGTCCGGGCGACGTCACCGAGATCGACGCCCGCCAGGTGATCCGCACCTACCCGAAGGCCGACGCGCACAACACCGAGGTCGACGACCTGGTCCAGGTCGAGTTCGACCGCCCGGAGCTGCCGTGGCTGTTCACCCCGGCCGCCCCGGACGCCGACGCGCGGCTGATGCCCTGGATCACCCTGGTGGTGGCCGAGGAGGACAAGCTGATCTGGGGGCAGACCCGCGGCGCCACCCGGGTGGCCGCCATCCGCCGCGATCAGCTGCAGCCGCTCGACGAGGCCTGGGCCTGGGCCCACGCCCAGGTGATGGGAACCAAACCGGCGCGACGCCAAGAGCCATGACCTCGAGGATCGGCTCAGCGACCGCAACGCCAAGTTCAACCTGTCCCGGCTGCTGTGCCCACGCCGCCTCGAGGCCGGCACGTCCTACGTCGCCTGCGTCGTCCCCACCTTCTCCGCCGGCAACCAGGCCGGTCAGGGCGTGACGCCCGACACGACCCTGCAGCCGTCGTGGACGACGGCCGGGGATCAGAACGCCATGGTCGACCTCACCGTCTACTACGCCTGGCGCTTCTCCACCGGCGAGGACGGCAACTTCGAGAGCCTGGCCCGCAAGCTCAAACCGTTCCCCGCACCGGCGGGGGTCGGGCGGCGCCGGGCCGACGCCACCCAGCCGTGGCTGCCGGCCCCGATCACCGTCGACGATCCGGGCGCCGAGATGGTCGTGGAGGGTCCGATCGTCTCGCTGCAGAAGACCGAAGACGCGCCGCCCGCCGACAAATGGCCGAGCGCTGCGGACCAGGTCTGGCCGCAGGCCGTGACCGACGAGCTGATCCAGCGGGTCAATCTGCCCGACCGGCAGGCCAACCTGCCGCCGGCCGACCCGCCGCCGGCCGATCCTCCGCCGCCCCTGGTCGGCCCGCCGCTCTACGGCTCCCACCATGCGAAGCAACCGCGGATCGAGACCGAGGAGCCGGCCGCGAGCCGGCAGCCGCAGTGGTTCCGCGAGCTCAACCTCGACCCGCGCAACCGGATGGTCGGCGGCGTCGGCACCCGGGTCATCCAGGCCGAGCAGGAGGACCTGATGGCCGAGGCCTGGAACCAGGTCGGCGACGTCGAGGCGGCCAACCGCGCCCTCCGCCTCGCTCAGCTCGCCAAGCAGCTCAGCGCCTCGTTGCACCAGCGGCACCTGGCCACGATGAGCGAGGCCGGCCTGCTCGCGGCCACCGAGCGGGTGCACGCCAAAGTCCTGTCCGAACCGGGCCGGAGCGTCTGGGCCGCGGTCGGAGCGAGCAGCCTGCCGCCGGCCGTCACCACCGGCGCGTTCCGCCGGCTGACCCGGCTGCGCGGCCCCGTGGTCAAGGCCGCCAAGCTCGCCGCCCAGCCGCTGGCGGTCGAGGCGCTGACCGTACGGGAGGACCACCTGACCGCCGACTGGGTGCTCACCTACGCGAACCCGGACGCGGTCGAGGGGCTGGGTGCGGCCGCGCGGGAACGGATCAACGTGCGCATCGCCGCCCGGATCGCGCCCGGGGTCGACCGCGATGCGCTGCTGGGCGAGTGGGACGACGCGTTGAAGGCGCCCGGGCCGGAGGAGCCGCTGTCCCCGGAGCGGGTCGCGCAGGGCCGCTTCGACACGCTGGACGTCCGCAGGCCGATGTACGCCGCCCTGCTGGTCCAGTTGCTCGCCGGGATGCCGACGCCGGAGCAGATGCGCGAGGACGAGGATGCGGCCGCCGCCGGCGCGGCCACCGCGGAGCATCTGCGCACCCTCGGCGCTCAGGCGCAACAGCTCAACATCGGCAAGGTCGAGGTGCCGCTCGACGACGCGAAGCGGCTGGACCTGCCGGTCGCCGACGAGGACCAGGCACGCCGGCTGGCCATCGTCGAGATCGAACCGCTTCGTGACTGGGCCAACCGGATGCTGGACCTGATCCGGCAGATGAACGACCGGCTGCCGTTCCCGGAGTTCGAGCGGGCGGCCGAAGGGCTGAAGGACCGGCTGATCGAGCGGGGCCGGATCTCCGGCGACCGGCTGGCCAGCGGGTTCAAGGCCATCGCCGAACGGATCGTCACCGACGACGCGTACGCCGAGGACGACCGCAGCCGGCTCGACGTGCCGGCTCTCGGCCTGCTCGGCAAGCTCGACCCGAAGGTCACCGTCCCGGCCCGGATCAACGCCCGGCTGACGCTTGGCAGCGGCCGGCTGCCGAGCTGGATCCGGCCGGACTGGTTCGACGACCTGCGGATCGAGCCGGTGATGGCCTGCCCGAAGTTCGCGTACCCGATGTACGAGCCGCTGGACCGCTACGAGCGGGAGTGGATGATCCCCGGGCTCGGGCTGATCAAGCGGCCGGACATGGCGACGCTGCTGGAGACCAACAACCGCTTCATCGAGGCGTACCTGGTCGGGCTCAACCACGAGATGGCCCGCGAACTGCTGTGGCGGGAGTATCCGACCGACCAGCGCGGCACGTACTTCAACTCGTTCTGGACCGGCAAGCCCGAGCTGATCGCCGACCTGCACGAGGCGCCGTGGCGGACCGGCGGGCTGTCGGCGCACATGGACAAGAAGCTGGACAAGAAGATCGTCTTCCTGGTCCGCGGCGACCTGATCCGGCGCTATCCCGGGGTCGTCGCCCACGCCGTACGCCAGGCCCAGGACGGCGTGGACCGCAAGTTCGATCCGGTGACCAACGTGCCGATCCTGGAGGAGGCGGGGGTGGACACGCCCAAGAAGACGCTGTTCCACATCCATCTGCCGCCGAACATCCTGCTGGTCGGCTTCGACCTGGAGGAGCGCGAGATCATCGACGACGACGACCGCTGGTGGTTCACGCTGTCGGAGAACCCGAGCGAGCCGCGGTTCGGCCTCGACGAGAGTCGCGACAAGCCGGTGCCGCCGGGCGGTCCGAGCCGGGACGACCTGATCTGGGACGACTTCGGCGTCGCCGAACGGCGGCTTCCTCGAGCGCCGCCCCGCGGCCGATCTCCGCCCCGACCTCGATCCCCGCCGACGTGGCCAGCTGGGGCACGTCGAGTGCCGACGTCGCCTACCTGCTGTTCCAGCTCCCGGCCCGCGCCGCCTTCCGGGCGACCAACATGCTGACCGGCTCGAGGCAGCCCTGATGGCCGACCTGAACGAGGTACGCGCCGCCGTCGCCGAAGGCAATGCCGCCCGGGACGCGCTGGCCGCGCGAGCTGCGCAACTCCGGGAGTGAGCTCGCGGCCGCCCGGCGGGAACGGGACCGGCTCCGGGACGCCGGCGCCGACGCCGGCCGAGGTGCAGGCGGCCGGCGATCGGGTGCAGGCGCTGCATGCGACCAAGCTCGGCCTGTCCGATCAGCTGGGCTGGCCCACGCCGGCATCGCCGACCGGCTGGAACAGCTGCTGGGCAACGAGATCGACCTCGAGGGTGACGTCCCGCTGGTCCTCCTGCCGGTCCGGATCGAGGTCCGCTCCACGCGCCGACCAGACCGCGCTGCGGGTGCGGATCTTCCCCGACACCGTGCACGCGGAGTCGCTGGACCCGGGCCTGACCGAGACCGAGGTCGCCGCCGGGCAAGGCGTACTGGACCGCGGTCTGGACCGGCGGTGACCCGGCCGCGCCGTGGCCGACGCTGCAGAAGGCCGTCGGCCTGCGCCGGGCGCCGTGGGTGGCCGAGGTGCTGCGCCCGATCAACCTGACCGATCGGCCCGGCCGGCGAGCCCGAGTTCCGCGAACCGCCGCGCCGGCGCCGGCTGCCCAGCATGGCCCGCACGCTGCCGGACCGCTTCCTGGTCCGGATCGAGCAGGACGGCGCCGATCCGGTCACCGTGCACACCCGGCCGATCCCCGACCAGGTGCCGGTCGGGCTGACCGACGTCGACCGAGCTGGAGACGCTGACGTCGACGACGAGGACCTGCCCGTGATCGACGAGTCGCTGCGCTGGCTGGTCGACTACGACGAGGCCGTGACCTCGGCCTCGCCGTCACCGTGCCGCTGCCGGTGCCGGGTCAGAACATCGAACGGGTGCTCGCCTTCGGCGTACGTGCGGGTCTGTCCGCGGCCGACGGCGCGGCCCGGCTGGACGGGCTGCTGCGCAGCCATCGCTTCACCGACGGCGCCGAGTTCCTGCCCCAGGGCACGCCGACCAACAACACCGACATCGTCCGGCCGGAGTGGAGCCGCCGCACGCCGCTCGGTCCGCCGTCGCTCACCGCGCCGACCGCCCTGCCGGCCGGGGCCAACGGTGCGGTGACCGCGGGCGCTCTCGGCCTCGACCCGGCGCTGGTGGCGACCCTCGCCCACGCCGAGGACACCGAACAGGCTCGCGCCGGGGCCTTCAACACCTCGCTGTGGGCGACCACCTGGGGCGACGCCATCGAGATGCTCACCCCGCCGGGCCGCGCTGAACCACGACAAGCGGCTCGACACACCGTCGATCGACGCCGATCCGGGACCACTGGATCGGTCATGTCCG
Organism: uncultured Actinomycetota bacterium; assembly: GCA_963761955.1. Lineage (GTDB taxonomy): Bacteria > Actinomycetota > Actinomycetes > Propionibacteriales > Propionibacteriaceae > Microlunatus. The sequence goes on along the minus strand of CAVXIY010000025.1, from coordinate 70,210 downwards.
CGGTCGCGGCCCGCTGCCCGGCGATCCGGCTCGGCCGGCAGCCGTACGGGGTGCTGCCGATCGTCGCGACCGGACCGGACCTACCAGCCGTTCCGCGGCGACTTCGCCGAGACCCGGCTGGTGCCGTGGCTGCACGGCCGCGCTGGATGTGGGAGGACGCGGTCAGCGCCGTGCCGACGGTGATGGACGGGCCGCTCGACGACGCCCTGCCCAAGATCCTCGGCACCGACGCCGTGCTCCGCGGGCTGCGGGTGCGGACGGCGATCTCCCCCGACCCGCTGCTGGCAGTTCGCGGCCGAGCGCATCCTCGACGGGACGCCGGCGCGCCCGGCCCAGCAGCAGATCGCCGGTGCGGTCGCCCTGCTCGTCGGGGTCGGCGAGGAGGGCATCGAGAACAACTTCCTGACCGGCAAGAAGACCCGGACGCTGGCCCTGCCGCTGGTCGACGACACCGACCAGGCGTTCGTCGCAGCGACTGGCCGACGGAGTCCCGCCCGGCGGGGCGAAGAGCGTGCTGCAGGTGCTGCTGCTGCACGCCAATGTGGTCAATGCCGACGCCGTCACCCGGGTCGCGTCGAAGCAGGCGATGGACGGCACGCTGCGCGCGGCGATCGCCGAGACCGAGACCGGCGTCGACCGCGATCTGGTCGCCCAGGCCGTGCAGGCCGTGCAGGCCGAGGCGTTCGACGACGGCCTGATCGCCGACGCCGCCGACACAGATCGAGCGGGAGGTCGGCCGCCTCGACGCGCGCAAGCTGGCCGACCGCCACCCACTGCCCGGGCTGGCCCCGCCGACCGCGGTCCAGCAGCTCGCCGGCGTCGAGCCGGAGGTCGCCAGCTCATCGGTCCGGCCGGCATGCGGGTGGTCGGCGAGCTGCTGCGCAAGGCCCAGTGGCGGGCGGCCTTCCTGGAGTCGCTCCGGGTGATCGCCGCGCATCGACTCGGCGGCCGAGCGGCGGCTGCTGCTGGCCGAGACGCTGGACTGCTGCTCGCACCGGCTCGACGCCTGGCTGATCTCGGCCGCGTCCCGGCGGCTGGCCGACCTCCGCACCCGCCGGCCGGACGGCGCCTATCTGGGGGCGTACGGGGTGATCGAGCACATCCAGCTGAGCGCGCCGGCCGCCGACGGTCAGATCGACGGCCGCGACGTGCTGCACGATCCGGGCGACGGCGGCTTCGTGCACGCACCCGGACTGAACCATGCGGCGACCGCCGGGGTGCTGCGCAGTGGCCGGCTCACCCACCGGCGCGGAGACCCGTCCTCGGAGGCGCTGGACATCGACCTGTCGAGCACCCGGGTCCGCGACGCGATCTCGCTGCTGGACGGGATGCGTCGCGGCCAGACCCTCGGCGCGCTGCTCGGCTACCGGCTGGAACGCCGGCTGCATGACCGGTCGGGCGGCGCGCGCTGGAGCTCGACCGGTTCATCTACGTGCTGCGGATCGTCGCGCCGCTGCGGGTCGGGCAAGCTGACCGATCCCGGCCAGCCGGCGCAGGAGAGCCTGGCGGCCTCGAACGTGGTCGACGGCCTCAAGCTGCTGGACGTGCCGACGGCCAGTGATCCAGGCGATGGACGACGGTCCGAAGGACCGCGGGCCGGAGGGCTCGCCCTACATCACCGACTGGAACAAGCCGACGCCCGGACGAGCAGAAGGCGGTGCTGGCCGCCATCGCCGAGCTGCAGCGCACCCACGATGCGGTCGCCGACCTCCTGCTGGCCGAGTCGGTGCACCAGGTGGTGAGCGGCAACCCGCCGCGGGCGGCGGCCGCCATGGACGCGCTGGCGGCCGGTGAGTCGTGCCGCCGCAGCCCGACGTGGTGAAGATCCCGCGGACCGGGGTCCCGATCCAGCATCGGGTGGCGATCATCTTCCCGTCGCCGCTTCCGCGCCGGCGGCCGGCTGGGCGGCCGACGCGCCGCGAGCGGTGGCCGAGCCCGGCTGGAGGCGTGGGCGCAGGGCGCACTCGGCGACCCGGAAGCGATCCCGCTGGCCGTCGGCGACCCGCGGACGCTGGCCGATGCCAGCCTGTCCGCACTGGATGTGCTCTACGACGCCGACGGCGACTCGGTCGCCACCAGCACCCTGGCCGCGCGGCTCCGGCTGGCCCTGCCCGACTCGGCGAGGACCTGTCACCGCTGGCCTTGACCTGGGAGATCGCCGGTCTGCTGCGCGGCCTGCTGGTGTCCGGCCGCCGGTTGGACGTGGCCGATGTCGGACGCCCGGCCGAGGACCCGCAGGCCGAGAAGCAGCCGACCGGCCGGCTGCCCGACGCCGCCGAGCTGCTCGGACGGGCCACGGCCGCGCGGGCCGCGCTGGCCGACGCCGCCGTACCCGCCGATCCGGCCCAGCTGCTCGCCTTCGGGGTCCGCCGCCCGCCGACCGGTGCCGTCGAGCTGTCCCCCGACGAGCAGGACCTGGCCGGCGAAGCCCTGATCGCCGAGGCCGGGCGGCGGATCGACGAGGCCGACTCGCTGCTGGCCAAGGCCGCGGCCGCCGAGACGCCGCGGGCGGTGGCCGAGCTCGCCGGCCAGGCGCTGGCGGTGATCTTCGGCTCCGGCTTCGTCGCGGTCCCGCTGTTGCTGCCGCCGCCGGCGGGTGAGCCCGACCTGTGGACCGAGGCGGTGACCAGCCGGTGTCCAGGCCAAGCCGGGCGCCGAGATCAGGCCCTGGCTGGCCCGGGCCGGGACGTTGCGGACGGGCACGTCGGCGTACGGGGAATCCCTGCTGATCCGCGAGGCGTACGGGTCGCGGCCGGTGCTGCGCACGGTCCAGTCACCGGCGGCGGCGTACGGGAGCTGGGTCGGGCTGGAGTTCCCCGACGGCAAGCCGCCGCTGGTGCCGATCGCCAGCATGGTCGCCGAGGTCGTCGGCGCCGGCGATCTGGCGGCTCCGTCGCCGGCCTGGTCGTCGACGAGTGGACCGAGGTCGTGCCGCGCCGGCTGGAACGCCTCGATCCGGACGACCTGGACGAGCCGGCCGAAGCTGGTCGACGTGACGACGACCGGCGTCGCCCTGCACGCCAACGGGCCGGGCGCCCGCCCGCCGCAGAGCATCCTGCTGGCGATGACCCCGGACGGTGGGAACTGGACCGCCGACCGGCTCGTCGCGCGTGATCGACGAGGCCCTCGCGCTGGCCCGGATCAGGTGCGTGACCCTGGAGCAGATCCCGTTCGCCGGGCGGTTCCTGCCCGCGCTGTACTTCCGTGACTGGTCGCTGCAGGGTGAACCGGCGCTGAACTGGTCCGAGGTGGCCACGGCCAGTTTCAGCAAGAGCGCGTCGATGGCCTTCCTGAAAGTGCAGCAGTAGCCATGGCCGGGATCATCCACAACGAGACGTTCGTCGAGTTCGACCTCGCGGCGTTCCGCTATCCGCCGACCTGGACCCGGCTCGAACCGCAGAGCAAGTCCGGCGATCCGCGGCCCGGCATCGAGGCGCGGGTGCACGACCCGCTGTGGTTGCTGGGCCGGCAGTGGCAGCTGGGCGAGTTCGAGGGTGAGGACGCCGGAACGCCGCTGACCGTGCGGGTGGTGACCAACACGGTGCCGGTCGACCGGTGGGGCGCGCGGGATCTGGCCGACGGACAGTGGCTCGGCGCGCACGACCTGCTCGAGCCGCTGGTGGAGGCGGAACTGCCGAGTGCGGACAAGCTCGGCCCGGGTCTGCGGCCCCGGGCCGAGGCGGGGGCCGCGCTGCTCGCCGCCGTTGACGACGCCGGACTCGCCGGCGGCGCCGGATACCGGCAGGCGCTGCTCGACAACGTCGCGCTCGTCCTCGATCCGCTCGCCCATCCCGGCGGCGCCCAGGCCGCTCTCGACCCGGAGTGGCTGCGGCTGGTCCGGCTGCTCGGTGGCCGGCCGATGGTCGACGGCGAGTCGGCGTGCGCCCGGTTCGAGGAAGCCGGCGGCGGACTGCCGGCCTGGCTGGTGCCCGACAACGCCGCCGACGAGGCGGCGCTGATCGAGACGTTCACGGACTGGGCGCGCTGGTATCGCGGCGAGGTGTCGCCGCTCGCCGACCGCCCGGTGTCCTGGGTGGGTGAGCGGCTGGAGTATCGGTTCCAGGTCGGGGCCGGCGCCACCGTGCTGGCCGCGCCGGCGCACGGTGGCGGCGAGATCGGCTGGCACAGCTTCGACGCCGCGCCGACCGGGGTCTTGAACGAGCCGGCCGAAGCGCGGGACCACGAAGCACAGGACCCGGATCGGCAGGTGCACGCGCTGCTGGCCAGCCCGCTGCGCTATCCGGGCATGCCGTCCGATCGGCTCTGGGAACTGGAGGACGCCCAGGTCAACCTCGGGCTGATCGAGGCCGAGCCGTGGGACCTGGCCCGGCTGCTGGTCGCGGAGTTCGCCCTGACCTACGGCAACGACTGGCTGGTGGTGCCGGTGGACGTGCCCTACGGCAGCCTGGTCACCGTCGAGTCGGTGATGTACGTGACCACCTTCGGCGAGCGCTTCCGGGTGCAGCCGACCGAGCAGGTGAGCCCCGACGGGCACTGGCAGTTGTACCGGATGACCGAGGCGCCCCGCTGGGACGAAGTCGCCGAGGCGTACGTCGACGGCCCGGCGATCCCCGGACTGCTGATCCCGCCCGGTGCCGTCGCGGTGCAGGACGGCGCGGCGTACGAGGAGGTGCTGTTCCTCCGCGACGAGATGGCGAATCTCTGCTGGGCGGTGGAGCGCTCGGTCCAGGGGCCGAGCGGCGCCGGCCGGGACCGGAGCCGGGAGAAGACCGCGCCGATGCCCGGCGTCGGGCCGGTGACCACGGCGGCACTGGACTACCTGCTGCAGACGGTGGTGCCCGGAGCGGTGGATCCCGTACCTGCCGAAGTCGTCGGGCTACCGGTCGATCGAACTCGTGCAGGGCGCGATGCCCGACGCCGACGAGATGCCGATCCCGCCGGTCGGCCGGCTGCTGCTCACCGGCGACGTCGGGACGATCAAGGACGCCGAGATCCCGCGGGAGGGCGTGGTGGTGCGGCGGGTCCCGTCGATGACCAGGCGGGCCGACGGCAGCTATGTCCGCTGGACGACCCGGCGGGTGAGCGTGGGCCGCGGCGAAGGCTCCAGCCAGCTCGCGTTCGACTGGGGCAAGCCGCGGAAGCCGACGCCGAACGGCTGATCGCGGCTCTATCGGAAGTCCCGCGAGCGGTGTCCGGCGGGCAGCATGGTGCGGGCCTGGGGCAGCACCGCGGCCAGCGGCTGCAGGCGCTCGGCGACCAGGTTGGTCACCCCGTCGGCGTGCTCGATCCGGCCGCGGATGATCATGCCCTGGGCGTTGCGGCCGACCCGGCCGAAACGTTGCCACAGCTGCTGGGAGCAGACCACGTTCAGCATGCCGGTTTCGTCCTCCAGGTTGAGAAACGTCACTCCCCCGGCCGTGCTCGGTCGCTGCCGGTGAGTGATCAAACCGGCCACCCGGATCCGGCGATCGGCGTACGCCGGACCAAGATCACCGATGGCGACGATGTCATGATCATCAAGCACTGACCGGAGGTGGGCGATGGGGTGCTCGTCGGGGGAGATCCGGGTCGCCCACAGGTCGGCCAAGGTCAGATCCACCTCGCTCATCCCCGGCAGCGTCGGCGGCGCCGCGTCGATCGCCGAGCCGGGCAGCGTCTGGTCGTTGTCGGTGTACCCGGCGTTCCACAACGCCTGGCGGCGCGACAGCCCGAAGCAGTCGAACGCCCCTGCCGTGGCCAGCGCCTCGGTCTGCGGCACGGTCAGGCCGGTCCGGCGGACCACGTCGTTCATGCTGGTGAACGGCTGCTGCTGCCGCTCGGCGACGATCCGCTCCGCGAGCTCCCGCCCGATCCCCTGCACCTCGGTCAGCCCCAGCCGGACCGCGAAGTTGCCGTCCCGCCGGTGTTCCAGCGTCCTGTCCGGTGCCGAGCGGACGAACGGCGGTGTCGGAGGTTGATCACGCCGCAGACAACTCGGCATCCCGGTCGCACTCGTGTCCTGAGCCTGTTCCATCGTGTCCTGAGCCTGTCGAAGCATATCCCGCCCTTCGACAAGCTCAGGGCTCGGGTTGACGAGCTCAGGGCTCGGGTCTGACGTGCGAGATGGGCTGCAGATCGGCGTCGACGCCGGAGAGTTCGATGTCGGGGCGCAGGATCGTCACCCCGTGCCGGCGGGCATCGGCGACCAGGGACTGCGGTGAGTAGAAGCCCATCGGCTGGGCCCGGAGCAGCCCGGCCAGGAACGCCCCCGGATAGTGCAGCTTCAGCCAGGAGGAGGCGTAGACCAGCAACGCGAAGCTGATCGCGTGGCTCTCGGCGAAGCCGAAGTTGGCGAAGGCCTGGATCCGGAGGTAGATGTCGTCGGCGAGGTCGCCGGTGATGCCGTGCCGGGCCATCCCGGTATACAGCTTGTCCTTGAGCCGTTCGATCTTCTCCACCCCACGCTTGGAGCCCATGGCTCGGCGCAACAGGTCGGCGTCGTCGCCGGTGCAGTCACCGACCGCCATGGCGATCTGCATCAGTTGCTCCTGGAAGAGCGGTATGCCCTTGGTCCGCTCCAGCACCGGCTTCAGTTCCGGATGCAGGTACTCGACCTCCTCCTTGCCGGTCGCCCGGCGGATGTAGGGGTGCACGGCACCACCCTGGATCGGACCGGGCCGGATCAGCGCGATCTCGATCACCAGGTCGTAGAAGCGCCGCGGCTGCAACCGCGGCAGGGTGCCGACCTGCGCCCGGCTCTCCACCTGGAACACCCCGATCGAGTCGGCGCGGCAGAGCATGTCGTAGACACCGGCCTCCTCCTTGGGCATGGTGTCCAGCGTCCAGCGCTCGCCCACCCGCTCGGCGGCCAGATCGAAGGTGTACTGGATGGCGGCCAGGATGCCCAGGCCGAGGAAGTCGAACTTCACCAGACCCATCCACGCGCAGCTGTCCTTGTCCCACTGCAGCACCGTCCGGTTGTCCATCCGGCCGCGTTCGATCGGGCACACCTCGCCGACCGGCCGCTCGGTCAGCACCATGCCGCCGGAATGGATGCCCAGATGGCGCGGCGCCTTGAGCAACTGCTCGGCGAGCTCGATCACCGTGGCCGGGATTCCATGATCATCTCCACCGTCGCCGTTGACCACCTGGGAGTAGGAGTCGAGCTGCTTGGACCAGGCATCCTGCTGGCCGGTGGAATAGCCGAGCGCCTTCGCCATGTCCCGGACCGCCGACTTGGGCCGGTAGCTGATCACGTTCGCCACCTGCGCGGCATTGCGCCGGCCGTAGCGCTGGTAGACCTCCTGGATCACCTCCTCGCGGCGGTCGGAGTCGAAGTCGACGTCGATGTCGGGTTCCTCCTCGCGGGTGGTCGACAGGAACCGCTCGAACGGCAGGTCGTAGAGGATCGGGTCGACCGCGGTCACTCCGAGCACGTAGCAGACCACCGAGTTGGCCGCCGATCCCCTGCCCTGGCAGAGAATTCCGCGATCGCGGGCGTACTTGACCATGTCGTGCACGATCAGGAAGTAGCCGCCGAAGTCCTTCTCCTCGATCACCCGCAGTTCTTTCTGCAGCCGCTCCTCGGCGACCTCGCGCATGTGCGCGTAACGCTGGTCGGCGCCGCGCCGGCACAGCTCCCGGAGCCAGCTGTTCGGGGTGTATCCCAGCGGCACCCGCTGCTTGGGCAGCCGCGGCTTGGCCAGCCGCAGGTTGAAGGCGCAGTCGTCGGCGATCTCCACGCTACGTCGCACCACTCCGGGGAACCGGGCGAAGATCTGCGCCATCTCCGCCCCCGACCGCAGATGGGCACCCGGCCCGGTCAGCCAGCCGTCCATGTCGGCCAGGCTTCGGCGAGCCCGGACCGCCGCCACGGCATCGCCCAGCCGCCCGTCCTGCGGCGTGGCGAAGTGCACGTTGTTGCTGGCCACCAGAGGCAGTTCATGATCACGGGCGAGCACCGCCAGCTGGTCGTTGATCATCGAGTCGCCCGGCAGTCCATGATCGATCAGCTCCACCACGACATGATCATGACCGAACAACGCGGTCAGCTGGTCGAGTTCCTGGGCCGCTGCCTCGATGTCGTACTTGATCAAGGCCTGACGTACCGCACCCTTGCGGCAACCGGTCAAGATCATCCACTGATCTCCGGCCGCCTCGGCCAGCTCCTCCAGGTCGTAGAGCGGCCGGCCCTTCTCGTCGCCGCGCAACTGGGCCTCGGTGATCGCCCCGGCCAGCCGGTGATAACCCTCGACGCCTCGGGCCAGCACGAGCAGGTGCTGGCCTTCGGGATCGGCGACGCCGTTCTGCGGTGCGGTCAGGCCGAGCGACAGCTCGGCGCCGTAGATCGTCCGCAGGTCGTACGCCAGCGCCGCCTCGGCGAATCGGGAAGCCGCGTAGAAGCCGTCGTGATCGGTGATCGCGATGGCCTCCAGTCCCAGCCGGACCGCCTCCTCGATCAGTTCCTCCGGATCGCTGACCCCGTCCAGGAAGCTGAAATTGCTGTGACAGTGCAGTTCCGCGTACGGCACCACCGGTCCGTCCGGCCGGTGCACCTCAAGATCATCAGCGACGTACGCCGGACGCTTGCGCGAGTATCCCGGCGCGCTGTCGGCCAGCGGATTGTTCGCCGAGTGATCACGACGCGCCCGCCCGGACAGCTTCTGCTCCAGCTCGCTCCACGGCATCGCCGGGTTCTTCCAGCCCATTATCTATGGGCTTTCTGCTCGCGCATCGCGCTCTGATACGTCGAGCCTGTCGAGAAGCGTCGTCCTTCGACGCTCGGGCGCGAAGGACCGCGAGCTTGCTCAGCGCCTTCGACAAGCTCAGGGCGCGAAGCGGAGGGCTCAGGGCGCGTAGCGGAGGACGTCACACATATTCCGCCTCGGTCCACCACTGGCCGCCTTCGATGATCATCAGCCAGGCGCTGCCGTCCACCCCGACGATCTGGAAGCGGGCCACGTGCCGGGCCCGGGACGGGTCCCACCACAGCTCGTCGATCGGCCAGGGTCCGGCCCAGGCCTCGATCGGGATCGCCCGCGACTTGGTATCGGTATGGACGAAGGCGGGCACGCCGGTGATCAGACCGCGGTCGGTGACCTCGACCAACCGATGATCGACATCGAGTACCGCGGCCGGCACCGGTGCGGCGAAGACCCGGGCCGGCGCCGGCGGCGGAATGCTGCCCGGCCACGGCAAACCCTGAGGCCGCTGATCGGCTCGCCGCTCCCCCCACGGGCTGAGCAGCTGACGGTCCCGGGGGCTTCGGCCACCCTGCAGCGCAGGCGCCAGCACCTCGTCCGGTCCCAGCATTCCTTGCAGGCGGGCGATCCCCCGCTCGACCTGCTCGCTCGCCGCCCGGCCCCACAGTCCCTCACCGTGATCGGCCAGCGACTCGACCGCCTCGGGCAGCAGCCGCAACTCGCAGACCGGCTCGGGTGCCGGGTCGCCCTGCAACTGCCAGTAGATCCGGTCGAGCATGTCCGCGGCGGTGAACCACCTCGAGTGCGCCCAGACCCGTGAGCCGGTCCACCCCCCGTCGGTGACCACCTCGATCCGCAGTTCGGTGCAGACCAGTCCGTGCCGGGCCAGTTCGGCGACACAGCGGTCGGCGGTCTGCCGGGTGCTGAACACGATCGGCTCGATGGTTTCCAGCCCTGGTTGGAAAGCGACCCGCTGATCGATCTCCAACGGCGGCCGGCGGGACACCGCCGGACGGTGATCGAGACCGCTGGCCAGCCGGTGCAGCCAGGCTCCCTTGGTGCCGAAGCGGGTCAGCACATCACGGGCGCCCAGTGCCGCGAAGTCGCCCAGGCTGCGAAGCCCCAGACGCCGGAGCAGCGTCCCCAGTTCGGCATCGTCCAAGGCGCTGACCGGCAGGACCCGGAGGAACTCAGCCGAGCCGCCCGGTTCGATCACGCAGCAGTCCTGCGGCGCAGCCTGGCGGGCCGCGTGCTCGGCGGCGAACCGGCCGTCGGCGATGCCGATCCGGCAGTCCCAGATCCCGGCCGACACCAGATGCTCGGCGACCACCCCGGCCGCGGCCAGCTCCCCGCCGTAGAAGCGGCTGGGCACCGTCATGGCGCACAGCCCGGGACGCACCGGCGCGACGCCGGCGGAGATCTCCTCCAGCGCCGACAGCACGATCTCGAAGGTCCGGATCTCGCTCTCGGGATGCCGGTCGATCACCACCAGCTCCGGGCAGCGCGCGGAGGCGTCCCGCCGACGCATCCCCCGGCGCACTCCTTCGACCCGCGCCGCCGCCGAGCAGGCGAAGACCTCACCGTGCTCGATCACCGCCAGCGGCGCCTGCGGATCGGCACCCAACTGACTGGCCGCGGCCACCACCGGCCAGTCCGGGACACCAGATCACCATCTGTCTTTGAGCACCAGCTCGCGCTCTATTCGATGCTCGCTTCGCTCGCTGCGATCTTCGCCTGGACACCTCGTTCGTCACGATTGGTGCAGCGGAAAAGCGTTGCTGCACCATCGCTCCTGCACTCGGTGTCGCTCGATCGCGGCGCTCGCTGACGAGCTCATCAGCCGGCCTGGGCGGCGACGAGCGGGACGTGCGGGAGGACGCGCGGGGCGACGGTCAGGTCGGGGCCGGGCAGCCACAGCGGGACGCGGCGGGTCCGGCCACCTTCGGTGAGGGTCACCACGACCTGGCGCCCGCTCAGGTGCCCGTATCCGCTGCCCAGCCCGAGCCACGACGACTCGACGATGCTCATCGTCGCCTCGCAGCGCGGCCAACTGCCCCAGCAGATCAGGGCCGCATCCTTCTGCCGGAGTCGGGCTCGCAGCCGTTCGGCCTGCTGCTCGGTGGGCACCATCGGGGGCTTGACCAGCACCACGCTCGCCACCTCGATCAACCCGGCGGTGACGCTCAGCCAGTGCTCACCCGGCCGGGGCACCACCACGGTCCGGTCGAGATCCAGCCCGAAATTCGCGGCGGCCTCCAGGCCGAAATCGGGAGCGCCCACCACCGCGCTCCACTCACCGGCCAGCGACGGTCCGGCCATCAAGGCCATGGCCAGGCTGGGGCTGTCCACCGCGTACGCTCCGCCGGTCCTCAGTCGGAGCACCTCAGCCATGCCCGGCAGCGACTCCAGGGTGCGTCGCACCGCCGCGCCCTGCATCCGGTGGACGCGCTGCTGCAGCTCGCCGATGCTGGCTGCGGAAGGAGTCACCCAGCTATAATCGAATGCATGTTCGAGATAGTCAAGCCCGAGCGAGACGGCGCGGACACTCCGGGAAATAGCGGCCAAATCTTGACCGACCCCGGATAATCCGAATGACAGTGTCCTCGCCATCGGGCACCCTGGGGAGGCCGAGGCGCGCAGCACCGATCCGGGAAGGAGGGCGGCCAGATGTCCACCCTTGCGGCCTCCACGTCGCGTTCGGGCGTGATCGTGCTGAACACCGACAACACCACCCTGCACACCGTGTCCGTGCAGCATGCCATCCGGATGCTGGTCCGCGAGGTCGCCATCGTCGAGGAGGCGCAGGAGGGCCGGAAGATCGGTCCCTATCCGTGGCCGATCGTGCTGCGGTTGATCCGCTACGTGAAGACGACCTTCCTCTACGCCCAGTCGCCGGCCTGGTCCAAGCGGGGCGTGCTGCGTCGCGATCATCACCGATGCGCCTACTGCGCGGGCAAGGCCGAGACCGTCGACCATCTGCTGCCGCAGTCTCGCGGCGGTGGGAACACCTGGCTGAACACAGTCGCCGCATGCACCCGCTGCAACAACCTGAAGGCGAACCGCACGCCGTCCGAGGCCGGCATGCTGCTCGCCTCGAAGCCCTGGGTGCCGACCTGGCGTGAGGCTTACCATCGACGCAGCTGAGGCCGACGACAGTCCGGACAAGACCGCTGACGCAGCCGGACAAGACCGCCGCCGCGGAGCCGGAGAAGACCGAGGGCACGGAGCCGGAGAAGCCCTGGTGGGACGACCCGAGGATGCCCTGGAAGGGAAAGCCGTCCCGCAACGACGTCATCTGCTGGGTCAGCTTCTCCCTGACCGGCATCTATGCGCTGGTCCTGTTGCCGTTGCGCCCGGTGCTGCTCGGCGCGAATCCCTACCTCCTGGCCGCTCTCGGCGGATCGCGTACCTCGGCGGTCACCATCGGTGCGCTGGCCGCCACCGGCGTCGGCTTCTGGCCGCTCGGCCTGCTGCTGGGCACGTTCGGCTCAGTGAAGTTCGACTGGATCTACTGGTGGGCGGGCAGGCTCTGGGGTCGCGGGCTGATCGAACTGGTCGCCGGCCGTTCGCCGCGGGCCGCGCGGAACGCCGCCCGGGCCGAACGCGTCGCCCGCAGATTCGGCATCTGGGCGATCATGATCACCTACGTGCTGCCGCTGCCGAGCGCGGTCGTCTACGCGACGGTGGCCGCGGCCGGGATGCGGCTGAGGACGTTCCTGCTGGTCGACATCGGCACCGCGGCCGTGACCCGGGCGATCTTCATCTACCTCGGCTACTGGATCGGCGCGCCGGCGGTCCACGTGGTGGAGGTCATCGCCAAGTACTCCTGGTGGATCTCCATCGCGTTGCTGGTGAGCATCTTCTTCAACCTGTGGCGGCAGTCCCGGAATCGGCGCAAAGCCGCGGGCTGAGCTCAGTCAGCGGGCCTGGCGCCGTGCCGGGACCGCACCACGGCGTAGGTGCTCTTCAGGGCCTCGATCGCCTCGTCGTACGAGCGCTGGGCCACTCCGGCGAACAGGCAGTCCACCAGCGCCAGTTGGGCGATCCGGCTGGCCATGGCACCGGACCGGAAGGTGGTCTCCCGGGCGGCGGTCGTGAGCAGCAGATCGGCGGAGGCCGCGATCGGCGACCCGGCGAAGTTGGTCACCGCGATCGTCCGGGCACCTCGCTCCGCGAGCCACCTGGAGGGCGTCGATGGTGTCGATCGTCGTGCCGGTGTGGGAGATGCCGATCGCCACGTCATCGCGGCCCAGGACCGCGGCCGAGGTCAGGGCGAGATGGGCGTCGGACCAGACGAACGAGACCCGCCCGATCCGATGCAGCTTCTGGTGCAGGTCGTGCCCGACCAGCGCGCTCGCCCCGATCCCGTAGATGTCGATCCGCGAGGCCTCGACGACCGCGTCGATCGCGGACTCGAGGACGCCGAGGTCCAGCGCCGCGGCCGTATCTTCCACGGCTCGGGCGTCGGCGTGGGTGATCGTGGCGACGACGTCAGCCAACGAGTCGGTGCGACTGATGTCGCTGCTGACCGGGCCGTTGGCCGTTTGATCGCCCTCCTGCTCCTGGGCCGCCCGAGCCAGCGCGAGCCGCAGGTCGGGATAGCCAGCCAGTCCGATCGCCCGACAGAAACGCAGCACCGTCGTCTCGGAGGTCTCGCACTGCCGCGCCAACGCGGTGATGGAACTCTCCGATACTCCGGCCGGATCGGCCAGCACCGCCTCGGCCACCCGCTGCTCGGCCGGACGGAGATTCGGCAGGGCGCCACGTACCCGGATCAGCACCGACAGCGCCGGCTTGGGTGCGTCCGTCCCCGATGTCCCCCGAGTCGTGCTCACACCCCCTCGCCGCCTTCCCCGCAGTCCGGTGATCTGACACTATCGCCGCAGGTAATGACACCGGCGGCAAAAATGTGCAGACCGTTGGTCGATTGGAGGCGGAAGGTTGCATGTGGAATCCGGTGAAGTACCTGGAATTCGCCGACGAGCGTTCGCGGCCGTTCTTCGACCTCGTCGCGCGGATCGCGGCCGGGAGCCCGAAGAGCGTCGTCGATCTCGGGTGCGGTCCGGGCCAGTTGACGGCCTCGCTGGCCGACCGCTGGCCGAACGCCGCGATCATCGGCGTCGACTCCTCGCCGGAGATGATCGAGCGGGCGGCCGAGTACCGCAGCGAACGGGTCAGCTTCAAGCTCGAGGATCTGCGTGACTGGCGCCCGGAACGACCGGTCGAGGTGATCGTCAGCAACGCCGCACTGCAGTGGGTGCCGGACCACCGCGCGCTGCTGCCCGGGTTGCTGCGGCAGCCTCACCGGCGATGGCTGGCTGGCGTTCCAGGTGCCGGGCAACTTCGGCGAGCCGAGCCACACCCTGCTCCGCGAACTCGCGGCCGCACCCCGGTTCGCGCCGCATCTGACCGGCATCGCCTGGCCCGACGCCGATCCCGCGGAGACCTATCTCGATGATCTTGTCCAGCTCGGCTGTCGGGTCGAGGGGTGGGAGACGACCTACCTGCACGTACTCGAAGGCCCGGACCCGGTGTTCCGCTGGATCTCGGGCACCGGCGCCCGGCCGGTGCTGAACGCCTTGCCCGATCCCGTACGCGCGGAGTTCGAGGGCGAATACCGGGGCCGGCTGCGGGAGGCCTATCCGGCCCGGCCGTACGGAACGGTGCTGCCGTTCCGGAGGATCTTCGTGGTCGCCCACAAGGAGGCTCATCGATGACCGACCAGGAGTCCTGGTGGACACCGGTCACGCTCAGCGGTCCGACGCTGACGCTGAGCCCGATGCGACTGCACGACGCTCCGGACTATCTGCAGGCGCTGGGCAGTGCGGAGGAATCGGCGCAGGTGGTGCAACATCTGACCTTCCGCCCACCCGCCGACCTCGCCGAGGCTCGGTTGATCATCTCGGCCGCGGTCGGCGACGCCACCCGGATGCCCTATGTGCAGCGGATCACCGAGACGGGTGAACTGGTCGGCACCACCTCGTTCTACGAGATCGATCCGGTGCTGCGCTCGATCGCGATCGGCCACACCTGGATCGCGCGGCGGTTCTGGCGGACCGGGGTCAACACCGAGTCGAAGTTGATCATGATGAGCCGGGCGTTCGAGGGCCTGGGGGCCGAGCGGCTGGTCTGGCACACCGATATCCGCAACATCCGTTCCCAGGCAGCGATCGAGCGGCTCGGGGCGCAGCGCGAGGGAGTGCTGCGGCACCACCGGATCCGTCCGGACGGCAGCTGGCGGGACACCGTGCAGTACTCGATGCTCCGCGAGGAATGGCCGGAGGCCAAAGAGCGGCTGCTCGCCCCGCGGGTCAGCTGAGACTCGACTCGGCGACCTCCGGCTCGGCGATCGCGGGCATCCGCAGTCCGTTGCGCCGGAGCTCGATCTCGGCCAGCCGGTCGATCACCTCGCGGTTCCCGGCGCGCCAGTCGCGGACCGGATCGTCGCTGACCCCGGCCAGCACGTACAGCGGCTGCGACGCCATGGCGCGCAACGCGAACAGGTCGAGATCGGCCGCGGAGTCGATGAACTGCTGCGAGGCGCGAGCCTGGCGATAGAAGCGGATCCGCCGCGGCAGCCAGAACGCCACCACCACGGCGACCGGGATCAGGAACACGAGCCAGCCGACGATCAGGGCGAGCCGCTCGATGCTGTCCACCTGGTGGTTCGCCGAGACGATCAGGTTGCCCATGGTCGACCGACGCCGCATCGAAGGGCCTCCGCAGCTGGTCGCCCACGCCGGGGACCTTCGCCGCCTGATCGGCCGCATCGGTGAAGTCGCCGGCCAGCCGCGCCGCCGTCCGGGCGGTCTCGCGAGCCGGCGTCGCGAGCACCGCGATCGTGGAGCTGATGAACACGCCGATCAGTCCCCAGACCACCCCCCAGCCCAGAACGAAGACGTCGGCGAGCACCTGGCCGACCAGCCGTCTCGGTCGGGACGCGTAAATGCCCATTCGGCGACCCTACTGGGGCTGAATGGCAGGATGGCCCGGTGCGTCGCCTGTGGTTGTCCCTGCTCCTGATCGTCGGCCTGCTGGTGGCCGGGTGTACCGGAAACGGGTCGACGCCCAATCCTGGACCGAACGCGGACACCCCGGAACGGGCGGCGGCCGAGCTCGCCGCCGGTCTGGCCAAGAAGGACCTCAAGGCGGTGGAATTCACCGGGGCCAGCGGCGCCGACGTCGATGCGTTGTTCCAGCCGCTGGTCGCCGGAATGGGCCCGCTGCAGCCGGAGGTCTCGGTCGGCTCGGTGACCCGTCAGGACAACGGCGCGACCGCCGATCTGACGATCACCTGGGCGTTCGCCGGGATCGGTGAGAAGTGGAGCTACCAGACCCAGGCTCGGCTGACGCCCGACGCCGGGCGCTGGAAGACCGACTGGCAGCCAGCCATCCTGCAGCCGCAGCTCGACGGCGCGAACCGGCTGTCCCAGCGACGCCTCCGCCCGGAGCGCGGCCGGCTCCTCGGCGAGGGCGGTCAGCCGATCGTGGTCAAGCGTGCCGTCTACCGGATCGGCATCGACAAGGCCGCGATCAAGCCCGAGCAGGTGAAGTCCTCGGCCCGGCGACTGGCCAGACTGGTGAAGATCGACGCCTCCGGGTACGCCAAGCGCGTCGCAGCGGCCGGCAAGGAGGCCTTCGTCGAGGCGATCGTGCTGCGAACGTCGGACAAGGACCTGCCACTCGCCGCCGACATCCGGGCGATTCCCGGCGGTACCTCGATCCAGGACGATCTGATGCTGGCGCCGAACCGCGACTTCGCCCGTCCGGTGATCGGGGTGGTCGGCGACGCGACCAAGGAGATCGTCGACGCCTCGGGCGGCACCGTGGTCGGCGGCGACCAGGTGGGACTGTCGGGGCTGCAGAAGCGGTACGACACCCAGATGCGCGGAACACCGGGCGTGCGGGTCCAACTGGTCCCGACCAAGAACTCCGGCGGCTCGGCGAGCCCGAGCCCGAGCCGACGCCGAGCCCGAGCACCGCGCCGGAGCCGGTGACGGTGTTCGAGGTCAAGCCGGTGGCCGGCAAGCCCCTGACCACGACCCTGCAGGTCACCCTGCAGAAGCTCGCCGAGAAGACGTTGGCCAAGACCAAGCCGGCCGCGGCGCTCGTCGCGATCCGCCCGTCGACCGGCGCGGTTCTGGTCGCCGCGAACAACTCGGCGACCAAGGGCCAGTCGCTCGCGACCGTCGGGCAGAATCCGCCGGGATCGACGTTCAAGGTGGTCACCTCGCTGGCCCTGCTGCGGGCCGGCCTCACCCCGGACTCGCGGGTCACCTGCCCGCGTACGGTCAACGTGAACGGCAAGAAGTTCCACAACTACAGCGACTATCCGAGCAGTCACCTGGGATCGATCGACCTGCGGACCGCGCTGGCCCAGTCCTGCAACACCGCGTTCATCGGACAGCGGGGAAAGCTGAAGGGCTCCGCGCTGGCGGATGCGGCGGGCTCGCTCGGCGTCGGCATCGACTATGACGTCGGCTTCCCGTCGTTCTTCGGTTCGGTGCCGGACGACTCCAGCCCCACCGGCCGAGCGGCCGCGCTGATCGGCCAGGGCAAGGTCGAAGCCTCACCGCTGGCGATGGCGGCGGTGGTGGCGTCGGTCTACGGCGGCAAGACCGTGATCCCGCAGTTGATCAAGGACCAGCAGGCCGACTCCAAGGCCGAGCCGCTGACCAAGGACGAGGCCGCGCAGTTGCGCGCGATGATGCGCGGCGTGGTCACCCAGGGCAGCGGCCGGGTGCTCGGCGGCCTCGGCGGCGGTCCGGTGATCGCCAAGACCGGGACGGCCGAGTACGGCAGTTCCGCGCCGTACAAGACCCACGCCTGGATGATCGCCGCGCAGGACGACCTCGCCGTCGCGGTCTTCGTCAACGACGGCCAGTCCGGCTCCCGGACCGCCGGCCCGTTGCTGCGGACCTTCCTCGAAGGTGCCTTCTGACGTCACTGACTCGCGCCTGGAGCCTCGCCCAGCGGGTGGAGCCGGCCAGGACTGCCTCATCCGACGGTCGAGGGTGACGACCACCGGGGCGTGGTCAGACCCGGCCGCGTTCCGGCGTGGCGTGGGATCTTCGGTGATCGACGGCAATGCGACGGGTTGATCGACCAGGCTGTCGACCGACGTGACCTTCTCGAGCAGTGCCCGGCTGATCAGGATGTGATCGATCAGGGATCTCGCGCCGCTGATCCCCGAGGAGCGCCGCTACAGCAGCCGGATCGCCAACATCCTGCAACCCGATCACTTCACGGTGCGGCGCTGAGGCAGCGGGACTCCGCGGTCGGCGTCTAGGCCAGCGTCCCGGGAACGGGTACCGATACGCCTCGATTCAACACGCCAGATGGCCGTTGAATGGGGTCTTTCAATTGGCCTGCTATAAGATAGCGGTTTTCAAAGAAGAGTGGGACTTGGCGATTTCAGTACCCATTGCCGGGGCGTTGCCCGGGACGACGACCGCGGAGGCCGACTGCCTCGGCAACAACCTTGTTGGGCACGACTTTGGCGAACTCCTCAGCCGTGCAGGAGACGTCCCGAGTGGTGCCGTCAAGCTGGCGGACCTCAAGGCGAACTAGATCGGTGATGGTGACGAGCCCGGCAATCTCATCCTTCGAACAGTCGAACTGCTTTGGCTCAGCAACACCAGGCGCGGACCTGATCACCACATTGACGACATCTTCATCCTTCAAGACCTTGCCTGAAAGATCACTCGTGCGAAGGGTTTGAATCCCATGGCTAGACATCCTTCGGATAGCTGTGGCGATTTCATTCGGATCGAACAACCGCCTCCGACAGGCGACAACTCGCGTCCCTTGGAATCTAAATGGCGATTCGCCAGTCCTCGCCTACGAAAGATCTCTGCCCCGTATCTGCGCAACTTCAATCACGATCGCGTTCCGGCCGGCAGGGCGAGCCAGCCGCGTTCGTCGGCGGCCACCATGCCGGCCGATTCCAGCACCGACAGCGCGGCCAGGCAGGTGGGCACGCTGACGCCGGCGGTGATCGCGATGTCGCCGACGCTGATCCGGCGGCGAGCCGGGATGGCTTCGTAGACCGCCAGTTGGCTTCGGTCAACGCGTCGGTCGCCCGCTGCGGTCCGTGGATCAGCGGCAGCGTCGACTGGCCCATCCCGGAGATCATCTCCAGCACCTCAGCGGCCGAGGTGACCAGCACCGCCTGACCGTTCCTGATCATCAGGTGCGGCGCGGTCGAGGCCCGGGAGTAGACCGAGCCGGGCACCGCCATCAGCGGCCGGCCGCACTCGGTCGCCCAACTCGCGGTGTTCCGCGCCCCCGACCGCAGCGCCGCCTCCACCACGATGGTGCCCTGGGACATGGCCGCGATCAGCCGGTTCCGGGCCAGGAACCGGACCCGGGTCGGATGCGCGCCGGGCGGCAACTCCGAGACCAGAAGTTGATCACGGGCCAGCGCGTCGAACAGGGCCGCGTTCGCCGGCGGGTAGGCCACATCGACGCCGTTGGCCACCACGCAGACCGTCGGGCCACCTGAGGCCAGCGCACCCCGATGCGCGGCCGTGTCGATGCCGAACGCCCCACCCGAGACCACGGTGACCTTCCGGTCGACCAGGTCCGCCGCCAGATCGGTCGCGACGCCGGTGCCGTACGCGGTCGCCGCCCGCGACCCGACGATCGCCACCGAGCGCTCCATCCACTGCGCCAGGTGACCCGGCCCGCGCAGCCACAGCCCGAACGGTTCCCCGCCGCGCCGCTGGATCGGCGCCGCATGACGAAGATCGTCAAGCCCTGACGGCCACTCCTGATCACCCGGGATGACGAACCGGACCCCGGCGTTCGCGGCCGCCCGTTGCACCACCTCCAGCTGAGGTGCGGGCCGCCCGCTCGGCCGACGGATCGCCCAGCGCACCCTCGATGATCTTGTTCCAGGCACCCTGAGCGCCGAGATCGCCGACCAGCCCGGCCACGGCCGGATCGCCGCCGTCCATCGCCGCCGACAGCGCCATCCGCGCTTCCCGTTCCGGATCGATCATCATCAGCCCACCCGCTGCACGGCCGAACCCGGCTGGTCGCCGCGCCGCATGGCCAGCGCGACACCCAGATGATCACGGGACGGCACGTCACTGCCGGCGAGATCGGCGATCGTCCAGGTCAACCGCAACACCTTGTCCGCACCCCGAGCGCTCAGCCGGCCACGGTTCATCGCCTCATCGATCGCCTCCAGACCATCCGGAAGCGGCAGGTGCCGGCGCAGATAGTTCCCCGACACCTCGCTGTTGGTCCGATAGCCGCTCCCGGCCAGCCGCCGCAACTGCCGCTGCCGAGCCTCGAGCACCCGCCCGGCGACCACGGCCGACGTCTCACCGGTCTGCATCGCCTGCTTCAGATAGGCCTTCCGCATCGGCAGGAAACCCTGATTGATGTCGATCCGGTCCCGGATCGGACCACTGATCTTCTCCGCGTACCGGCGGATCGTCGCCGGCGCACAACGGCAGTCGGCACCCGGCGTCGCCGCCTGACCGCACGGACACGGATTGGCGGCCATGATCAACTGGAACCGCGCCGGATACCGCGCGTGCACCTCACTGCGCCCCAACGTGATCGTGCCCGACTCCAACGGCGTCCGCAGCGCCTCGATCACCGTCGGCTGAAACTCCGGAGCCTCGTCGAGGAACAGCACGCCCTTGTGCGCGCAGGAGATCGCGCCCGGCTTCGCCATCCGCGGACCGCCGCCGACGATGCTGGCCACCGAGGCGGAGTGGTGCGGGTCGCTGTAGGGCGGCCGGGTGATCAACTGGTCGTCCAGGTTGAAGCCGGCCAGCGAGTGCACCGCCGAGACCTCCAGCGAGTCGCGAAGCTCCAGGTCGGGCAGCAGCCCGGTCATCCGCTCGGCGAGCATCGTCTTGCCGACGCCGGGCGGACCGTGGAAGAGCATGTGGTGCCGGCCCGCCGCAGCCACCTCGCAGGCCCACTTGGCCTCCACCTGGCCGACCACGTCGGCGAGGTCGAGTTGGCGGGCTCGGTCGCGTACCGCCGGCTCGCCGATCACCTCGATCGGCTCGACCAGGGGCATCGGCTCGCCCTTCATGAAGGCCACGAGCTGGCTGAGGGACGCCACGCCGAAGACTTCGATGCCCGCGACCAGCTTCGCCTCGCCTGACTGGCGCAGCGGCACGATCACCCGGGTGAATCCGGCCTGCTCGGCGGCCAGCGTCGCCGGCAGGATGCCGCGGACCGGTCGCACCCGGCCGTCGAGCCCGAGCTCGCCGAGCAGCACCGTCCGCCGCAGCTCGCCGGCGCGGGAACACCTCCTGGGCGGCCAGGATCGCCGCGACGATCGCCAGGTCGTAGTGGCTGCCGGCCTTCGGCAGCGTCGCCGGGCTGAGGTTGATGGTCAGCAGGGAGATCGGCCATTCGTGGCCGGAGTTGTTGACGGCCGCCTTGCAGCGGTCGCGGGCCTGGTAGAGCGCGCTGTCCGGCAGTCCGACCAGCACCGTCCGCGGCAGGCCCGATCCGATGTCGGCCTCGACCTGGACGATCCGGCCCTCCAGCCCGATCAGCGCCACCGAGCAGGCGCTCGCGGCCGTCATCAGCCGACCGCCTTGACGTGGCTCAGCGACGGCTCCTGGCCGGGCGCGAGCACCACGCCGATGGCGTCGATCCGGATGGCCGACGCCTTGATCTGGTGGGCACGCATCCAGATGGCCGCCAGCTGCCGCAGCGTCTGCCGCTTGCGGAAGGTGACCGCCTCCAGCGGATGCCCGAAGCCGAGCCCGCTGCGGCACTTGACCTCGCAGAACACCAGGGTGACGCCCTTGTCGCCGACCTCGGCCGCGACGATGTCGAGCTCACCGATCGAACACCGCCAGTTGCGCTCGAGGATCTCCAGCCCCTGGCGTTCCAGCTCCGCGGCACGCGAGATCCTCGCCGCGTACGCCGACCTCCTGCTTCGACTGCGTTCTGGTCACCGGTCCGACTCCCTCGATCTGGTCGGAGGAAGGATCAGGACGCGGAGCGAAATCGACCGGGGTCGCCGAAATCTGTGGATAACCGCGTTTCGAGGGCTGTGGACAGGACCGGCATCGGCCGATCCACGCCGCCGCCGCCTCAGCAGTCACACTCGCCGGAGCAACTGGTCGCTTACCGCATCGAATTCGCCGCGGTAGGCGACGGTTTTGCACGGACCGTGTTAAACCGACAGGGCGCGGCGCGGGAGGTCCGAGCGCGGAGCCGGCGGAGGTCAGCCGGGTTTGGGGACCTCGAGGTCGCTGTGGGCGATCTCCTCGATGGAGACGTCGCGGAAGGTCAGCACCTTGGCGCTCTTCACGAAGCGGGCCGGGCGGTACATGTCCCAGACCCAGGCGTCGCCCATCGAGACCTCGTAGTAGACGTCGCCGCCCTCGGTGCGGACCTTCAGGTCGACGGCGTTGCAGAGGTAGAAGCGCCGCTCGGTCTCCACGGCGTAGGTGAAGATGCCGACGACGTCCTTGTACTCGCGGTAGAGCTGGAGCTCCAGCTCGCTCTCGTACTGCTCCAGGTCTTCCGCGCTCATGACGCCCTGCCTTCCCTCAGATCTGGGACCCTAGCCGCCCGGCGGACGTTGACGAACCGCATCCGGTGGGTGGCCGAGGGCCCGTACGCGTCGAGCCTCTCCTGGTGCAGCGGCGTGCAGTAGCCCTTGTGGACCTTGAACGCGTACTCCGGGTAGGCCTCGTCCAGCTCGGCCATGATCCGGTCGCGGGTCACCTTGGCGATGATCGAGGCGGCGGCGACGCAGGCCGCGACCCGATCGCCCTTCCAGACCGCCAGGCCCGGGCGCGCCGAGACCGTCGACCGGGAAGCCGTCGGTCAGCACGTACGTGGGTGCGACCTCCAGCCGCAGCAGCGCCATCCGCAGGGCCACCACGTTGGCGACGTGCATGCCGAGCGCGTCGCACTCCTCCGGTTCGATGCCGACCACCGACCAGGCGACCGCCTTGCGGGTGATCTCGTCGTACAGCCGCTCCCGCTGCAGCGCGGTCAGCAGCTTGGAGTCCCTCAGGCCCTCGATCTGCCGGGACTTCGCGTCGCCGAGGATCGCCGCCGCCGGCGACCAGCGGCCCGGCGCAGGCGCCGCGACCGGCCTCGTCGGCACCGGCGACCGGGTCGAGCCCGGCGCGCTGCAGCGCCCGCTCGTAGCCGTAGAGCCCGCTCGTCGCGCTTGACCAGCACCGCGGAGGTCGCTCCGACCGACATCAGCAGCTCACCCCGGCCGGGGTTGATCACCGCTTCGTCGGGTGCAGGTTGGGCCGGCGCGGGGACGTCGGCGAAGGTGGCCGGGCGGTGCAGTCGGGTCGCCCGGTCGAAGGGCGCCACGATCGCGAAGGCCGGTCCGACCACGTTCGATCGGCACGAACGCGACCTGGCCCTTGCCCTGGCTGTCCGAGAGGTCCGAGAGGTGGCAGCGCGAGTCGGCGCTCAGGCCGCGGTGGTCGCCCATCACGAAGATCCGGTCCTTGGGCACCACGACCTGGAACCGCACGTCGGACGGGTTGACCTGCCCGTCGGGCTCGCTGTACGAGGTACGACGTCTCGTCCAGCGCCGTGCCGTTGACGGTGATCCGGCCGTGCGAGTCGCAGCAGACGACCTTGTCCCCCGGCATCCCGATGACCCGCTTGATCAGGTGACCCGGCGTGCTCGCGGTCGGCAGCCCGATGAACTCCAGGACCCTGTCGAACGGTCCGGGCTCGTCGATCGGCTCGTCGCAGCCAGCCGCCCGGGATCGTTGAACACCACGACGTCGCCGCGGTGGAAGTCGGTGATCTTCTGCACGACGACCCGGTCGCCGATGAGCAGGGTGTTCTCCATCGACTGCGACGGGATGATGAACATCTGCCCGACGAAGGCCCGCAGCAGGGACGACACGATGATCGCGCCGACGACGACGATCAGCAGTTCCTTGCGAAGGACGCTGCCTGACGACCGGCGCTCTTGGGCTTGCGGCGACCCCGATCCTCCGCGGCGGACGCGGTGTCGGATGTCTCGTGGGTTGTCAACAGGTGGCCTCGGGTCCGGCAGTGATCTCAGGGGCTCCCGGGCCGGCTGGGCGCCGGGCGGGACTGTGCCAAAGGTATCCGGGATGGGCAAGCGATGCTTCCGCGCGAACGGCCAGATCACCGCGATCGCGCGGCCCACCACCAGATCTTCGGACACGAACGCATTCTGCCCCTTGATCACGCCTGCCTGCACATCATTGAGGTGGCACCGCGAGTCGCGGCTGTGCGCGCGGTTGTCGCCGAGCACGAAAAGGTGCTCGTCGGGCACGACGACGTCGAACTTGATCAGCGACGGATCGGCCGGCACACCGTCGGGTCCGGCGTACAGGTAGGACGTCTCGTCCAGCGGCTGGCCGTTCACCGTGATCCGACCCTCGGCGTCGCAGCAGATCAGGTGGTCGCCGGGCAGCGCCGACCACCCGCTTGATCAGATGCTCGGTGCTGGTGTCGGGCAGCACGCCGACGAACTGGAAGACCTTGCCGATCGGCCCGCGTTCCTCCGACGGGGTGCCGGTGAGCCAGCCGCCCGGGTCCTTGAAGACCACGACTTCGCCGCGCTCGGTGGCGGCTGAGCTTCTCGACGAGGACCCGGTCGTCGTTCTTCAAGGTGTTCTCCATCGAGATCGAGGGGATCAGGAACATCTGCCCGACGAAACCGCGAAGCAGGGACGCCACGATCACCGCGCCGACCACGACGGCCGACAACTCCTTGAAGAAGGCCAGGACGTGACCGCCGAAGGTCAGTTCCTCGGGATCGCGCGGCTCGACTCGAGCGCCTGGGTCAGCCGGTCTCGTCGGCTGCGGGGAGCGCTCGCCGGGGACCGGTCGGCTTCCGCCGATCAGCCATCGGTGAGGCTGCGGCTCAGCTGGCGTCGCGCTTTTCCTTGATCTTGGCCGCCTTGCCGCGCAGACCGCGGAGGTAGTAGAGCTTGGCCCGGCGCACGTCGCCGCGGCGGTCGATCTCGATCTTGTCGATGATCGGGCTGTGCACCGGGAAGGTCCGCTCGACGCCGACGCCGAAGCTGACCTTGCGGACGGTGAACGCCTCGCGTACGCCGTCGCCGGCCCGGGAGATGACCACGCCGGCGAAGACCTGGATCCGGGAGCGGTTGCCCTCGACGACCTTCACGTGCACCTTGACGGAGTCACCGGGTCGGAAGGCGGGGACGTCGTCGCGCAGGGAGGCTTGGTCGAGTTCGTCGATCATCTTGCTCATGAGGGTTCCTCGCCGGTGCCACAGGTCACCACGGTTGGTCTTGAAGATGAATGCGTCCGACGCTGCGAGCGTTCCCCCTGTGGCAGGTGTGCGGGTAGGACAACAGCGACCAAGTCTGCCACACCGGTCGGTCTGGGCGGAAATCGGGCGGCACATCGCCTGACGGTGACGGCTGTGCTACGCCGGCTCTACCGCAGATTCTCGAGCGCTGTACCCCGGCAGGTCCTGCGCGTACAGTGCGCAGTTATCCCACAGTATCACGTGGGAAGCCGACGACCCCCGAGCAGCCTCAGCGCCAGTCAGCCGCCCTTGGCGAGGGCGCCGAGCAGGTCGCGGTTCAGGCGGGAGATGGTCTCCAGCGGGATGCCCTTGGGGCAGACGGCGGTGCACTCGCCGATGTTGGTGCAGCCGCCGAAGCCTTCCTCGTCGTGCTGGGCGACCATGCCGAGGACCCGGGAGCGGCGTTCGGGCTGGCCCTGCGGCAGCAGGCCGAGGTGGGTGACCTTGGCCGCGGTGAAGAGCATCGCCGAGCCGTTCGGGCAGGCGGCCACGCAGGCGCCGCAGCCGATGCAGGTCGCGGCGTCGAAGGCGTGATCGGCATCGCGCTTCGGCACCGGCACGGCGTGCGCGTCGGGTGCGGTCCCGGTCGGCACGGAGATGTAGCCGCCGGCCTGGATGATCCGGTCGAAGGCGCCCCGGTCGACGACCAGGTCCTTGATCACCGGGAAGGGATCGGCCCGCCACGGCTCGATGTCGATCACGTCGCCGTCGGAGAACGAGCGCATGTGCAACTGGCAGGTGGTCGTCTGCTGCGGGCCGTGCGCGATGCCGTTGATCACCAGGCCGCACATGCCGCAGATGCCCTCGCGGCAGTCGCTGTCGAAGGCGATCGGATCCTTGCCCTCGTTGGTGAGCCGCTCGTTCAGCACGTCGAGCATCTCGAGGAACGACATGTGCTCGGAGACGTTCTCGACCCGGTAGGTGGCCATCTTGCCGGGCTCGCCGGGGCCCTTCTGCCGCCACACCCTCACGGTGATGTTCAGCTCATGCCCTTTGCTCGGCGCGCGCCGTGTGTTCTCGGCGCGCAGCGGGGGGCTCTAGGGGGGTGCGTCCCACCTTGCTTATCTACTTGTACGACCTCTGCTTCATCTCGACGTACTCGTAGACCAGGGGTTCCCGGTGCAGGACCGGTTTGCCGTTGTCGCCGCCGAACTCCCAGGCGCTCACGTACGCGAACTCGTCGTCGTTGCGGAGCGCCTCGCCGTCCTCGGTCTGCGACTCCGCCCGGAAGTGCCCACCACATGATTCGCGCCGGACCAGCGCATCGATGCACATCAGCTCGCCGAGTTCGAAGAAGTCCGCGACCCGGCCGGCCCGCTCCAACGCCTGGTTCAGCTCGTCGGCCGACCCGAGCACATTGACGTCGGACCAGAACTCCGCCTTCAGCTCGCGGATCCGGCCGATCGCCTTGCGCAGGCCCTCGTCGGTCCGCTCCATCCCGCAGTAGTCCCACATGATGTGGCCGAGTTCCTTGTGGAACGAGTCGACCGTCCGGGAGCCCTTGATCGTCAGCAGCTTGTGGATCCGGTTCTTGACCGCGCGCACCGCCTCGACGGCCGCCGGGTGTGAGGCGTCCACCTTCGGGAACGGTCCGGCCGCCAGGTAGTCGTTGATCGTGTTCGGCAGCACGAAGTAGCCGTCGGCCAGGCCCTGCATCAGCGCGCTGGCGCCGAGCCGGTTGGCGCCGTGATCGGAGAAGTTGGCCTCGCCGGTGACGTAGAGCCCCGGAATCGAGGACATCAGGTCGTAGTCGACCCACAGGCCGCCCATCGTGTAGTGCACCGCCGGGTAGATCCGCATCGGCGTCTCGTACGGGTTCTCGCCGGTGATCTGGGCGTACATGTCGAACAGGTTGCCGTACTTCGCCTCGACCGCCTTCTGACCCAGCCGCTTGATCGCGTCGGCGAAGTCGAGGTACACCCCGAGCCCGCCCGGGCCGACGCCGCGGCCCTCGTCGCAGACGTTCTTCGCGGCCCGGGACGCGATGTCGCGCGGCACCAGGTTGCCGAACGACGGGTAGATCCGCTCCAGGTAGTAGTCGCGCTCCTGCTCGGGGATCTCCGGCGCGGGTCACGCTTGTCCTCACCGCTCTTGGGCACCCAGATCCGGCCGTCGTTGCGCAGCGACTCACTCATCAAGGTGAGCTTGGACTGGTAGTCGCCCGACACCGGGATGCAGGTCGGGTGGATCTGGGTGTAGCAGGGATTGGCGAAGTACGCGCCCTTGCGATGCGCGCGCCAGGTGGCGGTGACGTTGCAGCCCATCGCGTTGGTGGACAGGTAGAACACGTTGCCGTAGCCGCCGGTCGCGAGCACCACCGCGTCGGCGAAGTGGGTCTCGATCTCACCGCTCACCATGTCCCGGATCACCACGCCGCGGGCCTTGCCGTCGACGATGATCACTTCGAGCATCTCGTGCCGGGTGTGCATCTCGACGGTGCCGGCGGCGATCTGCCGCTCCAGGGCCTGATAGGCGCCGATCAGCAACTGCTGGCCGGTCTGGCCGCGGGCGTAGAACGTCCGCGACACCTGCACGCCGCCGAAGGACCGGTTGTCGAGCAGGCCGCCGTACTCCCGGGCGAACGGCACGCCCTGGGCCACGCACTGGTCGATGATCTGCACGCTGACCTCGGCCAGCCGATAGACGTTGGATTCCCGGGCGCGGAAGTCGCCGCCCTTGACCGTGTCGTAGAACAGCCGGTAGATCGAGTCGCCGTCGTTGCGGTAGTTCTTCGCGGCGTTGATCCCGCCTTGGGCGGCGATCGAGTGCGCGCGACGCGGAGAGTCCTGGTAGCAGAAGGACTTCACGTTGTAGCCGGCCTCGCCGAGCGTCGCCGCGGCGGAGGCGCCGGCCAGCCCGGTGCCGACGATGATCACCGAGAGCTTGCGCCGGTTGGCCGGGTTGACCAGCTTGGCTTCGAACCGCCGCTTGTCCCACACCTCACCGATCGGGACGTCCCTGGGCGCCTTCGTGTCGGCGATGTCGGCGCCTTCGCTGTAGACCGCACCGGCGTCCAGGGAACTGAAGTCCGTGTCGTCTTGCGACTTGTGCCTGAGGGAGAACTTCATCACTTCACCAGCCCGAAGAAGATCGCGTATGGGGGGAGCAGGAAACCGATCGTGACGATGCCGGCCACCGCGTACGCCAGCAGGTTGAGCCGTCGCCGCGCGACGCTCGAGGTGTTGGCGCCGAGCGTGGTCAGGGCGCTCCAGGTGCCGTGCCGGAGGTGGAAGCCGACCGCGATCATGGCGATCGTGTAGGCGATCGACGACCCAGGGGATCTGGAATCCGTTGACCACCCGGGTGTACGGCTCGGCCGAGGCACCGCCGGGATGGATGGCGTTGAAGGTGAGGTGCAGCAGGTGGTAGATCACGAACAGCAAGATGATCAACCCACCCCAGCGCAGGGTGAACGACGCGTAGGTCCGTTGCACGCCGCCCCTGGCCCGCTTGGTCTCGTAGCGCCGCGCGCCGCCGCGGGCCTTGTTGGCTCGCGCCCACAGGGCGAGCGCCGAGAGTGCGTGTACGCCGATGGCGACCAGCAGCACCACCCGGATGATCCACAGCAGTCCGGTGTGCGGCAGGATCGGCTCACCCAGGGTCCGCAGATGGTGCGCGTAGCCGTTGAACGCGTCCGGGCCGGCGAAGACCTTCAGGTTGCCGTACATGTGCGCCAGCAGGTAGCCGATCATGATCAATCCGCTGACGGCCATCAGCGCCTTCACTGCGACCGTTGACCGGGCGGCTTTCTGCGCCGAGGTCAGAGAAGTTATCGCCACGCTGTCACCCTAGAACCACCGGCGCTCCAGTACGAGTCCAGACCAGTGTGTCCACTGGTGTTTTCGATCACGTGTTTGTTTTCTATCTGCTCGCGCAGATCGTGCGGGTCGTCCTGTCTGAGCTCTGTCGAGACGCACAACGATCGTGCCGCGCTGTCGACAGGACGGCACGATCTACCGACGCTCGCAGAGGCTCAGGGCACGGTCGGGCGGCTACGGTGACGGCATGACTATCGGATCGATGGGTGCGGTTGAGGGGATCAGCCGGGTCGACCCGGAGCTTGAGGGGTCGGAGATCGAGGTGTTGACCCAGTTCCTCGACTATCACCGGGCGACGTTGCGGATGAAGTGCGCGGGGCTCAGTGATGATCAGCTCAAGCTGCGGGCGGTGGGGCCGTCGAACCTGTCGCTGCTCGGGCTGGTGCGCCATCTGACCGAGGTGGAGCGCAACTGGTTCGAGGTCCATCTGGACGGCCGGCCGGACACCCCGCTCTACTACGACGACGACACCGATCCGGACGGCGACTTCGACAACCTCGATTCGGCGCCGGTCGAGGAGGTCTGGGCCGCGTACGAGGCGGCCGTGGCTGAGGCTCGCCGGATCACGGCGACCTACGCCGACCCGGGCGATCTCGCCCGCGGCAGCCGGGGCCGGCCGCGCAATCTCCGCTGGGTGCTGGTCCACATGATCGAGGAGTACGCCCGGCACAACGGCCATGCCGATCTCCTGCGCGAGTCGATCGACGGCCGTTCCGGGGAGTAGCAGGTGACACACTTTCGCCTGTGTGGGTAGGCGTTCTCGGTCCGTTGACCGTGCGGGTCGGCGATCGTGAGGTCGAGATCGCCGGTGCTCGGCTGCGCGCCCTGCTCTGCCGGCTGGCGGTCGAGCCCGGCCGGCGGGTCTCCAGCGCCGAACTCGTGGCCGCCGTCTGGCCGGACGACCCGCCCGCCGACCCGGTCAATGCCCTGCAATCGTTGGTCTCCCGGCTCCGCCGAGCGCTCGGCCTGCCGGGCGTGATCATTCAGGAGACGACCGGCTATCGACTGCTGATCACGCCCGATGATCTTGATGCGGCGGCGTTCGGCCAGCGGCTTCGCCGGGCCAGGGAGCTGATCGGCGTCGACGACGACGCCGCCGACCGGGAACTGACCGAGGCGCTGGCCCTGTGGCGTGACGAACCGCTGACCGATGCGGGCGACGGCGACTACATCCGCGGCTACGCGGCCCGGTGGGCCGAGGACCGGTTGCTGGCGATCAAGGAACGGGCCGACATCCAGCTGCGACGCGGAGCAGGGCCGGAGCTGCTGGGCGAGCTGGAGGAGCTGGTCGGTGACCATCCGCTCGACGAGTCGTTGATGATCTTGCTGCTGCGGTCGCTGGTCGCGGCCGGCCGGGTGCCCGAGGCGCTGGACCGGTTCGAGCAGCTGCGCAGCTTCCTGGCCGATCAGCTCGGCACCGATCCCGGCCGGGAGCTGCAGGAGCTCCACCTGCAGTTGCTCCGCGGAGAGGGCATCGCCCCGCCGCAGCCGCCGGCGATCGTCCGGACCCGGAGCAATCTGCGGGCCTGGCTGACCAGCTTCGTCGGCCGGGCCGACGACGTCGAACGGGTGCTGGACTCGGTCCGCGCCAATCGGCTGACCACGATCGTCGGCCCCGGCGGGGCGGGCAAGACCCGGCTGGCGAGCGAGGCCGCGGCGCGCTGGCTGGAGGACGGCACCGAGGCGGCCTGGCTGGTCGAACTGGCGCCGGTCACCGAGCCGGCCAACATCCCCACGGCGATCCTGGGCGCCCTCGGCCTGCGGGATGCCCGGGTCTCCGAACGCGGCGACCGGCCCGCGCCCGAGGCCATCGACCGACTGCTGGATGCGCTGCGCGACGCGCACTGCCTGCTGGTGGTCGACAACTGCGAGCATCTGATCGAGGCCGCCGCCGCGATCATCGACCTGATCCTGGCTCAGGCGCCCGGCGTACGGGTGCTCACCACGAGCCGCGAACCGCTGGCCCTGATCGGTGAGGCGATCTGCCCGCTGCCCCCGCTGACCCAGCCGCCGGCGACCGCCGACGCCCTCGAGGCGGCCGGCTTCCCCGCCGTCCAGCTGTGGCTGGACCGGGCCCGCGTCGTCCGGCCGGATTTCGTCCTCGACGCCGAAACCGTCGGGCCGGTGATCGAGATCGTCCGGCGGCTGGACGGTCTGCCGCTCGCCATCGAGCTGGCGGCCGCCCGGCTGCGGGTGCTGCCGGCGGCCGAGATCGCCCACCGGCTCTCGGACCGGTTCCGGCTGCTGACCGGCGGCAACCGCGCCGGGCTCCCCCGCCATCGCACCCTGCGCGCCGTGGTCGAGTGGAGCTGGGACCTGCTCTCGGCCGAGGAACGGTTGCTGGCCGAACGCCTGGCCGTCTTCCCCGCCGGTGCCGATTCGGCCGGCGCGACCGTGATCTGTGCCGACCACCGGCTCGCTGCGGCCGACATCGACAGCCTGCTGATCTCCTTGGTGGACAAGTCGCTGCTGCAGGCCGATCGAGGCGACGGGCCAGGGCTCGACGTTGCGGTTCCGGATGCTGGAGACGATTCGCGAGTACGGCGTGGAGCGGCTGGCCGAGCGCGCAGAGCTGGAGCCGGCCCGGCTGGCCCACGCCCGCTATTTCGCCGACCTGACCATCCGGCTCGAGCCGGTGCTGCGCAGCGCCCGGCAACTGGACGCGATGCACATCCTCGACGTCGAGCGGGAGAACATCCTGGCCGCGTTGCGATTTCTCGGTGACTCGGGTCGCCCGCTCGAGGCCTTGGCGATGGCGCTCGCCCTGAACTGGTACTGGTCGCTGATCGGCAGCTCGAGCGAGGCGGTGACCTGGCTGGGTTTCGTGGTCGCGATCAACGAGGCCGACCCGCCGCCGGAGTTGATCTTCGCCAAGGCCGGCCTGGCGCTCAGCCGGGTGACCGCGGACGAGGAAGGGGCCGACGACAGCTCCGGCGCGGTCGACTGGCAGAGCGCGATCGATGACATGACCGCGCTGACCGCGGAGCTTGTCGACGCTCCGCCGGCCCCCTACCCAGGGCTCGAGGCGCTCCGGCCGATGGTCGCGCACTTCGCCCGTCGCCCCGATCTCGCCGACGCGATGATCGAACGCGGGACCAGGTCGCCGGACCGCTGGGTCCGCGCGGCGCTGCTGGCCACCGCGGCGTTCTCCGCGGAGAACGACAGCGACGTGGCCGCGATGCGCCGGACCGCGGGCGTCGCGTACGAGGAGTTCTGCCAGATCGGCGATCGCTGGGGACTGTCGTCCTGCCTGCTGGTGATGGCTCGGCTCGCCACGCTGGACGACCGCATCGACGATGCCGCCGGATACTACGACGAGGCGTGGCGGTACCTGTCGGAGATCGGCGCGTCGAACGACGACGAGATCTACATCCGGATCCGGATCGCCGATCTCTACGCCCGCCAGGGCGAATGGGACAAGGCCCGTCGACAGATCACCGACGCACTGCAGAGAGGCGACCGGCCGCTGATCAGCGATCGGGCCATGTTCGCCGAGTCGACCCTCGCCCAGATCGACTGGATGTCCGGAGACCTCGACGCGGCGCTGACGCTCGCCCGGGATCTCCGCAAACGGCTGGCGGATCGTCCCCAGAGCAGCGGCCCGGTCAATCACCTGACCGCGGTGGTCCTCGCCACCTCAGGTGCCCTGGAAGCCGGCGTCGGCCGGTTCGACCAGGCGAAAGCTGACCTGCGGACCGCCTACGCCGCCGGAGTCGCCAGCGGGGACATGCCGATCCTGTGCATCGTCGGCCTCGCGGCGGCTGCGTACGCCGTCGACCGGCAGGAGTTCTGTGCCGGTGCGGTGATCTTGGGGGCCACCGCACAGATCCGCGGCGCTGACGATCCGGGCGACCCGACGGTGATCATGCTGACCCGCCGGCTGCGCGCCGGCTGCCCCGCCTTCGAGACCGCTTTCGCCCAGGGCTGGGATCTGGACCGAGCAGCGGCGATCGGCGCCCTCGACCCCGACCGGCTCGACTCCTAGCCGACCGGGGTGGCGACGACGTCGTTGATCGAGGTGTGGGTCAGATCCTCGGCGACCGACCACAGCGATGCCGCCAGGTCGGTGCCCCGCGCGCTCCGCGGGATCCGCGTCGGCCCGGTCGGTCCGACCAGTCCCAGCCGCCCGCTGGGCCCGTAATAGCCGCCCTGCTCGGCATCCGGGCTGGTGGCGGCGAACAGCAGCGGCTCGGTGCCCTCCTCGACCGCCTGCGAGGGAATGAGGGTGTGCTCGCCGAGCAGCTGCCGGCGCGGCTTGGTCCCGGCCGAGGTTCGCGCCGGTGGTCTGCAGGTTGGTCCGGGTGTAGCCGGGGTGGGCGCAGAGCTGGACAGCAGATCCCAGCTGCCGCGACCTGGCGACCTCGGCGAGGTGCAGTGCCATCAGCAGGTCGGCCAGCTTGGACTGCGCGTAGGCCAGGCCTCCGGCGGTAGCGCCGCCGGGCGTACTGCAGGTCGTCGAAATGGATCCGGCCCCAGTTGGCGGTGCCACTGGTCATCGTCACCACCCGCGGGTCCGAGCGCGCGCGAGCACGAGCGGCAGCAGCAGGTTCGTCAGCGCGAACGGGCCGAGGAAGTTGCTGCCGAACTGCAGCTCGAAACCGTCGGCGGTGATGCATCCGGTGTCGGCGGCGCCATCACGCCGGCGTTGTTGATCAGCACATCGACCGGCCGGCCCTCGATCGAGCAGCGCCTTCGGCGAAGTCCCGGACGCTGCCCAGATCGGCCAGGTCGATCCGGCGTACCTCGAGCTGCGCCTGGGGTAGGTCGGTGAGGATCTCGGTCCGGGCGGCCTCGCCCTTCGCCGGTCGTGCGGACGGCCATCACGACGTCGGCGCCGGCGGCGGCCAGCCGCCGACGGCCTCCTTGCCGGTGCCGCTGTTGGCGCCGGTGACGACGACGAGCGTGCCGGTTTGATCGGGAACGGTGTACATCGCAACTCCGTGAATTGTTGCTCCGCTGCCTCTGCGCGGAGATAATAGACCGCTGGTCTCTTGTGATCTACGATAACAGACCGCTGGTCTGTTAATCTAACGATTCGCTGAGATGAGGATCACTGGTGACCGCAACGACGCCGTTCCACCGGGCCCGCAGTGCGGAGCAGCGGTCCGCGCGGCGCGCAGGCGATCCTGCGCACCGCCGCGGACGATGCTCACCCGGATGCGGGTCGCCGAGCTGAGCCTCAACGCGCTCGACCGCCAGGTCGGCCTGGCCAAATCCAACGTGCTGCGCTACTTCGAGTCCCGGGAAGCGGTGCTGCTCGAGCTCTACGACCGGGAGACCAAGGCGTGGCTCGACGCGTTGGCGGACCGGCTGGTCGAACTGCCGGCGAGCCTCGGCGGCGTGGAACGGGTGGCCATCGCGATCGCCGACACCGCCGTGGCGAGGCCGGTCTTCTGCGACCTGTGCGCCAGCGCGCCCGGGGTGCTGGAACGCAATGTGTCCGCGACCGTTGCCGCGGACTACAAGCGCTCGGCGATCGCCAACGCGACCAGGCTCGCCGAAGAGGTCGTTCCGCTGCTCGGCGAGCTGCCGTTCAATTCCATGATCGCTCTGGTCGGTGGGGTGAACCTGATCATCGGCGGCACCTGGACGACCAGTCAGCCCTCGCCCGGGATGGCCGCGGCGTACGCGGCGCATCCCGAGCTCCGGGCCAGACAGCTGCGACCAGCGGGTGGCGATCAGGGAACTGGTGGCCACCCTGCTCACCGGACTGCAGCACCGGACTCCGAGCATCGACTAGGGCGTGTCTCCTGAACCGGTAAGCACGTCACGCCCGCGGGGGTTCTAAGAGGTCGTCCCCCTTGCTTGGACTATTCGGCTAGGCGCGCTTGCGGTAGGCGCGCAGCGCCAGCGGGACGAAGACGATCAGGAGCACGGCCATCCAGCCGAGCGTCCAGATCAGGTCGGTGGCGTACGGGCCGCCGTTCATCAGGGCCCGGACCGTCGAGACCAGGTGCGAGATCGGGTTGACCTTCACGAAGGCCTGCAACCAGCCCGGCATGGTCGCGGTCTGCGACGAAGGTGTTGCTGCCGAAGCTGAGCGGCAGCACCAGCAGGAAGCCGATGCCCTGCACCGCGCCGGACGTCCGGGCGACCATTCCGATGAAGACCGAGATCCAGCAGAAGCAGAGCGCGAAGGCGATGGCCAGAGCCGACGCCCGCCAGCGCCGAGACCCAGTTGGTCTGGACCCGGAAGCCCATGATCATCCCGGCGCCGAAGGTGACCACGCAGAGCACCACGTAGCGAGCAAGATCAGCGACCACGGCGCCGACCAGTGGCACCGACCGGCCGATCGGCAGCGAGCGGAAGCGGTCGAAGATGCCCTTTTCGATGTCGGTGTTGAGATTCACGCCGAGGGCGATGCCGGCCAGGGCGATGGACTGGCCCAGGATGCCCGGCAGCAGGAACTGCAGATAGGCCGCCGCGATCACCGGCCGCGATCGCGCCGCCGAAGATGTAGGTGAACAGGGCGAGGAAGATCACCGGCTGGATGGTGACGTCGATCAGGGCCTCCGGCGTCCGCCAGGTCTTGATCAAGCTCCGCTTGGCCACCACCAGCGCGTGCCGGAGATAGCTGACCAGGCCGCTGGAGCTCTCGGTGGTGTGCGGCGCCGGCATCGTCGGCCGGGCCGGGGTGGTCAGGGTCTGGGTCGCGGTCATGCTGCGGCCTCCTCGTCTTCTTCGGCGGGCCGGCCGGTCAGGGTCAGGAAGACCTCGTCCAGGCTCGGCAGGTGCAGGGACAGCTCGGTGAGGGCGATGCCGGCGGCGGCCAGCCGGGACACGGCGATCGGCAACGCCTCCTCGCCGGCCACCGGCACGGTGAGCTCGCCGCGTCCGGTCGACCTCGGGCTCGACGCCGGCGATCTCGGTCAAGATCATCTTCACGTCGGGCAGCCGGGCCGGGATCCGACGGGCGGACCGCGATCCGGGAGCCGCCGATCACCCGCTTGAGCCCGTCCGGGGTGTCGTGGGCGATGACCCGGCCGTGGTCGATCACCGTGATCTCGTCGGCCAGCGCGTCGGCCTCCTCGAGATACTGGGTGGTCAGCAGCACGGTCGAGCCCTCGGTGACCAGGCTGCGGATGACGTCCCACATGTCCTCGCGCTTGGCCGGGTCGAGCCCGGTGGTCGGCTCGTCGAGGAAGATCACCGCCGGTCGGCCGACGAGGCCGGCGGCCAGGTCGAGGCGCCGCCGCATGCCGCCGGAATAGGTCTTGGCGGTCTTGCTCGCGGCATCGCTCAGGTCGAACCAGGCCAGCAGCTCCTTGGCGCGGGCCTTGGCCTCGCGGGTCGGGAGGTTGAGCAGTTGGCCGATCATCACCAGGTTCTGGGTGCCGGTCAGGTCTTCGTCGACCGACGCGTACTGGCCGGTGAGCCCGATGGTGTTGCGGACCTTGTGCGGCTCGCGCAGCACGTCGTACCCGCCGACCCGGGCACTGCCGGCGTCCGGCTGCAGCAGGGTGGCCAGCACGCGCACCGCGGTGGTCTTGCCGGCGCCGTTCGGGCCGAGCACGCCGAGCACGGTGCCTTCGCGCGCGGCGAGGTCGACGCCGGCGAGGGCCTGGGTGGTACCGAACCGCTTCGTGAGTCCGGTTGCTTCGATCACGTTCATGGACTCAGCCTGACCGGTGCCGCTGGCATGACGCGCACATCGCGCTGTCACGGCCCCTGACACCGGCCCGACCTCGGGCGTCGTTGGGCGGCGCGGCATGATGTGCGGATGGACGAGGTGCCGACGCTGTACGAGTGGGCCGGTGGCGGCCCGGCCGTCGCCGGCGATGATCAACGCGTTCTACGACCGGGTGGAGCGACGACGATCTGCTGAGCGTGCTGTTCCCGGGCGGAGTGAGCGCCGACCACCGCGAGCACGTCTCGCGTGTGGTGGAGCGAGGTGCTCGGCGGGCCGTCGGACTACACCGCGCTCGGCGGCTACCCGCGGATGCTCGCCCACCACCTCGGTCTCGACATCAGCGTCGAGCAGCGCCGGCGGTTCGTCTCCTTGATGAGCATGGCGGCCGACGACGCCGGACTGCCCGACGACCCGGAGTTCCGGGCGGCGATCATCGGCTACCTCGAGTGGGGCACCCGGCTCGCGATGCAGAACTCCAAGCCGGGCGCCGAGGTGGTGCCGAGGCGCCGGTCCCGCGTTGGGGCTGGGGCGTCGCGCCGCCCTACCTCGGCTGAACGGCCCGGTTCAGTCGAGGGCCGTGGTGACCAGGTCGGCGCTGATCGCGGCGGCCGTCGCCGCCAGCGCATCCCGGTAGTGGTCCGGTACCGGCTCCGACGCCACGGCGGACGCGTTGGTGGAGATGTTGACCGCGGCGACGACCTGGCCTCGCGCATCGCGGATCGGGGCGGCCAGTGAGCGCAGGCCGATCTCCAGTTCCTGGTCGACGAGCGCCCAGCCCTGCTGCCGCACCTTGACCAGCTCGGCGCGCAGCGCGTCGGGCGTCCTGACCGTCCGGTTGGTGAGCGGCATCAGCTCGACCCGGGCCAGGTAGGCCTCCAGCGCGGCTCGTCCAGACCGGCCAGCAGCACCCGGCCCATCGAGGCCGCGTAGGCGGGGAAGCGGGTGCCGACCGAGATGCTGACGCTCATGATCCGGCGGGTGGCGACCCGCGCGACGTAGACGATGTCGTCGCCGTCCAGCACCGCCACCGAGGTGGATTCGCCGAGCTGCGCGGCCAGATCCTGCAGGTGCGGCCGGGCGACCGTCGGCAGGCCGAGGCTCGACAGGTACGCGGTGCCGAGCCGCAGCACCCGCGGGGTCAGCGCGAAGCGGCTGCCGTCGGCCCGCACGTAGCCGAGCTGGGCCAGGGTCAGCAGGAACCGCCGCGCCGTCGCTCGGCTGAGATCGGTCCGGCGGGCGACCTCGCTCAGCGTCATCTCCGGATTCTCGGCGTCGAACGCCGAGATCACCGCCAGTCCACGAGCCAGGGACTGGACGAATCCCTCGGCCCGCTCGGGTCCTCGGCGGCCGGCCTGATCTCGTCGTCCATCAGCGTGCAGCTCTACCGGCATCCGGTCCTGCAGCTCCGTCGGCGGTGATGCCGTAGGTGGAGAGGACGCGGACCCCGTCCGGGCCGGTGGCGAAGACGCCGTACTCGGTGTAGACCCGGCTGACGCACGCCAGCCCGGTCAGCGGGTACGTGCACTCCCCGACCAGCTTCGACTCGCCGCCCTTGGTGAACAGCGACATCATCACGTAGACGTCCTTGGCGCCGATGGCCAGATCCATCGCCCCGCCGACGGCCGGGATCGCGTCGGGAGCGCCGGTGTGCCAGTTGGCCAGGTCGCCGCGCTCGGAGACCTGGAAGGCGCCGAGCACGCAGACGTCCAGGTGCCCGCCGCGCATCATCGCGAACGAGTCGGCGTGATGGAAGTAGGCCGCACCGGGCAGTTCGGTGACCGGGATCTTGCCGGCGTTGATCAGGTCGGGATCGATGTCGTCGCCGTGCGCCTCCGGACCCATGCCGAGCATGCCGTTCTCGGTGTGCAGGATGATCCCGCTGCCGGGCCGGAGGTAGTCCGCGACCTTGGTCGGCTGACCGATGCCCAGATTGACGTAGGAGCCGTCGGGGATGTCGGAGGCGACCATCCGGGCGATCTCCTCCCGGCTGAGCGGTCCGCGGTCGGCCTGCTCGGTCACGACGAGTCCGTGTCGGTGCGTTGGTGGTCGTGGTCATTGTCCGGCTCCTTTCTCTTCTGGGTCGGGGATCGGGGCCGGAACCGTGACCACCGTGTCGATGAATATTCCCGGTGTCACCACGACCTCGGGATCGATCCGGCCGGCCTCGACGACCTCGCCGACCTGCACCACGGTGTGCGCTGCGGCCGCGGCCATCACCGGACCGAAGTTGCGCGCCGTCTTGCGGTAGACGAGGTTGCCGAGGGTGTCCGACCGCAGCGCCTTGATCAGCGCGACATCGCCGGAGATCGGATACTCCAGCACGTAGTCGCGGCCGCCGATCGTGCGCCGCTCCTTGCCCTCGGTCAACGGCGTACCGACCCCGGTCGGGCAGAAGAAGGCGCCGATGCCCGCGCCGGCGGCGCGCATCCGCTCGGCCAGATTGCCCTGCGGCACGACCTCCAGCTCGATCTTCCCGGACCGGTAGAGCTCGTCGAAGACCCAGGAGTCGGACTGTCGCGGGAAGGAGCAGATGATCTTGCTCACCTGCCCGGCCTTCAGCAGCGCGGCCAGCCCCTGGTCACCGTTCCCGGCGTTGTTGTTGACCACGGTCAGGTCCTTGGCGCCGTGCCGGCGGAGCGCGTCGATCAGCTCCATCGGCTGGCCGGCGGTCCCGAAACCGCCGATCAGCACGGTCGCGCCGTCCTTGATCACCGAGACCGCTTCGTCGGCGTCGCTGGTGATGCTCGGCACGTCAGTTCTCCTTGCCTGGTTCGGATGTCGCGCTCGGTCGGTGCGGTGTTGTCCAAGATCAGGTTCTCCAAGACCACGGCCAGTCCCTGGCCGACCCCGATGCAGATGGCGGCCACGCCCCAGCGCTCGCCGCGCTCGCGGAGCACCTTGGCCAGCGTGCCGAGGATCCGGCCGCCGGACGCGCCGAGCGGGTGGCCGATGGCGATCGCGCCGCCGTGGGTGTTGACGATCTCCGGGTCGATCCCCCAGGCGTCGACGCAGGCCAGCGACTGGACCGCGAACGCCTCGTTCAACTCGACCGCGCCGACCTCGCCCCAGCCGATGCCGGCCCGCTTCAGGGCGCTGTTGGCCGCCTCGACCGGGGCGTAGCCGAAGAACTGCGGTTCCAGCGCGTACGCCGCCCGCCCGGCGATCCGGGCGACCGGGTCAGCACCGATGGTCTGGGCCGCCGATTCGGAGCCGAGCAGCACGGCGGAGGCGCCGTCGCTCAGCGGCGAGGCGTTGCCGGCGGTGATCGCGCCGTCGGGGCGGAACACCGGCTTCAGCGCCGCCATCTTCTCCGCCGGCGTACCGGCGCGGATGTTCTCGTCCCGGGTCGACGTCGGTGCCCGGCACCGCGGTGGTCAGGTCGTCGAAGAACCCGGCGCTCCACGCCTCGTCGGCGAGTCGGTGCGAGCGCATCGCGAACGCGTCCATCCGCTCCCGGCCGATGTGGTGCTTGTCCTCCAACTGCTCGTTCGCCTCGCCGAGGGAGACGGTCCACTCGGCGGGCATGGCCGGGTTGACCAGCCGCCAGCCGAGGGTGGTGGACGGGGCGCTGATGTCGCCGGCCGGGAAGGCGCGGTCCGGTTTGGGCAGCACCCAGGGCGCCCGGCTCATCGACTCGACGCCGCCGGTGAGCACGATCTCCGCGTCGCCGGTCTCGATGGTCCGCGAGCCGATCATGGCCGCGTCCAGGCTCGACCCGCACAGCCGGTTGACCGTCGTACCGGGCACCGAGACCGGCAACCCGGCCAGCAGTCCGGCCATCCGGCCGACGTTGCGATTGTCCTCGCCCGCGCCGTTGGCGTTGCCGAAGACGATCTCGTCGATCCGCTCCGGGTCCAGGTCGGGGCGAGCGGTCGAGCACGGCCTTGATCACGGTGGCGGCAAGATCATCGGGCCTGATCTTGGCCAGCCCACCGCCGAAGCGGCCGAACGGGGTGCGGATGGCGTCGTAGACGAACGCGGCATGACGGTCATGAGTTCTTCCTTCTGGTGTTGATCTTGTTCTGATCTGGAGCTTCATTCAGCGCCTGGCGGGCGATGCGGAAGGCGGTGTTGGCGTCGGGTACGCCGCAGTAGATGGCGGTCTGCAGCAGGAGTTCCTTGATCTCGTCCGGAGTCAGGCCGTTGCGCAGCGCGGCGCGGACGTGCATCGCCAGTTCCTCGTGGTGGCCGCGGGCGACCAGGGCGGTCAGCGTGATCAAGGAACGGGAGCGACGATCCAGGCCGGGACGGGTCCAGATCGAGCCCCAGGCGTAGCGGGTGATCATCTCCTGGAACTCGGCGGTGAACTCGTCGGCCGACGCCGTGGCCCGGTCGACGTGGGCATCGCCGAGCACCTCGCGGCGGACGGCCATCCCGGCGTCGTAGACCTCCTCGAGCGTCGCCGTCGGCTCCCAGGTCCCTCGACCGGTCGGCTCGCCGTCGGGAAGGAAGAAGGCGGTCAGCAGATCGGCCACCGCGGCCGGCTGCTCGGCCGGCGGGAGGTGGGCGGCCTGCTCGATGGCGACGAAGCGGCCGTCCGGCACACCGGCGGCGATCTCCTGGCCGAGGGCGATCGGGGTGGCCTCGTCGGACTCACCGGTGGCGACGAGCACCGGCTGCGTGATCTCGCCGAGCCGATCCCGGACGTCGAAGGTGGCCAGCGCCCCGCAGACGCCCGCATAGCCGAACCGATCCGCATCCTGCAGCGAATGCAGCAGCGCGGTGGCGGTCGCCGGGTCACGGTCCAGGAATCCCGGCGCGAACCAGCGCCGCACCGAGCCCTCGACCAGGGCGGGGGTGCCGGCCGCGCGGACCAGGTCGGCCCGCTCGGTCCATCCTTCGGCGTCGCCGATCTTGGCCCCGGACGAGATGATCACCGCCGCGACGATCCGGTCCGGTGCGTCGAGCAACAGTTGCAGCCCGACCGCTCCCCCGGCGGAATCCCCGGCATAGAAGAACTCGCCGGCCCTGAGCCGAAGAACCGTGCCCTGAGCCTGTCGAAGGACCGTGCGCCTTCGAAAGCTCAGGTCGAAGGTCGGATCTTGTCGACGAGGGTGACGACAGCGGCCGCGAGATCGGCCATGGTGAAGGGCTCATGGGTGGTCGCACTGCGACCGTGCCCGGGCAGGTCCCAGCCGACGACGTGGAACGTCCCGGCCAGCCGGGCCGCGCAGGACGACCAGAGCGCGGTGACGGACGTGCCGATGGAGGGACCGACGACGAGCAGCGGGAGCCCGTCGCCCGGGCTCGGTGAGCTGGGTGGCGGTCAGGTCGAGGGTCATCGCTGCGCTCCCGTTCTCTCGGCCCGGTCCAGCGTGGCGTCGATGATCGACTGCGTCGCGCCGAGGTAGTCCGACGGATTGCCCGGCGTCGGCCGGTCGGCCGGTCAAGGCCCGGATGGACGGCCCGTTCGGCCAGCAGACCGGGCATCGCCCGCTGCACGGTGGCGGCCATCGCGTCGGCGTGCACCTCGAGACCCTCGACCAGTTCGGCGGCCTGCGACGCGGCCGTCACGGCGTGCCGGGCGAGCAGGGCCAGCGGCTGCCACTCGGTGTGCCAGGCGCCCTCGGGTCGCTCGTCCACGGCTTGGGCGGAGGCGAGGTGGAGTTGCGAACCGAGCAGCGGCGCCGTTGCCGCGGCTCGGCGGATCAGGACCGCCAGCACCGGGTTGCGCTTCTGCGGCATCGTGGAGGATCCGCCACGACCCTCGCCCGCCGGCTCGCTGACTTCGGCGATCTCCGGACGGCTGAGTACGACGATATCGGAGGCCAGATGGCCGAGCGCGTCGGTGGTGGTCACCAGCGCGTCGCCGACCGCGGTGACCGGCGTACGACGGGTGTGCCACGGCGTCGAGGCGGCCAGGGACAGCTCACGCGGCCAGCGCGGCCGACCAGTCGAGGCCATGATCATCGGCGAGCTCGGCGATCGCCGCGAGCGTTCCGGCCGCACCCCCACACTGCACCCGCAAACCCTTGCGGGCAAGGACGATCCCGTCCAGCGCGTCCAGCACGCCGTCCAGCCACCCCGCCGCCTTGAGCCCGAAGGTGATCGGCACGGCGTGCTGGGTCAGGGTCCGGCCGACCATGATCGTCTGCCGGTGCTGCTCGGCGAGTGCGGCGAGCGCGGCGACGCAGCGACCAAGATCATCAGCGAGTTGGTCGAGGGCCGACCGCGCGCACAGCATCAGCGCGGTGTCCACCACGTCCTGACTGGTCAGCCCCTTGTGCAGCCACTTCGCGGCCTCATCGGGCAGTCGGGAGCGCAGCACCGCCAGCAACGGAATGACCGGATTGCCGCCGCCCTCGGCATCGGTCGCGATCTCGGACCAGTTGCGTCGGGATCCAGCGACACCTCAGCCAACGCGTCGGCGGCGCTCGCCGGTGCCGGTCCGGACGCGGCGAGGACGCGGAGCCAGGCGACCTCGACCGCCACCAGGGCGCGGGCGTACGCCTCGGGGCTGAAGACGTCGCCCGCCCGGTGGTCGCCGGGCCAGAACAGGCTGGGAGCGCTCATCAGCCGAATTCCGCCCGGGGCGAGTCGAAGCCGGGATAGCTGATGAACACGGTCTCGCCGTCGCCCTGCAGCCGGATGTCGAACCGCAGGCTGCGCTCGCCGTCGACGCTGGCCAGCAACGTCGCCCGGCGGTCCTCCGGCACGCTGGCCAGGAATCGGTCAGCGCTGCAGCACCGCCTCGTCGGCCGGCACGTACGCCCGGGTGAACAGCCGGTTCGGCAGGCCGCGGGCGAAGATGGTCAGGCAGAAGAATGCGGCCTTGCCCGGCTCCGTCGGCCCGGGCAGCACGGTCTGGAACGCGTACTCGCCGGCGTTGTCCACCGCGGCCCGGCCGAAACCGGTGAACGTGTAGGTGTCGAGGAAGTACGCGCCCGAGGTCGCCTGGTGGGCGTTGCGGCGCAGCGAGCCGGCGCGCTGCGGCACCTGGCCGGCCTCGTCGGCCTGCCAGATCTCGATCAACGCGTCGGGGATCGGGTCGCCGTTGCCGTCACTCACCACAC
The DNA here is from genome assembly GCA_963761955.1 of uncultured Actinomycetota bacterium. Classification (GTDB taxonomy): domain Bacteria; phylum Actinomycetota; class Actinomycetes; order Propionibacteriales; family Propionibacteriaceae; genus Microlunatus. The sequence continues at coordinate 26,824 of CAVXIY010000025.1, read as the reverse complement.
CGTGCAGCCGGACGGCCGCCGGATGGTGCGGTGCCGCGAGCGTGTCGCCGCCGGCGTACGGCATCGCATAGCCGAAGAACGGGCCGATGGTCTGGCCGGGGGTGGGAACCAACGAGGTGTCGCTCATTCGTGCTCGTCTCCTTCGGGCTCGGTCCAGGTGCGCTGGCTGCCGGTGAGCACGATGTCCCAGCGATAGCCGGTGTTCCACTCGTGCTGGGAGACATCGTGGTCGTAGCTGGCGACCAGCCGGTCCCGGGCCCGCTGATCGGTGATCGTCTGATAGATCGGGTCCAGGGCGAACAGCGGGTCGCCCGGGAAGTACATCTGGGTGATCATCCGGGCCGGGAAATCCGTGCCGAACAAGGAGAAGTGGATGTGCGCGGGGCGCCAGGCGTTGCGGTGGTTCTTCCACGGATACGGCGCCGGCTTGATCGTGGTGAACCGGTAGTGGCCGTCGTCGTCGGTCAGGCAGCGGCCGACGCCGGTGAAGTTCGGATCCAGCGGTGCCGGGTGCTGGTCGCGCTTGTGCATGTAGCGTCCGGCGGCGTTGGCCTGCCAGATCTCCACGAGTTGGTGGCGCACCGGACGGCCCTCCCCGTCGACGATCCGGCCGGTCACCACCATCCGTTCGCCGATCGGCTCGCCGTTGCCCTGGATGGTCAGGTCGGCCTCCAGCGGATCCACGTCGCGATGCCCGAAGACCGGCGCGTAGAGCTCGATGGTCTCCGGATCGGCATGGTAGCGGATCCTTGGTGGGATGGCGCAGCACGCTGCTCCGGTACGGCGGGTAGTTCAGCCGCGGCTGGGTCTCCTCGCCGTGCTCGGCCTTGCCGGCTTCGTAGCCTTCGATCACCGCCGCCATCTCGGCATCCATCTCGCGCTGGCTGCGCTGCGCCGTGTCGGAGCCGGTCACCAGCTCGTGCTCGCTGAACGCTTCGTCGTCGCTCATCAACGTGTTCCTCTCATGATCATCTTCGGAGCTCGAGTGCTGGGAGGCCAGCCGAACCGGGGCGTTCGGAGCGCCGTAGCCGTCGTAGCCGCCGCGATCGCTCGACGACCTCGAAGAAGACGTTGCCGAACGTCCGGGTGAAGAAGTGCACGAACTCGCCCGCGCCGTCCCGGTCGTAGAGCAGGTCCAGCTCGGACAGCTCGCTGAGCCGGCCGTCGTCGAGGCCGAAGCGGGCCTGCAGGTCGGCGTAGTAGTTGTCGGGCACCGGCAGGAAGTCCAGGCCGCGGGCCCGGGCGGCCCGAGCCACGGCGAAGGCGTCGGAGCAGGCGAACGCGACGTGCTGCGCCTGAGGCCGGTCACCCTCGTCGGCCTCCAGCAGCGGGGCGACGTTGAGCACCAACCGGACCTCGGCCCCACGCGTCCGCATCACCTGGCTGCGGACCAGCCCGACCGGACCGGCGACCTCGACCGTCGACTGCGACTGCAGGGCGAGCACGCTGCCGTAGAACAGCACGGCCTCGTCGAACCGGTGCCACGGATGCGACAGGTTGGTGTGATCGATGTGGCTGATCAGGCTGTCGCCCGCCGGCTTGCCGGCCCTCGTCGAACTCCGCCGCCCAGATCGGGGTGCTCGACCCCGGCCTCGGCCCAGAAGATCTCGGTGCCGTCGGGGGCGGCGACCGCGCGCAGTTCGTGCTCCCGGGCGCTGGTCCGCCGGAAGACCGGCGGCGCGGCGAGCTGAGCGGCCCGTCGGGCCGCCTGCGCCGGATCGGAGACCTCGAAGCCGACGGCCGCGATGGTCGGTTCCCAGTCCCGGGCCTGCTGCTCGTTGAGCACGATGCGCGCGTCCCCGGCCTGCCAGAGGCGGACGGGCTTGGTGCGGTGGTGCCCGCCGAACGTGAAGCCGAGCTGGGACAGCACGATCTCGACCGGGTCGGTGTTCTCGGCCTTGACCTCGACGAAGTCGAAGCCGGCCGGCTCGTCGAGCGGCACCAGAGCGGTGAGCCCGCCGCCCGTCACCCGGCAACTGGGCCGCCTGGTCCTCCAGGAACGACAGCGATCGGAAGGCGTGCACCGCCGTCCGGGTGACGTCGGTCTGCCGGAAGATGTCGTTGAACACCTCGAGCGACAGCGGGCCGGCGTACCCGGTGCGCATCACGTGGGCGACGAACTGCGGCAGGTCGAAGTCCCCCTCGCCCGGGAAGAGCCGGTGATGCCGGCTCCAGGACAGCACGTCCATGCTCAGCAGCGGCGCGTCGGCCAACTGGAGGAAGAAGATCTTCTCGCCCGGTATCTGTTCGATGGCCGCCGGATCGTGGCCGCGGGACAGGATGTGGAAGCTGTCCAGGCAGACCCCGACCTGATCATGATCGGCAAGCTGACGATCCGCCAGGCATGCCGGTAGTCGCTCACGAACCGGCCCCAGGCCAGCGCCTCGTACGCGATCCGCACGCCGTAACGCTGAGCAAGATCACCGAGCCGGCGGAGCTGATCGGCGACGAGTTGATCATCGTCGATGGTCGCCGTGCCCACGTTGCTGCAGACCAGGATGGTGTCGATGCCGAGCCGCTGCATCAGCGCGAACTTGGCTTCGGCCCGTCGGAGATTGTCGGCCAGTTGATGATCATCGACGCCTTCGAAGTCGCGGAACGGCTGGTAGAGCACGAGCTCCAGGCCGAGCCGCTCGGCGAGAGCTGCGGATCTCCTCCGGCGACTGCGGCGCCACCACCAGGTCGGGTTCGAACAACTCGATGCCGTCGAAGCCGGCGGCGGCACAGGCGTGCATCTTCTCCACCAGCGTGCCCGACAGGCAGACCGTCGCCGTCGTCTTCTTGATCCTGCCCATCGCTCAGCGGCCTTCCTCGATCAGCTCCAGGAAGTGCGCCCGCATCCGGGCGGCGTCCGGCTCGAGCCCGGTGATCAACCGGAACGTGTCGACCGCCTGGCCGGTCGCCATGTGCCCGCCGTCGAGCACCGGAGCGCCGAGAGCGGTCGCCGCGGCGACCAGTTCGGTGACCAGCGGCCGATAGACGATGTCGGCGACCCACAGATCGGGCCGCAGGAGCTCGGCGGGCACCGGCAGTCCGGGGTGGCTGTGCATCCCGACGAAGGTCGCGTGCACCAGCCCGGTCGCCTGCGGCAGCAGCCGCCGAGGGCGTCCGGCGTGTCGGTGCTGACCGCGGCATCCGGATAACGAGCCAGCAGCGAAGCGGCGCGATCATCGGCGCGCGAGCGGTCGAGATCGACGATCGCCAGCCGCTCGACCCCGGCCGCGAGGAGCGCATGACTGACCGCTGCACCGGCGCCGCCCGCGCCGAGCAGAACGACGGAACTGAGGTCGGCCTCGGGCAGTCCGGTCCGGAGTGCAGTGCCGAAACCGCTGACGTCGGTGTTGTCGCCGATCAGCCGGCCGTCTCTGATCAGCACCGTGTTGACGGCGCCGATCGCGGCCGCGCGTGGCCGAGATGTCATCGAGGTGGGCCAGCACCTCCTGCTTGCACGGATGCGTCACATTGCACGCGTTGAAGCCGAGATCGCGAGCCTGGTGGAGCAGCACACCGATGTCCGACCCGGGCCGACCGATGGCCGTCAGATCGATCGGACGGTAGAGATACCGCAGCCCCTGGTGATCGGCCTCCCGCTCGTGCATCGGCGGCGTCAAGGACGGGATGACACCCTCCCCGATGAGTCCGACCAGGAACGACTCCCCGACGGTGCTCACATGATCCTCCTCGGATCCCGCACCTTCATCGTCAGGCTTGCTCTGCGGCGAGAGCCGGAAGCCCCGGGCCGCGCCTGCCCAGGTCGAGCATGTGCACCTTGTACGTCTCGCGGGCGGTCGCCGCACAGCCCGCGGCGATGAGGGCGCGCAGCTGTGGTGAAGACCGCAACGGGCAGCCAGCCGTTGAGACCTTCACCGAGGAGTGCCTCGCTGATCAGCGGGGCGAAGCCGGCGATGGCGAAGCCGACCTGGGTGCCGATCGCCATGCCCGAGTATCGGACGCGGGTGTCGAACATCTCGCCGTAGAACGAGGGCCACACGCCGTTGGCGGCGCTGTAGACCACGCCCGAGAACAGCACGCCGATGACGAAGATGAGCGCGTAGTTCTCGCGGCTGAGAGCCCACATGTACGGCCAGACGATCGCAGCGCAACCGAGGGCGCCGCCGATGAAGACCGGCTTGCGGCCGATGCGGTCGGACAGCGTCGCCCACAGCGGGATGGCCGCGAGTGCGACGATGTTGGCCACGATGAGGACGGCGAGCATCCTCGTCCTGACTGATGCCGACGTCGTTCACCGCGTAGGACAGGGTGAAGACGCTGAAGATGGTGCTCACCACGGCAATGAGGGCGCAGAACACCACGCGGAGGACGTCGATGCCGTGCGTCCGGAACAGGACGGCTGCGGGGAAGCCGGCCTTCTCGTGGGTCTCCTCAACCTCCTCGAAAGCCGGGGTCTCGGGGAGCGAGCGCCGGACCCAGAGGCCGACCGCCACGACGACGATGCTGAGCAGGAACGGGATCCGCCAACCCCAGGAGAGCAGGTCCTCCTCAGGCAGTGCCCCGATGGGGATGAACACCAGCGTCGACAGGATCAGGCCCATCTGAGTGCCGCTGAGAGTGAAGCTGGTGAAGAAGCCACGGCGGTTGGCTGGCGCGTGCTCCAAGGACATGGAGTTGGCACCGGCCTGCTCTCCGGCCGCCGAGAGCCCCTGCAGAAAGCGGAGAATGACCAGCAGGATCGGCGCAAGGACACCGACCTGGGCGTAGGTCGGCAGGACGCCGACGAGAATCGTGGACAGACCCATCAGGAGCAAGGTGAAGATGAGCATCGTCCGGCGGCCGAGACGGTCCCCGAAGTGCCCCAGGATGACGGCGCCGATCGGCCTGGCGACGTAGGCGACCCCGAAGGTCGCAAACGAGGCAAGCCGTGCCGTCTGAGGGTCGGCCGCGGGAAAGAAGAGCTGCGGAAAGACGAGTGCCGCAGCCGCCCCGTACAGGAAGAAGTCGTAGTACTCGACGGCACTTCCGATCCAGCCGGCGAGAGCGGCCTTCTTTGGTGCCTTGACGCCGTGGGGCTCGTGCGTCCCCTCGGTGTCGGCGGTGAGATCTTCCATTTGCTCCTCCTGGTGTGGACCGCTGCGTCCGTAGCCGGGCGGTCCAAGTCGCGCCGCGGTACTGGCGTCATGCAGTTGGAAAGGGGTCTGCGCCGGTCAGGTTATCGCGCCAAGACGCGGTGGTGGACTGGTGCTGAACGACTGGTGATCGGCCTCGCGCTCGTGCAGAGGCGGCGTCAACGATGGAGTGACACCGTCGCCGACCAGTCCGACCAGAATGGACTTCCCCACGGTGTTCACGCTGTCCTCCTCGACGCTGACTGGCCCAGAAGCTACCAGATGTTCGCCAGATGCACAACTGTTCGTATAGCGAACATCACGTCGGAGCTTCCGCGTCCGGTGCACCACACGAGCGACGGACTCCGAACGTCGACGAAGCTCAGCGTCGGCTGATCACAACCAACGCGCGGCGTCCTGAGCCCGGGCTGACCACCAGGCCAGCTCGGGCGGGTCGCCGACCGCCTTCTCCCAGCCCATCGTCGCCGCCATCCCGAGCAGGCAGAGATCCAGTTGCCGCGCCCACCACGGCTCGGTGGTCACCCCGGCGGCCTCCAGGGCGGTTCGGTAGCGATCGATCGTCGCCTCCTTCGACTCGGGAAGCCGGGACCGATTCAGCGCGAGATACCAGGCCAGTTCCCAGGCCGGCGGCGCCTCGCCCGGATAGGCCCAGTCCAGCAGCACGGTGTCACCGTTCGGCCGGGTGCCGAGGTTGCCGAGCTTCCAGTCGCCCGCGATGAAGGTCTGCGGCGTCTCCCGGAGCAGCCCCGCCAGGTGGCCGGGATCGCGATGGATCGCGGTGACGAGCTCGAACAGAGCCGGATCCTTCTCCGGCAACAAGCCCCAACCCTGCTCGGCCACCATGATCGGCACCGGCACGTCGCCGCGCTGCAGCTCGGGGGCGATCGTCTCCGGCGCGAAGAACAGCGGCCGGCGCTCCAGTGGATACAGACCAAGATCATCGTGCCAGCCGAGGCCGGCGGCATGCATGATCGCCAGGTGCTCGATGAACCGCGCGTGCTGGACCGGCGCGATCGGCTGATCACCGGGCGGCACCAGGTCGGCGCTCCGGTCGTCCATCAGCATGGCCAGCTGCGGTGCCCCATCCGTGCTCTCCAGGGCCATCCCGATCATCGCGTGATCGATGACCCGCGGCGCGGCGTGATAGCGGCCGGCCGACCAGACCTGGAACTCCCAGTAGCTGGTGTTGCCGGTGCACCGCATGATCCAGTCGGACTCGGTCGACAGCACCTTGAGGAAGCACGGCCGACCCTTGATGATCAGCTTCTCGAACCGGGCTCCCGACTTGGCGTCGACGGTCTGCACCGGCCGGCGCTCGGTGGCGTCGCGGAGCAGTTCAGCGACCGAGGTCGCCACCCAGGGGTCGAGCGACATCTGACCAGCCTTCCGCGGATCGAGTCAGGTCAATTCTGCGGTTCCGGCTCGTCCGGCACCAGGTCGGGTCGGCGGTCGCGGGTCCGGGCGAGAGCCTGCTCGCGGCGCCACTCGGCGATCTTGCCGTGGTGGCCGCTGAACAGGATCTCCGGAACGTCGAGGCCGCGCCAGCTCGGCGGCTTGGTGTAGAGCGGGTACTCCAGCAGCCCGTCATGATCAACACCGTGCGACTCCTCGGTGAGCGACGCCGGGTTGCCGATCACCCCGGGCAGCAACCGGACCACCGCCTCGATGATCACCAACGCGGCCGCCTCTCCCCCGTTCAGCACGTAGTCGCCGATGCTCAGCTCATCGACCCGCATCCGGCCGGCCGCGTGCTCGGCGACCCGCGCATCGATGCCCTCGTAGCGGCCGCAGGCGAAGATCAGATGATCTTCGGCCGCCAGCTCGTACGCGATCGTCTGGTTGAAGGTCCGACCCGACGGGGTGAGCACGATCAGTCTCGGCCCACTCGTGCCCTGAGCCTGTCGAAGGGCTCGTGCCCTGAGCCTGTCGAGAGCGTGTCGTGCCCTGAGCCTGTCGAAGGGCCGAATCTGCGTCGAGCCAGCAAGATCATCAAGCACCTCGCCCCACGGCTCCGGCCGCATCACCATCCCGGCGCCGCCGCCGTACGGGGTGTCGTCAACGGTGCGATGCCGATCATGGGTCCAGTCCCGAAGATCATGGACGCCGAGTTCGACGATGCCGGTCTCGATCGCCTTGCCCACCAGGGAGAGCCGGAGCGGCTCGAGGTAGGCGGGAAAGATCGACACGATGTCGATGCGCATCAGGCGCCGTCCTGGTCGCTGAGCAACCCCTCGACGTCGGCGATGGTCAGCGACCCGGCGGCGAGATCGACCTCGGGGACCAGCGCCTCGACGAACGGCACCAGTCGCACACCGGTCGGCGTCTGGATCTCCAGCACGTCCTGGGACGGCAGGTGCAGGACCGAGATCACCCGCCCCACCTCGTCGCCGTTCGCCAGCCGGGCGAGCAGGCCGACCAGTTGGCGGTCGTAGAACTCCCCATCCTCGGTCGGCGCCTCGCGCCGACGGCACGTCGGTGAGCAACCGGGTGCCGCGTACGGCCTCGGCCTGCGGTCCGATCGGTCAGTTCCTCGAAGTGCACGAGCAGCCGACCGGAATGGTCGCGGGCGGCACCGACGGTGAAGACGCGCCCCGATCCTTCGGCGCGCAGTCGCTGCCCGGGCGCGAACCGGCGTTCCGGCTCGTCGGTACGCGGCTCGACGGCGACCTCGCCACGGATCCCGTGGGCACGGCCGATCACCCCGACCATGACCTCGATCGTCTCGGTCATCCGAGCCGACTCCTCACCAATGACAACCGCCCCGACCCAGGATCAGGGTCGAGGCGGTTGATCGTTGTTTCGCTGCTGGTCAGCGTCGGCTCTGTCCGGAGCGACCGCTCGGACCGCGACGTGGCTGCTTGTCGACGTCGACGAAATCCACTCGGACCTCGTCGCGGCCGGCGAGCGCCCCGATCACCGTGCGCAACGCCGTCGCGGTGCGACCGGACCGGCCGATGACCTTGCCGATGTCCTCGGGGTTGACGCGCACCTCGAGCATCCGGCCACGGCGGAGATCCTTGTCCCGCACCGTGACATCGTCAGGATGAGTGACGATTCCCCGAACCAGATGCTCCAGTGCGTCGGCCAGCATGTCAGGCCTCGGCCGCCGCGACGCCGGCTTGGGCCGCCTCGGCGGCTTCGGCGGGGGTGCCCTCGACCTCGTCGGCCGGCTTGCGCCTGGTCCGGCTTGGCCTCGGCCGACTTGGCGGCCCGGGTCGCCGTCCGCTTGGAGATCGCGGCCGCCTTCGGCTCGCCACCCATCTCGGCCAGCGCTGCGTTGAAGATGTCGGTCTTGTTCTTCTTCTCGGCCTGCGGATCGACCCCGGACGGGGTCTTGTCGCCGGAGAACTGCTGCCAGTCCCCGGTGCGCTTCAGCAGGGCGACGACGGCCTCGGTCGGCTGGGCGCCGACGGACAGCCAGTACTGGGCCCGCTCGGAGTTGACCTCGATCACGGACGGATCGTTCTTCGGGTGGTACTTGCCGATCTCCTCGATGGCCCGACCGTCCCGCTTGGTGCGGGAGTCGGCGACCACGATGCGGTAATGCGGCGACCGGATCTTGCCGAGTCGCTTCAGACGAATCTTGACAGCCACGTGTGTGGTTTCTCCTGTGTTGTTTCGGGTGATCCCATCGGACGCGGTGGGGACACTCACGCGGATGGTCTCGGGTGGACCCGTGCCGGCCGGAGTTAGAGGGCGCCGTTCGACACAGATGCGCAGTGCATTCTGCCAGAGTTGGCCGCCAAGAGGCGAACTGAACGCACGATGTCTCGTTTCGACCGCCCGCCGCGCGAGTGCCTCGCGCTGTACCCAGTTTCCTGTCGCTGTACCCAGGTAACTTCCTGGGTACAGTGCGAGATTCCCACGTATACGTGGGAATCCGACACCACCGGCCGCCAGTAGCGTGGGCCGCATGCAGACGATCAGCGAGGACCTCAGCATCGGCGACCGGCGGGCGGTGATGAGCCGGCCCGAGGGTGACGGGCCCTGGCCGGGGGTGGTGATGCTGCACGAGGCCTGGGGCGTTGACGACGTGCTGCGCCGGCAGGCCGAGCGGATGGCGTCGGCGGGATACCTGGTGCTGGCGCCGGATCTGCTCGGCGAAGGGCTGTGGCTGCGCTGCATCGTCGGCGACCGTTCGGGCGTACTCGGAGCGCAAGGGCCGGCCGTTCGAGCTGATCGAGGCGGCCCGGCAGGCGCTGCTGGCCGATCCGCGGTGCAGCGGTCAGGTCGGGGTGATCGGCTTCTGCATGGGCGGCGGGTTCGCGTTGCTGGTCGCCGTCGGACGGCTTCGACGTGGCGTCGGTCAACTACGGCGAGGTGCCCGAGGATGCGGCCGAGCTGCTGCGGGACGCCTGCCCGATCGTGGCCAGCTACGGCGGCCGGGACAGCCGGGGCGTCAAGAGCGTGCCCCGGCTGCAGGCGGCGCTGGCCGAGCGGCAGATCCCGTCCGACGTCAAGGTGTACCCCACGGCCGGGCACAGCTTCCTGAATCACGCCACCAACGGACCGGTCGTGTTCCGCCCGCTGATGAAGATCAGCCACGTCGGCCCGGATCCGGTTGCGGCGGCTGACGCCTGGCGCCGGATCGAGGCGTTCTTCGGCGAGCACCTGCAACCGGTACCAGCCGACCCGGGCTAGCTGGTGATGTCCTTCCGGACGAAGTGCCACACGGCGTAGCCGATCAGCACGATGGCGTAGCCGACCGACCACAACGCGCCGGTGACCATGTCCGAGAAGTTCACCGTCGGGGCCAGCGCGTCGGCCCAGGCGTAGGCGTAGTGGCCGGGCAGTCCCTGCCGGATCCCGCCGAGGGCGGTGATCGAGTCCAGGATCGCGGACAAGATCATCAGCAGCACCGCCCCGCCGACCGCGGCCAGCGGCGCGTCGGTCAGCACCCCGAGCATGAAGGCGAAGGCGGCCACGGTCGCCAGATCGATCAGCAGGTAGCCGACGATGATCACCAGTCGGCCGGCGAACTGGCCGAGGGTCAGCTGATCACCCGTCGGCCCGACGTAGGGACCCCAGCCGTACGCGATGCCACCGACCAGCAGCGTCCAGGCCGGCAGGAAGATCAGCGCGGCCATCGACGAGAGCGCCGCCACGATGAGCTTCTGCCGCAGCAGCCGTCCGCGCCGCACCGGTGCGGCGAGCAGGTAGCGCAGGCTGGACCAACTGGCCTCCGACGGCACGGTGTCCCCGGCGAACAGCGCCACGATGACGATGAACAGGAAGCCGGTGGAGGCGAACAGCGCGAACACCACCAGGTTGGCCCCGCTGTCCTGGGCGAGGTCGACGAAGCCGCGCGCGCCCGAGTCGGTGTCGTCGTCGCCGAGCCAGAAGGCCAGGACCAAGATCAACGGCAACGCGGTGAGCACGATGAAGGTGCCCTGGGTACGCCGCCGTCGGAGCTGGCGGCCGAGCTCGGCCCGCAGCGGCAGCGCCTTGCTGCGCGGTCGGACGTCCACGCTCATCGGCGCTCCTCCTTGGCTGCTTGTCGGGGTCGCCTGCGGATCGACCAGGTTCATGAACACCTCTTCGAGCTGGCGGTGACCGTCGAGGGAATCGACCTGCACGCCGGCGTCCACCAGCTCGGCCACCAGCCGCGGTCGGGCCATCGCGCCGGTGACCTTGATCAACTCGCCGTCGCTGGACGTGTCGAGACCGAGCCCGGTCAGCACCTCCTCGGCCAGCGCCCGATCTCCGGCATCGGCCAGCCCGACCAGGGTGACGTCCTCGGTCGCGGTGAGCTCGGCCATCGACCCGGTCAAGATCACCTTGCCGAGATGCATGACCACGACATGGGAGCAGGTCTGCTGGACCTCCGCCAGCAGGTGACTGGACACCACGACGGTGCGGCCGGTCGCGGCGTAGTCGGCCAGCACCGAGCGCATCGCCTTGATCTGCGGCGGATCCAGCCCGTTGGTCGGCTCGTCGAGCAGCAGCAGCGGGGGCAGGCCGAGCATGGCCTGGGCGATCCCGAGCCGCTGCCGCATGCCCTGGCTGTAGCCGCGTACCCGGCGGTCGATCGCGGTGCCGAGGCCGGCGATGTCCAGCGCCTCGTCGAGGTGGGCCTCCTCGATCGGCCGGCCGGTGGCCTGCCAGTACGCGGTGAGGTTCTGCATCCCGGTGAGGTGGGGCAGGAACCCGGGACCCTCGATGAACGCGCCCACCGAGCCGAGCACGTCGGCACCGGCATGCACGGGCTCGCCGTCGACGAAGATCTCGCCCGAGTCCGGCCGGATCAGTCCGACCAGCATCCGGATCGCGGTGGTCTTGCCGGCTCCGTTGGGGCCGAGCAGCCCGACCACCTGGCCGGCCTCGGCCCGGAAGGACACCCCGTCGACGGCCCGGAACCCGTCGCCGTAGGTCTTGACGACATCGTTGACGACCAGCGGCACACCCGCCAGATCGGGACGGAGCTGGGCCCGGCGCTGCCGGCGGCCGAAGATGATCACGGCCAGCACCGCGGCCACGATCAGCGCACCGACGACGATGATCAACGGCAACGGCACGTCCAGGGTGCCGGCGTTCAGCGCGGTGGTGGCGATCTCGGGCACGGTCAGGGCCGAGCCGGCGGCCAGCCCGATGCGGTAGACGGCCGGCCTGACCGGCACCGCGTACGCCTGATCGGTGCTGGACACGACAACCTGCAGCCGGTGGCCCACCGGCACCTGATGCGCCACCGCTGGCAGGGCCACGGTGATCTGGGTCGACCGGCCCGGGGTGAGTCCGCTGAGCCGGACGGGCGCCACGGCCAGCTGGGGCAGCACCGCGGTGCTCGGCCCGTTGGTCGTGCGTCCACCCACCGTGCGCTCCAGATCGGGCCCGAGATCCCAGACCGAGGCGAACAGGGTCGCGGTCGGGCGGTCGGAGGTGACGGTCAGCTCGATCCGGCCGCTGCCGATCAGGTCCAGCGGCTCGTTCCAGCGGCGCGGAGGTGAAGGTCGCCGCCTGACCGGGCAGCACGCCCAGCGCGTACCCGGCGATGCTCGACGCCTGGGCCAGCGTCCCGCCGGTGCCGGGCAGGTTGGTCAACGCCGCCGGCGTGCCACCGGGCGGTGACACCACGGCCTGCTCGTCGCCGGACAGTTCGACCCGGTGCTCGGACAGGCCCGTGCCCGGACCGGGATAGGTCGGCGCCAGCAGGGTCTGCGGGTCCCGGCTGCCGCCCTCACCGACCAGTGAGGTCTCCGGCATCACCAGCGAGAACCGGTTGTCCGGCGCCGAACCGTCGCGCTTCAGATAGCGGCCGAACCAGGCCTCGAGATCGCCGGTCAGTTCGTCGGTGGAGACGTCACCGTCATGGCCGCCCGCCACCCAGCTCAGCCGGGCCGGCGTCGACGGCGGCAGTCCACGCAGGTTGGCGTCGGCCTGATCGAGCGGGAACAGCGTGTCGTCCTCGCCGGCGATGATCATGGTCGGCGCGGTGATCTTGTCCAGGTACTGCCGGGGACCGGACTCGTCGAGCAGCTTGATCAACGCCCGATCCGGTCGGCCCGTCTCCGCGGCCCGCAGGTAGCCCGTGCAGAACTCGGGGGCGAAGCGCCCGCACACCGGGTTGGCTGTTGCCGCCTTCGGGCGGCGGGCCGGCACTGCGGAACAACAGCGAAGCCCAACGCTGCTTGAAGACTCCGGGCTGGCCGGTCGGGGTGACGTCGGCCGGTGACTGCTGCTCGGCGCCGACCTGGTGCTGCGGGAACAGCGACTGGCTCAGGCTGTTCCAGGTGAACACCGGGACGATGGCATCCACCCGAGGATCGAGGGCCGCGGCCAGCAAGGTGATCGCCCCGCCGTACGAGGCACCGGCGAAGCCGATCACCGGATCGTCGCCGTCCTTGATCACCTCCGGTCGGGTCGCGGCCAGGTCGATGATCTTCCGGGCATCGGCGCCCTCGTACGCCGGATTGTCCAGGTGGATCAGGCCGCCGGACTTCCCGAACCCGCGAGCGGTGTAGATGATCACCGTGTAGCCGTCGCGGGCGAGCGTACGGGCGGTGGCTCAGGCTGTCGTCCTTGGTCCCGCCGAAGCCGTGAGCGAGGACGATCGCCGGCTGGGCGGTCGCCGGATCCGCGGTGAGGATCGTGGTGTCGATCATCACCGGCTCGCCGTCCGGCTCGGGTGTCCCCGGCGTCAGCAACGCCGTCTCCACGATCTGCTCGGCCGCCTGCGCCGCCGGCACCACGGCACCGACCAGCGCGGCGACCAGTGCCGACAGGGCAGCGATCAGTCGCCGGGCCGAGTCGCTGCGCATGCCCCTATCTTGCTTGGTGGTCCCGAACCGAAGCTCTGTTGCTCATGCCTCAGTGCGCTCGCGCATCGCGCTTACCCGGTGAGGTGGTCGAAGTCGCCGCGCACCCAGGCGATGTAGCGATCGGCCGAACGGCGGACCCAGGAACTGCGCGTCGGCGAGAACCTGCCCGCCGAAGTTGTCGTACAGCCGGTCGAAGTCCAGCGCCAGCACCCGGCTCGCCACCTTCTCGATCACCGCGGCCGACATCGGGAGCTTGTTGGGATAGCTGCGCATGAACGACACCCAGTGCTCATCCGGCGTGCCGGCGACGGTGTCGCCGCTGAGCAGCACACCCTTCCCGTCGGCGCCGACCAGATGCGCGACCGCGCTGCCGGGAAAATGGCCGCCGATCCGGTGCAGGGTGACTCCGGGGAGCACCTCGACCGGCTCGTCCCACAGCCGGACGGCCGGATCGTCTCGCTGCACCCACTCCTGATCGGCTTCGGCCACGTAGACCGGCGCACCCTGGAATCGGTGCGACCACTCGACCTGCACGCCGAACATGTGCGGGTGACTGGCGGCGATCGCGGCCACTCCCCCAGCGGCCGACACGGCACCGACCAGATCGTCGTCGACGTAGCCGGTCGAATCCCACAAGAGGTTGCCGCCGGGCGTCTGGACCAGCAGGGCCCGTTGCCCGATGCCGACGCTCGGCTCGATCTCGATGCCCAGCAGACCGGGCTCGACCTCGGCGACCGAGCCGCGGTGTCCTCGGCCTTCAAGATCAGCAAGCGTCGTCCACCGCTGGCCGGTGGGTCTCACGTACTGTCGCTCGTCGCTGCAGATCGGGCAGCGCTCCGGCGGTTGCGGGCTGTCCGGATACTCCACCGCGCACGTCGCGCAGATCCACGAAGCCATCGTGATCACCTCACTGTCGTCAGATTGTCGTGGTCGCCGCGAACCCAGCCGATGTAGCGCTCCGCGGATCGCCGCACCCGTCCGGCCGCATCCGTCGCGACCTGGCCGCCGAAGTTGTCGTAGAGCCGGTCGAAGTCAAGGGCGAGCACGCGTTCCGCCACGCCCTCGACCACCGCGCCGGACAGCGGAATGAGATTCGGAAAGCTGCGCATGAAGCTCACCCAGTGCTGGTCCGGCGTGACCAGGACGGTGTCGCCGCTGAGCAGCACCCCGCGACCGTCCGCGCCGACGAAGTGCAGCACCGCACTGCCGGGGAAGTGGCCGCCGATCCGGTGCAGGGTGAGGCCGGGCAGCACCTCGAGCGTCGCATCCCAACGCCGGATCACCGGGTCGTCTCGCTGCAGCCAGTCCTGGTCGGCGCGATTCACATAGACCGGCGCGCCGCCGAAGCGGTGCGACCACTCGACCTGGACGCCGAACATGTGCGGATGGCTCGCGGCGATCGCGGCCACTCCCCCGGCTGCAGAGACGGCCGCGACCAGGTCGTCGTCGAGATAGCCCGTCGGGTCCCAGAGCAGGTTCCCGCTCGCTGCTGCCGACCAGCAGGGCGCGCTGCCCGATGCCGACCGTCGGCTCGACGTCGATGCCGAACAGCCCGGGCTCCACCTCGCGGAGCGATCCGCGGTGCCCATCGCGTTCGAGTTCGGCCAAGCGTGGTCCATCGCTGGCCCGGTGGCTCGACGCATTCGCGTTCGTCGCTGCAGATCGCACAGCGGTCCGGCGGCTGAGCGCTGTCGGGATACTCCACCGCGCAGCGGGCACAGATCCACACCGTCATGATCAACCCACCCGGACGCCGCGCAGGATCACCGCAGCTCGGCTGCATCAGCACACCAAGATCAACACGCGGGTCGCGGTCGAAGATCACCACATCCGCCGGCGCGCCCTCGACCAGTCGGTCGGGGCGACCGAGCCAGGACCGGGCCCGCCAGGAACCGGCGCCGAGCGCGTACTCCGGCGAGCTGAATCCGGCCAGGGCGGCGATCTCCTTGCCGACCAGGCCGTGCGGCAGGTAGCCGCCGGCATCGGTTCCGGCGTAGATCGGTACGCCGGCGTCCAGCGCATGGCCGAACCGCTCGAGTCGGCCCGCGTACAGGGCCCGCATGTGCTTCGCGTACGCGGGGAACTTGGCCTCGCCCGCTTCGGCGTAGTTGTCGAAGTTGTCGAGCTGGATCATCGTCGGCACCAGCGCGACCTGGCGCTCGGCCATGATCGCGATCGTCGCGTCGTCCATCCCGGTGCCGTGCTCGATGCCGTCGATGCCGGCGGCCACCAGTTCGGAGACGGCCTGCTCGCCGAAGACGTGGGCGGTCACCCGGCAGCCCAGTTCGTGGGCCCGGGCGATCGCCGCCGCGGCCACCTCGGCCGGCCACAGCGGAGCAAGATCACCGACCTCGCGGTCGATCCAGTCGCCCACCAGCTTGATCCAGCCGTCGCCGCGCGCGGCCTGCCGCTCGACCTCGGCGACCAGTTCGTCCGGCTCGACCTCGGCCCCGTAGTTGCGCAGGTAGCGCTTGGGCCGGGCGATGTGCCGGCCGGCCCGGATGATCTTGGGCAGGTCGTCGCGCTCGTCCATCCACCGGGTGTCGGCCGGGCTGCCGGCATCACGCAGCAACAACGCCCCGGCGGACCGCTCGGAGAGAGCGTGCTGTTCGGCGACGTCGTCGGGCACCGCGCCGTTCATCTCGAGCCCGACATGGCAGTGCGCGTCGACCAGACCGGGCATCAGCCAGCCGCCGGGAACCGCCTCGGCGTCGCCGACGGGTTCGGTCCGGATCAGTCCGTCGACCACCCAGAGGTCGCGCCGTTCACCGTCAGGCAGCACCACACCGCTGAGTTTCAGCCGGGGTGCCATGGCGTGACCTTACTTGCCGAAGCGACCGCGCAACTCAGGTGGTAGCTGGAACTCGGCCATCGCCTTCTGCATGGCCTCCTCGTCGAACTGGCCGGCGCCGAACGCCGCGGCCGGGTCGACGGCCGGCGCCGCCTCGTGCTGCGGCGCGTTCCGCTTGGCGGGGTTCCCGGAGACGCCGCGGCCGCCCTTCTTCTTCTTGGCCGGCTGCTTGCGGGGCGCGGACATTCCGGGCATGGCCCGGCATGCCGGGCATCTTGCCGGTGGCCATCGAGTTCATCATCTTGCGGGCGTCGAAGAACTTGTTGACCAGGCCGTTGACATCGCTGACCCCGACCCCGGCACCGCGGGCGATCCGGGCCCGGCGGGAGCCGTCGATGATCTTGGGATCGTCCCGCTCGGCCGGCGTCATCGAGTGGATGATCGCCTCGATCCGGTCGACATCCTTCTCGTCGATGCTGGCGAGCTGATCCTTCATCTCGCCCATGCCGGGCAGCATGCCGAAGATCTTGGACAGCGGGCCCATCTTGCGCACCATCTGCATCTGCTGCAGGAAATCCGCGAGCCCGAAGTCGCCGCCGCCCTTGGACGCCAGCTTGGCCGCGGCCTTGGCCGACTCCTCGGCGTCGAAGGTCTTCTCGGCCTGTTCGATCAGGGTGAGCATGTCGCCCATGCCGAGGATCCGGCTCGCCATCCGGTCCGGATGGAAGACGTCGAAATCCTTCAGCGCCTCACCGTTGGAGGCGAACATGATCGGGCTGCCGGTCACCCGGGCGATCGACAGCGCGGCACCGCCGCGGGCATCGCCGTCCAGCTTGGTCAGCACGACGCCGTCGAAGCCGACGCCCTCGGCGAACGCGTTGGCCGTGTTGACCGCGTCCTGGCCGATCATCGCGTCGACGACGAACAACACCTCGTCGGGGTTGACGGCGTCGCGGATGTCCGCGGCCTGCTGCATCAGCTCCGCGTCGATGCCCAGCCGGCCGGCGGTGTCGACGATGACCACGTCGTACAGCCGGCGCTGGGCCTCGGCGATGGAGTCGCGGGCCACCGCGACGGGATCGCCCACGCCGTTGCCCGGCTCGGGGGCGAAGACGTGCACGCCGGCCCGCTGGCCGACGATCTGCAACTGGTTGACCGCGTTCGGGCGCTGGAGGTCGGCCGCGACCAGCAGCGGCGAGTGGCCCTCGCCCTTGAGCCAGAGCGCGAGCTTGCCGGCCAAGGTGGTCTTGCCGGAGCCCTGCAGGCCGGCCAGCATGATCACCGTCGGCGGCCGCTTCGCGAACCGCAGCAGCCGGGTCTCGCCGCCGAGGATGGCGACGAGTTCGTCGTTGACGATCTTGATGATCTGCTGCGCGGGATTGAGCGCGCCGGAGATCTCCTCGACCCGGGCGCGTTCCTTGACCGCGTTGACGAACTCGCGCACCACGGCGAGGTTGACGTCAGCCTCGAGCAGCGCGATCCGGATCTCCCGGGCGGTCGCGTCGATGTCGGCCTCGGACAGCCGGCCCTTGCCGCGGAGGCTCTTGAACGTCGCCGCGAGGCGGTCTTGCAGGGTGTCGAACACAGCGGTCCTCAGGTTTCGGTCGTCAACGGGCTCGGTTCAGCCTACTCAACTCCGGACGGTGGGCTTCCCTGCTCAGGCAGGAGTGAGCCGGGATGCGCTGCCCCGCTTGGCGTGCGGCTCAGGTGTCGGCGAGATCGCCGGCCAGATAGGCCTCGTACGCGGGCAGGTCGAGCTGGCCGTGCCCGCTGAGGCCGATCACCACGACCTGTTCGGCGTCGTTGTCCCGCACCCGGCGCGCGGCGGCGGCCAGGGCGTGCGAAGACTCCGGTGCCGGCACGATGCCCTGGGTCCGGGCGAACAGCAGCCCGGCGGCGAACGAGTCGCTCTGCCCGACCGCTTCGCCCTCGACCAGGCCGAGTTCGATCGTGTGGCTGAGCAGCGGCGCCATGCCGTGGTAGCGCAGTCCACCGGCGTGGATCGGGTCGGGGATGAAGTTCTGGCCGAGGGTGTGCATCTTGAGCAGCGGGGTCAGCCCGGCCAGGTCGCCGTGGTCGTAGCGGTACTCACCCTGGGTGATCGACGGGCAGGCCGTGGGCTCGGCGGCGATCACCCTGGTCGTGGAGGACCCGGTCACGACCTCGCGCAGGAACGGGAACGACAGCCCGGAGAGGTTCGACCCGCCGCCGGCACAGCCGATGACCAGATCCGCCCCGTCCTCTCCGGCCAGCCGCAGTTGTTGCGACCGCCTCCTGGCCGATCACGGTCTGGTGCAGCAGCACGTGATTGAGCACGCTGCCCAGCGCGTACCGGGCCTTCGGATCCTTGGCCGCCACCTCGACCGCCTCGCTGACCGCGATACCGAGACTGCCGCTGGTGTCGGGATGCTCGGCGAGCACCGCCCGACCCGAATCGGTGAGGTCCGACGGGCTGGAGTGCACCGTGGCGCCGTAGACGTTCATCAGGTGCCGCCGGTAGGGCTTGGAGTCGTACGACGCCCGTACCTGCCAGATCTCCAGTTCGATGCCGAACATCGCGCAGGCGAACGCCAGCGCGCTGCCCCACTGGCCGGCGCCGGTCTCGGTGGTCAGCTTGGTCACGCCGTCGAGATGGTTGAAGTACGCCTGGGCGACCGCCGAATTCGTCTTGTGGCTGCCGACCGGGCTGACGCCCTCGTACTTGCAGTAGATCCGCGCCTTGGTGTTCAGCGCCTGCTCGAAGCGGGTCGCCCGGATGAGCGGCGACGGACGCCAGGTGCGATAGATCTCCCGGATCGGCTCGGGGATCTCGATGTAGGCCTCGGTCGAACCCTCCTGGGCGATCAGCGCCGCCGGGAACAGCGCCGCCAGGTCGGACGGCTGGACCGGCTCCTTGGTGCCCGGATGCAGGTGCGGCGGCGGCGGCGTCGGCAGCTCCGCGGCCAGGTTGTACCAGTGGGTCGGCACCTCCACGGGGGCGATGACGACATTCGAGATGGTGTCAGTGGCCATGAAGATGATCTCCTGTGATCAGCGCCCGGGCGGCAATCGACATCTTGCCAAACATGCCCGACTGGGCGCGGACGATCGGCGACTGCCTCTGAGATCGATCGGCCCGACACCATTGATCACTTCAGTCACACTCCACATCCGTTATTTACAAGGGAAAACTCTTGTAATCGAACGTGTGTTCGAGTAGAATCGGAGCATGACTTTCGCGGGGACGGACGAGCCGACGCCGCTCGATCATGCCCGCGACATGTTCGGTCACGGACCTTGATCATCTGATCAAGCTCGCTCGGCGACGGGGGTCTCGATCAGCTCGACGGCATGGGGCTGGTCGGGTTCATGCAGGACGTCGAACGGGCCCGGAACCGCCTGTCGGTTGATCGACCACCACATCATCGCCGCCGCGGAGCGGCTGGATCTGCCCACCGTGTTGTGTCAGGGGTCGATGCGGCGGGTGCTGACGTCGGTGTTGAGCCTGTCCAAGCGCGAGGCGGCCCGCCGGGTGCGGGCGGCGGAGGCGGTCGGACCGCGGACGTCGATGCTCGGCGAACCCTTGGAGCCGGTCCGGCCGGTGTTGGCCGCCGCGCAACGGGCCGGTGAGGTGAGTGCGGAGAAGGTGGCGATCATCGAACGCGCCCTGGACAAGGTGGACCGGCGCGGCTTCGACCCGGCCGACATCGCCGACGGCGAGGCGCTGCTCACCGAACACGCGGCGGTGTTCCCGCCCGAGGACCTGCAAGCTGCTCGCCGACCGGGTCGTCGACGGCATCGACCCCGACGGCACCGTGCCCGAACGACCAACTGAACGAAGACCGCCGCTACTTTCATCTGCGGTCGACCCGGGACGGGGCCTATGTCGGGGACTTCCGGCTCACCGGCACCGCCGGCGCCAAACTCAAGACCCTGCTGGATCCGCTGGCCAAACCGCGGGTCGATCCTGCCGGCGAAATCGACGGCCGGACCTACGGGCAGCGCACCCACGACGCCCTGGAAGATCTCTGCGACCGGCAGCTGCGGGCCGGGGACATCCCAGACGCCGGCGGTATCCCGGCCACGGTGATCGTCACCATCGACGCCGACGACCTGACCAACCGGGTCGGGCACGGCCGCACCGCCGACGGCACCCGCATCCCGACCGCGAAGCTGCTGCAGCTGGCCAACAACGCCGACATCATCCCCACCGTGCTCACCGCCTCCGGGGCCGTGCTGGACCTCGGCCGGAGCCGGCGGATCGCCAGCCGGTCCGCAGACCCTGGCGTTGATCGCCCGCGACGGCGGCTGCTCGTTTCCCGGCTGCGCACACCCACCCCAATACTGCGAACGACACCACGTCCGCGAATGGATCGATGGCGGACTGACGAATCTCAACAATCTGACTTTGGTCTGCGCTTACCACCATCACAACTTCTTGGCCCGCGGCTGGACCTGCCGGATCAACACCGACGGCATCCCCGAATGGACCCCACCCATATGGGTCGACCGCGACCAGAAACCCATGATCAACACCCGAATCCAAGCCATCCTCACCGCCCGGAAACACGCACGACGGAACAAGCCGATCACCGACGTCAGGAACCGAATAGGGTGAATCGGTGCCAAAACGTCGTCAGCATGAACCGGATCTCCTGGCCGAGGTCGAGGAATCGCTTCGAGATCCGCATCCGATTCGGCTGCTGGGGCTGGCGAGCGCATTGCTGGCGGCAACGGAGCCGCAGCCCGACCATCTACGTGATCGACGCCGCGGTGGTCCGGAGCGAATCGAGCTGGCGCCTTTGATGGACGCGTTCCTCGGCTCAGGCGACCGATCGATGCTCAATCTGGTCGCCGTCATGGCTCGACTCCAGTCCGATCAACTGCTCCGGGCTCGAGTGATGCGCTCGGTGGACGACCGTGAACTGTTGCCCTGGATCCGCGACCTGGGTGAGATGTCGGTGACCGCGGCTTGCGTGACCATCGACCGGCTGCGCGACACCGCCAACGTCGTGCTGGAGTGCCGACTGTCCGAGCATGTCATGTGCGTCGTTGTGCTGATCGACTTCAACCAGGGCGCGGTCGCGAAGGACGGCTTCATCATCGACGGTCCGCTCAGTGACTATCAGCAGCTTTGGCGAGAGCTCGAGACGTCGGGTGGCACCGAGATGTTCGAGCTGTCACCGGCCGATGCGCGGATCCAGGTGACCGATGCGATCGAGCGTCGGGGCGATGAACTGGCCGCCGTACGAGACCGAGAGCTGGCCGCAAGCCCGGCCGCTGGTGCAGTGGGTCCTCGATCGGTGCCCCACCGGGGGACAGGGACTGGACCGGCCCGAGTGGAGCGATGTCGGACCGCGAGCAAGCTCGGCGCCGCGTTCCTGTCCAGCCCGTGGGGTCGTCCGTATCTCCACCGACCAGGACGCCTGGGCGCTGTTGGATGCGTTGATCGACTTCGGCGCCGATCAGACCTTCGGCGATCCGTTGTTGATCAGTCCGGTCAACGTGGAAGTGATCTTGCTGTCGTGGGCGCCGGACACCTTGTCGGCCCCGCTGTCGATCCTGGCGTTACTGCCGGAGCTGCTCTCCGCGTACGTGGCAGTTCGCCCACGACCGCGCCGGGGTGCCGGCCATGGACACCCGAGAAGCGCTCGACCTGATCCACCGCTTGACTCCGGTCTATCTGCGGCTCCTCGACGGCCGCTCAGAGTCGGGGAGGCCTTCAATTCCATCTGGATTCATCCTCGGGGAGCACGTCGACGCGATGTTCGTCGAGTGGCTCGCAAGCGCGGTCGGGGGTCGGGACGCGCTGGACGCCCTCGACGCCGATCCCCTGCCCGACGAGGATCTCGAGCTCGATCAGGTGCCGGAAGATGTGCACGATCGGGTACGCCGGATCAGTGCACTCTGCGATGACTGCTGTGACGCTCTTCTCGACGTTGAGACCCGGACCGCGACCCGGCGGCTGATCCGTGATGTCGCGATCGGCGACCCGAAGTTGTTCCGCCGCAAGTCCCGTGATGATCTTGCCGCCGCCGCGCTGTGCTGGCTTGTCGGCTCAGTGAATCGTGCCGTCGGCTGGAACAACGGGGTGCAGACCAAGGAGCTGATGGCGCATTTCGGCGTGACCGGCAGCCCGAGCCAGAGAGCCGAGACGATGAGGGCCGCAGTGCTCAATCCCGGTGACGAGGGGCTCGGCTCCCCGAGTTACCTGACCGGAGGGACCCGCGCGGCCCTGATTGATCGCCGCGATATCGGATCGCCAGCCTCTAGGCTGTCGCCGCGTGCTGGATCTGCGCGTGGTGAGCTACGACCATCCTGACCCGGTCGCGCTCACCGAACTCGCTCAGAGTTTCTATGTCCAGATCTACGGCGGCCCCGATGACACCCCGTTCACGGTCGAGGAGTTCGCGCCACCAAACGGCGCGTTCCTGGTCGGCTATCTGGACGGACGTCCGGCCGCGATGGGCGGGTGGCGATTCAGCAGTGAGGCGATCGCCGGTGCCACCCGGCCGGCGGAGATCAAGCGGATGTTCGTCCGCGAGGAACTCCGGGGCCGCGGGCTGGCACGGGAGATCCTGACCGCGTTGGAGATCAGCGCCCACGAGGCCGGGGCCGACTGGATGATCTTGGAGACCGGCCGGCCGCAGGTCGCCGCGGTGGCCTTCTACCGGGCCTGCGGATATGCCGCGGTCGACCGGTTCGGTCACTATGCGAACTCCCCCGATGCCCTGCACCTCGGAAAACCGCTTCGATAGGTTGGCCGTATGGCTGATACGAAGAAGATCGCTTTTCTGGTCGCCAGCGAGGGCATCGAGAAGGCCGAACTGGTCGACCCCTGGGCCGCCGTCGAGGACGCCGGACACGAGCCGGTGCTGCTCAGCCCCGAGTCCGGCACCGTGCAACTGTTCGAGCATCTCGACAAGGCGAACACCCAGCCGGTCGACGTCACCGTCGCCGATGCGGATCTCGACGACTACGACGCACTGGTGCTGCCCGGCGGAGTGGCCAATCCGGACGCGTTGCGGATGGACAAGAACGCCGTCGCCTTCATCAGGAACTTCGTCGAGTCCGGTAAGCCGGTCGCCGCGATCTGTCACGCTCCCTGGACCCTGGTCGAAGCTGACGTGCTGCGCGGCAAGCGACTCACCTCCTGGCCCAGCGTGCAGACCGACATCCGCAATGCCGGTGGCGAGTGGGTCGATGAGGAGGTCGTCGTCGACGGAAACCTGATCACCAGCCGGAAGCCCGATGACCTTCCGGCGTTCAACTCGGCGCTGCTGGAAGCGATCAATCACAGCCTTTCGAGCGCCGCGGCGGCCCGCGGCTAGAAAGCCCGATCCGGCCCTTCCCGGCCCCACTTGCGGAGGTCTAGATTGACCCCGTGGGGGGACTGCTGCGATCGCCCAGTCATGCGTTCGCGGTCCCGGCATCGATCGCTGACGTCACTGTCCGGGCTGTCGATCTTGATCAAGATCCGCCGCTCCCGACCGCCCTAGATGATCTTGATCCGACCGAGCGAGCCCGTGCCGACCGCTTCATCCGGCGGGTCGATCGGCAGCGCTTTCTGCGACGGCGCCTCGAGCTCCGACGACTGCTCGGCGCCGAGATCGGATGCCCAGCGAGCGAGATCCGGTTCGACATCGGGCCCCATGGCAAGCCGTCCGTCGGCTGGCCGACGACCGATCTGCACTTCAGCACCGCGTCAACCGAGGGCTCGCGCTGATCGCGATCGCGCGGGTGCCGGTCGGCGTCGACTGCGAACAGGTGCGGGCCGACCGGGTCAGCGCCGCCGCCGCGGAGGTCTTCCTGACCGCCGACGAGTTCGACGCGTGGTCGGGACTCGGCTGGCCGTCACGGATCCTCGCGTTCTTCGTCGCCTGGACCCGCAAGGAGGCGTTGGTCAAGGCCAGCGGCCTCGGCCTCGGGGGCTGCCCGCCGAACCGGCTCGACGTCACCTTCGAGCCGCCGGCCAACCTGGCGACTTTCCTTCCCAGACAGGGATTCATCGCGTCACTGGCCACCGAAGTCGACCCGCGGTGAGCGGTCCGGTCAGCGTTTTCAGCTGCTCGCCGTCCCAGACCAGGCTGTGGCTGCTCGAGCAGTTGGGCCGCGGCGGACGATCTTTGGTCGTACGCGCCCCCATGGTCCTGCCCGCCGAAGTCGATCATGACCGGGTGACCGACGCCGTGCAGGCGCTGATCGCCCGGCACGAGGCGCTGCGCACCACCTTCGACGAGCTGGACGGCCAACCGGTCCAGCGGGTCCACCGGCCCGGCGACCTTCGCTGCCCGGTCGAGTTGGTCGACCGTCCGTCGCCGGCGCTGACCGCGCCTTTTGATCTTCGTCGCGGACCGCTGATCCGGGCTGAGTTGATCAGGACCGAGCGAAGGACGCGGCTGTTACTGGCCTTCCATCACATCGTCGTCGACGGCTGGTCGATCCAGGTCATCCAGGATGATCTTGCCGCGCTGATCGAGGGCCGGCCGCTACCCGACCTGCGAGTGCAGTATGCGGACTTCGCCGACTGGCAGTCGGCCCGACTGCTCGAGCTCGCTCCTGATCGGCTCGGCTGGTGGCAGGAGCAGTTCGCCGACTTCTCCGTGCCGCCGCCGCTCTTCCCGCGCCGCGCCGCCGACCCCGCCTCCTCCGGCGGCATTCGGTTGGCCCGCACCGTCGATCCCGAGCTCACCGGCCGAGTCCGCGACCTGGCTCGCGCCCGGGACGCCACCCCGTTCGCCGTGCTGCTCGCCGCCTTCGGGATGGCGATCAGGACGCTGACCGGCCGCCGGGATCTGGTCGTCGGTTGTCCGGTCGCCGGCCGCACCCACTCCGACCTCGACGGGGTGGTCGGATTCTTCGTCAACACCCTCCCGATCCGGCTGCGGCTCGATGAGAGCGCGTTCACCGAGCTCGTCGACCAGGTTCGCGAGCTGTCCGTGGAGGCGTTCGATCGACAGGACATCCCGTACGAACAGATCAGTGCCGCGGTACGACACGGCCAGGACACCCAGGCTCAGAGCACACCGCTGTTCGAGGTGATGTTCAACTACCTGGAGGGCAAGGCGCTGCCCGGCCGCAGTCGGACGCGCCGGCTGACGGGCACCGAGCAGACGTCGGTGACCGGCGGCACCCACAGCGATCTCGAGCTCTACGCCCTGGACTTCGGCGACGAGCTCCGACTGGAACTGGTCTACGCCGACGGCGCGGTCGGCGCCGGGACCGCGCAAGACCTGCTCGAGCTGATCATGAAGATCCTCGACGATCCCCAGCCCGAGGTCGACGAGGCTCACGACCCGAGCCCATCGGCGGCCGAACCCGAGCACGGCAATCTCGTCGACGCGTTTCTCGACGTCGTCGGCCGGCATGCCGGACAGCCTGGCCGTGCAGGACGGAATCCACCGCTGGACCTACGCCGAGCTGCGGGACCGGGCACTCGGGCTGGCCGCCAGCCGTGGGTGACGGGTCCGGTCGGCGCGTCGGAATCCTCGTCCGGCACGACGCGTACGCGGTGTCCGCCATCCTCGGCACGCTGTGCTCGGGCGCGGCGTACGTGCCGCTCGACCCGCGCTGGCCGTTGGCGCGGCTGACCGCCGTCATCGACGACGCCGGTCTCGAGTTGATCATGGTCGATCCAGCCCTCGATGAGCTGCGGTCCCAGCTCGGTGCGGCCCGGCCGGGGCTCGGCTGGATCGACGTGACCAAGCCCGGAATCCCTGCCCGGTAAGGCCGATCGACCAGGACGCGCTCGCCTATTTGATCTACACCTCGGGCACCACCGGGCGCCAAGGGAGTGATGCAATCCCATGATCATGTTCTCGGCAACGCACTGACCTACGCGCGGTCGATCGGGCTGAGCGGCGATGATCATGTGTCACTGCTGCCCGGACTCGGCACCGACGCCGGGGTGATGGACCTCTTCGGCGCGCTGTTGACCGGAGCCTGCCTGCATCCGATCGACCTACATCCGGGCGGTCCGTCGTGGTGACCTTCGAGGAGCTTCCCGGAGGTGATCACCGACTCGCGGCATCACCGTGCTGCACTCGACTCCGTCGGTGTTCCGCCAGCTGATCAGCGAGCTCGATCGACCTGACCGCCGACCGGCGCCCAGCGCACTGACCTGCAATCCGCGCCGTGGTCCTCGGCGGCGAGCCCCGCCGTCCGAACCGATCTGGACAGCTTCAAGTGGCACACGCGGGCCGACGCCGTCCTGGTCAACGGCTACGGCCCGACCGAATCAACCATGGCCCTGCAGTTCTTCGCCGATCACCGCACCGCGCTTGGCCGGTGAGCGGTGCCGCTCGGCACTCCCGGTCCCCGGAATGGAGGTGAGTGTCGAGGCCAAGTGATGGCAACCGCGACCCCGGCCGGAGAGGTCGGCGAACTAGTGCTCGGCGGCCCCCGAGCTGGCCTTGAGGTTATTGGCAAGCAGCCCGACGACACGGCGCGCGCCTTCGCGCGCGGCCGCTACCGCAGCGGGATCTGAGTTCCGGGGAGCGCCGACGGGACGCTGATCTTCGCCGGCCGCAACGATGATCGAACTCAAGGTGCGCGGATACCGGATCGAGCCGCTCAGGGATCGAGGCCGCGCTCCGCCGCCAGCCCGGGGTGCTCGCGGCCGCCGTCACGGCCGGCGACCAGCTGACCGAGCCATCTCGTCACCGCACCCGACTCCCCAGTTCGAGCCCGACAAAGCTCCGGCGGTCCCTCCGCCG
>CAVXIY010000024.1:0-41859 GCA_963761955.1 uncultured Actinomycetota bacterium | reverse complement strand
GCATCGTCGGTCTGGTTGCGGCTTTTATGTTGCCCCGACAGATCGGCGTCGCCGAACTCGGCGCCGATGCCGCACGACCGGTCCGCAACCGAAAGCGACCCGTCCCCCCGGTAGTGCCCGCGGGTCGAGTCGGGATCCGATCAGCGCGGTAGCACGCGACTCGAGGACCGCGTACACATGCGGTGCGTGCCGGTGTCGACGGCCGTGGGTTAGGTTCACCTAATCTGCGTGATGCAGTCGACGTCTGCTGTCGACACTGGGTGCATGGACGTCTACACGCGTATCTCGGACTGGTGAGTCCTTTGGATTACACGGAAGTGCTGCGCCTGCTGGCGCTCAACGATGAACATTTTGCCGAACACGTGACCGACGTCGAGCCGGCGACGCTCGATCCGAAGACGCTGGCACTGGTCCGCATCGCCGCACTGGTCGCGGTCGGTGGCGCGGTGCCGTCCTACGGAGCCGAGGCCGATGCCGCGGTGAGTGCCGGTGCAACGGCGGCGGAGATCGTCGATGTGCTGGTCGGCGTCGTTTCCATCGTGGGGCTGCCCAGTGTGGTCGCGGCGGCGCCGAGTCTGGCGATGGCGTTGGGGTACGACGTCGACGATGCCCTGGAACACCAGTGCCGGTGGGTGATCTCGGCGACCGGCCACCCGGCGAGCAGACCGACGACGGTCGGGGCAGTACGGCCTGGCGCGCGGACGCGAGACCACCGCCGCGTCGATCGTCGCCGGGCCGTTGAGGTCTGCTGGCACCCAACTCCGCCGCGATGCACCGGGACGCGAGTACCGACGCGCACCGGCACTGCCCGTTTCACACGATTTGGATGATGCGACGGCGTCGCTGGTCGGGTTGGATCAAACCAGGGAAGCGAGAGAGCACGCGCGTGCCGCTCCGGTTTCCTGAACTTCGGTGGGCGGACGTTGTGGTCCGTCCCGGATCGGTACTTGTGAAGCACGAAAGGGCAAAGCACATGAATAGTTTCTGGGATTTCTTGTGGCTCCTGTTTTGGAGCTACATCTTCGTGGCGTATCTGATTCTGCTGTTCCACATTTTCGGTGACCTGTTCCGAGACCGTGACCTCGGCGGGTTCGCGAAGGCGCTGTGGACGATCGGGTTGATCTTCTTTCCCTTCCTCATCGCGCTGATCTATCTGATCGCGCGGGGGAAGGGGATGGCTGAGCGTCAGGCCGGCGCGATGCGGCAGGCTCAGGCCGACACGGATCAGTACATCAAGTCGGTGGCGGGCACGACGAGTTCGCCGCCGACCAGATCGCCTCGGCCAAGGCGTTGCTCGACAACGGCAGCATCAACCAGGCCGAGTTCGACCAGCTGAAGGCGAAAGCACTCGCCTGATGAGCGGCCGCGTTCCGCGGCGCCGGCCTGAAACACTCCGATCAAACATCAACGAAAGGCACTGACGGTGAGCACAAGCTTGGACGAGACCGGCCCGATCGACTATCTGGTGGTGGAGTTCCCGGGCAACCGGATGACCGGCGAGGGGTTCCCGTTGCTGCTCGACCTGGTGGACCGGGGCATCATCCGGATCTTGGATCTCGTTTTCGTCACCCGTGACACCGACGGTTCGGTCACGGCGGTGGAGATCGCCGACTTCGACGGCGACGGCGAGTTGGACCTGGCCGTCTTCCAGGGCGCCTCGTCGGGTCTGCTGGGACCAGACGACCTCGAGGAGGCCGCCTCGGTCATCGAACCGGGAAGCTCCGCCGGGATTCTGGTCTATGAGAACGTGTGGGCGGCGCCGTTCGCCGTGGCCCTGCGACGCGGTGGGGCTCAGCTTGGTGGCCAGCGGCCGGATCCCGGTCCAAGCCATCCTCGCCGCCCTCGAGGCCGCCGAAGCCGACCAGATGGCCACCCAGGCCGAGGGCGACGAGCGAGAAGGCCGCCGAAGGCACCGCTGACCCGCCGGCCTGAGCGTTACCATTCACCCAAACGATCAAGAAAGGCTTATCCATGCCAGGTTTGCTTCGTGGAGTCGCCCGCACCGCCGTTGTCGCCGGAACCGCTTCCGCCGTCGCCGGACGCGTCCAACACCGCCAACAGGGACGGTGGGCGGCAAAGGAGCAACAAGCCGCCGCCGAACAAGCCCCAGCCGGAGCCCCAGTACGCAGGAAGCTCCCGCCGCCCCGAGCACCGACGACAAGCTGGCCCAGCTCAAACAACTCGGCGAACTCAGGGACGCCGGAGTGCTCACCGACGCCGAATTCGAAGGACAGAAGGGCAAGATCCTCTACGGCTCCTGACCCTTCGGCCTGGCATGGACCCGGTCTTGCCCGGTCAGTCAGCGCGGTCGGATGGCGCACGAACGAAGCAGCTTCGTCGCCGATCAATGTGACCGATCCGCGGCCTGGCTCACGAACCGCCGCACGGTCGGCTCCGGGTGCTGCGACTCGTCCAGACCTTCAGCGCGGCTGGCGGCGTACCGACCGGCGAGTGGTCGGGCGCTGAGTCCGTGGGCGAGCACGCTGAGTAGCACGGTGAGACCGATCGCACCGACCACCTCGTCGATCGGGCCTGGTACGTCGTGCAGGTCCTCGAGAGCGATGAGGGCGAAGACGATCGAGGCGAGCCCCCGAGGGCCGAACCAACCGACGAAGAGCACTGTGGCTCGGTCCATTCGTGAGCCGATGAGCGCGATCGCCACGGGCAGCATGCGAACGACGGTCAAGCTGAGCACCGCGTAAACCACGATGCGCCAGGTCCAGCCCGCTGCCAACGTGGGGATGATGGCGGAACCGAAGACGAACCACGCGACCATCGACGCGAGGCCGCAGGTCTGCTCGACGTAGTAGACCTCCTTTTCCCCTCCGCGGCGGCCGGCGAAGGCGCCGTAGGCGCTGCCTCCGACGAAAGCGGCGACGAAGCCGTTGGCGTCGATCGCGACTGCACCGAGATACGCGAGCAGGGCCAGGGCCAGCACCGCTGGGCCGGCGAACTCGTCCGAGCTCCAGCCGCGACGCCGCGCGATCCGTTGCAAGGTGCCACCCCCGGCACCGGCCACCACCCCAACCACCACGCCGAGGAGGAGACCGACCAGCGCATGGCCCGGACCTTCGTGTTCCAGACCGGCCGCGGCAGCGATGCCGGCGAGAGCGAGGATGACGACAGGAGTGGCAATGCCGTCGTTCAGACCGCTTTCCACGTTGAGGGTCTGGCGGACTCGACGAGGTATCCGCCGGTCCGCCATGACGGCGGAGCCGAGGGCCGCGTCGGTCGGAGCCAGGGCGGCACCGAGGAGGAGGGCGTACCACGGATCCACTCCCAGCACGACAGCGGCCGCAACGGCGCCCAGCGCGATGGTCAGTGGAAGGCCCAGTGCCAGCAGCCGCAGGTATCGTCCGCCGTCCGCTCGGAGATCCGTGATCCGTACCCGGCTGGCGTCGGCGAACAGCACCCAGACCAACGTGACTTCGGCGATGATCTTGATCAGGTGGGGGTCCAGTTCGAGCCCGAGCAGCTTCTGGCTCTGCGCCATGACGACACCGATGGCTACGAAGAAGATCGGTGTCGAGATTGCCGCCGCCCGCGCGGAGAACGTTCCCCACACGAAGATCGCGGCCAGGATCAGACCCAACGCACCTAGTCCCACGGCGTCACCCCCTTTCCGATTCCAGGCACGGGGACGCCTAGCCGATCGAGGCCGGTAGGGCCCTGCGGGTCAGCCGTGCGGTCCACAGATCCTCGACCGGCCATTTCCTGGCCCACTCGGCCGTGGCGATGTCGTAGTACTCGGGGGTCTTCGCGTCGTCAGGGGCGTACAGCTCGTGGAGTGCTTCGACCACGAACCCGCTTTCACCGAGGACACGAATCCACTCGCCGTGACTGGGGTGGAACTCGATCCCGCCGCCGGGCCACTGCACTCGGGACGTCCCACTCTGTGGCCGCAGCAGGCGATCCCCCGCGTATCCACCCTCCTCGGGTACGCACACCGTCACCTGGACGCTGTTGGTCAGGAACACGAGTCGCCCTCCGGGCCGAAGAAGTCGGGCCGCCTCCGGGATCCAGCGTTCAGGGTCGCACCAGACGCTCGCCCCGTACTCGCTGACCGCCAGATCGAACGAGCCGTCCGGCAGCGGGACATCCTCCGCGTTGGCCTCGATCAGCGGGAAGGAGAGACCGAAACGCTCCTGGCAGCGGCGGGCGGTGTCCAACTGCGCCGGGGTCAGGTCCACCGCCGACCGGTCGCGCCCCGAGCCTGGCCAGCCACGCCGAGACGTACGCGGTGCCGCAGCCGAGTTCGATGACGTCCAGGCCGGCGACGTCACCGAGAACGCCCAGCTCCCGCTCCGGGATGCCGAAGAGTCCCCAGGCGAAGTCCTCGGTGGCCCAAGCCTCGTGGGCACGCCCATCGGTGAAGTCCGCGTTCACCACCGTCCAAACAGCACGATTGACCGCCAGGTCGTCACTCGGATCGATCATCTGCCCGCGACCCGCCTATCGACTTCGAGCATCGCCGGTGCCTGCTTATTGGACGGCGGATGTCAGGCGCATGACGTTGTCGAGCCACCGCTTGGAGAGGGGGCGGGTTTTCCATTCGGGAAGGGTCAGTTCGCGGGACAGCGATCGGTACAGGTCTTCGACTTCGCGCATTCGGCTGACGAATCCTGGGCTGCCGGTGGCCATCATCGATATCTCGAAGTCGAGGTTGAAGGAGCGGATGTCCATATTGCTGGAGCCGATGACGGCGGTGTGGTCGTCGACGGAGAAGTGTTTGGCGTGGAGCACGAACGGCGCCGGGTAGAGGTAGATGCGAACGCCGGCTTCGAGGAGGGGTCGGTAGTAGGAGCATTGGGCGTGGTAGACCATGAACTGGTCGCCTTCTGCGCCGACGAACAGTTCGACGGCGACACCGCGTTGGGCGGCGGTGGTGATGGCGTAGAGCAGAGATTGTTCGGGGACGAAGTAGGGGCTGGTGATCGACAGCCGGTGCTGCGCGCCGTAGATCAAGGTGTTGAACAGGCGCAGGTTGTTCTCGTTGGGGAAGCCGGGGCCGCTGGGCACGATCTGGCAGGTCATGTCGCCGACACCGTCGGGGAAGCTTTCGGGTTGGGCTTCTCCTCCGATGCGTTCGTGGGTTTCGATGTACCAGTCGCCCGCAAAGACCAGATTGATGGAAGTCACGATCGGTCCCTCGACCCGGGTGGTCAGTTCACGCCACTTTCGCCCCGCAGCTTCGTGCTTCTTGTTGTGGTAGCTCGAGTCGACCATGTTCTGTGAACCGACGAACGCCGCGCGGCCGTCGACCACGAGAATCTTGCGGTGGTTGCGCAGATCCGGCCGACGCCACTCACCTTTCAGCGGCTGGATGGGGAGCATGGGATGCCACTCGATGCCCGCCTGGTCGAACTTGGCGAGCATCCCCTTGTAGTCGGGCACCACTTTGCGGGTGGAAAGGTGGTCGAACAGTATTCGCACCTTCACCCCACGGGCTGCGACTTCGACCAATGCCTCGAAGAACGCGTGCTGTCGTCGAGTCCCAGCAGAGGATGAAGTATTCGACGTGGACGTAGCGTTCGGCGGTGCGGACCAGGTCGGCTTTGGCCTGGATCGATTCCTCATAGACGTGGAACAGCTCGGCCGAGTTGTTCTGCACGCTCGGAAGCCAGCCCAGCCGCCGGTTGAGGACCATGGCCGAGTCGAGCCAGTCGGGCCGGTCCGGCGAAGGTGGTAGGGCGGGCGTGGTGGCCAGGCCGCTCTGGATCACCGTCGCCGACGGCCTGCTGCTCTTCGCGGCGTTTCCGGGGGACGTAAGGGCTGCCGATCAACAGGTAGATCAGCAGGCCGAACACCGGCACCAACAAGATCAGCAACAGCCAGGCCATGGCCGAGGAGGGACTGCGCTTTTCCGGCACCAGCCCGAGAACGATCACGTTGATCAAGACGACGCAGGCCCAGACCAGTAGCGTGGTCGATCACCGCGGTGACTCGTTTCGAGCAGGTTCAGCCAGCATGAGTCGTGGTCCTTTCTCGGGGCCCAGTCGATGACTGACCAGGGCCGGTTTCAGTCTGAGGCCCGCCGAGGTTCTCCGCCGGTTGCCGGGCCGGGTACGGGCGGCCGATTCCTCCACGGGCGGGGGATCCTCGGGCGAGTCGGCTGGACGCCGAACTGGAGAGCAGGGGAGTCACCCATCTGCGTTCGGGGTCGACGTCGATGAACAGGGCCTTGACGAACAAGGTGGCCGGGACCGCGAGAAACGCGCCGACCCGCCCAAGATCGCGGCCCAGACGATCAGGGAGAGGAAGCTGAGGGTGGGTGACAGGCCGACGGAGCTGCCGACCACCCGGGGCTGGATGACGCTTTGGATGATGATGTTGAGGACGCAATAGATGACGACGACCGCGAGGGCCGTCTTGGCGTCGTGGTCGAGCAGGGCGACGATGGTCGGCGGGATGAGTCCGATGATGAAGCCGACGTTGGGGATGTAGTTGGTGATGAAGGCCAGCAGCCCCCACAGCCAGGCGTAACGAATGTCGAGGATGGTCAAGGCGATCACGTCCAACAAGGCGACACCCGCGCCGAAGATCGTGGCCACCGCGAGGTACCGCCGACTGCCGGTGGCGAAGAGTTGGAAGGCCTGGGCGAGGCGTTGGCCGGCCGGGGACACCCGGGCCAGGTTGGACGCGAACGTGCCGGCATCGGTGACGGTGAAGAACAGCAGCAAAACCAAGAACGCGATGCTGCTGAGGATGCCGGCCACACCGCCGAGGAGGCCGGCGACGAGCGTCGATCAGCTTTCCGGGGTCGACGTTGGCCTGGACCGCCTGCAGCTGAGCTTGGCTGACGCCGGCGGCTTCGAGCGTTTTGCCCAGGCTCTGCACAGACGCTTCGAACTGTGGCGCGTAGTCCGTGAGCAACCCGGCCAGCTGAACCCCGGAGATCACCAAGATCACGACCAGGCCGACCACCATCGCGTACACCGCCACCAGACTCAGCACCGTACCCAGCCACGCCGGCAGACCATGCCGAGCCGGGAACCGGCGCACCGGCTGAACGACGATGGAGAGCAGGAGCGCGAGAAACACCGGCCCCACCACCTCGGCGAACGCTTGAAGGCCGAGCGCGGCCCCCAACACCGCCGCGACGCCGATGGCGATCATCAGAGCCGCGCGGAAAAATGGGTCGTGACGACGAAACCTCGGCGTCGGGATGCGCCTCAGCAGGCAACAGCGGCCTCAGACACCTTGGACCGCGTCGATTCGGCCGTCCTTTGTGGCTTGGACGAAGGCTTCGTAGTCCTGGTTGTTCTGGTCGGCGTACTGGGTGGAGAAGCTGGCGATGGCCTGGTCGATGTCGTCGCCGGCGCCGAGGTAGGCCGCGATGGCGACCGGGTCACCGGAGCGGGCGTGGGCGCGGGCGAGGGTCGAGCCGCAGAGCCGGGCGTAGAAGGTCATCCCGACCGGGGTCATGATTTCGACCACGGCGGAGGCTTTCATGTCGCGGAGTTGGCGCCAGTAGTAGAAGCGGTCGTCTTGGACGCCTTTGGTCCAGCCGAGGAAGATGTCGGAGGTGGCTTGCATCATCCGTTGGCCTTCCACGACCCGCTGGCCGGGGGTGTTGAACCGGGTCTTCGGCAGGTGGTCTTCCAGCACTGACCGGGTGGCTTCCTTGACCTGCAGGAACAGCGGGTCGTCGGTGTCGCGGCCCTGGAGCAGCACCATCCAGGCGCGGGTGCCGACGCTGCCGACGCCGACCACCTTGCGGGCCATGTCGACGATGGTGAACCGCTCCAGGAGTTTGCGGCGGTCGGCGCTGAGGCTGGTCTGGTAGGCGCGGAACTGGTCCTCGACCACGTCGCGCATCTGGTCGGTCGACAGACCATAGGATCCTTCGAGGTCTCGGAGCGGCACCACCACCGGGGGCTGGCTGACGATCCGGTACCGGCCGTCGACGACCTCGGCGAACCGGCCGAGCGCGTGCAGGCTGTCGCGGGTGTGCGCCTTCCGGAGGGTCTTGGTGGCGATCTTGATCGCCGTCGCGAGCTCGGCGTCGGCCTTGCCGGGCTTCGGCGGCTGCTTCTTCTTGCCGGCCTTGCCCTTGTCCTTGTCCTTGCCTTGTCCTTGGCTTGCCTTGCCCGCTCGCCGAGGCCTCCTCCTGGGCGGCGGCCTGCATCGCCTCCTGGATCTGCTGCTCGGAGGTGTGGGCGTACCAGACGTCCAGGGTGCGCATCCCGGCGAACTTCGCCATCGCCTCCCGGTAGGCCTTCACCGACTCCACCGTCACCGCATGCGCATCGGCTTTGCTGAAGCCGTTGTTGCGGGCGGCGATGGTGAAACTGGCCGCCATCCGTTTCAGGTCGTACTCGAACGGACCCGGCAGGGTCTCGTCGAAATCGTTCAGACCGAACAGCAACTGCCGCTCCGGCGACGCGAAACCGCCGAAGTTCGACAGGTGCGCATCCCCGCACAGCTGCACCTGCAGACCGGCCGTCGGGGTGCCGGCCAGGTCGACCGCCATCACCTTCGCCGCCCCCCGGTAGAACGTGAACGGCGACACCATCATCCGGCCATGCCGCACCGGCACCAGATCCGGCTCCCGCATCGCGTTCTGCTCGACCAGCAACTCCACCGGATCCCGGCGGCCAGCCGTCGGCGGACCCTCCGCGTGCGCCGACACCGGCGTCTGCTTCGCCGCCTCCTCGCCACGCGCCCGCCGATCATCGACGCTCACGTACGACTGTTCAGTCTGAGTGGCCATGATTACTCCATCCGCCTGAGTGTTTTGGCCGGTTTTGCCCGAGTCAGGGCCGCGCTCGTCAAGGTCAGTTCGGATCACGTCATGGGCGCTGCCCTCGACCCTTTCCATACGCAGACCCCATGTCTGACCGTGTCCCCCGACAGTGGAGAACCCATCAACATTCATGATCTTCCGACGCCGAGCAGCGGTTGTCGTCATGCAGAACGCGTGAAGATCGCCTCGCCCTGTCGTTCGGGTACTCCGCATCTGCCCGCGCCGAGCACGTCCACGGAGGAGATCAGGCCGTCACCGGGTGATCCGCCGGCCCTCTCATACGATGACGCCATGCGCAGGCGCGACGTGGTGCTCGTCGTGGGTGGGTCGCTCATCCAAGGCAGCGACGACTTCTACCCCGAGGAGCAGCCGATCCGCGAGGTCGCGGTCGGCGATCTCCTGATGGACGTCCACACCGTGACCAACGCCGAGTTCCGGCGGTTCGTCAAGGACACAGGTCACATCACCGTTGCCGAGCAGGCCCCCGACCCGAGCCGACTTCCCCGATGCCGACCCCGAAGACCTCGTTCCGGGGTCGCTGGTGTTCACGCCGACCGCCGGCCCGATCCCGCTCGACGATTGGCAGCGGTGGTGGCGTTGGCAGCCCGGGGCCGACTGGCGGCACCCGGAGGGACCCGGCAGCACGCTCAACGGCCGCGACCGGCATCCGGTGGTGCACGTCGCCCACGACGACGCCACCGCGTACGCCGCCTGGGCGGGCAAGCGGCTGCCCACTGAAGCCGAGTGGGAGTACGCCGCCCGCGGCGGTCTCGTCGGAGCCCGTTACCCCTGGGGTGATGAGTTCATGCCGCGCGGCAAAGTGATGGCCAACACGTGGCACGGCAGCTTCCCGTGGCGCAACGACCTGCCGAAGAAGCAGGGCATGACGACGCCCGTCGGCAGCTATCCGGCCAACGGGTATGGCCTGTTCGACGTCTCCGGCAACGTCTGGGAATGGACCGCATCGCCCTGGACCGCCTCACACGCCGACCTGGACGTCCAGGCGGAGCCGGCCCCCTCCTGTTGTGCCCCCGCCAGCCGCACCGAGAGCACCCGGTTCGTCACCAAAGGCGGGTCACACCTCTGTGCGCCGAACTATTGCCATCGTTATCGACCCGCCGCTCGGCAAGGCCAGACGATCCGCAGCACGACTGGGCATCTCGGTTTCCGCTGCGTCGCCGACCCGTAGCCGAAGTTTCACGGATGCACCGGCTCCTTCTGCGAACGCTGACGATGTGCAAGCATGAGGCGAATGCGGTGATCTCCGGAGGGGAATCAGGACCGATGAGCAAGAAATCCACGAAGGCGAAGAAGGCGGGCAAGTCGACGGGTTCGGAGAATGCCTTGGCGCCGCCGGACGTCGCTGACGGGGGACGCGCCGCTGCTGCCAAGCCCAAGATGAAGAACAAGGAATACGAGAAGGAGATGCGCCGGCTGCAAGGCGAGCTGGTGGCCATGCAGGAGTGGGTCAAAGCCACCGGCGCCAAGGTCTGCATCGTGTTCGAAGGACTGGACTCGGCGGGCAAGGGTGGCACGATCCGGCGGATCACCGAGCGGACGAGCCCTCGGGTGTTCAAGCACATCGCCCTGCCCACCCCGACGGAGCGCGAGAAGTCGCAGATGTACATCCAGCGCTACATCGCCCACTTCCCGGCGGCCGGCGAGGTCGCCATCTTCGATCGCAGTTGGTACAACCGCGCCGGTGTCGAGCCGGTCATGGGCTACTGCACCCAGGCGCAGAGCGCAGCCTTCATCGAGCAGGTGCCCGCGGTCGAGAAGGCGATGGTCGACAACGGGATCATCCTGATCAAGTACTGGCTCAACGTCAGCGTCGACGAGCAGACCCGGCGGCTCGGGAACCGCATCGAGGACCCGCGCAAGATCTGGAAGCTCTCCCCGACCGACCTGAAGTCCTACAGTCGCCACTTCGACTACTGCAGGGCCCGCGACGTCATGCTCGCCGCCACCGACACCGGATGGGCGCCGTGGTTCGTCGTGGACAACAACGACAAGAAGCGCGGCCGGCTCAACATCATCAGCCACCTGCTGAGCCAGGTCCCGTACGAGCCGCTCCCGTCGCAAGGGGTCAAGATGCCCAGGAAGCCGACTCCGCGTGGGTACTCGGAGCCAGATCTGCCCGTGCACCACATCCCGACGCCCTTCTAGACGCGCGCCGACAGAGATCCGGACGATGACCGAGTAGAAGGACTGGCGATGGCGGGCAAGACAGTGGTGTCAAACGAAGGTGCAACTCAGGGCGGGGCCGGCCGAGAGGTGGTACGCGCTCTCGCCCGACGATGTCGCGCAAAAGCTCGGCGTCGACCCCGCGACCGGCATCTCAGCAGCGAAGGCCGCCGAGCTGCTGAAGACGAACGGGCCGAACGCACTTCCCGCCGAGAAGCCGCCGCCCGGCTGGAGGCTGTTCCTGGCCCAGTACAAGTCCTACATGCAGATC
Organism: uncultured Actinomycetota bacterium; assembly: GCA_963761955.1. Taxonomy (GTDB): domain Bacteria; phylum Actinomycetota; class Actinomycetes; order Propionibacteriales; family Propionibacteriaceae; genus Microlunatus. The sequence goes on along the minus strand of CAVXIY010000024.1, from coordinate 30,658 downwards.
ATCCTCGTCGCGGCGGCGATCGCCTCGATCGTGATCGGCGAGATCTCCACCGGCGTCGCCGTGCTGTTGATCACGGCCCTCAACGCGCTGGGGGGGTTGCGCCAGCAGGGCAAGGCGGAGAGCGCGATGAACGCCCTCCAGTCGATGCTCAAGACGACTGCCCGGGTCCGTCGCGACGGCTCCGAGGTCAAGGTCGGCGCGGACCAGGTCGTCGTGGGCGACGTGGTCCTGCTCGCGGCCGGTGATGACGTCTGCGCCGACGGGCGGCTCGTCCAGGCCACCTCGCTGCAGATCGATGAGTCCGCGCTGACCGGTGAGAGTGTTCCCGCCTCGAAGAGCGCCGAGCTGATCACCGATCAGGACCCGGTCCTGGGCGACCAGTCGAACATGGCGTTCATGAACACCCCGGTGACCCACGGCAGCGGCGTGATGATCGTCACCGGAACGGGCGCCGACACCGCGGTGGGCAAGATCTCCGGGATGCTGAAGTCGGCGCCCAACCTCAAGACGCCGCTGACCAAGCAGCTGGACACGTTGACGCTGTGGATCGCGGGAGCGGCCGGGCTGACCATCGCCATCATGTTCGCCGTCGGGCTCTCCCGCGGGCAATCGGCCGCGGTGATCTTCACCACGGCCATCGCATTGGCGCTGGCGGCCGTGCCGATGGCGATGCCGACGGTGCTCCAAGTCATCCTGTCCAGCGGGTCGAGGGATCTGGCTGCGCACGGCGCCGTGGTGAAGAGCCTCGACTCGGTGGAGACGCTGGGCTCGACGTCGGCGATCAACTCGGACAAGACCGGCACGCTCACCATGAACCAGGTCACCGTCGTCGAGGTGATCGACCCCACGGACCGGTATTCGGTCTCCGGCATGGGCTACGGCCTCGACGGCGAGGTTCACCACGCGGCGGGCAACACGAACACGATCGAGGCGGCCGTCCTGCCGTTCCTGATCACCAACGACGCCAAGCTCGTCGAGGGCAAGGTCGTCGGAGACCCCACCGAGGGCGCCCTGCTGGTCCTCGGGCATAAGGCGAACCTCGACATCGAAGGCACGCAGGAGGCCTACCCCCGACTGGCGACCCTGCCGTTCGATCCCACGTACAAGCTCATGGCTGCCTTCTGCGACGCCAAGGACGAGTCGGGGAAACCTGTCGTTCGGGTCTTCGTCAAGGGCGCCGCCCCCGCCGTGATCGGGCGGTCCACGACAGCCCTGGCCAACGGTGCGTCCGTCCCCTGGGACGAGGAGCTGAATCAACGAGCCGAGCAGGCGATGGAGCGCCTCGGCGAACAGGGCCTACGGATCATGGCCGCGGCCAGGAAGGACATCGACCCGTTGGGCTTCGATCCGGCGGGTGACCTGCTCTCGCTGGTCCAGGGTCTGCAGATGACCGCGCTGGTCGGCATGATCGATCCTCCCCGGCTCGAGTCCCTCGACGCGGTCCGGGCCGCGCAGGACGCCAACATCCGGGTGCGGATGGTCACGGGCGACGACGTGGTCACGGGCGCGGCGGTGGCCAAGCAACTGGGCATCCCCGGAGAGGCCATCCTGGGCACCGACCTGGCGGCGATGTCCGAAGCCGAACGTCTCGCTCGCATCGACAACATCGGCGTGGTCGGACGGGTGGCCCCGGAGCACAAGGTGCTCATGGTCGAGACCCTCCTCAAGCAGGGCGATGTCGTGGCCATGACCGGCGACGGGGTCAACGACGCGCCCGCGATCAAGGCCGCCGACATCGGCATCGCCATGGGCTCAGGAACCCAGGTCGCGAAGAACGCCGGCCGGATGATCCTCACCGACGACAACTTCGCCACGATCGTGCGGGCCGTGTCCGAGGGCCGCAAGCTCTACGACAACATGCTCAAGTACATCCGGTTCATGCTCGTGGCGCTCGTCACCTACGTCGTGACCTTCCTGGTGGCGACCCTGCTCAACATCGCCGGCGGGCAGCCCTTCTCCGCTGTCCAGATCCTGTGGATCAACTTCATGATCACCGCTCCGGTCGGTATCGCGCTTGGTCTGGACAAGGAGACCCCCGGGCTGATGAAGCGCCTGCCGCGACCGCGCGCTGCTTCGATCATGACCCCGGCTGTGATCCTGACCGTCGGCCTGGTCGGCGTGTTCATGTCGCTCGCGATCGACTCGCTGATCGTTATCGGGACGAACGTGAACGACAATGCCCAGCTCGCCAGCACGATGGGCCTCGTGGCGTTCTCCCTCATGCTCGTCGTCGCGGCCTTCGAAACCCGCGACGAGAAGGCGACGGTCCTGCGCGTCGAGACCTTCGACAACCGGACACTCAACATCACCGCCCTGGTGGAGATCGCCCTCGCGCTGCTGATCGCCCGGGGCGGCGTACTGACATCCTTGCTCGGCACAGCCGCCCTCTCCAGTACGCAATGGCTGCTCGGGGCCCTACCGGCGCTGGTGCTCCTCATCGTCTGGGAAATCGGGAAGGCGATCGCCCGCCGCTTCGACAAGCAGCGTCCCCGAGGCGGTGCCCGCAGAGATCCGCAACCGCAGGTGACAACGTCCAGCTGAGATTTCCCTGCGGCCATGTTGTACGGCTGGCTCGGGCACCTCTCGTCGGGGCCGTGTCACCGCTGATCCAGCTTCCGTCAGAATGACGGCATGCAATTCGCCTCGCTGTATGCGCACGGGTTCGCCCGGGTCGCCGCGTGCACGGCCGATGTCTACATCGCCGATCCCGGCCGTAACGCAGCGAGCGTCATCGACGTCAGTCGGCGGTTGTCGGAGACCGGTGTCGCCGTCGCCGTCTTCCCCGAATTGACCCTCACCGGCTACGCCCTGGACGACCTGTTCGGCCAGGATGTCGTGCTCGACGCGGTGCACGAGGGGCTGGCCGCGGTCGTCGAGGCCAGCGCGGACCTGCTGCCGGTGATCATCGTCGGCGCACCGCTCCGACACCAGGCTCGATTGTTCAACACCGCGGTCGTCATCCACCGGGGCCGGATCCTCGGAGTCGTACCGAAGGTCCATCTGCCGAACTACCGGGAGTTCTACGAGCGGCGCCAGTTCGCCTCCGGCGCCGGGATCACCGACCTGGAGATCACCGTGGCCGGGCAGCGAGCGCCGTTCGGCACCGATCTGCTGTTCGAGGCCTCCGATGTGCGTGGCCTGACCATCGGGGTCGAGCTCTGCGAGGACATGTTCGTCCCGGTGCCGCCTTCGAGTGGGCTGGCCTTGGCCGGCGCGACCGTCCTGGCCAACCTCTCCGGCAGCCCGATCACCATCGGCCGGGCCGAGACCCGCAACGTGCTCTGCCGGACGCAGTCCATGCGTTGCCTGGCGGCCTATCTCTACGCGGCGGCCGGCCAGGGGGAGTCGACCACCGACCTGTCCTGGGACGGGCAGACGACCATCTTCGAGAACGGCCGCCTGCTGAACCAGGGCGCGCGGTTCGAGGAAGACCCCCAGCTGACCAGTGGCCGACATCGACCTCGACCTGCTCCGGCAGGAGCGCGCCCGGCAGGGGACCTTCGAGGACAATCGACGAGGCGCCACACCGGACGCGCGCTACCGCACGATCGAATTCGCCCTGGATCCCCCCGACGGCGATCTCGGCCTGTTGCGCGTGGTGGAGCGCTTCCCGTTCGTTCCGGCCGATCCCGAACGGCTCGCTCAGGACTGCTACGAGGCCTACAACATCCAGGTCGACGGGTTGGCCCAGCGGTTGCGGGCGATCTCCACCGACAAGGTGGTGATCGGAGTCTCCGGCGGTCTCGACTCGACCCACGCCCTGATCGTCGCCGCCCGCGCGATGGATCTGCTCGGTCTGCCCCGGACGAACATCCTCGGCTACACCATGCCGGGCTTCGCCACCGGCGAGGTGACGAAGAGCAACGCGTGGAAGCTGATGGAGGCGCTGGGCATCACGGCGAAGGAACTGGACATCCGCCCGACCGCCCGGCAGATGCTGGAGGGACTGGAGCACCCCTTCGCTCGGGGCGAGGAGGTGTACGACGTCACCTTCGAGAACGTGCAGGCGGGCCTGCGGACCGACTACCTCTTCCGGTTGGCGAACCATCATCGCGGAATCGTGCTCGGGACCGGTGACCTGTCCGAGCTCGCCCTGGGCTGGAGCACCTACGGGGTCGGCGACCAGATGTCGCACTACAACGTCAATGCGGGCGTGCCGAAGACCCTGATCCAGCACCTGATCAGGTGGGTGGCCGGTTTGGACGACTTCTCCGACCAGGTCGACGACGTGCTGCTGTCGATTCTGGGCACCGAGATCTCGCCCGAACTCATCCCGGTCAAGGAGGGTGAGGCCCCGCAGAGCACCGAGAAGTCGATCGGCCCGTACGAACTTCAGGACTTCAACCTGTTCTACACGCTGCGCTTCGGCTTCCGGCCCGCGAAGATCGCCTTCCTCGCCCAGCACGCCTGGAGCGACGTCGACGCGGGAACCTGGCCGGTGGGCTTCCCACCCGAGCGGCGGCGCGCGTACGACCTGCCGGCCATTCGCCAGTGGTTGATCGTCTTCGTCCGACGCTTCTTCGGATTCGCGCAGTTCAAGCGGTCGGCGATGCCGAACGGGCCGAAGGTCTCGCACGGCGGATCGTTGAGCCCGCGCGGTGACTGGCGGGCGCCGTCGGACGGCAACGCGGCAGTGTGGCTCGCTGACATCGAGAAGAACGTGCCGACCGGCTGGTGAGCCAGCCCGTGAGCTTGTCGAGCCAAATCTCGGTCCTTCGACAAGCTCAGGACACGAATACGCCGGAGCCCGCCCCCGCGCCCTGAGCCCGCGACCCGAGCTTGAGTCCCTCGACAAGCTCACGACCACGATCGCGGCCGCACCGCGCCCTGAGCTTGTCGAAGGGCAGGATCGCGCTCCTTCGACAAGCTCAGGACACGGATACGGGTGCGCACCGGTAGGTTGCCAAGATCACCGCGATCCGCTTATGTTATACGTATGCACTTGACCTCCCAGGACAAGGCGCGGATCACCGGCTCCTTCACGGTCGTCCGGGAGCCTGACCGTCCGGACGTGGCCGCCCAGTCGGACCCGAAGGTGATCGAGACCGTCTCGGAGATGCTGTCGACATCGAGCGCGGCGGCCTCGCCGGCGGTCCGCCGCTACGCCGAGCAGCTGGACGGCTGGACCGGCGGCGACGACTTCGAGATCCCCGCGGACCAGGTCGACGAGCTGACCGCAACGCTGCCGCGCCGACCTGCGCGCGGCCCTCGACGCCGGCGCCGAACGGACCCGCCGGTTCGCCGGCATGCAGCGCGCCCACCTGCACGACTTCGAGGACGAGGTCGTCCCCGGCGTGGTCTGCGGCCAGAAGTACGTCCCGGTCTCGCAACGTCGGCGCCTACCTGCCGGCCGGCCGGTTCCCGCTGCTGGCCAGCGCCTTCATGACCGTCGGCGTGGCCCGCGCGGCCGGCGTGCCCAACATCGTCTCCGCCACTCCGCCGTCGATGAACGGCGGCCCGCACCCGGCCGTGCTGTACTCGGCCCGGGCCTCCGGCGCCGACCGGATCTTCGCCCTCGGCGGCGTCCAGGCCCTGGCCGCGATGGCGTTCGGGCTGCTCGACGGCGTCGCCGCCGACATGATCGTCGGCGCCGGGAACGCCTTCGTGGCCGAGGCCAAGCGCCAGCTGTACGGCAAGGTCGGCATCGACGTGCTGGCCGGGCCGTCCGAGGTCGCGGTGATCGCCGACGAGACGGCGACGGCCGAGATGGTCGCCGCCGACCTGCTCGCCCAGGCCGAGCACGGCCCGAGCTCGCCGGCCTGCCTGGTCACCACCTCGGCCGAGCTGGCCGCCGCCGTCGAGGTCGAGATCGCCCGCCAGCTCGAGGGCCTGGCCACCCGGGACATCGCCGGCGCCGCCTGGCGCGACTGGGGGTCGATCTACGTCGCCGACTCGGCCAAGACCGCGGTCGAGATCATGGACCTCCTGGCGCCCGAGCACCTGGAGATCCTGGCCGCCGACACCGACTTCTACCTCGACAACCTGCACAACTACGGCTCGCTGTTCCTCGGCGAGTGGTCCACCGTCGCGTACGCCGACAAGGGCATGTCGGGCACCAACCACGTGCTGCCGACCGCCCGCGGCGCCCGCTACACCGGCGGGCTCTCGGTGACCGGCTACCTCAAGCAGCTGACCTACCAGCAGGCCACCCGGGAGGCGACCCGGCGTCCAGGCCGGGCCGGTGGTCACCATCGCCGACTTCGAGGAGATGCCCGGGCACCGCGACAGCGCCCAGCTCCGCCTCGACCTGATCGCCGCCCGACCCAGGCCGACTGACCCAGGCCGGAGCTCAGCGTTGACTTCCCCGGCTCAGTCGTGTATACGTATGACCAGCGCCGGTCCCCCGGCTCTGGAAGCCAGATCACTATCCACTCGAGGAGATCGCTGATGGCCATGCGCGTTCACCAAGAAGGTCCTGATCAGCTGTCTGGCCGTCACCACCGTGGTGGGCCTGGCCGGCTGCGGGGCCGGCTCGAAGACCGCGCGAGAAGACCGCCACCAAGGTCGCCTGCGACTTCACCAACCCGCCCGCGGCCACCACGATCAACGTGCTGGCCTACAACTCCTCGGCCGTCGACCCGTTCACCAACACCATGGTGTCCAGCTGCACCCACGACAACGTCACGGTCAAGCACGACCCGATCGACTTCGGCGGCCAGGTGCAGAAGACCACCGCCACCCTGTCCAGCGACTCCGGCTCCTACGACATCTTCGAGACCTACTCCTTCGTGATCCCCGACCTGGCGTCCGCGGAGAAGCTGGTGCCGCTGGACGACCTGCTGGCCAAGTACAAGGACAAGTACAAGCTCGACGACCTCGACCCGAACGATGCTGCAGTCGATGAGCTACGACGGCAAGCTCTACGGGCTGCCGATGCAGTCCCAGCCCCACGTGCATGGCCTACCGCAAGGACCTGTTCGACAAGAACGGCCTCACCCCGCCGACCACCTTCGAGGAGATGCGGACCGCGGCCAAGAAGCTGCAGGACGCCGAGGGCATGAAGTACCCGATCGCGCTGCCCTGGCTGGCCACCGGCGACCTCGGCACCGCCTACCGGCCGCGCTGAGCTCGCTGGGCAACGTTCTTCGTCGACCCGGACACCAAGAAGCCGAACTTCGACCACGCGCCGAGCGGCCAAGGCGTTCGAGGAGCTGAAGTCGCTGCTGCCCTACATGGATCCGCAGGTGACCACCTTCGACCAGCCCAAGGTGCAGCAGCAGCTCTACAACGGCATCGGCGGCGATCGGGATCATGTTCTCCGGCCGGATGATCGACCTGACCAAGCCGAAGAACACCAAGCTCGTCCGACAAGTTCGCCTTCGCGGCCCCGCCGGCGGTGTTCGAGGGCGGCAAGGCCTACAGCACCGTGTCGGTCGACGGCTGGTCCATCCCGTTCAACACCAAGGTGGACAAGGACCTGCTCTTCCAGGTGATCGCGCGCATCGGTGAGCGAGGACGCGTCCAAGGCCTCGATCCCGGCGGCCTACCCGGCGCGCAAGGGCCGACCAGAGCGCCTCGCCGTACGCCGAGGCCGCCGAGGACGCGATCGCCAAGGGCCTGACCGAGCAGGAGATCCAGCCGTACGTGCCGCCGATCAACAAGGCCACCCGCCCGATCATCACCGAGGTGCATGACGGGCAAGACGTCGGTCGAGGACGGCAGAAGCAGATGCAGGCCGCGGCCGAGAAGGTCCTGGCTGACTTCCAGTGATCTCCGCGTGAGGCCCGCCGCTCAGGTCGGATCGGACCTGAGCGGCGGACTCCCACCGCCGGTCCTGTGACCGACCCGCCGGCTACGATCCGCCACAGCCGAGAGGGAGTCAGCATGAAACGTAGGCAGTTCTGGGTGCTGGTCACGCCCAGCGTGATCGTCATGTTCGGCTTCATGCTGGTGCCGCTCTACCGGACCCTGCGGTGGAGCTTCCAGCGGGTCAACTACGGCGAGCCGGGCACCGGCATCGGGCTGGCCAACTACGCCGCGGCGCTGACGCGACCCTCGGCTGGGCCGGGCGGTGCTGTTCACCGTCGGCCTGACGGTGGTGGTCACGGCGTTCTGCATGGTCTTCGGCTACATCCTGGCCGCGCTGGTCAACCGGCTGCGCCGCATCGCGGCCGCTCGTGCTGGGCATCCTGCTCATCTCCTACGTCTCGCCGCACGTGGTGGGGGCGGTGGCCTTCTCCTGGCTCTTCGACTCCAACTTCGGCGGCATCGTCAACTACCTGCTCAACGCGGTCACCGGCGGGGCCTTCGGTGAGCCGCTGTGGTTCACCGCGACCTGGCCCAACCGGCTGATCATCGCGCTGAACGTCATCTGGTTCATGCTGCCGTTCGCCATGCTGATGATCCTGGCCGGGCTGCAGGGCGTCTCCGAGGAGACGCTCGAGGCGGCCGAGATCGACGGCGCCTCGCCCCTGCAACGGCACCTGTACGTGATCATCCCCAGCATCCGCGGCGTGCTCGGCTTCGTCATCTTGATCTTCACCATGGACGTCGTCCGGATCTTCGACTCGCTGATCCCGCTGGCCCCGCAGCCACTGACCTACGGCAACGAGTCGATCATGGTCTACATCTACCGCGTCGCCTTCAGCGAGGGCGCGCGTCAACCTCGGTCTGGGCAGCGCGATCAACGTGCTGACCATCATGCTTGATCTTGATCCTGCTGTTCCCCTCCATCCGCAGCATCATCAAAGAGGCCCGAGCCGCATGACCGTCGAACCTGCCCCCGCCGCCAGCGCGCCGCCCGCCGGCCCCGGCCTGGGCGCCGCCGAGGCGATCACCACCGCGCCGCCGCCGACCGCGTCGGCGCCGCCGGCCCGCGCTGGTGCTGACCGGCGCTGTTCCTGGCCGCCACCTGCCTGCTGATGGTGTTCCCGTTCCTCTGGGCGGCGCTGTCGTCGCACCAAGCCGACCGACGTGGCCTTCTCCAACCCGCCGGTGTTCTCCTACGCGCCGACCTTCCAGCCCTACGTCGACCTCTGGCAGACCACCAACTTCTACCTCTACCTGGCCAACACCTTGATCGTCGCGGTGATCAGCACCCTGGTCGCCCTGGCCATCGGCCTGCCCTGCGCGTACGCGCTGTCGCGCTACGGCGGGGTCGCCTCCATCGTGCTGCTGGTGATGGCCCTGGTCTTCCGGGCCCTGCCGCGGTTCGCCGTGGTGCTGCCGATGTACGAGATCAGCAAGGCGATCGGCATCTACGACACCACGTACGCCATGGCCGCCGCGCTGATCGCCATCAACCAGCCGTTCACCATCTGGCTGCTGCGCAACTTCTTCGCCGAGATCCCCCGGGAGCTCGACGAGGCCGCGATGGTCGACGGCTGCACCCGGCTCGGCGTGCTGCGCCGGATCATGATCCCGCTGATGGGGCCGGGCATCCTGACCGCCGGCATCTTCGTCTTCCTGTTCGCCTTCCAGGAGTACCTGACCGCGGCCGTGCTCACCGACATCAACGCCAAGACGGTGCCGGTGTTCATCGCCACCCAGATCGGTCAGAACCTGCCGCTGCTGCAGCAGGCCTCGGCGGCCACGGTGCTGCTCACCCTGCCGGTGATCGGGATCGCCTTCATCGCCCAGAAGTACCTGGTCGCCGGGCTCGCCTCGGGCGCGGTCAAGGGGTGACCCGGCTCGGGCGACCCGCTGGTCCTGCTGCCGGGGATGAGCTGCTCGGCGGCGCTGTGGTCGCGGCTCGACCTGGCCGGCGGGCGTCGGTGATCACGCCCGAGCTGACCGAGCCGACGCTCGACGCCCAGGTCGACCGGCTGCTGGACGAGCTGCCGCCCCGGTTCGCGCTGGCCGGGCTGTCGCTCGGCGGCGATCGTGGCCATGGCGCTGGTCCGGACGGCTCCCGAGCGGGTCACGCCGCTGGCCCTGCTGTCGACCAACCCGTACGGCCCCACCGAAGACCAACGCACAGAGCTGGCGGGCGTCGCGCGACGGTCTTCAGGCCGGTCGGACCGCCCGCGAGCTGCAGATCGGACTGCTGCCGCTGCTGCTGTGCGGCCGGCGCGGACGCCCGGACCTGGTCGAGCTCACCCTGGCCATGGCCGACGAGGTCGGCGAGGCGGACTGACGCCCAGCTGCCGCTGCAGGCCACCCGGGTCGACGAGCGCCCGGCGCTGCGCGAGTCCGCTGCCCGACCATGATCATCGCGGCCCGGCAGGACGCCTTGTGCAGCGTGGCCAGCACATCGAGCTCACGACTGGTCCGCGAACGCGGCCCTGATGATCATCGAGGACTGCGGCCACCTGTCGCCGCTGGAGCAGCCCGCCGCTCTCGGCCTAGCTGCGCTTGGTCTGAGCCTGCGGCCGGCAGCGGAGCTCGGCCAGGTGGCCATCAGGGTGGGGGTGAGGTTGTAGACGACCAGCTGGGCGCCGTCGGCGAAGGCCGCCGCGGCCGCTGCGCGACCGGGCACGATGTCCATCCGGAGCCGCCGGCGCTGGCGGCCAGCGCGTCGTTGACCTGGCGTACGGCGTCGTCGAAGCCGGGATCGGCGGGCGTCAGGGCGGCGCGCAGGTCGGCGACGCCGATCATCACCCCGTCGATGCCCGGCGTGGCCGGCGATCGCCGCGGCGTTCTGGACGCCCGCCGGCGACTCGATCATGGCGACCACCAGGTGTCTGGCCGAGCGCCGGCGCCGGTGCGCCTCCGGGTTCGACCGACCCGAACCGGCCGGCCCGGCTGTAGGTGGCGAAGCCGCGGTGGCCCAGCGGCGGGTAGTGCGCCGACGTCGACCAGCGCCTGGGCGCCTGGCCGCGGTGTCGATGTGCGGCGCGATGACCCCGGCCGCCCCGCCGTCGAGCACCCGCAGGACCAGCGCCGGGTTCGTCCGAGCCGACCCGGACCAGGGACGGGACGCCGTGCAGCGACGCCAGCGCGACGTGCCGCCGCACCTCGACCACGTCGGCCGGGCCGTGCTCGCAGTCGATGAAGACGAAGTCGAACCCGCTGACCGCGACCATCTCGACCAGCTCCTCCGCCGGCACCCGCAGCAGCACGCCGAGCAGCTGATCGCCCGCGTCGATCCGGCCTTCAGCGTTCCGGGCGAGGCCTCGGGCTCAGACGGCGGTTCTCGGACATCAGGCGACCATCCCGGCGGACAGGTCGATGTCGGCGCCGCACAGCCCGGGCATGGCCAGCATGGCGACGGCGGCGGCGCCGACCTCCTCCTCGGTGACCATCCGGCCCAGCGCGGCCCGGGAGACGAAGGTCTGCATGGCGGCGTCGTAGCTCGTGCCGGTCCGCTCGGCCTCGAGCCGGAAGTTGCGGTCCATCCGCGGACCGTCGACCGGCCCGGGGGAGAGGGTGTTGACGTTCACCCCGGCCGGTCCCACCTCGAAGGCCAGCGTCGAGGTGAGCCCGATGACCGCCATCTTCGACGCGCAGTAGGGCGTCCGGCGGACCAGCGGCCGCTTGCCCGACACCGAGGCGATGTTGATCACGTCACCGCGGCCGCGCTGCACCATCGGCGGCAGGAACGCCCGGCACATCAGGAACACCCCGCGGACGTTGACGTCGAAGACCTCGTCCCAGTCGTCGACCTCGATCTCGGTCAGCGGGGCCACCGGGCCGGCGACGCCGGCGTTGTTGACCAAGATCGAGATCTCGGCTGCGCGGCCAGCGCCAGTTCGTCGGCCAGCGCCGCCACCGACGCCGGGTCGGCGACGTCGCAGACGGCCCAGCGCGGCCCGCGCGCCCAGCTCGGCGACAGACCTGCTCGAGCAGTTCGGCCCGCCGCCCGGCCAGCACCACCTCGGCGCCCGGCGCGTGCAGGGCGCGGGCGATCGCGGCGCCGAGCCCGTTGCCGCCGCCGGTGACCAGCGCCGTGCGCCCGGCCAGGCTCACGAGTCGGCCAGCGCGGACGGTCTTGCTCAGCGCGGCGTCGATCCAGTCGTGCGAGTCACCCAGGTGCTTCCAGGCCCGGACGTCGCCGGAGCGGGCGTGGCCCTCGAACAGCTCGACCCGCGCCGCCCGGCCGCAGACCCGGCCCAGCTCGCCGCTGGACGCCTCGTTGCGCACCTCCTGATAGGTGACGGTCTTGAGGTACTTGCCGACCCAGAGGCCGCCGGTGTAGCGGGCCGCGCCCAGGGTCGGCAGCACGTGGTTGGTGCCGATCACCTTGTCGCCGTAGGAGACGCAGGTGTTCTCGCCGAGGAACAGCGCGCCGTAGTTCTGCATCTTCTCCAGCGCCTGGCGCGGCTCGCGGGTCAGCACCTGGACGTGCTCGGCGGCGAACCCGTCGGCCACCGCGTACGCCTCGTCCAGGTCGTCGACGACGACCACCTGGCCGTAGTCGCGCCAGGCCGGTTCGGCGTAGTCCTTGGTCGGCATCTCGGGCAGGATCGCCTCGATGTGCTCCATCGCCTGGCGGGCCAGCGATTCCGACGTGGTGACCAGGATGGCCGGCGACTCCGGGCCGTGCTCGGCCTGGGAGAGCAGGTCGACCGCGACCACGAACGGGTCGGCGTCGTCGTCGGCGATGATCAAGATCTCGGTCGGACCGGCGAACAGGTCGATCCCGACCTCGCCGTAGAGCTGGCGCTTGGCCTCGGCCACGAAGGCGTTGCCCGGGCCGGCGATCAGGTCGACCTTGTCCATCACCTCGTTGCCGATGGCCATCGACGCGACCGCCTGGATGCCGCCGAGCAGATAGATCTCGTCCGCGCCGGCCATGCTCATCGCGGCGATCGTGGCGGCCGGGATCTCGCCGCGGATCGGCGGCGTGCAGGCGACGACGCGCGGCACACCCGGCGACCTTCGCGGTGATGATCGTCATGTGCGCCGAGGCGGTCAGCGGGTACTTGCCGCCGGGAATGTAGGCGCCGGCCGCCTGCACCGGCACGTTCCTGTGGCCGAGGAACACGCCCGGGCAGCGTCTCCACCTCGACGTCGCGGAGCGAGTCGCGCTGGACCTGGGCGAAGTGCCGGACCTGCTGCTGGACGAAGGTGATGTCGTCGATCACCTGCTGCGGCAGCGTGGCGATGATCTCGCTGACCTGTTCCGGGCGTCAGCCGGAAGCTCTCCGGCGACCAGTGGTCGAACTTCTCGGCGTAGTCGCGCACCGCCGCCTCGCCCCGGTCCCGGATGTCGGCGATCACGGTCCGGACGGCGGTCTGCACCTCGTCCTGCGCGGTGTCGACGAACGACTTGGTCGGGGCGGACTTCAGGTAGTGCGGCACAACAGCTCCTAGCGGTAGTCTACATACGTATGTACCAGTTAACTCGATGATGGACTCGATCGTCAACATCGCACGAGCAGGCTTCGGCGACATTAGGCTGCCCCCAGCACGTCGGGGCCGGTGAACGGAGAGATCAAGATGGTGACCAGTCATGACGTCGCCCGGCTGGCCGGCGTGTCCCAGCCGACGGTGTCGCGCGCGCTGCGGGACAACCCGAAGGTCTCCGAGGAGACCAAGCAGCGGGTACGCGACGCCGCCAAGGCTCTCGGCTATGTCCCGAGCGAGACCGGGCGGGCCCTGTCCAGCGGGCGTACCCGGCGGATCGGGCTGCTCCTCACCGACCTCGACAACCAGTTCTATCCGCACGTGATCGCGCCGATGCACCGCGAGCTGGAGAGCCTGGGCTACCAGTTGGTGCTGCAGACCGAGACCTCCGACACCGGTCAGGTGGCCGAGCGGCTGCTGGCCAACGGGCTCGACGGGGTGCTGCTCGCCACCACCACGCTCGACTCGGTGCTGCCCGTGCGGCTGCGCGACCGCGGCGTGCCGTTCGTCTACTTCAACCGCACCTCGGCGGCCGTCGAGGCCGATCGAGCGGTGGTCGATCCGACCGGCGGACTGCGGGAAGCCGCCGAGACCATCGTCGGACTCGGACACCGCCGGGTCGGCGCCATCTTCGGCCCCCGCAACACCAGCACCGGGGAGCATCGCGAGAGCGTGCTGCGCGAGGCGCTGGAGGAGCACGGCATCGCCATCGGGTCGCGCGTACAGCCATCGCGGACCCTTCGACTTCGACACCGGGTACGCCGGCGCCGTCCGGCTGCTCGACCAGGCCGAGCGGCCGACGGTCATCGTCTGCGGGAACGACGTGGTCGCCCTCGGCGCGCTCAACGCCGCCCGGGAACTGGGCCTCGCGGTCCCCGGCCAGGTCTCGATCGTCGGGTTCGACGACCTGCCGGTCGCGTCGTGGCCGATCGTCCGGCTGACCACCGTGGCCTTCGACCTGGATGCGATGGCCCGCGCCGCGGCCGGCCTGCTCGTCGAGCGGGTCGAGGGGGAGCCGATCGGCCCGTACCAGACGCTGACGTTCGACTCGCACCTGGTCCGCCGCGACACCCTCGCCGCCGCATCGGGCTGAGGCCGCTGCCGTCCGCGGCCCACCGCGGTCTTGCACTCGAGCTAGTGCATACGCATACACTCGACTCGCATCGCGGTTTCCGGCGTTGAGTCGACGTCGGCCCGCACCTATTGCGACCGTCACTTGATACAGGAGCGTTCATGCCGTTGGACCCCATCGCCTACAAGCCCTACGCCGACCCGGACGACTTCATCCGCGAAGTCACCGACTTCATCTGGGTCCAGCGCGGCATCGGCTTCATCCGGGAGAACTACGAGCCGGACTCGATCGTGCACACCGGGTACGGCACCATCACCACGCGCGACGAGGTGATCACCGGCTCACTGATGCGGCAGGCCGGTCCGGGCGCGACCCGCATCGGCCAGGCCGAGGACGTGGTCTGGGAGGCCCGCGGCGACGACGCCTTCCTGAGCTCGCACCTGATCCTGGGCGCCGGACCCGACAACCCCTACTGCTCGCGGACCATCGCCAACTGTCTCTACCGGCGCGGCCGGATGGTCGAGGAATGGGTGGTCCGCGACAACCTGGCCCCCGCGCTGCAGGCCGGGCTCGATCCCGACGAGGTCGCCCGCAGCAAGTACTTCCGCGGCTACCTGGGCAGCATGACCGCCGCACCGCCGGCCGACGTGCTGGCGGCCGGCGACTCGGGGCCGCGCCCCGACGACTACCGCAGCGAGTGCGAGATGGTGCTGGACTTCATCCAGCAGGTCTGGAACGACCGGGACCTGGAGAAGGTCACCCAGTTCATGCCGCGCGATCTGTTCCTGAACGACATCGGCTACCGCACCTGGATCCGCCCGGAGGGCTACCGCCGCGCTCTGCTCAAGCTGCTGCGGCCCTTCCCGAGCGGCCAGTTCCAGATCCGCGACGTCCAGACCAACTACTCGGTCGACTACGCCGGGCTGCGGATCGCGGTCTGCTGGGTGCTGGTCGGCGACTACGACGGACAGGCCGACTTCGGGCCGCTCACCGGTCAGCGCACCGATCTCCTCGGCGTCTCCCAGTTCCTGGTGCAGAACGGCAAGATCATGCGCGAGACGCGGATCTACGACGAGATCGCGCTGCGCGCCCAGATCAACGCGGGTCGCGGCGACGAACCGGTCCCCTTCACCAACATCTACTGATCCACCCTCATCGGACAAGGAAAACCACCATGACTGACGTCGTCGTCGCCACCACCGAACTGGAGCGCCGGACCATCCGCCGCTCCGACTGGGTGGCGTGCAACTCGGCCTTCATCGACTGCCGGACGCCCGGGCTCGGACCGCAAGGAGAACTACGCGTTCATCGGGGCCGGCGTCTCCCAGAACGCCAACCAGTTCGTCAACCTGACGGAGAACCACGGCTTCAATCTCGGCGCCGCCGGGATGCCGAACGGGGTCACCAACAACCTGCACCTGCACTTCACCGCCGAGGTCTTCATCAACTTCGGCGGCACCTTCCGGCTCCGCTGGGGCGTGGACGGCAAGCAGGGCGAGTACGTCTCGAACGACGGCGACATCATCAGCGTCCCGACCTGGATCTTCCGCGGATTCACCAACGAGGGTCCCGACGACGGCATCCTGCTCACCGTGCTCGGGCACGACGTCACCGGCGGCATCATCTGGGGCCCTTCGGTGCTCAACGACGCCAAGTCGTACGGGCTCTACCTGACCGCCGACAACCGGCTGATCGACACCGTGGCCGGCGATGAACTGCCCACCGACGTCGAGTTGGTCAAGCCGATGCAGCAGCGCTACATCGACGAGCTGACGCCCTACACCGTCGAGGAGCTCCGGTCCCGGGTCGTGCAGCCTGGTGACCGGGTCTACAGCTCGCGGGCGCTGCTGTGCCGCGATCTGCCCGGTGGCGGCGCCGACCTCGCGCTGGTGATCGGCTACGGCATGTCGGAGGACCGGCGGCAGGTCCCGCGGCTGCACGAGCCGCACAGCTTCAACGCGGCGTGGGTCCGGGCGACTCCCGGCGAGGGCGTGCTGCGGCACCGGTACGACAACACCTCGGTGTTGATCGTGAAGTCGGGCCGCTGGCAGGTCACCCTGAACGACGGTGACGACGCGCAGACGGTCGAACTCGGTCCGCAGGACACTCTCAGCGTCCTTCCGGGCAGCTGGCGCAGCTATCCAGCTGCTGGAGGCCGGCGACAACGCCGCCACCGACGGCACCGGCGAGCTGCTGGTGGTCAACGCGGCGATGCCCGGGTACGCCTGGAGTGGGCCCCGGAGGTTGTGGAAGCGGCCTTCGACGCGGGCTGGTTGCTGGATCCCAACGGCTACCTCGCCCCGGTCGCGGTGATGATCACCGCCACCGAGGACGACTGATTCGTTGATCATGGTCGGGACATGACCACGGTCGCTGCCTGCCAGCTCCGGATCGACATCGACGACCCGGAGACCACCTGGCAGGCTGCGACGACCGCGGTACGCGAGGCCGCGCAGGCCGGCGCCGAGGTCGTCGTGCTGCCCGAGCTGACCTGCACCGGATCGGCCTTCGATTCGCGTCGCCGAGGCGGTCAGCCGAGCCGAAGCGGCGAACGGTCCGACCGCCGTCCGGATGGGCCGGCTGTCGGCCGAGCTCGGTGTGGTGTTGATCTTCGGATTCGTCGAGAGCAATCCCGGCGGCGAGCGCCCGTACAACAGCCCTGTTGGTCCTCGACCGGGGCGACCCGCTCGCCGTCTATCGCAAGACCCACCTCTGGGACCAGGAGAAGTTGATCTTCGAAGCCGGCGACGAGATCGCCCCGGTGATCGACACCTCCGCCGGTCGACTGGCCGCGATGATCTGCTACGACCTCGAGTTCCCCGAGATGGTCCGAGACGTCACCCTGCCGCGGTGCGCAACTGATCGCCGTGCCGGCCAACTGGCCGGTGGTGCCCAAGCCGCCCGACGAGCGGCCGGTCGAGGTGGCGAAGGCGCAGGCCGGAGCCGCGGCGAATCGGGTCTTCATCGCGATCGCCGACCGGTGCGGTCCCGAGCGCGGCGTCGACTGGTTCGGCAGCAGCGTGATCTGCGACCTGCACGGCTTCCCGGTCGCCGGCCCAGCCGACCGGAGAGCCGGTCGTCCTGCTGGCCGATCTCGATCTCGATCAGGCCGACGACAAGCGGCTCGGTCCGCACAACGATGCCTTGTCCGACCGCCGTCTCGACCTCGTGCGGACTCGCCGTTGAGCTCAGGAAGCTAGACGAGGGAGCTGAAGTAGCGGCCCGCCTTGAGGGCGGCTTGGGGCCGTTCGTCGTTCTCGATGTCGCGGGTCTCGAGCTCGAGGGAGAACTTGCCGGTGTAGCCGATCTCGGCGAGCGCCGACGCGGTGTCGGCGAAGTCGACCTGGCCGTTGCCGATGCTGTGGTGGATGTAGCCGGGCTCGGCGTCACGGAGGTGGACGTGGCGGATCCGGTCCTGGAAGTCGTCGACGAACTGGCGGGGAGTGGAGCCGGAGGCGACGATGTGGCTGACGTCGCAGATGAGCCCGATGTCGCTGTGCAGGAGCTTCGCCAGCGCGTCGGCCCGCTCGAGGTTGTAGCAGAGCCGGAAGAAGTGCGGCGCCTCGACCCAGAGCTCCAGGCCGGCGGCGGCGCATTCGGTCTGGATGCTGTTCAGCTGGTCGGCGACCAGGGCCAGGTCGTCGTCGAGGGACACGATCGGCTCGTGCTGTTGGGCCCCGTTGGGCAGCACCAGTCCGGTGCTGCCGACGGCCTGGCAGAGCTCGATGAGTCGCTGGACGTGCTCGCTGCCGGCTGGCGACTCCATCCGCGTCGAGGGGCCGGTTCAGGTCGCCGACGTCCGCGTTGACCGAGCGGACGGTGAGACCGGAGCGGCCGACGACCTCGGCGACTTCGCGCACGGCATCGGCGGTCAGCTCGTAGGGGACGTGGTTGCACACGCCCGGCAATGCGCCGAGGTCGATCTCGGTGAAGCCCAGTCCGGCGATGGTGTCCAGGGCCTCCTCGAGGGGGAGGTGTCGCAGGGTGATCGTGGAGCAGATCACGCGGTCGGGGTTGAGGGCTTCGGCGCCCGTGGCCGTGGCTGTGGTCATGGCGGAACCGTACGGTGTCCGACTGTTAACAGTCAAGCAGCACAACATTGGAGTACGATGACCGGCATGGCCGTCTCAGAGATCAACGCGATTGGTGCGATCGGGCTCCAGACCCGGCGGGAACTGATCCTGGACCGCTTGCGCGAGGCGATCAGTTCCGGTCAGCTCTCGGCCGGAACGCACCTGGCCGAGGTGGAGCTCAGCGCTGCCTTGGGGGTGAGCCGCGGCACCCTTCGCGAAGCGCTGCGCCATCTCCAGCAGGAAGGCCTGCTCACCGCCGATTCGCGCGGCCGGCTGTCGGTTCGGGTCGTGAACGCGCGTGAGGTCGAAGAGATCTTCGCGGTTCGGGACGCCCTGGAGGGCCTGGCCCTGCAGCAGATCTGCAAGCTCGAGGACCGTTCGGCCATCGTGGCTGATCTCCGCCGCCAGCTCGACGAACTGCGGGCCGCCGAAGGCCAGTTCGCGGCTCAGCTCGATGCCGACCTGGCGTTCCATGCCCGGATGTGCGAGCTCAGCGGGAACGCCACGCTGCTCCAGACCTGGCGCGCGGTCAGCGGGTTGGCGCGGGCGGCGATCACCGCCGCCGGGGCGGAGACCGCGTTGCACAACATGGCGTACGAGCGCCACCTCCCGATCGTGGAGCTGATCGAGGCCGGCGACGTCGCCGGCGGCAAGGCCTTCCTGGCTCAGCACATGGACGAGGCTGCGCAGCGCATCATCGACCAGATGAAGCTCGACCGTCGAGGCCGCCAGCTAGCATCCGACGCGCGCGCCGGTCGTTTGCCAGCACGTGCCGGACATCCTATCGCGCCCTGAGCTTGTCGAAGGGCAGGATGGCGGTCCTTCGACAGGCTCAGGACGAGCTGTCGAAGGCATGCGTCTCGACCTCAGGTGACACGCGCGCGCGATCGGTCGTTGTCGACCCGCGGGTGCGAAACGCTCGCTCCGAGCCGCTGATCCGGCACTCCGTCGCCCTCGCGCAGCGCTGCCTGATTGGGTGCGCGCTGGACGGGTAAGGAAAAATCGCATCTTTCTCAGATTCAGTTGCACAGTTCTACTGTTAACAGTAGGATCGTCGACCAAGAGCCGTCCGGTCGCGGAGGCACTATCGAAGGAGATAGCTATGAACGACGTCCCTGATGTGAAGGACGTGAATGCCGGGGATCCGGTCCTCGGTACCCGGCACAAGCTGCGCGTCGCCATCGGAAGCGCCGTCGGCACCACCGTGGAGAACTACGACTTCATCGGGTACGGGACCGCCGCGGCGCTGTACTTCGGCACCGCGTTCTTCCCCAACTCCGACCCGGTCGCGGGAACCCTGCTGGCGTTCGCCACGCTGGGCATCGGGTTCGCCGCCCGGCCGCTGGGCGGCATCATCGGCGGCTACCTCGGCGACAAGATCGGCCGTCGCCCGGTGCTGATCACGTCACTGCTGGTCATGGGCTTCGCCACCGTGTTGATCGGCTGCCTGCCGACGTACGCGCTCGGTCGGGGTCTTGGCGCCCATCCTGCTGGTGACGGTCCGCGTCATCCAGGGGTTGGCGTTCGGCGCCGAGTGGGGTGGTGCGATCTTGATGACCTTCGAGCATGCCCCCTGGAGGAAGAAGGGTCGCTACACCGCGATTCCGCAGGCCGGCTTCCCGCTCGGGTTGCTGCTGGCCAACCTGGCCTTCCTGGCCAGCTCCGGGCTGCCGGGCGACTGGGCGTGGCGGGTGCCGTTCCTGCTCAGCTCGATCCTGATCTTCGCCGGCCTGTACATCCGGCTTGAAGGTCGAGGAGTCGCCGGAGTTCGAGCTGGCCAAGGAAGAGGGCGAGCTGGTCAAGAACCCGCTGTTCTCGGTGATCAAGAACGACTGGCGGAACCTGCTGCGGGCCTTCGGCCTGCGGGTGGCGGAGACGGCCGGCTACGCGGTGGCCATCACCTACGTGACGTCCTACCTGCGCTCCAACGATCTGGCCACCCGACCCGACACCATCCTGGCCATCGTGATCGCCGCTCTGTTCGGCTTCCCGGCCACCCTGTTGTGGGGCCGCTTGACCGACCGGGTCGGGCGCAAGCCGGTCTACCTGTTCGGCACCGCCGCGATCGTCCTGTTCGGCATCCCGATGTTCCTGCTGCTCAACACCGGCGAACTCGGCCTTGATCATCATCGTCTTCGTGGTCGCCTTCACCATCTGCCAGAACTCGCTCGCCGGGACCCAGGGGGCCTGGTTCGCTGAGCTGTTCAACACCAACACCCGCTCGTCCGGGGCCGGCCTGGCCTACCAGTTGTCCGCGGTCGTCTCCGGCTTCACTGCCTTCTGGGCCGTCTCCTTGTTCGAGGCGTTCGGCTGGATGGGTCCCGCGATCTTGTTCAGCGTCTACGGTGCGGTCGGCTTGATCGCCGCCCTGCTCACCCCGGAGACCTTCGGTGCCGCCCGTCGGGCGCAGGTCGACGCCCTCACCCGCGAAGCGGAGTTGGCACCCCGCAGGTCCCTGCAGGACCGATGACGCGCGGCCTTGACCATCTGGCCCGAACTGACACCAGCGAACCCCAACAAGCGAAGGAAGACACTGACATGAGCTACCAGACCGGAGTAGGACAACGGACCGCCGTGGTGACCGGGGCGGCCGCGCCCCGCGGCATCGGCTACGCCACCGCCAGGCGCTATGCCCAGGAGGGCTGGGCCGTCGCCCTCCTCGACATCGACCAGGAGGGCGTCAACATGGCAGCCAGCGGCTGCGTGAGGAGTTCGACGTGCCCAGCGTCGGGCTCGCCGTCGATGTCACCGACCCCGACAGCATCCAGCGGTCGGTGTCCGAGATCGCCGAGGCGGGCCTGCCTCCGGTGGGCGCGCTCGCCAACATCGCCGGGCTGGCGTCCCCGGTGCCGTTCCTCGAGGTCGATCTGGCCCTGTGGCACAAGGTCATCGACGTCAACCTCACCGGGACGTTCCTGATGTGCCAGGCCTACCTGCCGCAGATGATCGAGAACGGGTACGGGCGGATCGTCAACATGTCGTCGGTGTCCGCCCAACAAGGCGGCGGCGTGTTCTCCAAGACGCCGTACTCGGCGGCGAAGGCGGGCATCATCGGTCTCACCCGGTCGCTGGCCCGGGAGATGGCCGTCCACGGCATCACCGCCAACGCCGTCAGCCCTGGCGTGGTGTCCACCGACATCCGCGCCGGCGCCACCGACGACGAGAACGAGGCCCGACTGGCGGCCGCGGTTCCGCTCGGCCGGCAGGCCACGGTGGAGGACATCGCGGCGCTGTTCGTCTGGCTCTCCAGCGAGGACAGCTCCTACATCACCGGTGGCACGCACAACATCAACGGCGGCTCGTACATCGCCTGACCACAAGCAGAGCACGACCTGGCGGGGCCCGCGGTATTCGCGGGCCCCGCCGGCCGGTTCAATCGGGACAGCAGCGCGTCGAAGTCCATCACGGCCGCCCGGCTGACCCGCGGGCGATGTCGATGGCCAGTCCGAGGGTGTGCTTCAGGTCGACTGCGCGGTACCGCTCAAGGTCCCAGTGTCTCCGGTGTGAAGATCCGCGCGGAGGTCTGTGGGTCCCGCGCTACTCCAGAGCTGAGAAAACGGGAGAGCCTGAGGGTTAAGAACCGGCCGCAAGAAGGTTCAAGATGTTGCTGTCCGGGTCGGTGAACCAGACTCCCCTCATCCCGGGGCCCATCGAGGCGACCCCGTCGTTCCACTCCAGGCCCTCCATCTCGAAGGTCATGAACTCGATGCCCTTGGCGCGGAGTGCGTCCACCTCGGCATCGAACTCCGAGGCCGGTACGTCGAAAGTCACCGAGGTGGCCTTGTTGGTTCCGGCATACCCCGACTCGTAGACGAACAGATTCCCGTTCCCGCAGGTGTAGGACACTCCGCCCATGCCGTCGCGCTCGACCGTGAGGCCGAGGGTGTCCTCGTAGAAGCTGCGCGCCTTGGTCAGATCCGAGGTGGGCAGCGTCGCGACCGGTGTGTAGTTCGACAGCATGGTGACTCCTTTGCTCAGCTTGTTTCAGCTGACGCTACGCCAGTCCGGGCTGCTCGGCGGCTCTCACGAATGACGACTGAATCCGGCCAGGGATTCCGGGCGTTTCAGCGGCGGCGAATCCGGCTCACGCGGGCGGCACGACGACGTGCTTGACGTCGGCCATGTAGCGCCCGGCGGCCGCGGAGGCCTCCTCAGAGGTGCTCCCGCTTTGGCGAGCGTCCATGTACGCCGCGTACCAGTCCCACCAGTCGTGCGGTGGCGGCGACCGCCTCGAACAAGCCGTGATGCTCGGCTGTCTCGTGCAGCAGATCTGCCAGCGAGGCGACCTCCATCGTCAGTCCTCCCACTCCGGCCGGGCAGCCGGGTCGTGACCTCCTGAAGGATCCACCCGTTGCCATCCGGGTCGCTGAATGTCGCCTGCGCGAAGTACGAGCGCCCTGCCGACGCGTCAAGGCCCGGGGGCCGCCGAACCACAACCTCGCTGACCTCGACACCGCGGCTGATCGAGATCGTCACGGGCGGCGTCGATGTCGGCCACCACGAGGATCAGTCCCTGAGCCGACCCCGGCTCAGCCGTCGTGCGGCCCCTGCCGAACTGGATCGAGCACGGCGAGTGCGGCGGCGTGAACTGCACCGTCCGGAAGTCCTCGCCGAGGACCAGGTCGATGTCGAACCGCCAGCCGAGGCTTTGATAGAAGCGCTTGGCTCGGTCGACATCGGAGACGGGCAACTGAACGACCTCGAGGGCCATGTCGATCGTGCTCAGTTCCGCCGTCTCGGTCGAAGTGGCACTGCCACGTCGCTGCTACTCATGCTGACCTCCCTGGTGTCGGGACGCGCCACAACGGGGCGACGCCGGGCTCACCGACCGGGCACAGCGAGCGCCACATCGGACGCCGACGCTGACGGAAACCTAGGCTGCGGGAGTGAGTCGAGCGCGCCTCCTGGTTGCCCTCGGACGATCTTCGACCGAGGACGCTTTTCGTGGGCTGGGATCCACTTTCCTCTCGTCCGGCGGCCGAAGTCAACGATGTCCTCGAGGCCCCGTGTCGGCCTATGCCCCACGCGTACCGGCCCACTGGTGGTTTCAGCGATTCAGACCGGTGGTCTTCGGGTCGACTACTCTTAGTTCGCTGCCGCGGGGGCGGTTCGCCACCCTCACCAGGAGCCCCCGATGCCGCCTACTGCCCGAGCCGTCCGATCTGCCCGGTGGCTGCTGTGGCCGGTGGCGGCGGTGGTCACGTTGGCTGTGGTCGGCCAGGGCTCGTACGCCTCGTTCAGCGCCAAGGTGTCCAACAGCGGGAACAGCCTGTCTGTGGGCACGGTCAGCTTGACCGACAACGACTCCGGGTCGGCGTTGTTGTCGCTGACCAACCTCAAGCCTGGTTCGACCGGGTCGCGATGCATCGTGGTCACCTCGAGCGGCACCTTGGCCTCATCGGTCAAGCTGTACGCCACCGACGTGTCCAGCACCAAGAGCCTTGGCAGCTACGTCACGCTGACCCTCACCCAGGGGACCGGCGCGAGCTTCGGCGCCTGCACCGGCTTCACCGCACTGCCCAGTGGGTCCGCGGTCTACTCCGGGACGCTCGCCTCCTTCACCAGCGTCGCGATCGGCTATTCGACCGGCGTCGGGAGCTGGTCCCCGAGCGGTAGCGCAACCGAGACCCGCAGTTTTCAATTCGCCTACGTGGTCAGCGCCTCCATCCCCGACTCCGCCCAGGGCGGGACCGCCTCGTTCGGTGCCACCTGGGAAGCGCAGAACACCTAGACCGTGACCGAGGTGCGTCCCTGGACCTGGCCCTGGCTGATCGCCATCACTCTGTCGAAGGCGGTCCTGGCCATGGTGATCTGCCTCGGTCTGTGGGGCGCATTGCCGGCGATCATCGGGTGGCAGCCGACCACGGTGAGCAGCGGTTCGATGCTGCCGCGGCTGCACGTCGGGGACGTGGCCGTGTCGCGTCCTCTCGGGGCCACCCCGCCAACGCTCGGCAGCGTGCTGCTGTTCGACGACCCGGACCACCCCGGTCGGCTGCGTCTCCACCGCTTCGTTCGAGTCGATGATGACGGTCGGCTGGTCACTCGCGGTGACGCCAACACCGGCGACGACTCCTCGCCGGTCGCGCTGGCGGCCGTGCGCGGCATCGGCACCCTTCGGGTGCCCGTGGGTGGGACTTCCCGTGGTCTGGATACGCGAACGCGCCTGGCTGCCCCTGGTGCTCGGACTGCTCGTCCTCGCGGCGCTCACCGTCGTCGCCGCGCAGGGCCGCAAATTCGGGTTCCCGGAACCGGCAGCGGAATGAACCCGGCGACCACGGCACGCCGGGCGCCGGGCCCGAGAAACCGGTCGCCGATGCCGCCTCGCCCGCTCGACCAGAGACCCTGCCGACCGAGCGTCCAGCCCGGATGTGCCGCGCTGCGGGTGCTCTCGCGGTCGCGCCCTGTGCAGCCTCGTACCGATACTGCCCGCGGACGCGGTGTTCGCCGACACGACAGCGGCGACGAACAGCCTCGCCGCCGCGACCTACTTCACGCTGCGCGAACAGCGTGATCGCCGCCGACCCCGGCCTGTGGTACCGGATGGACGAGACCTCGTCGACCACCACCGCGGCCGCTGACAGCTCGGGCAACGGCGCGACCGGCGTCTACAGTCCGGCCGGCAAGACGGCCGCGAGCCACCCGCGCCTGCACCGCGCGACCCGGCCGGGCCATGACGTTCAACGGCTCGACCGGCTATCTCAGCTCGCCGCTGTTCAACGTCGCGGCCCCGAACACCTTCACGCTGGCCATCTGGTTCAAGACGACGACCACCCGGGGCGGCAAGCTGATCGGCTTGGGAAACTCGCAGACCGGTGTGTCGAGCATCTTCGACCGGCACCTCTACATGACCAACGCCGGCAAGATCATCTTCGGTGTGTACCCGGGCACCGTGAAGACCGTCGCCTCGCCGAAGGCCTACAACGACGGCGCCTGGCACCAGGCCGTGGCCACCCTGTCCTCGGCGGGCATGCGGTTGTACGTCGATGGCGACCTGGTCGCCTCCGACGCCGTCGGTGACCACCGGCGAAGGCGCGAGTTCGATCTACCTGCGGATCGCCTACGACAACCTCGACGGCTGGACCAGTGTCCCGACCAGCCGGTTCTTCGCCGGCACCCTGGACGACGCGGCCTTCTACCCCACGGCGCTCACGGCCGACCAGGTCGAGGCCCAGTACGACGCGGGCACCTGAGTCGTAGCCGGCCTTTCCGCGCCGGGCGAGGAGCGGTGCTCGGCGCGGTCAGGCGTCGGGTGACTGCTCCCTGAGGTGGTCTTGAGGCGCGGTCGATTGACAGTTCAATCTTTGTGGAGTGCTGAGGAAGCGGTCTTGTTGATCCTGAGGAACCCCCGAGGTCGTCCGGGCAGAGTTCTTCTTACCAGCCCGGACACAAGTCCGAGCCGGGGAGCAAGGCCGGGGGGCTAGCTCAAAACCACTAGTCACGAACCCGCCCCTCAGGAGCCCCCCATGAACCCAACGCCACCACCCCCGCCGCCGCCGACCCGCCGCCCGTCGCGCCGGCTCGTCAAGATCGTGTCCCTGATCGCCATCCCCGCCGCCGTCGCCGTCTCCGGCCTGGTCGTCTCCCAGGCCTCCTACTCCGCCTACTCCGCCACCACGGTCAACCCGACCAGCAACTGGACCACCGGCACCGTCGCCCTGACCGACGACGACGCCAACACCGCCGCCTTCACCGCCGCCAACCTCAAGCCCGGCTCGACCGGCACCAAGTGCATCGCCGTCACCTCCACCGGCACCCTCGCCTCCGCGGTCAAGCTCTACGGCACCGACCCCGGCCACCACCAAGAACCTGGCCTCCTACATCACCCTGACCGTCACCCAGGGCACCGGCGGCTCGTTCGGCTCCTGCACCGGCTTCACCCCGCTGGCCACCGGCGCCAACCTCTACACCGGCACGCTGGCCGAGCTTCGGCACCACCTCCACCAACTACACCAACGGCCTCGGCACCTGGGCCCCCACCGGCACCGCCAACGAGACCCGCACCTACCAGTCAGCTACACCGTCAGCGCCGACGCCCCCGACACCACCCAGGGCGGCACCGCCGCCCTCGGCCTCACCTGGGAGGCCCAGAACAGCTGACCGCAACCGGCCCACCGGGCCCAACGGGGCACCACACCGCAGCAGGGGCATCGACGCAACAGCGTCGGTGCCCCTGTATTTGCTCCCCAACCATCAGCCATCGGCAGGCCCGCCAGTGCGTCGGAGTTGATCGTCGCGAACGGGCACATCCATGGACAGCAACCTAGAAGCCGGACGCGGCCGCGTTCCGGGCGGGATGATGAGGTGTGGGCAGGGCTTCGGCGCATCCGTGGCGGCGGGCGGCCGCGCTGGTGGCCGCCGGGCTGCTGGTTCTCGGGGTGCTGGCCACCGCCGTACGCCTGGATGCGCCGGCCGACCCCGGCCTGGTCCGCCTCGGCTGGTCGGCCTGGCAGCCGGACGGCGTGGTCGTCGACGTGGCTGCGGGCGAGACCCGGACCGACCTGCGCACCGGTGAGGTGGTCAACGCCGTCGCCGGCCACCCGCTGACCGACCCGCCGGGCGGGGTGGCGCGGCCGAGCACGGGGGACGTCCTGCCGTACACGGTGGACGGCACCGAACGCCCGGTCACCATGCTGCGGCCGGATCCGCGGGTGCTGCTGCGCGACGGCTGGGGCAACCTCGTCTTCGTGCTGGCCCTCGGCGGACTGGCCCTGGCGCTCTACGTTCGCCGTCCCGAGGAGCCGGCGACGTCGGCCTTGCTGGTCGGCGCGTCCGGTCTGTTCGGCAGCACCCTGGTCGTCGTCGCCGGGCTGCCCGTCCTGGCCATCGCGACCGGCGGACCGCTGCTCTGGCTCTTCCACCTGTCCACCAGCGGGGTCTACCTGGCCGGGTGGGGCGGCATCGTGGCGATGGCCCTGCTGCTGACCCCGGAGCATCCCTGGCTCCGTCGCGCCCCCCGCCTGGTCCTGACCAGCGCGTACGCCGGCCCGGCCGCCGTCCTCGGGCTCTGGGTGGTCGCGGTGGTCCTCGCGGTGCCGACGACGACGGGCCGCTTCGCCCTGGTCTCGGTGGGCGGTTCGGCGGTGCTCGCCGTCACGCAGCTGACCGGGATCGTCGCCGGTGTGGTCGGCTACCGGGCCGCCCCACCGGCGCTTCGCGTCCGGCTGCGCCTGCTGGCGCTCAGCGGTGCCGTGGCGGTGGGCCTCGGGCTGGTCGGCTGGGTCCTCCCCGAACTGGTCACCGGGCGCCAGCTGTTGCCCGGCGGTGCGATCGGTCTGGCCGGCCTGCCGTTCGTGGTCGGGCTGGCGGTCGCGCTGCGTCGCCACCAGCTCTTCGACATCGAGCGCCTGGTCAACCGGTCGTTGGTCTACGGCATCGTGCTCGCCGTGCTGGTGGCCAGCTATGCCGGGCTGGTGAGTCTGCTGGCCGTGGTGCTGGACCTCTCCGACACCGTCGCCGCTGCGCTGGCCGCGGCCCTGGCCGCCCTGGCTCTGGCCCCGCTCCGTGGTCTGGCCCAGAGGACGGTGAACCGGCTGATGTACGGCCATCGCGACGACCCGGCCCGGGTGCTGAACGACCTCGGGACCCGGCTGCAGTCGGTGCTGCTGCCGGGCGATGTGCTGCCCGCCGCGGTCGAGGCCGTGGCCGACTCGCTGCGGGTGCCGTACGTCGCGGTCGACCTGGCCGACGGCACCGGCGAGTTCCGGCTCGCGGCCGAGCACGGCCGGCCGGTCGGGCGCGAGCACGAGACCGCGCTCATCCATCACGGCGAGACCGTTGGCCGGCTGCGGGTGTCGGGCCGGGGCCGCGACGACCCGCTGGACGCCACCGACCTGGCGCTGATCGATGCGCTGGTCCAGCAGGTCGGGCCGGCGGTCCAGGCCGTACGCCTGCACGAGGACCTGGTCCGGTCCCGCGCGGCGGTGGTGGCGTCGCGGGAGGACGAGCGGCGCCGGCTTCGGCGCGACCTGCACGACGGTCTCGGCCCCTCGCTGGCCGCCATCCGGCTCAAGGCCGGCCTGGCCGCGCGGGGTGCGCCGGCCGGGTCGCCGACCCGGACGCTGCTGGACGAGATCGGCACCGAGGTGGAGTCGAGCATCGCCGATGTACGGCGGGTGGTCGACGCGCTCCGCCCGCCGGCCCTGGACGAGCTCGGCCTGGTCGGGGCGCTCCGCGCCCGCGCGGCATCCCTGGCCGGGGAGCTCGAGTTCACCGTGACCGGGCCGGACCAGCGGCCGCCGCTGCCCGCTGCGGTCGAGATCGCCGCGTACCGGATCGCGGTCGAGGCGCTGACCAACGCCGCCCGGCATAGTCAGGCGCAACGATGTGAGGTGGTGGTCGAGGTGAGCGCGATCCAGGTGCGGGTGACCGTGTCGGACGACGGCATCGGGCTCGACCCGGCCCGGCCGCCGCACGTGGGTCTGTGGTCGATGCACGAGCGGGCGGCCGAGGTCGGTGGGCGGTGCGCGGTGACCGCTCGCGCGGGAGGTGGCACGGTGGTCCGGGCGACCCTGCCGCTCGTCCTGGACGGACGGCCATGATCCAGATCGTCCCGGAGGGCCGGCCATGATCCGCATCGTGTTGGCCGACGACCATCCCGTCTTCGCCGCTGGGCTGCGCGCGGTGTTCGACGCCGAGGACGACCTCGAGGTGCTGGCCGTCGCCGCCACCGGACGGACCGCCCTCGAGGCGGTGAACGCAGCACGGACCCGACGTCGCCGTCCTCGACCTGTCGATGCCCGACGGCGATGGGTTGTGGGTCTGCGCCGAACTGCAGCGCGCGGGCAGCAGCACCCGCGTACTGATCCTGACCATGGCCGACGAGGCCGAGAGCGTGCTCGCGGCGCTGCGGGCCGGAGCCCACGGGTACGCCGTCAAGGGCGCCGGGCCGGACGAGATCGCGGCCGCGGTCCGCGCGGTCGCCCACGGCGAGGCGGTGTTCGGGGCGAGCATCGCCGCCCAGATGCTGCAGCACTTCGCCCGGGCCGCCTCGGCGGCGCCGTTCCCGCAGCTCACCGAACGGGAGCACGAGGTGCTGCGGCTGGTGGCGACCGGGATGGACAACCCGGCCGTGGCGCGCCGGCTCGGGGTCACCGGCAAGACCGTGCGCAACCACGTCTCGGCCATCATCACCAAGCTGCAGGTGACCGACCGCACCGCCGCCGTCCTCAAGGCCCGCGAGGCCGGCCTCACCGACTGAGCTGCATCGCCCGCCCGGCCAGACCTCCCGGTCGCGCTGGGACATCGTCCCGTGACACCGGGACGCGGGCCGCCGATCCTGATCGGCATGGAGCATCCGACCCGTCCGGCCGACCCGATCCCGGCCCGCGCCTTCGCCTGGGTCAGCGGGGTCGTCGGCCTCCTGGCGGGTGCGTTCCTGCTCGGCTTCTTCGCCCTGGACTCCTCCGGCGTACGGCTGGCCGGCTTCTCGCTGGGTCATCGTCAACGACATCCTCGGGGCGGTCCAGTTCGCGGCCTTCGTGCCGGTCGTCTGGGCGCTGGGTCGTCGGCTGCCGGCCACCCGCACCGTGCGCGTCGCCACCGTCGTGGCTGTGGCCGCCGCGGTCGCCTTCGTGGTCCTCAGCGTGCTGCTCATCGCCGGCGTGCTGACCTTCAGCCAACAGATCGGGCCCCTGATGGTGACCATCGTCGCCATCTACGGCTGGCTGCTCGCGGTCAACCTCGTGGCCCATCGCACCCGCACGCTGCCCCGCGCGGTCAGCCGTACCGGGGTGCTCATCGCGGTCGCGCTACTCACCGGGCTGGTGCTCGTCGGAGCCGGCTACGTCCTGCCCGGCGTCGTCGGCCAGGGCGTGACCTGGCTCGGCTACGGCCTCGGCGTGGTCGGCTGGCTGGGGCTGCCGGTGTATGTCCTGCTGCTGGCCATCAAGGTGTTTCCCGCTTCCCGATCGTCCGCCGTCTCCGCGGACGTACCGCTCCAGAAAGTCCGATCATGACTGAAGAAACCCTGCTGCGAGGCTCGATCGCGCCGGACGGCGCGTCGATCCGTGGGCCACGCTGTCCCGCGCGACGGGCGTTATCGGGCTGGCGCGTTGTGCTCATCTTCACCCCTATCGTCGCCATCTCGACCCTCGGTGAACCGCCGTTCACCGCCACCACCGAGCAGGCCCACGCCTTTCTCGTCAACGCGAGTGTGACTGGGCGGGGCTGGCGACCGCCCCACTTCTGAACGTGGCTGCCATCGGCCTGGTCTGGTTCGTCGTCGGGCTGTCGCTGCTGCTCGCCCGGGCCGAGGGCAGCCCACCGTGGCGGTCCGTCGCCGCGCTGG
>CAVXIY010000023.1:0-128538 GCA_963761955.1 uncultured Actinomycetota bacterium | reverse complement strand
GGCTCGCAGGTGACGTGTGCTTCCAGCGCATGCTGAACGGCCCGAGTCAAATTTCGTTGAAACGGGTCGACAAGTTTGCGTGGGCAAACCCCCAATATAGATGCGAACGCCGCTTTGGTCAAGGCCCCGAGCGCAGCAGAAGGTAAAGCAGTCAAATCTGCCGACTGCCTTGGCAGGAAGCATACTCACATTCAGGGCTGTGACAAGGCCCGACAGCGATTTTCGCGGCATCCGGCGAACGCTTCGAGCGCGGATGGAGAGAAGGTGGCGAGTTGTCCCGCCCGGTGGATCAGCGAGCGCTGGTGTAGGCCTTCGAGGCGCTCGATCCGGCGCCGGCCGCGTTCACCGCACGCACGGTCATGGTGTAGCGCGTGCCGTGTCTCAGCTGCTCGAAGACGTAGGACCGCGCCGAGGAGGCGATCGAGGTCCGGCTGAACGTGTGGCCGTCGACATCGCGCCCACTCCGGGTGACCTGGTACCCCGAAACCGCCCAGGTGCCGAACCCGTACGGCGGGCTCCAGCTCAGCCTGATCCTTCGCCCGGAGCGGTTCGCCGACAGCGAGATCGGCGCACCGGTGGTGTTGCGGCGCAGATAGAGCAGCCGGTTCGGAGATCCCTGGACGTCGTCCAGCGCGCTGCGGGTGGAATCGCCGACCAGCGCCGTGCGGACCTGAGCCGGGGTCGCCGACGGATGGCCTTGGAGGTAGCGGGCGACGGCGCCGGTGACGTGCGGTGCGGCCATCGACGTGCCGCTCATCACCGCGGTCGCCGAGACCGAGCCGGTCGAGGCGGACAACACACTCTTCCCGGGAGCGAAGATGTCGACGCAGTCGCCGAAGTTGGAGAACTCGGCGCGATTTCCGGACTTGGTGGAGGCCGCGACGGTGAGGGCCGCATGCACTTCTCCGGGACTGCTGAAGCAGGCGTCGTCGTTCGTCGTTACCGGCCGCCGCGACCACGGGGATCCCGGCGTCGACGACTTCGTCGACGACCTGATCGAGCTCGAAGCTGGAAGGGCCGCCGATGCTCATGTTGACCACCGCCGGCCCGGCGGGCCGATGGCTGAGCACATACTGCAGTCCGCTGATCACGTCGCTGACGAAGCCGTCACCGTTCGCAGTCCAGCACCCTGATGGCGACCACCTTGGCCCCCTTGGCCACGCCGTAGGTCGAACCGGCGATGGTGCCGGCGACGTGCGTCCCGTGGCCGTTGCAGTCCTGCGCGATCGTTGTCGTCGTCGACGTAGTCGTGGCCGTTGACCGCGCGTCCGGAGAACTGGGTGTGGTTCACCCGAACCCCGGTGTCGATGCTGAAGACCGTGACCCCGGCGCCGGTGGTCTGGTATCCGTAGCCGCCGCTGAGCGTGTTGCTGCGCTGATCGACCCGGTCGAGCCCCCACGGTGGGTTGCTCTGGATGGCGGCGATGCTGACCACCTGATCAGGGACGACCGCGCGCACCCGAGGATCACCGCGCAACGCCGCGAGCTGGGCGCTGGACAGCCGGGCCGCGAAGCCGTTCAGCCGGCCGCGGTACCGGTGCGTCGATGTCGCACCGATCCGCTTGACCTTCGAGATCGCCTGATCGGTTCCCTCAGGGCTCCACGTCGTGACGATGTAGCGATCGGTACGCGGGCTCGCCGACACCGGCGGCGCGCTGAACGCGGGACGACGACTGCGAGTACGAGGGCCGCGATGACGGCCGAGAATCCGACGTTGACGCGAAAGGCACCTGCATGCTCCTGGATCGTGCGAAACACCCGAGCCCAATCCCGAGGCGTGCGACCACAAACTGCCGCTGTGGCCAGAGTAGTCGGATTCATCGCCACTGCTACCAATGCGGCCTGGCGCGGTCCGACCTGTACCCACCCCCCTCGCGCGGCCGGTGCAGCCGAAGGCGCAGCATGGAGGGAGAACATCGAGGACCAGGAGCTGAACATGAGGATGGACTACGGCTCCCATCGGGAGCCTCAACGAAAGCTGTCGGCGCGGGAGTGCCGCGCCTTGCTCGCCAGCCACCACGAGGGGCGGCTCGGCTATCAGTCCGGTCGCGGCCCGCGATCGCTCGTGGTCTCGTACGCGATCACCGAGGACGCGATCATGATGCGGTTGCCCGACTACAACGATGCCGTGCACTATGCGCCGGGTGCGGAGGTGCGGCTCGAGGTCGACGGCCGGGTCCCCGCCGGAATGGACGAGGTGCTGGTGACCGGCACCGCCGTCGTGGACGACGAACGCGGGAAGCAGGCTCGGTTCACCGAGGAGTGGCCGCAGGGAGTCGCCACGTCCGTGGTCTGCGTGCCGCTGACCCGGGTCGAGGGCATCGAGCACCCCGTCTGACCGGTCCCGAGATTTCGGCTATCGCACCCGGTCGCCGGCGACCCAGACCTTGGCGACATCGCCCGGGTTGCCGAGGGCGAAGATCTTGGCCAGCGCGTCGTTGGCATCGGAGGCATGATCGAGCACCGTCGCCAGCGTGCTGCCCTCCCGCGGCTTCAGCCACACCGCGTCGAACTCCTTCCCGACCCGGAGGTCGCCGATCCGGTCGTCCAGGCCCGAGTGCCTGGGCCCCGGACCGGGTGCAGAGGTAGAGCAGATGGGCCGGGGTCAGCGGCAGGCCGTCGGCGCCGAGCAGTTGCTGCATGAAGTAGGCCTGCAGCCCCTCCTTGAGCATCGAGAAGCCGGTGCCCGGCGCCGACATCGGAGCCCATCGCCACCCGGGCCCCGCGCTCGACGTGCCGCCGCAGCGGGAACAGCCCGCTGCCCAGGGCGGAGTTGCTCGTCGGGCAGTGCGAGGCCCAGGCGCCGGTCGACGCCAGCCGGTCGAGTTCGGCATCGGTCGCGTGCACGTTGTGGGCGAAGACGCTGCGCTCGGTGACCAGACCGTGCTGGTCGTAGCTGTCCAGGTAGTGACCCGGCTCCCGGGAACAGCTCGGCGCACCTCGGCGACCTCGGCGAGGTTCTCGTTGAGGTGCGAGGTGAACCAGAGACCATCGGCGGCCTGCATCAGCTCGGCGCAGGACGTCGAGCATCGCGTCGGTCGTCGACAGCGAGAAGCGCGGCGTCACGGCGTACCGGAGCCGGCCCCGGCCGTGCCAGCGCTCGATCAGCGCTCGGCCCTCCGACAACGCGATCGCTCGGCCGGGTCAGCAGATCGGGCCGCAGGATGCGGTCGCTGACCACCAGGCCGGCGGTGATCCGCAGACCGCTGCGCTCGGCGGCCTCGAACAAGGACGTCCATGGCCGAGGCGAAGTGGGCGCCGAAGACCAGCGCCGTCGTGGTGCCCGCGCTCGCCAGCGCGGTGAGGAACTCCCCGGCGATGACGCTGGGCGTACGCGTCCTCGGCGAGCCGGGCCTCCTCGGGCAGCGCGCACTTCTCCAGCCAGTCCAGCAGCGGCATGCCCAGCCCGGCGAGCGCCCGGATCTGCGGGTAGTGCACGTGCGTGTCGACCATCCCCGGCAGCAGCACGCCGCCCCGAAGATCGACGACCTCTTCTCGTGATCAGCGCCGGCGACCAGCTCGGCGAACGGGCCGCGGGCGGTGATCACGCCGTCGCGGACCATGATCGCCACGTCGGAGTCGGCGCGTCAGCGCGTCGGGCCTCGACGAACGGATTGCGCGGGGTGTCCATCACGGTGGCGCGGTAGAGCGTCATCGACTACGCGCCCTGCAGTTTGACGCGGGACGGCGTACTCGTGTCCTGAGCCTGTCGAAGGACCGCTCGCTGCGAGCGATGCGGGAACATGGTCATGATCAACTTGGCCGCGACCCCGACGGCGATCACCGCGGGCTCCTTGCCGGCGAGCTCGGGCAGCCCGATCGGTGAGGTGATCATGGCGATCGCCGCCGCGTCGATGGCCGGCCGCGGCCAGGTTGCGGCCGGAACCGCGACCACTTCGCGCTGGAGCCGATCAGCCCGATGCGTGCCGAGACCGGTCGGCGCGGATCGCCGCATCGCACAGCGCGAAGTCCTCGGCGTGGTCATGGGTCATGATCACCACGTGCGCGCCGGCCGGCAGCCGTTCCAGCACCAGTCTCGCCGAGCACGGCCCGGTGCACGGCGACATCGGCCGGCCCGCCGGTGATCTCGGCCAGCCGGAGCTGATCGAGCTGCTCGGCCCGCGAGTCGACCAGGTGCAGCCGGATCTCCAGCCGGGACAGGATCCGGGCCAGCTCGTAGCCGACATGACCGACGCCGAAGACCGCGACCGTCGGCCGGACCGGGAACGGTTCCAGCAGCAGCCGGACCTCGCCGCCGCAACACTGCCGACCATGATCATTGCGGGCGTGCTCGTTCAGCCGCGACTCCAGCACCTCGGCGCCGGCCGCACCGCCGAGCGATCATCTCCCGGGCCCGGCGCACGGCCGTCTCCTCGAGGTTGCCGCCGCCGACACTCCCCCAGGACTGGTCGGTGCCGACCAGCATCTTGGCGCCCGGGATCGCGCGGTGCGTGACCGCGCACCTCGACCACGGTCACCAGCACGCCGGGCAGCACCCTCCCGGCGCAGCTGCTGCAGCGCCTCCAGCCAGTCCAAGTCAGACCCCGAGCCAGCGATTCGGACGCGAGCGGCGCGCCGTGCTCGGCACCGGCCGCCCGGGCCGCCTCGACCGCCCAGAAGACGGCCTCCGGCGTGGCCGGGCTGCCCAGGTCGACGCTGTGGCCCTGCCGGCCCGAACGCGCCGACGGCCTGGCGCAGCGCCTCGCGGACGCTGAACGCGTGCATCAGCGGCGGCTCGCCGACGGCCTTGGAGCCGTAGACGACGCCCGGACTCGGTCGCCTTGCTCGTACAGGTGCACGTTGAAGTCCTCGGGCATCTCGGAGAAGCTCGGGATCTTGTAGGTGCTCGCCGCCTGGGTGTTCAGCCGGCCGCGGTGCGGGCCGTCGCTCTCGTCCCAGCGTGAGCTCCTCCAGGGTCAGCCAGCCGGCGCCCTGGACGAAGCCGCCCTCGATCTGACCGAGGTCGATCAGCGGCGACAGGCTGTCGCCGACGTCGTGCACGATGTCGACCCGCCGCAGCCGGTAGGCGCCGGTGAATCCGTCGACCTCGACCTCGGACACCGAGGCCCCGTAGGCGAAGTACTTGAACGGCTCGCCCTGCATCCGGTCGGCGTCCCAGTGCAGGCCGGCGGTGCGGTAGAAGCCGGCCGCCCACAGCTGGACCCGCATGAAGTACGCGTCGTGGACGAGCTTCTTCCAGTCGAGCTGCTTGTCGTGGAAGCCGATCCCGGTCACCATGCCGTCGACGAAGCGCACGTCGTCGGGATGGATGCCGAGCTTGCCGGCCGCCACCACGTTGAGCCGGGCCCGGATCTGGTCGCAGGCGTCCTTGACCGCACCGCCGTTGAGGTCGGCGCCCGAGCTCGCGGCCGTGGCCGAGGTGTTCGGCACCTTGTCGGTCCGGGTCGGGGCCAGCCGGACGTAGCTCAGCGGGACCCCGAGCGCGGTCGCCGCGACCTGGATCATCTTGGTGTGCAGGCCCTGGCCCATCTCGGTGCCGCCGTGGTTGATCAGCACCGAGCCGTCCTTGTAGACGTGCACCAGCGCGCCGGCCTGGTTGAACGCGGTCAGGTTGAACGAGATGCCGAACTTGACCGGCGTGATCGCCAGCCCGCGCTTGGTGTCGCTGGTGCGCGGCGTTGAACGCGGCGATCTCGGCCTTGCGCTGCTGGAAGTCGCTGCGCTCGGCTGAGGATCGACCAGATGTCGGCCAGCCGCTCGGCGTGCCGGACCGGCTGCCCGTACGGCGTGGTCTGGCCGGGCGCGTAGAAGTTGCGCCGACGCAGCTCGTCGGGCTCGACCCCGAGCAGCGGCGCGCAGCGGCCGAGGATGTCCTCGATCACGATCATGCCCTGCGGGCCGCCGAAGCCGCGGAACGCGGTGTTGGACTGCCGGTTGGTCTTGGCGATCCGGCCGTGCACGTGGATGTTGGGGATCCAGTACGAGTTGTCGATGTGGCAGAGCGCGCGGGCCAGCACCGGCTCGGACAGGTCGAGGCTCCAGCCGCCGTTGCTGGTCAGGGTCGCGCGCAGCGCGCAGATCCGCAGGTCCTCGTCGAAGCCGACCTCCCAGGTGGCCAGGAACGGGTGCCGCTTGCCGGTCATGGTGATGTCCTGGGTGCGGTTGAGGGCCAGGCTGACCGGGCGACCGGTGATCACCGCGCCGAGCGCGGCCACCGCGGCCAGACCGTGCGGCTGGAACTCCTTGCCGCCGAAGCCGCCGCCCATCCGCAGGCACTGGACCGTCACCCGGTGGGCGCTCAGCCCGAGCACGTGGGCGACGATGTCCTGGGTCTCCGCTCGGGTGCTGGGTGCTGGACTGGACGAAGATCTGGCCGTTCTCGTCGACCAGCGCCAGCGCGGCGTTGCACTCCAGGTAGAAGTGCTCCTGGCCACCGAACTCGAGCTCGCCCTGGAAGCGTGCTTCGCCTCCTTCAAGCCCGGCGTCCGCGTCGCCGCGGCTGACGGTGCGCTGGTGGCCCTGATAGCTGTCGGCCTCGATCGCGTCGCGGACGCTGACCAGCGAGGGCAGCGGCTCGTAGTCGACCTCGATCGCCTCGGCGCCCTGCCGGGCCGCCTCGGCGTCTCGCCGAGCACCCAGCAGACGGCGTGGCCGTAGAACATGACCTCGTCGGGGAACAGCGGCTCGTCGTGCTTCTCACCGGCGTCGTTGAGCGCCGGGCACGTCGTCGGCGGTCAGCACCTTGACCACGCCGGGCACCTCGTACGCCTTGGCGACGTCGAGCCGGGTGACCCTGGCGTGCGCGTGCGGCGGCCTGCAGCGGCCAGGCGTGCAGCACGTCCTTGGTGCGGTTCACCAGGTCTTCGGTGTAGAGCGCGGTGCCGGTGACGTGCAGCGGGGCGCTCTCGTGCGGGATCTCCAGGCCGACCTTGGGGTTGATCGGCCGATCGGCGAGCGGGCCGTGTGCCTTACTCATGACTCGACCTCCGGTGTGTGAGCTCATGCGCTGACCTCCGTGCGTGCCGCCGGGTTGGCGGCGAAGAACTTCAACAACGACGTGCGCAGCATCGCCGCGCGATAGTTGGCGCTGGCCCGATGATCACTCAGCGGCGTGCCCTCCTGACCCAGCATGGCCGCGGCTTCGCGCACCGTGTCACGGTTCCAGGCCTTGCCGGTAAGGAATTCCTCGACCGCCGTGGCGCGCAGCGGGGTCGCCGCCACGCCGCCGAGGCCGATCTTGATCGACTTCACCGAGTCGCCGTCAAGATCGAGCGCGTACGCCACGGCCACGCTGGAGATGTCGTCGAAGCGGCGCTTGGCGATCTTGTGGAACGCGCTGAACGGTGCCACCGGGGTCGGGATCCGGATGATCTTGATCAACTCGTCGGGTTGCTTGACGGTCTGCCGGTAGCCGGTGAAGTACTCCGACAGCTTCACCTCGCGCTCGCCGTTGCGCGAGGCCAGGATGAGGCTGGCGTCCAGGGCCAGCAGCGCGGGCGGGGTGTCGCCGATCGGCGAGCCGGTGCCGAGGTTGCCGCCGAGCGTGGCGCCGTTGCGGATCAGCCGGGACGCGAACTGCGGGAACACCTCGGCCAGCAGCGGCACCGAGCCGGCCAGTCCGCGCTCGATCTCGGTCAGGGTCAGCGCAGCCGCCGATGTCGATCAAGGTGTCGCCGATCGCGAGGACCCGCAGCTCCTCGAGCCGGTCGAGGCCGATGGTCAGCCGGGCGCGCGCGTGCCGGATGTTCAGCTCGACGCCCCAGTCGGTGGAACCGGCCACGCAGCCGGGCGTCGGGATTGTCGGCCAGCAGGTCGAGGGCCTCGGTCGAGGTCCAGCGGCCGGACGTAGTCGCCCTGGCTGCTGCTGATCCTGGTCGGGGCCGCGGCCGGGGCGGGTTGCTCGCAGCGGGCCCGGAACGGGTCGTCGGGGTCGGGGTCGCCGAGCGCGTACGCGGCGTCCTTGATCGGCCGGTAGCCGGTGCAGCGGCAGAGGTTGCCGCTGAGCGCGTGCAGGTCGAAGCCGTTGGGGCCGTGCTCGTGATCGGGCGCCTGACCGGGAGCGACCGGATCGACGTGGCCGTTGCCCGCGCTGCGCTCGGCCGCGGCACCGTCGGTGTCGGGCTCGGCCTCGGCGGCGCGCTCGGTGTGGCCGGTCGCCTGTCGATCGGGCCGGTAGTACTCGCCGACCATCGAGCAGATGAAGCCCGGCGTGCAGTAGCCGCACTGCGAGCCACCGCGGTCGGCCATCTCCTGCTGCACCGGGTGCAGCGCCTCGACCGTGCCGAAGCCCTCGGCGGTCAGCACCTCCTGGCCCTCGAAGCCGGCGGCCGGCACGAGGCAGGCGTTGATCGCGGTCCAGCGACTGCGGCCATCCGCCTCCGGCTCGGTTGACGAGCACGGCGCAGGCACCGCACTCGCCCTCGGCGCAGCCTTCCTTGCACCCGGTCAGCCCGTCCGCGCGCAGCCAGTCGAGCAGGGTGACGTGGCCGCCCACCTCCCCGAGGGCACGATCGAGGCCGTTGACTATCAGCTGAGGTTCCATCTGAAGACGCTCCCGTCGACAAGCGTAACCATCCTGCCGCCCGGTCGGATCGACCCGCGGCAACGCGCAGAGATGGCACTTGCGAGTGAGACCACTCTCACTCATGCAGATTGCCTGATCGTAACGGAGGACCCCCTCCCGCATCAAGATTTTTGGAATCTCGAATTCCGCAATGCGGAGTATTCGCCCTGCACTCTAGCGCCTGGAGTCGCGTGATTCTGTCTGAATCGCCACCGAGCGCGGCCGACTGCAACGCTGGGCCTGAGCTCGTGGCGTGTACCAGGTATGACGATAGGTCCGGAGGTGCTGATGGGTGACCGGGTCGGGGACATCCCGATCGCTGCCCGTCCGCTCGACTTCGAGATCTGGGTCGTGACGGCGGGCCCCGACCTGATGCGGTTCGCCCTTGCGGTCACCGGGAATCCGCACGACGCGGCCGATGCGGTGCAGGACGCGATGGTCGCGGTCTATCCGCGCTGGCGGCGGGTCGTGGCCCGAGGCGGCCCGGACGCGTACGTCCGGCGGATCATCGTCAACCGGCGGATCTCCTGGTGGCGCCGGGTCGGCCGCCGGCGAGACGGTGATCGAACCGCCGGACCGGGCGTCCGCCGTCAGCGGACCGACGGACTCGGCGACTGCCGATCGTCGCCGATCGGCTGTTCGCGCTCCCTGCCGGTCAGCCAGCGGGCGGCGGTCGCCCTGCGCTATCTGGACGACCTGAGCTTCGCCGAGATCGCCGAGATCCTCGGCTGTCCCGGAGAGCACCGCCCGGTCCCACGTCCACCGCGCCCTACGGCGACTCCGCGAACAGTTGGGAGATGATCGATGAGTGACAACCGCGCCGAACAGGCGTTGCGCGCCGCTCTGGCCGGGCGGGAGGTCCCGCCGGCGCCCGATCCGCAGGATCATTCGCCGGCGGGTGCGCGACCGCCGGGTCGGCATCGCCGCTCTGGCCGTCAGCTCTGATCGTGCTGGTGTCGGCGGGCGCGTTCGTCGCCGCCGACCTGGGACGCGAACAGCAGCAGCTCGTCGCAGCGCCCGGTTGGCGCGCGACTGCCGGCCGATCCGGCGCCCGACGGTTGGCGGACGGAGTACTACCGCGACATCAGCTTCGAGGTGCCGGAGGCTTGGGGGTACACGCACGAGCCGGGCTCGGACTGGTGCGTCGCATCCACACGACGGCCAGCCAGAGCCGCGGCACCGCCAGCCGTACGTGTCCCTCGGCCGGCAGCCCGTGCGTGGCGCACCGTCGCTTGCATCGACCCGCCCAACCGGTCTGACGACCGAGCACGTGCTGGTCTACGAACCTCGCACCCGACGAGGACGTGTCCGCCGAGGAAGGCAAGGACGGCGCGTTCTGGATCATCCCCCGAATCGTTTCCGGACAGTTGCTGGTCGTCACCAGCAAGGATGAGGCCTCTGGCCCGCCGGATCGCCGATTCGGCCAAGGTCCGTCCAGAGCCCGCGCCGTGCGACCCCGAGCACCCGCTGGTCGCGAACGGGCCGGCCCGGCCGGAGCCGGCGTTCGACGTGGCGGCGGTCCAGGATGTCGGCTTCGATGGTGATCTGCCAGTACGAGAGCGGTGAGGAAGACGCCGCAGCGCGGCCTGCGGGCCGTGGTCCGGCTGGACCCTGACCGGGCCCGGCGCCGTCGTCGAGGCGATCGCGGCCGCGCCGATCATGCAGCCCCGGCCCTGTCAGACCCCGGTCAGGCGGGACCTCGCTCTGCTCATCCGGTTCGAGGCCGACGGCGTGCTGCGCGAGGTCTACCTGCAGGCGGGCGGGTGTGCCGACGGCACCACCCCGTACGGCGGCTTCGACGACGGCACGAATGTCCGCACCCTCACCAAGGCCGGCTGTAAGGCCGTACTCATCTCGCCGGCCGAGCTCTGGGAGTCCGGCGGACTATGTGGGCAACGCCTGCCTCGGCTGATCCGGCGTACCGCGTCCTGAGCCTGTCGAAGGACCGGACTCTGCACTCACCGCGTGCCTGGAAAACAGATTGGGCCGAAACTCCCGCGAACGGGAGTCTCGACCCAATGAGAGATCGGCTAGCGAGCGATCACTTGTAGGACACGGTGGCGCCGGCGGCCTCGAGGGCAGCCTTGGCCTTGTCCGCGGTCTCCTTGGTGACCTTCTCCAGGACGGCCTTCGGAGCGGCCTCGACCAGATCCTTGGCCTCCTTGAGGCCGAGGCTGGTGAGCGAACGCACCTCCTTGATGACCTGGATCTTCTTCTCGCCGGCCGCCTCGAGGATGACGTCGACCTCGTCGGAGGCCTCCTCCTCCTCGACGACGGCGCCGCCGCCACCAGCGGCCGGGGCGGCGGCCGCGGCGACCGGGGCGGCGGCGGTGACGCCGAAGGTGGTCTCGAATTCCTTCACGAACTCACTGAGCTCGATCAGGGTCAGCTCCTTGAAGGCGTCAAGGAGCTCGGCAGTGCTGAGCTTCGCCATGATGGGCGTTCCTTCCTAGTTGTCTTCCGCAGCGGGCGCTGCATCTTCTGCTGCAGCGGGTGCTGCTGGTTCGGCCACGGCATCAGCCGCAGCCAGATCGGCGGAGCTCGGCTCGGAGGTGTCTTCCGAGTCGGCCGCCAGTTCTTCGTTCGTCGGCTCCTGGTTGCTCTCCGCCGGTACACCAGCACCGGCGATGAGCGACGGGTTCTCCTTGGCCGCGTTCTCCAGGGCGGCCAGCAAGCGGGCGGCCTGGGAGAGCGGTGCGGCGAGGAGCGAGATGGCCTGCTGCAGGACGCCCTGCATGCCGCCGGCGACCTTGGCGAGCAGCACTTCGCGCGACTCGAGGTCGGCCAGCTTCCTGACCTCGTCGGAGTCCAGGAACTTGCCGTCCAGAACTCCGCCCTTGATCACCAGAAGCGGATTGGTGCGTGCGAAGTCGCGCAGACCCTTGGCGACGACGACCGGGTCGCCGTCGATGAAGGCGATCGCGGTCGGGCCGACGAGGTGTTCCTCGATCCCCTCGACACCTGCCTCGCGGGCAGCGATCGTGGTCAGCGTGTTCTTCGACACGGCGTAGGTGGCGTCGTCACCCAGTGAGCGGCGCAGGTCCTTGAGCGCCTTCACGGTGAGTCCGCGGTACTCGGTCAGCACGATGCCCGCGGAGCTGGTGAACTTCTCACTCAGCTCGGCGACCGCGGCTGCCTTGTCCGGCCTCGCCATAGTCTCCTCCACTTCGTCACGCGCTACGGCTGTAGCGCTTCCGAAGGGCTGGCCCGGGCCAACAAAAAAGCCCCTTGGCGCACAGGCGACAAAGGGCGACCGCGAGCTGGCGTACGCCAACCTGCGGAACTCCGTTCTCACCTGCGCGGGCTCCCCGCGTACGGGGTCTTCGGGTCGGGCTGTTCAGGCTCGACCAACCAGCGGTCTTCGGCGTGCCGAACTCTACCGCGCCGCCCGGGAACCCGACCAAATCCATTTCGCCGGCAGCCCGATCGCCTGCGGGTTGGGGCTGTCGGTTTCCCACGTATACGTGGGAAACCCGCACTGTACCCAGGAAACTTCCTAGGTACAGCGACAAGAAACTGGGTACAGCGCGTCGCCGTACGCGCGCTTCGCGGCGGCAGCGACCGGTGACGCAGCACCGCCGGCCCGATCCGCGCGGGGTGGTGCGAATTGTCTCGATTTGATAACGTGCG
The DNA here is from genome assembly GCA_963761955.1 of uncultured Actinomycetota bacterium. Taxonomy (GTDB): domain Bacteria; phylum Actinomycetota; class Actinomycetes; order Propionibacteriales; family Propionibacteriaceae; genus Microlunatus. The sequence goes on along the minus strand of CAVXIY010000023.1, from coordinate 116,384 downwards.
CTCAGCCGGTCGCTTCGACACCGTTGTCGACATCACCGAGGCTGGCCCACCACTCCTGAGGGGGAGTCACGTATGGGCAAGATCTTCACGAAGGCGGCCGCGCTGGTCGCCGGCCTGGCTGTCGCAGCCTCCAGCATCGTCAGTACCGAGCTGCCCGCGGCCGCGGCTGACCGCCGTTGCCAGGCCACCTTCACCAAGTACAGCACGATCCGCGCCGGCTCCACCGGAGCAAGGCCAAGGCCATGGAGTGCCTGCTGGCGAACGCCGGTTTCACCACGACGGTCGACGGCACGTTCTCCGCCGACGACGCCGCTGCGCTGGCCAAGTTCCGCAAGTCCATCGGGCTCAAGCCGCTGAAGGTCGGCGGGCGTCGGGCCTGGAGCGCGCTGCTCTCCCAGGGCGAGACGCCGGAGCTGAAGTCGGGCGCCAAGGGCGCCGACGTCGTGCGGCTGCAGCTCGCGCTGCGCGCCGCCGGCTACAGCAAGGTGCCGACCAACGGCACGTTCGGCAAGGCCACCGTCACGGTCGTCAAGGCCGCCCAGAAGCGCCGCGGTCTGAAGCAGACCGGCGTGGTCACCGCCGGCCTCTGGAAGGCCCTGCAGAAGGGCCGGGTCACCGCCCCGTCGGTCGCGAAGAAGCCCGCGTCAAGAAGAAGAAGAAGGCCCACATCGCAGCAAGGGCAAGCGCGCGCTGGCCTTCGCCCGCAAGCAACTCGGCGACGGCTACCGCTACGGCGGCACCGGCCCCAACAAGTGGGACTGCTCCGGTCTGACCATGAAGGCCTGGAAGAGCGTCGGCGTCAAGCTGCCGCACACCTCGCGGGCTCAGTACCAGCGTCGGCAAGAAGGTCAAGAAGTCCAATCTCCGCAAGGGCGACCTGGTCTTCTTCTACTCCGGCATCAGCCACGTCGGGATCTACGCCGGCAACGGCAAGATCATCCACGCCTCGCGTCCCGGGCAACCCGGTCGCGCTACATCAAGATCAAGTACATGCCGTACGAGGGCGCCCGCCGCCCGCACTGATCCTGGCTCGTCGCGCGTCATCGCTGGCGGCAGGTTGCAGATACTCTGCAGCCTGCCGTCAGTTCTTTTGTGAGGATGGGCCGATGCACCACGCCGTACGGGAAGCGCGCGAATCCGACGTCGAGCAGATCCACCAGCTGATCATCGACCTCGCCACCTACGAGCGATCGGCCGATCAGGTCAAGGTCACGCCCGACCAGCTCCGGGTCGCGCTGTTCGGACCGCAGCCGGCGGTGTACGCGCTGGTCGCCGAGGCCGAGGGCGCGGTGGTCGGCTATGCGCTGTACTTCCTCAACTTCTCGACCTGGGAGGGCGTGCACGGCATCTATCTCGAGGACCTCTACGTCACAGCCGGAGCAGCGCGGCAGCGGGCTGGGCAAGGCGCTGCTGATCGCGCTGGCCGAGATCGCGGTGAGCCGCGGCTACGCCCGGGTCGAGTGGTGGGTGCTCGACTGGAACCAGCCCTCGATCGACTTCTATCGCCGGCTCGGCGCGGTCGCGATGGACGAGTGGACGGTCTTCCGGCTGACCGGCGATGCCCTGCGTCAGGCAGCGGCCGGACGGCTCACCCGGCGCTGACGGTCGGCGCGCTGAGAACGTCACGATCGCGACTGCCAGCCGACCTTCGTCGGCGAAGCGCATCAAGGAGACGGTGCCGCCGATCGCCAGGGCGAAACCGAGCAGCGCCAGCGGGCCGGTGCCGTGCTCGACCGAGTCGTCGAACAGCCACAGCCGATCGCCGACGGGATGACCATCTCGAGCACGAAGGTCACCGCCGTGACCGACGTGACCGAGCCCGCGCTGCAGGGCCAGGGCGAAGAAGATCGTGCCGACCACGCCCTGGACGACGATGGTCCAGACCAGCGGCTGGCCAGCAACGCCAGCTCGATCCGGTCGGCGCCGATCCCGCGGGACGCGACCGCGACGCCGGTCCAGGCCAGACCGGCCGCCGAGGCCAGCACCAGCGCGGACGAGTGCGGTCAGGCAGCCGCAGTCCGGCCAGACCGACCAGCGACCGGCAGCACGCGCGCTGGCCAGGATGACCCACTGCGAGACGGTCGAGACCCGGACGGCGCTCTCGGCGTCGGCGGTCAGGACAGAGCAGCACCAGACCCGCCGCCGAGAACGGCCAGCGACATCCAGTCCTCGCCGGCTCAGCCGCTCACCCCGGATGCTGGCGATGACTGCGGTCACCCCGACGCTGGCCGTGACGATCGACTGGACCAGGAACAGCGGCAGCTCCTGCAGCGCCACGACGTTGGCCACGAACGCCACCGCGTCACAGGCCAGGCCGAGCAGGTACGGCAGCTGGACCACGATCAGCGCCACGCCGGTCACCCCGGCCGACGTGCGCCGTCCGCCGGGCCCCGACCGACTGCAGGACCGAGCCCACGCCGTAGCCGAGGCAGGCGACGAGCGCCGCCGCCCAGCTCAGCGCAACCATGCCGTCCCGGCCAGACCGTCACCAGCGAACGACTGCCATGGGTGACGGTGACTGAGTGGACTACTCGGCTTCCGGACGGCGCCTTGTTGGTGTCGATCGGGATGCCGGGGCCCATCGTGGTGGACAGGGTGATCTTGCGGAGGTAACGGCCCTTGGAGGCGCGCGGCTTGAGCCGCAGGATCTCCTCCAGCGCGGCGAAGTAGTTCTCCGACAGCTGGGCCGTCGGTGAACGACGCCTTGCCGATGATGAAGTGCAGGTTCGCGTGCCGGTCGACCCGGAACTCGATCTTGCCGCCCTTGATCTCGGTCACGGCCTTGGCCACGTCGACGGTCACGGTGCCGGTCTTCGGGTTGGGCATCAGACCACGCGGGCCGAGCACCCGGCCGAGCCGGCCGACCTTGCCCATCAGATCCGGGGTGGCGACCACGGCGTCGAAGTCCAGGTAGCCCTTGGCGACCTTCTCGATCAGCTCGTCGGAGCCGACCTCGTCGGCGCCCGCCGCCTCGGCCGCCGCCGCGCGGTCACCGGTGGCGAAGACGAGGACCCGTGCCGTCTTGCCGGTGCCGTTGGGCAGATTGACCGTGCCGCGGACCATCTGGTCCGCCTTGCGGGGGTCGACGCCGAGCCGCATCGAGACGTCGACCGTCTCGTCGAACTTGGCGATGGTGTTCGCCTTGGCGAACTCGACGGCCTCGTCCGGGGTGTAGAGCTTCGCCGGCGTCGACCTTCTCGGCGACGGCGTTGTAAGCCTTGCTGCGCTTCATGTTCTGGTCCTTTCTGATGGCCAGTTCTGGTGCGAGCCGCGCTGGCCCTCCCAGGGTTCTGATTGTGCTTGTGCTACCGCTTCCGACTGATCGCGCCGCCGATTTGAGGAGCGGTGAACACGCTTTACGTTCACCGTCGCGACGAAAACGGCGGGCTAGAGCGATCTTCGTCGGCGAGCTGCGAGCTGATCAGTTAGAGACCGTGACGCCCATGGAGCGGGCGGTGCCCTCGACGATCTTCATGGCGGCCTCGACGTCGTTGGCGTTGAGGTCGGGGAGCTTGGTGGTCGCGATCTCGCGGACCTGGTCGCGGGTGATCTTGCCGACCTTGTCCTTCTGCGGCACGCCCGAGCCCTTGGTGACGCCGGCGGCCTTCTTGATCAGCTCGGCGGCCGGCGGGGTCTTGGTGATGAAGGTGAACGAGCGGTCTTCGTAGATCGTGATCTCGACCGGGATGACGGTGCCGCGCATGGCCTCCGTGGCAGCGTTGTACTGCTTCACGAACTCCATGATGTTGACGCCGTGCGGACCGAGGGCGGTACCGACCGGCGGGGCGGGCGTGGCGGACGCTGCGTTCAAGGCAACCTTGACGAGCGCCGCGACCTTCTTCTTGGGAGGCATTTCTTCGGGTCCTTCTGGTTCTGCTGCGAGCTGCATGCCCGCAGCGTGACTAATCGTCGCGCCGACGCGAAACGACTGGGTGAGCATGTGGTCCAGATGGTCTCAGACCTTCTGGATCTGCGGGAAGGTGAGGTCCACCGGGGTCTCGCGACCGAGGATCTCCACCAGGGCCTTGAGGCGCTGGTTGTTCACGTTGATCTCGGTGATCGTGGCATGCACGCCGGCGAACGGACCGTCGACCACCATGACCGAGTCACCGACGACGAAGTCGGCGACCTCGATCTTCTTCTTGCGCCGGCTCGGGCGCCTCGCTGCCGGCGGTCGCGGCGGCCACCACGGCGGGGGCGAGCATCTTCTCCACCTCGTCGAGGCTGAGCGCGACCGGGGAGTTGGAGTGCCCGACGAATCCGGTCACCGACGGCGTGTGCCGGACGGTCGACCACGACTCGTCGGTCAGGTCCATCCGGACCAGCACATAGCCGGGAAGCACCGTACGCCGGACCTGCTTGCGCTGGCCGTTGCGGATCTCGGTGACTTCCTCGGTCGGCACGACGATCTCGTAGATGTAGTCCTCCATGTTGAGCGAGGACACCCGGTTCTCCAGGTTCTGCAGGACGCGGTTCTCCATCCCGGAGTAGGTGTGCACCACGTACCAGTCGCCGAGCTTGCCCCGAAGCTCGGAGCGGAAGGCCTCGAGCGCCGCGGTTCCGGCGTCGCTCTCCTCGTCGTCGTCCTCCGGCTCCTCGGGCTCCGGCTCCTCCTCGATGCCGAAGTTGAGGTCCAGTTCGTCCTCGGCCTCGGCTTCGGCTCGGTGCTGTCGCCGCCGAAGTCGAGGTTGATGGAGACGTCGTCGTCGGAACTGGACGCGGTGTAGCTGCCCAGATCGATGTCGAAGTCGACCTCCGGACCGGCGTCGGACTGATCGGCTGGACCGACCGCGGCGGCTGAGTCGGCTGCGCCTTCCAGCGGCTCCGCACGTCGCGGTTCCTCGGCTGAAAAGGTGTCAGACACGTCGATTTCTCCGTTACTGCGTCGTTGGTTCGGGGGTGGGTTGGTCGTCATCAGCTGAAGATCTTGAAGATCGCCGCGCCGAGGCCGAGGTCGAGCAGGCTCACATACGCGATCACGAAGAGCACGAAGACCAGCACGACGACGAAGTACTTGATCAGTTGCTGACCGGTCGGGTAGACGACCTTGCGCAGCTCGCCCACCGACTGGCGGACGAACTTGGCCGGCGTCGTCCGCTCGCGCTTCTCCGGCTGGTCGCGCTTGCCGGTCGCGGTGCCCTTCGGGGCCCGGGCCGGACGGCGCTCCCGGACTGCCTTGCTCGCGGTCGCCGCTCCGACGCCAGCCGGCTCGAGGACCTTGCCGTCGTCGTCGCCGCTCTGCGTCGGGATCGGTGTCCGTCGACGCCGCTGTTGCGGACGATCTCGTCGAACTCGGCATCGTCGGGTCGATGGCGTCCGGCTCGATCGCCGTCCGGGTCGATCCCATCCGGTCGACGGCTCGTCGTCCTCGGCCAGCTCGGCTTCGGTCTCCGGTGCGAAGTCACCCTCGACCGCGGCCTCGGGCTCGTCGCTGACCTCGACGCGCTGCCTTCGGACTCGGGGTCCTGCGGGGCGTCGGCGCGGTCATCGGGGGACGACGGCTCGGGGGCGCTCGACTCTTCGGTCGGCTCCACCTCGTCCTTGTCTGCCACGTTGACCTTTCCTCGTGCATTCCAGATGTGCGCTGCAGGGCAAGAGGGACTTGAACCCACAACCTTCGGTTTTGGAGACCGATGCTCTGCCAATTGAGCTATTGCCCTTCGGCTGCTGAGACCAGCGGATTCGCCGCTGCCAGGGCGCACGAAAACAATGGTGACCAGCCACCAAGAGGTCGAGTGTACTGAGCTTTCTGACCAGAGTCGAACCGCACCGCACCGGTGGACGGAGGCTCGATTTAACTCCCTTGCGCGCACCTGACCGCGGTTGGCAGGGTACGCCCATGACCTCGATCCTCCGTGCGAACTGCCCGACGACCGCTTCGGCGGCCGGTCAGCAGCTCGCCGGCCGGCGAGGGTCGACGCTGCTCGCCCCGTGATCAGCGATCTGGTCGCGGGCGTCCTGGCCGGCCTGGCCGTGGCCATGCCCATCGGCGCGATCGGCACCTATCTGGTCGGTCTCGCGGCCCGCGAGCGGTTTGCGGTCGCAGCCGCGGCGGCGCTGGGCGTCGCCTCGGTGGACGGCGGGTACGCGGTCGTCGCCTCGGTCGGCGGGGCCGGCCTGCAGACGGTCGTGCAGCGGATCGCCGGCGCGCTGACCGTCGCGGCGGCGATCGTGCTGGTGCTGGTGGCGACCCGGACGTTGCAGCTCGCCGATCCGCCGCTACCGCCGGGCCGATGCCGACGGGATCTCGGGGCCGAGTCGACTGACCCCGCTGCGCGCCTACGGCACGCTGATCGCCATGACCGCGGTCAACCCGGCCACGGTGATCACCTTCGCCGCCGTGGTGCTCGGTCGCAGCGCCGGGGACGGCTCGTTCGACTGGGCCACCGTGGCGCTCTTCGCGGTCGGCGCCTTCGGTGCATCGGCCGCCTGGCAGCTGGTGCTGGCCGGTGGCGGCTCGTTGCTCGGCCGGCTGCTGACCGGCCGGCGCGGGCAGCTCGGCATCTCGATCTGCTCGGCCGTGATCATGCTCGGCCTCGCCGTCGCGGTGCTGGTCCGCTGAGCCCGCCGTGCGCCGGCACCGATGGCGCGCAGGTTCAGTCCCCGAGCAGTTGCTCGGTGGCGGCGAGCAGCACGCAGGTGGCCAGGCCCTCGACGGCCGCGGTCACGTCCGCCGGCGACGGGAAGCTCGGGGCGATCCGGATGTTGCGGTCCCGGGGGTCCTTGCCGTACGGGAACGCGGCGCCGGCGCCGGTCATCGCGATGCCGGCCGCCTTGGCCAGCGCGACGACCCGGGTCGCGGTGCCGTCGGCGACGTCCAGGCTGATGAAGTAGCCGCCTTCCGGTGAGGTCCAGGTCGCCGCCTCGAGCTCGCCCAGCCGGTCGGCCAGGATCGAGCTCACCTGCTCGAACTTCGGCGCCAGGATCTCGCGGTGCCGGCGCATCAGTTCGCGCACCCCGTCGGGGCTCTTCAGGTAGCGCGCATGCCGCAGGTGATTGACCTTGTCCGGGCCGATGGTTCGCTTGCTCAGCTGCTGCAGATACCAGGCGACGTTGGCCGGTGAGCTCGCGAAGAACGACACCCCGGCGCCGGCGAAGGTGATCTTCGAGGTCGACGCGAACAGGAAGGGCCGGTTCGGGTTGCCGGCCGCCTCGGCCAGGCCCAGGATGTCCAGCGCCGGGTTCTCGACCTCGGTCAGGTGGTGCACGGCGTACGCGTTGTCCCAGAAGAGCCGGAAGTCCGGCGCCGCGGTCGGCATCTCGACCAGGGCCTGGGTGACCTCAGCTGGTGTAGACCGAGCCGGTGGGATTCGCGTACGTCGGCACGATCCACATGCCCTTGACGGAGGCGTCTTCGGCGACCAGCTTCCGCACGGCGTCCAGGTCCGGCCCGTCGGCGTACAGCGGCACCGGGATCATCTCGATGCCGAACTGCTCGCAGAGCGCGAAGTGCCGGTCGTAGCCGGGCACCGGGCAGATGAACTTGATCGGAGCCTTGACCCAGGGCTCGTCGGAGTCGACGGTGCCCTTCAGCAGCGAGTAGACGATCGTGTCGTGCATGATCGACAGGCTCGCGTTGTCGCCGGCCACCAGTTGAGCGACCGGCACGTTGAGCAGCGGCGCGAAGATCTCCCGGATCTCCGGCAGCCCGGTGGTGCCGCCGTAGTTGCGGCAGTCGATGCCCGCGGCGTCGGTGAAGTTGCCTTCCCCCGGCAGCGTGAGCAGCTCGTTGGACAGGTCCAGCTGCGCCGACGACGGCTTGCCGCGGGTCATGTCCAGCTTCAGTCCCTTGGCCACCAGCGCGTCGTACGCCTCGGTCTGCGCGGTGTGCAGTGCGGTGAGTTCGTCGCGGCTGAGATCGGCGAGGGGCATGGTGCATCCACTTCAGGAGTCGGTGAGTTCCGGAGTCCGGGCTGGCGGTCGCGAGTCTAACGACTGGTCCGCGCGGAGCAGCCGGGCGTCGTAGAGTCGGATGATGACAGCGCAGTCACCCACGGATCACCGGGACCGAGTCAACCGGTACGGGGCCAGGCGAACATTGCGACCTGGGTGTCCGAACGGGCCGCGAGCGATCCGAGCCTGCCGGCGATCAAGCAGGGCGAGACGCATCCTGACCTACGGCGGGCTCGACGGCGCCGCCGCCCGGATGGCGACCATGCTCGCCGGCCACGGCGTCACGGCCGGGGACCGGGTGGCGATGCTGATGCCGAACGTCGCCTACTTCCCGATCGTCTACTACGCGATCCTGCGGCTCGGCGCGATCGTGGTGCCGATGAATCCGCTGCTCAAGGCCGGCGAGATCGCCTACGCCTGGAACGACTCCGGCGTCGAGGTCGCGGTGGTCTTCCCGCTGTTCGCCGACGAAGCGACCAAGGCGGCGAGCGTGACCGGCACCGACGTGATCATCACCGTGCCGGGCGAGTTCGACCGGCAACTGGCCGAGCTCGAACCGCAGGAGACGGTCGCCGATCGCGCGCTCGCCGACACCGCGGTGATCTTGTACACCTCCGGCACCACCGGTCAGCCCAAGGGCGCCGAGCTCACCCATGCCAATCTCGGCAGCAATGTCCGCACCACGATCGAGACGCTGTTGCCGATGGCACCCGGTGACGTGATCTTCGGCGGGCTGCCGCTGTTCCACTCGTTCGGCCAGACCGTCGGGCTGAACTCGGCGATGGCCGGCGGCGCCTGCCTGACGCTGCTGCCGAAGTTCGACGGCGAGCAGGCGCTGGCGATCGTCGCCGAGGATCGGGTGACCGTCTTCCTCGGCGTGCCGACCATGTACATGGCGCTGCTCGCCGTGAAGGACAAGGAACGCTTCGACACGAGCGCGCTGCGGACGGCCGCGTCAGGCGGCGCGTCGCTGCCGCTGGAGGTGCTGCGCGGCGTCGAGCAGGCCTTCGGGATCACCCTGCTGGAGGGCTACGGACTGTCGGAGACCTCCCCGGTCGCCTCGTTCAACCATCCCGACCGGCCGACCAAACCGGGATCGGTGGGCACGCCGTTGCGCGGCGTGGAGTTCGGTCTGCGCGACGACGATGATCACGAAGTCGGCGTCGGCGAGATCGGCGAGATCGTGATTCGCGGCGAGAACATCATGAAGGGCTACTGGAACCGTCCGGACGCGACGGCCGAGGCGATCCGCGACGGCTGGTTCCACACCGGGGATCTGGCCACCCGCGACGAGGACGGCTACTACTTCATCGTCGACCGGCTCAAGGACATGATCATCCGGAACGGCTTCAACGTGTACCCGCGCGAGGTCGAGGAGGTGCTCTACCGGCACCCGGCCGTCGCCGAGGCCGCGGTCTTCGGCGTACCGGATGCTGCGCACGGCGAGGAGATCGCCGCGCTGATCACCCTCAAGGAAGGCGCCTCGGCGACCGACGAGGAGATCGCCGACTACGTGAAAGCCGAGATCGCGACCTTCAAGTACCCGCGGATCATCCGATTCGGCCCGATCCCCAAAGGCCCGACCGGCAAGATCCTCAAGCGCGAGATCAAGTTCGACTGAGCCAGGCCCCGGTCGCCGCTGAGCCGTCGAGCGGGGCCTGTCGCAAACGTGCTCTGCGAGGCCGATGGTCGCGACCGTCGCCGACCAGGGCGCTGTGCGGGCCGAGGCGGACGGTCTCGCCGTCGACTTCGGTGTCACCGATGGTGAACACCGGTACGACGCTGCGACCGACCTCGACCTCGGTCGGATGATCATGGAAGTTCACCGCCATGATCATCTTGCCGCGCTCGATCAGCACCCAGCCGGCCTCGTCGTCGGAGGTCGCGTGACCTTGATCGAATCTCGGGTCGGTGAAGTCCGGGTAGGTGTGCCGGATCTCGATCAGCCTGGTGGTCAGTTTCAGCAGCTCGGCGTGCTCGGGCCGCTCGAGCTCTGACCAGTCCAGCTTGGAGGCTCTCGAAGGTCTTCGGGTCCTGCGGATCGGGCACCGCGCTGGTGTCCCAGTCCATCTGCGCGAACTCCTCCAGCCGCCCGGCGCGCACCAGCTCGGCCAGCTCCGGCTCGGGATGGGACGAGAAGAAGCACCACGGCGTGCCGGCACCCCACTCCTCGCCCATGAAGATCATCGGCGTGAACGGGCTGAGCAGCGTGATCATGGCCGCGATCGCCAACTGCTGGCGGTTGAGCTTGGTCGACAGCCGCTCGCCGGCCGCCCGGTTGCCGATCTGATCATGGTTGTCGGAGCAGACCACCAGTCGCCAGGTCTGCGTGCGGTAGGTGTCGATCGGATGGCCGTGACTGCGGCCGCGAAAGCTCGACTTGGTGCCGTCATGGAAGAAGCCGGCCTCGAAGACCTTGCCGAGGGCGTCGAGGGAGTCGAAGTCGGCGTAGTAGCCGCTGGTGTCGCCGGTCAGGCTGACGTAGAGCGCATGGTGGAAGTCGTCGCTCCACTGGGCGTCCAGGCCGTAGCCGCCCGCCGGGCGGGGGCTGATCAGCCGCGGGTCGTTCAGGTCCGACTCCGCGATCAGCGGCAACGGCCGCCCGAGGAAGGCGCTGCGGGCGTCGACGTCGACCGCCATCTCCTCCAGCAGGTGGGTCGCCCGGGTGTCGTGCAGGGCATGCACGGCGTCGAGTCGCAGGCCGTCGACGTGATAGTCGGTGAGGAACATCAGCGCGCAGTCGATGATGTAGCGGCGCACCTCATCGGAGTCCTCGCCGTCGAGGTTGGGCGACTCGCCCCAGGTGTTGGTGCCGCCGGAATTCAGGTACGGGCCGAACTGCGGCAGATAGTTGCCGCTCGGACCCAGGTGGTTGTAGACGACGTCCTGGATGACGCCGAGCCCGGCCGCGTGGCAGGCGTCCACGAACGCCTGATAGCCCTGCGGCCCGCCGTACGGCTCGTGCACCGCGTACCACAGGACGCCGTCGTAGCCCCAGTTGTGGGTGCCGTTGAACGCGTTGACCGGCATCAGTTCGACGAAGTCCACGCCGAGTCTCGACCAGATGATCCAGCCGCTCGGCGGCCGCGGCGAAGGTGCCTTCGGGGGTGAAGGTGCCGACGTGGAGTTCGTAGATGATGCCGCCGGCCAGTTGCCGGCCGTTCCACTCCTGGTCGGTCCAGGTGAACGTGTCCGGATCGTAGGTTCGCGACCAGCCGTGCACGCCGTCCGGCTGCCGGCGGGATCGGGGATCCGGGAGGACCGTGTCGGAGTCGTCGAGCACGAAGCCGTAGTCGAACTCCTCAGTTCCGCCCTCCTCACCCAGGCCTTCGGGAAGCGGAACGGCGGGATGCCACCACCCCTCGTCGTCGCGCTCGCATCGCGATCTCGGTGGGCTCGGCGGCACCCACCTTCTTGATCATCAAGGTGACCGAGTCCGGCAACGGGGCCCAGACGACGAACGGCGCGAGACTCACAGCGCACACCCGACCAGGACCGGCTCAGGCACCAGTTGGATGCCGAACTTCGCCCGTACGCCGGCTCGGATCTCCCTCGCCAGAGCCAGCAGATCGCTCGCCCGGGCCGATCCCCGATTGGTCAGCGCGAGCGTGTGCTTGCTGGACAGTCGAGCCGGCCCGTCGCCGTAGCCCTTGCCGAAACCGGCCGCGTCGATCAACCAGGCGGCGCTGATCTTGACCAGACCGTCAGGCTGCGGGAACCGCGGGGCGTCGGCCGGCAGGGCTGCCGCGGCGGAGGCATCGATGATCGGGTTGGTGAAGAACGATCCGGCGCTCCAGGTGTCATGATCATCGACGTCCAGCACCATCCCCTTCGACCGGCGAAGGGCCAGCACGGCCTCGCGTACGGCGAACGCCGGAGCCCGATCGCCCACCGCGACATCGAGCGCCCGCGCCAGTTCCGGATAGCGGATCGGTGCGGACATCGATCCGAGCCGGAGCTGGAACGTCACCGACGTCACCACGTAGCGGCCCGGTTCGGCCTTGAAACGGGACGACCGGTAGCCGAAGCCGCATTCCACCGGGAAGAACGTCTTGCGCTGGCCGGTGGCCCGATCCACGGTCCGGACCGTCGAGATCAGTTGACTGACCTCGGCCCCGTACGCGCCGACGTTCTGGATCGGTGTCGCGCCGACGAGCCCGGGGATCCCTGACATCGCCTCGAGTCCGCTCCACTCGTGCTCGACCGCGTAGCCCACCAGGTCGTCCCAGACCTCGCCGGCCGCGACGGTGATCACCGCGCCGGAGCACGCGGCGACGTCCTCGTCGATCCCCCGGGTGGCGACCTTGATCACCGTGCCGTCGAAGCCCTGGTCGCCGATCAGCACATTCGATCCGCTGCCCAAGATCAACAAGGGTTCGCCGGCGGCATCAAGATCACGAACGACCTCGATCAGATCGGCCTCGGTGTGGGCGACGATCATCCGGCTGGCCGGACCGCCGACGCGCAGCGTGGTGTGCTCGGCCAGGGCGACCCGGGTGGTCTGTTCGATCATCTCAGGCACCAAGATCAACTTCGGCCCGGGCGGCGCCGAGCACCTTCTGATCGTCGAAGACGGCCTCGATCGCGAACGTCACCAACGATCCCGAGATCGCCGCGACGCTGGCGCTGAAGGTGACCTCGGCGCCGGCCTCGTCGTCCGGGACGACGACCGGCTTGGTGAAGCGGACGAAATAGGACTTGACCGTGCCCTGGTCGCCCAGCCAGTCGGTCACCACGCGCAGCGCGGTCCCCATGGTCAACATGCCGTGCGCGATCACCCCGGGGAGCCCCATCTTGGCCGCGAAGTGATCGGAGAAGTGGATCGGGTTGAAGTCGGTCGAGGCGCCGGCGTAGCGGACCAGCCGCTCGCGGGTGAAGCGCACCGTCAGCGGCGGCAGGGCGGAGCCGACTTCGAGCCGGTCGAGCGCGCGGCGTGCTCATGCGGCCTCACCCCGGGAGTGCAGGAAGGTCGCCTGGGCCGTGCAGACCGGCTCCCCGTCGACGGTCGTGACCTCGACCGAGGCGGAGATGATCTCCACGGCTCCGCGGGCCCGGACCTTGTCGATGGTGAGGGCTCCGGTGACCACATCCCCGGCCCGCAGCGGGCGGACGTAGCTGAAGCGCTGGTCGCCGTGGACGATCCGGGACAGGGTCAGCTCGAGCTCGGGATCGTCGAACATCAGCTGCCAGGCCGGCGACGAGATCACGGCGATGAACGTCGGGGGCGCGATCGGGTCCGTCTCCGCGATAGCTCGGCGAGTCGTCACCCAGGGCGGTCGCGAACTCGGCGATCTTGGCCGCCGACACCTGGTACGGGGCGGTGGCTGGGTAGCTGCGGCCGGCGTGCACCTCGGAGATGGCCATGGGTCCACGCTAACGGAGTCCGGCGGACGTCCGCGCGCCGTCGTACCGGCGTAGGACGATCGCGGCCGCCCGATCCCCCAACGGCTCGATCATCGACCAGCCGCGCTCGGCGGACAGGGCGCGCAGCGGGTCCAGCAGCAGCCCGTCGGCCAGGAACAGCGGCAGGACGGCGATCGGCTCCGGCAGACCGTCCAGCACGGTCGCCGGCCGCGGATCGGTCGTGCCGAACGCCGCTCGTACCTCTCCCGGCCGGCCCGCCGACAGCCGAGCCGCGAGATCGACGACCGACTGGTTCGCGGCCGCGTTGGAGGAGCCGACGGCGAACAGCAGGACCGAGCGGTCCGCCGGCACGGCGGCCTCGGTCGAGCCGGTCGGTCAGCAGTTCGGCGATGTCGTCGCCCGTGCCGAGAATGTCGGCGATCGAGAGCTCGAGGCCGGATGCCGCGGCGGCCCGGCGTACCGCGTCGGGCGCGTCGACGGTCGCGTGGAACGCCGAGGTGAACAGCAGCGGGACCACGACGGCCTCCGCGTGGCCGGCCCCGGCCAGCTCGCGGGCCACGCTCTCCAGATCCGGCTGCGCGAGATCGAGGTAGGCGGCCCGGGCGAGCACGCCACCCTGCGCCCCGACGGCCGCCATCAGCCGCTCGATCGCGACGCCGCCCTCCGGATGCCGACTGCCGTGGGCCAGCCCGATGACCGGCGTGCCCCTCACCATGGGTCGGCCGAGCGAGCCATCGGTCCCGGAACGCACAAAGCCGCCCGCGATTGCGGGCGGCTCGTGGATGGGTCGGCGACCCATGGCGCGTGCGCGGCTCAGCGGGTCTCGCGGTGCGCGGTGTGGGTGTGGCAGCGGGGGCAGAACTTCTTCAGTTCGAGACGATCCGGGTCGTTGCGCCGGTTCTTCTTGGTGATGTAGTTCCGCTCCTTGCACTCGGTGCAAGCCAGGGTGATCTTCGGCCGGACATCGGAGGACTTGGCCATGATGGTGTTCCGTTTCTGTTGGAGTGCTCGGACCGACTAGGTGATGCCCGAGCGTTGGCCTCGTGAGAGGCCCCCGTGCTGGTGGTGCTGACGAACTGTAGCGGGAGCGGGACTCGAACCCGCGACACAGCGATTATGAGCCGCTTGCTCTACCGCCTGAGCTATCCCGCTGTGGTCCTCGCTACCGGATGATCCGGTCGGTCCAACGGCCCGGATGAGGTCCGCTATTCCGCCGATGCGCGGTGGCATCGAAGTCGAAGTCCGAGCCCCCATGCGGAATCGAACCGCAGACCTTCTCCTTACCATGGAGACGCTCTGCCTACTGAGCTATAGGGGCATACCGGCACCGCACTCTCTCACGTCCATCGGGCGCGCTACCGACGGACCAAGATACACACTCAAGCCCGGCCCAAGCCAATCGATTGGACGATCCGTGAAGCCGGACCGCGCGACGGATCGGCTGGCCTTCGGCGAGGCGTCGCCGGGCGAAAACCAGCGGGGCCCCGCTCGCGTACCGCGATGTCGGGGCCCCTCGGTGTGGCAGGTGTTGGGTTCGAACCAACGTAGGCGAAGCCGGCAGATTTACAGTCTGCTCCCTTTGGCCACTCGGGCAACCTGCCATGCCGTGGACGCCGAGGCGCGGCGGGGAGAAACAATAGCAACACTCAGGCACGGGAAGAAACGGAGTAAGCCATGGCATCGGAGAGCTCGTTCGACATCGTCAGCAAGGTCGACCGGCAGGAGGTGGACAACGCGCTGAACCAGGCCGCGAAGGAGGTCCGCCAGCGCTTCGACTTCAAGAACACCGACGCGAGCATCGCGTGGTCGGGCGAATCGATCGAGATGGAGGCCAACTCCGAGGAGCGGGTGAAGGCGGTACTCGACGTCTTCCAGTCCAAGCTGGTCAAGCGCGGCGTCAGCCTGAAGTCGCTGGACGCGGGCGAGCCCCGCTCGTCGGGCAAGCTCTACAAGATCACCGCGACCACCCAGGAAGGCATCACCCAGGAGAACGCTAAGAAGGTTTCCAAGCTGATCCGCGACGAGGGCCCGAAGGGAGTGAAGGCTCAGATCCAGGGCGACGAGCTCCGGGTGAGCAGCAAGAGCCGCGACGACCTGCAGACCGTGCAGGCACTGATCAAGGGCCAGGAGTACGACTTCGCGGTCCAGTTCACGAACTACCGGTGAGGAGTACGGCATCGGCGCACTCACGTCGGAGATCGCGTCGTTACGGTTGAACTCGGCCAGCCGTGTCGATCTCGACCGCTCGCCTGAGCCAGCGGAGCGCACCCTCGGTATCGGGCGGAGTCAGATTCAAGAGCAGGGCCCCAAGCCGTGTCATCGCTGTGGCATCACCGGCCTCGGCCCGCCGTTCCAAGGAGCGGAGGGCGTCCTCGTCATCAGCTCGCGTTCTGCCGAGCGGGGAGCTCCTCGTGCTCAGCCAGCGGTTCTGACGGGCGGCAGCGGAGTCTGCCGTGCGTGAGCCGCTGATCTCGGTGCGCCGCTCAGCCAGCGCCGAGCCTCCTCGAGCGAGGTGTGAGCATCCCCATCTGCAGGCATGAACACGACCCAGCCGTGAGCGTCGAGCGTCTGGATCGCGGATCCGTCCTCATCATGAGTTGCATCGATGAGGTCGCGCAGCGCCCGCTCCTCCTGCACGCTGGCGCCGAACTCGATCGCCGATCGGTCCGTCCGTAGCCGGCGTGAAGACCGGTCCAGGCGAGTCCCTCAGCGCGGTGTTCGGCTCGCTGGCGGGATTGTCCGGTGCCTCAGACGCATTGGCGATGGCGCGCACAGCGTCATCGACCTCACTGCCATCTTCATCGCTCAGGCGAACGAGCAGCCTGGCTGCGCGCACCTTCGCTGGAGATACGACAACCGTTTCACTCACGGCGCTCCACTTCCTTGACTCGGTGGCGACGTCTGAGCTGGCGTCACGACCCCTGTTGCTCCAGCAGCCCGATAACGCCTCGACTTCAGGCTTGAGAGCGGCTCGAAGCGCGACCTTGATGTGCTCACGTTGGTCAGGATCCTCATTCCAACGCTCGGCCATGCTGGAGAGTAGGTCGATACCCAGAGTAAACGCTCCTTCGTCCCTCTGCACGGCCAACTTCGACGGCTTCCTCGATGCGGCGCCACCGGCTCTCGGTCTCGGTGCGCGCGTCCACAACCTCGGTTGCGTGTCGAGTGGGCCTAGCACCGAGAAACGCAGCAATCCCGGATCCAGCGATCGTGCAAACGCCCGTGATGATCACCGCGACCAGGGTTGGGTCCACTAGTGCACCGTACTGCTGACCTCTGCGGTGATACGGGTGGAAGACGAACTGCTGTTGATCTTGGTTCAGTCCGGGAAGTCCGCAGGATGTTCGACGCGTGCCCACTGTTGTCAACGCTCCACAACGTGTCGTGCCTGTCAAGGGCGCGTCTCAATCGTGACCAGCACCGACCCATCATGGGCGAGCGTTCCACGAACTATCGCTGAGTGCGGGACTCCCGCTCAACGCGACTGAGCCTGTCGAAGGCCGACATTCCGCCCTTCGACCAGCTCAGGGCAGACACTCCGCCGAGCCGTCCGGCTCCTCTACGATTGGCACGACCCAGACACCGGGTGCTGGGCAGGGCCAACGATTAAGGACAGACGATGGGTTTGCTGGATGATTTGAAGGACAAGGCCGAGGACTTCGGCGAGAAGGCCAAGGAGGGTCTCGGAAGGACCGGCCAAGGACAAGGCATCCGACCTGGTCGAGGATGTGAAGGACAAGTTCGACGGCGACGACGACGAGACCCCGACGGACAAGGTCGAGGCGGCCGCGGACTACTCGCCGGAGGCCGTCGAGGACGCTTCGGCGGGGATCAACGAGGCCGTTGAGAACGCCACCCTGGCCGCCGAGGACTCCGCGGCCCCCGCAGACGCCGTCGATTCGGCCGGCCGGCGTCAACGCCGAGGACCTGAAGGCCGACTCCGATTCGGCCTAGTCGCCTTCCGACTCGCTCATGGCGCCGTTCCCTGCGGGGAGCGGCGCCATGCCCGATTCTCGCCTTCGCCGGCACCGTCGATGACCGATCCGCTCGATTTCGAGGCTCGCGCCGCTGAACTGCTCCCAGAGCAGATCCGCGACTACTTCGCGACCGGTGCCGGATCCCAGGCGACGCTCGGTGAGGCAGCCGCGGCATGGTCGGCCGTCCGCTTCCGACCGCGGCTGCTGACCGATGTCAGCTCGACCACCGTGTCGACGACCGTGCTCGGGTCGTCGGTGCAGACTCCGGTGCTGATCGCACCGATGGCCCAGCAACTGGCCGCTCACCCCGAGGGCGAGGTCGCGATGGGCCTTGCCGCCGCGTCGACCGGCAGCCTGCTGGGGGTATCGACCCACACCGCCGTCCGGTTCGCCGACATTGCCGCAACCGGCTGCCTGTGGTGGTTTCAGGTCTACCTGATGCGTGAACGCGGCGTGACCGAACTTCTGGTCCGCCGAGCGATCGAGCACGGAGCGCGGGCCATCGTGCTGACGGCCGACATGGTCGCTCTGCTGCCGAGCGCGGTGAACCCGCGCGACTGGCCGGACGGTCCGGCCAAAGCCCGGCATGCCAACCTCACCGCCGACGAACTGCGTGCGGCCGGCACTCGCGGATTGCAGACCGATCCGTCGACCGGGGTGGACGCCATCGGCTGGTTGCACGAGATCAGCGGCCTGCCGGTCCTGGTCAAGGGAGTGCTGCGAGGCGACGACGCCCGACGGTGCGTCGACGCGGGAGCGGCGGGACTCGTCGTCTCCACCCACGGCGGCCGGCGGATGGGCGCCTCGATCAGTTCGGCGCAGCGCTCTGCCCGAAATCGTCGCAGCTGTGCCCGATTCAGTGGAGATCTACGCCGACAGTGGTATCCGCTCGGCTGAGCATGTGGCTGCGGCCCTGGCCCTGGGAGCCCGTGCGGTCTTCGTCGGCCGTCCCGCACTCTGGGCGCTGGCTGCCGAAGGCCGACCCGGCGTCGAGCGGCTCCTGGCGGGCTGGTCGGCGGAGCTGCGCCAGGTGATGATGCAACTGGGTGTCGCTGACCTGTCCGGCTTCGGGCCGGACCTGATCGGATGATGCGACAGCCTGACCGGATAATGACCGCATGGCGCTCACGATCAGTCACACCTCGGTCGATGCTCGCGACGCGTACGCCCAGTCGGTCTGGTGGGCGAAGGTACTCGACATGCACGACGACCCGGACGATCCCAACGAGCCGGGACACGAGGAGTGCTTGATCATCTCGGCCGACGGCCAGACCCGGATCTTGTTCATCGAAGTCCCAGAATCGAAGCAGGTAAAGAATCGTCTGCATTTTGATCTTCGTCCGACCGACACGGACCGGGAACAGGAGGTCGCCCGCGTTCTCGCTCTCGGCGCGACCCAGATCGCCGACCGCCGACAGTCCGACGGCTCGGGTTGGGTGACTCTCGCGGATCCTGAGGGCAACGAATTCTGCGTGCTCCGGGCCCTTCCGCAAGGTTGACCGCTCGGGGCGAGCGTTCTGGTTCTGTCACCGGACTCATAGATGAGAACGCGGTTGCCAGCGGATGCCCGGTGAGGGCTGCGCGTTCTCGGCCGGCTGCGGCGTGCGCGAGGTCCGGTCTCCGGGATCAGCCGCGCCCTGCTCAGGCGGCCGATCATCGTGGCGCCTTGGCGCTCCACGCCGGCACCGACGGCGATGACTTTGGTCCCTTGTTCCCTCGATATGGGTTTAGTTAGGCTCCTTTATATCGGCAGCAGCATCGGGTCGACTCGGGCACATTGAGATCCCTTCGGGGTCTTTCCACTCATTCTTTGCCCGACTCTGAGGAGCCAGTTGTGCCACGTCGCATCCTGCTCACGTTCTCCTGCGCACTCGCAGCCTCGCTCGCCGTCCTCGCTGTACCGACCGCGGCGGGTGCGGCGACCAAGGTGCTCCTTGATCCTGACCGCGGACCAGGTCCGCGAAGCCGGGGCCGGCGCCGGATCAGGACTTCACCTGCTCTACCGGTTCTCCGCGATCAACCACACCAAGGCCGGCGACAAGGTCCGCCGCTACCCCACCCTCCAGGCCGTCCAGCCAGAGGTCGCCGCCGCCGGTGAGACCGCTCAGGGCGACGACGTCGCCGGCGACAGCACCGTGCTGCGGATGGCGACCTTCACCGTCGGTGATGCTCCGCACGACGCGCTGATCGACGCGGGCTTCGTCGACTCGGCCTCGGCAGCGGCCCGGGCGAACATCCAGTACTCGACGTTCAACGGATTCGCGGTCACCCAGAAGGTCAGCGGAATGCGCTTCGGCTCGCGGCTGGACGGCCTCTTCGTCAGCGGCGGAACCGCGCGGAGCTACGAGAACGTGACGAAGGTCAAGGACACGGCGCGGCCGTCGGACCACAACATGGTGCTCTCCACCTTGGTCCTGGAGAAGTAGAGGCACCACCAAGATCGACACGCTGCGAGGCGCCGCATGGGGCACCTCGCAGCGTGCCACAACCTGGTTGCTCTTCCACCTCGTCCTCGAGACGTGGAGCACCAGCAAGACGACACGCTGCGAGGCGCCGCATGGGGCACCTCGCAGCGTGTTCTTGTCGTCCGACGCCGACGGGTCCGCGGACTCGCGACACTACGCTGGCCCCATGCACCTGCTGCCCGTCCAAGGTCAGTCGTCGCGTCCGGGGGCGGACCGTTCGTCCCGGATGCTGATCTTGCGATCAACGGATCTCCTGAGCAGGCGGCGATCATCCGGCGGTTGCTCTCCCCGGGAACCGGACTCGACCTTCCCGTCTCGGCCGACGGCCGGTTGATCATCATCGAGGATCCGGCACTGGCGCCCGAGGCGTACCGGCTCGGGTCACCGACGGATCGCATCATGATCACGGCCGGTGATCCGGCGGGAGTGAACTGGGCGGGCCAGACGCTGCGCCAGCTACTGCCGCCGAGCGTGCTGCGTGCCGCACCCGACGGCCGGCCGCTCAGCGTGCCGGCGGTGACGATCACCGACGAGCCGCGCTTCGGCTGGCGCGGCATCCACCTCGATGTCGCCCGGCACTTCATGCCGCTGCCGGAGCTGTTCCACCTCGTGGATCTGCTCGCCCTGCACAAGCTCAACCGGCTGCACCTGCACCTCAGCGACGATCAGGGCTGGCGGTTCGAATCTCGATCACATCCTCGGCTGCACGAGGTCGGCGGATGGCGGACCGAGACCCGGCGGCCGGCGGATGATCATGGCGACGGTACGCCGCACGGGGGCTTCTACACCCAAGATCAACTGCGCAGCCTGGTCGGGTACGCCGGACAGCGCGGGGTGCTGATCGTCCCGGAACTTGATCTTCCCGGACATGCCAGCGCCGTGCTCGCCGCCTATCCGGAGCTGGGTCACCATCCTCGTTCCGACCACTCGACGGCGACCACCTTCGGCATCTTCGATTCGGTGCTGAACGTCTCGGACGCGACGATGGCGTTCGTCTTCGACGTCTACGCCGAGTTGCTGGAGGTGTTCGACAGCCCCTACATCCACATCGGCGGCGACGAGTGCCCGCGCACCGAATGGCTCGCCAGCAGCGATGCTCAGCAGTTGGCCCGGCAGCGCGGGCTGGCCGGACCCGATCAACTGCAGCGCTGGTTCACCGCGCAGTTGCGGGCCTGGCTCACCGAGCGCGGCCGGATCATGGTGGGCTGGGACGAGATCTGCGACGACGGGCCGGTGCCCGGCGCGATCGTGATGGCCTGGCGCGACGCCCGTTACGGCGTCGCAGCGGCCGAGGCCGGTCACCAGGTGATCCAGGCGCCGACCAGCCACACCTATTTCGACTACTACCCCGGTGACGGCGAGGACGAGCCGTACGCGATCGGCGGGCTGGTGACCACCCGACAGGTCTACGGGTTCGATCCGCTGGCCGGCGTCGCGCCGGCCGCCCGCCACCAGGTGATCGGCGTCCAGGGCCAGGTCTGGACGGAATACCTGCCGAGCTTCCGGCGCGTCGAGTACGCCCTCTTTCCGCGAGCCTGCGCGCTCAGCGAGATCGGCTGGTCGAACGATCGACGACCGGTCGTGGACCGAGTTCGAGTCGCGGCTGACCGGGCACCTGTCTCGGCTGGATGCCCTCGGGGTGAACTATCGTCCCGAGTCCGGTCCGCTGCCCTGGCAGCGCGGCGGCTCCGGAGTGCTTCGCCGGCCACCGAGCCGCCCGAGGCGTAGGGCCTCATCCCCCACTTGTCCGGTCGCCCCCCATCTATAGGTGGGGGGTCACCGGACAAGTGGGGGGTGAGGGGTCGGGGACGGCGCCACGAACTCCTCGACCAGTGAGCGGCCGGCGGCTGTGGGGGCGGCATCCCACTCGAGGGCGTCGAACGGGCACTCGTCGACGCAGATGCCGCAGTACATGCACAGCGACCAGTCGATGGCGAACCGGTCCAAGACGTTGCGGGTCCGCTCCCGCGCCCCGGCCGGGACATCGGGGATCGGCTCGGTGTGCGAGTCGATGGTGATGCACCAACTCGGGCACTCGCGGGCGCAGATCATGCACGACGTGCAGGCCGGCTCGATCAGCCTGATCGTGCCGTGCCCGGCTGCCGGCGCCGGTTCGATCATGGTGAGCGCCGCCGGACCCGGCCACCGACCGTCGCCGCGGCCACCTCCTCCGGGTCGGCGTCCGGCGCATCCGGGGCTCGATCACCCCAGACCGCGCTGTCCGGCACTCCCGGCGGCACCATCCGGCGT
The DNA here is from genome assembly GCA_963761955.1 of uncultured Actinomycetota bacterium. Classification (GTDB taxonomy): domain Bacteria; phylum Actinomycetota; class Actinomycetes; order Propionibacteriales; family Propionibacteriaceae; genus Microlunatus. The sequence goes on along the minus strand of CAVXIY010000023.1, from coordinate 94,435 downwards.
CGGCTCGGCGACGCGGCGGTCTCGCCCGGTTCCTTCGCGCCCGGCCAGGTCAGGGCGGTCCGGGCCGCCAGCACGGCGTCCTTGCGCATCGGTGTGCCGTCGAAATCCGCCGGGAGCAGGAGCCGGCGCCGATCGCCGCCGACGAACTCGACGCCGAACAGTTCGGCCACCTCGCGTTCGTGCCACGCCGCGCCGGCGAAGAGGTCGCGAATGCTGTCGAGCCGCGGCCGGTCGCGCGGAAGCTCGGTGCCGATCAGCAAAGGCTCCTCGACCGTCGCCAGGTTGCGCAGCGCCACCAGCACCCGCAGTCCACCGCGGCCGATCTCGTCCACGCACCCGAGCCACTCGAAGAACGTGTAGCCGTCCGCCTGAGCGGCTCTGACGGCGTCGCGCCACCCCGCGGCGTCCACGGCGATCATGACGCCGACCCGACCGGTCAACTGGTCGAGCACCGCCCGCAGCGCTTCGGGCGGCGGCGGGCATCCGGGCACGTAGACGTCGACCTCGAGCAACTGGTCGATGCCCTTGGTGACCGCGTACGAGTCCCAGTACGGACCGCCCGACGAAGCGCAGGCGCCGAGCGAGATCACCGTCGGCGGATGGATCGAGGCGGCACCCGCCGCGTCGACCATGGCCACCACCGCCGGAGCCAGCCGATCGGTCACCGTGCCCGAGATGACGACCGCCCGCCGGGCATCAGCGGGAGGCTCGGTGGTCGCCTCGCCGGCGGCCAGGCTGGCCGCCTCGAACTCCAGCGCGCAACAGGCGAGTGCGACATCGGTCACATAAAGTGACCCGTCGCCGTACCAATCCCGCCACAGCATGCTCCTATTTAGACGCTTGCTCGCGCGAGACGGCGCTGGTGCCGGTGAGGTCGTCGCTCGTCGCGAACGGAAAAGCGTGTTCGCTCCTCGGTCCTCCGTTCACCGGCGCGCCGTACCGACGCTCGCAGCGTGAGGTGCGCGTGCGGTTGCGCGAAAGATAGGGCTGCCTAACACGAGACGGGAATAGCGGGGGCGCCGGTCGCCTTATCATGGAGTCGGCCCAGATGCCCGCGGACGGACGTTCCGGTTACGCATTCATCGTGGTCCGACACCCCTGACCCCAAGCCAGGGGACGACTACGCCACGTCGGCACCGACGGGGCGGCACATGAGGAAGAAGGCCTGTCCGGGTGAAACAGGTCCACACCCTCGACCGAGTGGTCATCCGCTTCGCGGGAGACTCCGGCGACGGCATGCAGATGACCGGCGACCGGTTCACCGCCGATTCGGCCGTCTTCGGCAACGACATCTCGACCCTGCCGAACTTCCCGGCCGAGATCCGTGCGCCGGCCGGCACGCTGCCCGGCGTCTCCAGCTTCCAGTTGCACTTCGCCAACTACGACATCATGACTCCGGGCGACCGTCCGGACGTGCTGGTCGCGATGAACCCGGCCGCGCTCAAGGCCAACATCGCCGACCTGCCCCGCGGCGGCGTGATCATCGCCGACACGGCCGACTTCAGCAAGCGCAACCTCGCCAAGGTCGGCTACGAGGCGAACCCGCTGGAGGACGGCTCGCTCGACGGCTACCAGGTGCACCCGCTCGACCTGACCGGGATGACCGTCGAGGCCGTCAAGAAGTTCGGGCTGTCCCGCAAGGACGCGTCGCGCGCCAAGAACATGTTCGCGCTCGGGCTGCTGTCCTGGCTCTACCACCGGCCGACCGAGGGCACGGTCAGCTTCCTCTCCACCAAGTTCGCGAACAAGCCCGACATCCGCGACGCCAACATCACCGCCTTCAAGACCGGGTACGCGTTCGGCGAGACGACCGAGGTCTTCGCGGTCACCTACGAGGTCGCGCCGGCTCCGATGCCGGCCGGCCGCTATCGGCAGATCTCCGGCAACCTCGCCCTGGCCTACGGGCTGATCACGGCGGCGAAGAAGGCCGGGCTGCCGCTGTTCCTCGGCTCGTACCCGATCACCCCGGCCTCCGACGTGCTCCACGAACTGAGCAAGCACAAGCGTTTCGGCGTCACGACGTTCCAGGCCGAGGACGAGATCGCCGGAGTCGGCGCGGCGCTCGGCGCGAGCTTCGCCGGCCACCTCGGTGTCACCACGACCTCCGGCCCCGGCGTCGCCCTCAAGGCCGAGACCATCGGACTCGGGGTGATGACCGAACTGCCGCTCGTCGTGATCGACGTGCAGCGGGCCGGGCCGAGCACCGGGATGCCGACCAAGACCGAGCAGGCCGACCTGCTGCAGGTGATGTTCGGCCGCAACGGCGAGTCGCCGGTGCCGGTGATCGCCCCCCAGTCCCCGGCCGACTGCTTCGAGACGGCCATCGAGGGCGTCCGGATCGCCATCACCTACCGCACTCCGGTGATCATCTTGTCCGACGGCTACATCGCCAACGGCGCCGAGCCGTGGCCGGTGCCCGACATCAGCGCGATCCCGGACGATCGACCCGGATTTCGCCACCGAGCCGAACGCCACCGACAAGGCGGGCAAGCCGGTCTTCCTGCCGTACCGACGCGATCCGCTGACCCTGGCCCGGCCGTGGGCCATCCCGGGCACCGAGGGGCTGCAGCATCGCATCGGCGGCATCGAGAAGGCCCGCGACACCGGCGCCGTCTCCTACGACCCGGCCAACCACGAAGAGATGGTCCGGACTCCGCCAGGCCAAGATCGACGGCATCGTCCGCGACATCCCTGATCTTGTGGTGGACGATCCGGCCGGTCCGGACGGCAAGCACGCCAGGGTTCTGGTGCTCGGCTGGGGCTCGACCTACGGCCCGATCGTCGCCGCCGTACGCCGGGTCCGCAAGACGGACCGCCAGGTCGCGTACACCCATCTGCGGCATCTCAATCCGTTCCCGGCCAACCTCGGGGCGATCCTGCGCAGCTACGACCGGGTGATCGTGCCGGAGATGAACCTCGGCCAGCTCGCCATGCTGTTGCGGGCCAAGTTCTTGATCGACATCCACAGCTACTCCCGGGTCCGCGGCCTGCCGATCTCGCTCAGCGAGCTGGCCCGCGACCTCGAGTTCGAGATCGACCAACTGGAAGGGGAGCAACTGTGACCGCCGCGGACAAGCCGCGCGCCGAGCAGGCTCAGACCACGAGTTTCCGCGGCATCGCCGGTGTGCCGCTCTCCCTGGAGCCGCTGACCCGCAAGGACTTCACCAGTGATCAAGAAGTCCGCTGGTGCCCCGGGTGCGGCGACTACGCCGTGCTGGCGGCCTTCCAGGGCTTCATGCCGGAACTCGGCATCAAGCGTGAGAACACGGTGATCATCTCCGGCATCGGCTGCTCCTCGCGCTTCCCGTACTACGTGGACTCCTACGGCATGCACTCGATCCACGGGCGGGCCACCGCGATCGCCACCGGCGTGGCCACCGCGCGCGCCGACACCGCGGTCTTCGTGATCACCGGCGACGGCGACGCCTTGTCGATCGGCGGCAATCACCTGATCCACGTGCTGCGCCGCAACGTCAACCTGACGATCCTGCTGTTCAACAACCGGATCTACGGGCTGACCAAGGGCCAGTACTCCCCCACCTCCGAGATCGGCAAGATCACCAAGTCCACCCCGATGGGATCGCTGGACAATCCGTTCAACCCGATCTCGCTGGCGCTGGGCGCCGAGGCGACGTTCGTGGCGCGGACCATCGACTCGGATCGCAAGCACCTCACCTCGGTGCTGCGGGCGGCGGCCGATCATCGCGGCACCTCGTTCGTCGAGATCTACCAGAACTGCCCGATCTTCAACGACGACGCCTTCGCGGCGATGAAGGATCCGCAGACCTCAGCGGACGCGATCATCCCGCTGACCCACGGTGAGCCGATCCGGTTCGGCACCGACGGTCATCTCGGTGTCGTCCGCGATCCCCGGACCGGTGCGTTCTCGGTGGTCGAGGTGGCTGACGTCGGCGTGGAGGCGCTCGCCGTCCACGACGCCCATCTGGATGACCCGTCGTTCGCCTTCGGGCTGTCCCGGCTGACCGACGCCGGTGTCCTGCACCGGGCACCGATCGGCATCTTCCGCGATGTCGAAGCCCCGACGTACGACGACCTGGCCCGCGAGCAGGTCGCCCTGGCGGCCGGCAAGGGATCCGATCAGGATGCGCTGCAGGCCGTGATCAACGGTGGCGACACCTGGCTGGTGCGCTGACGATCGGTGAATGATCCGGAGGCTCGCCGGCGGCGGGGAATCGGCTACGGGCTGGCCGCGTACGGGCTCTGGGGTGCCGCTCCACTGTTCTGGCCGCTCGTCAAGAGCGCCAGCGCGTTGGAGTTGCTGGCCCACCGGGTCATCTGGTCGTTGATCATCTGCGCGATCCTGCTGCTCACGGTGGTGCCGCGCGGCTGGTGGGCGAGGATCGGCACCCGCCGGAATCTGATCATGCTCACGGCTGCCGCCGCAGTCGTGTCGGTGAACTGGGGCACCTACATCTGGGCGGTCAACCACGGCCACGTGGTGGAGACCGCGCTCGGCTACTACATCAACCCGATCTTCTCGATCCTGGTCGGCGTGATCTTCCTCCGCGAGTGGATGCACCCGCTGCAGTGGATCTGCGTCGGGCTCGCCGCCGCGGCCGTCGTGGTGCTGACCATCGACTACGGCCGGCTGCCGTGGATCGCCCTCGTCCTCGCGGTCAGCTTCGGACTCTACGGCGTGATCAAGAAGCAGTTGAACGCCGGCGCGGTGGAGAGCTTGACCGTGGAGTCGGCGGTGCTGACCCCGGTGGCCCTCGGCTACCTGATCTTCCTGCAGACCCGCGGGCAGCTGACGTTCGGCCATCTCGGCTGGGCGCACAGCCTGCTGCTGGCCGCCACCGGACTGGTCACCGTCGTGCCGCTGCTGTTCTTCGCCTCCGCCGCCACCCGGCTGCCGCTCAGCACCCTCGGTCTGTTGCAGTACCTGGCCCCGACCATCCAGTTCCTGCTCGGCGTGCTCTATTTCCACGAGGCCATGTCGGCCGGGCGGTGGATCGGCTTCACCCTGGTCTGGCTGGCGCTGGTGATCTTGAGCGTGTTCGGTGTCCGCGGTGCGACCGTCCGGCGCCGATCGGTCGCATCGGCTGTTCCGACCCGCGAGACACCGCGTCGGCGGTGCGTAGCGGTACTGACGCCACTCCTTACACTTTCGGATCAGTCTGAGCGAATTTGACCGGATTGCTCGTTAGAGTTCGCTGCATCAGTTGGGGATTTGGGTCAGGAGTGAGATGAGTTCAGATAATCCGTACGGCGGACCGTATCCAGGTCAGCCAGGGCAGGGCCCGAATCCCGGCCAGGGCGGCACGCCGTCCGGGCAGCCCAGCGCCGGCGGGCCGTATGGATACCCCCAGCAACCGCCGGCCGGCGGACCGCCGCACGGGCTCGGGCTATACGTTCGGGCCGTTCGCACCCGGATCCCAGCCGGGCGGGCCGCAGGGTGGACCACCGCCCGGCTCCTACGGTGCGCCACCACCGCCCGGATACCCCCCACAGCCGCGCCGCAGCCAACCCCCCGGGAGCCTCCGAAGCGATCGAAGGCCAGAATCGCCATCATCGCCGCCGCGGCCGCCGTCGTGCTGGCCCTCGGAACCACCGGCATCGTGCTGGCCAACCGCGACGATCCCGGCGCCACGCCCCAGCCGTCGGCGTCCCAGACCCAGGCCGCCGATCCCAGCCAGACCGCTGCTGCGCCGCCTTCTGAACCGCCGACCTCCGCGCCGCCCCCGACCACGGCACCCGCCGGCCGCCAAGGCTTCGGACGCGGTCGCCGGCTACCTGAAGGCGCTCGCGGCCGCCGACGCCGATGCGGCCATCGCCTACTCGGCCGAACCACTCACCAAGGGCGGCACGCTCACGGATTCGGTACTCGCCCAGTCCAACAAGCGCGCTCCGTTGCGGGCCATCAACGTACCGGCGGTGGACGACGAGAACGCCGTGACCGTCGACGCGACCTACAAGCTGGGCAAGAAATCCGTGTCCGAGTCGTTCGACGTGATCAAGTCCGGCAGCGACTGGAAGTTGCAGCGGGTGGTCGCCGACCTGAACCTCGGTGGCGTTCGGTACAAGGGCGTCACGCTGAGGATCAACGGCGCGAAGGTGAGTCGCGACGTCGTCTCGGTCTTCCCCGGCTCGTACGCGCTCACCTCGGGCCGGAAGACGGTCAGCTACGGATCCAAGAACACCATCCTCGTCAGGGGTCCCAGTGACCTGCCGAGCACCAGCGGAATCAAGCTGAGCCTGACCAAGGCCGGCACGACGTCGGTGACGAATGCGGCCGAGCGGAGCTATTCGAAGTGCCTCAAGCAGAAGAAGGTCGCACCCAAGGGCTGCCCCTTCGGCCTGACCACCGGCAGCTTCAAGATCACCACGAGCACGATCAAGTGGACCGAGAAGGGTCCGGATCCCTTCCGCAGGGCCAAGGTCAGTCTGATCAGCACCCTGGCGACGGTGCGGATCAAGATCAACGTCGAGATGAACGCCAACTGCACCTCGAGCGGCCGGGCGGCCACCTGCTCCGGCGGGGTCAAGCGGCGCGGTGGGCGCGAACGTGTCCGCGGTCAAGCCGAGCGGCAAGGTGATCTGGGTGGCCTTGTAGCCGGGTGGCCGGTCGCGCCGCCACGGCTCAGTACCATGGCCGGATGACTGATTCTGCGACCGCGCCGGCGATCGACTTCTCCTCGTTCGACCCCGATACCCGGGTGCAGGACGACCTGTTCCGCCACGTCAACGGCCATTGGCTCGAGGTCACCGAGATACCGGCGGACAAGCCGATGACCGGCGCGTTCATCGCCCTTCGGGACAACGCCGAGGCGGCGGTACGCGACATCATCACCACCATCGAGCCGGATGAATCGCGTCCGGAGCAGACCAAGATCGCCGATCTCTACGCCAGCTTCATGGACGAGTCGGCGATCGAAGCGGCCGGAGCGCAGCCGCTGTCCCCGCTGCTCGCCGCGGTGGATGCGGTGGAGACGCCTACGGAGTTCATCCGGCTGCTCGGGAGCTTCGCCCGGTCCGCGGTCAGCGGGCTGATCGGCGTGGACACCGAGTCCGACCCCGGCAATCCCAACCGCTACGTGATGTTCGCCGGTCAGGGCGGGATCGGACTGCCCGATGAGGAGTACTACCGGCTCGACACCTACGCCGAGATCCGGGCCCAGTATCAAGATCACATCGCCGCGTCGTTCGAGCTGGCCGGCGTCGACGATCCCGCCGCCCAGGCGCAGCGGGTCCTCGACCTCGAGACGTTGATCGCCGGCACGCACTGGGACAAGGTGCGCTGCCGTGATCATCCGGCAGATGTACAACCTGCTGCCGCTGGACGAGTTCATCGCCAGCTACCCCGATCTGCACTGGCGTGAGTTCCTCGCCGGCGCCCGGATCGACGAGGCCGCGATGAGTGAGCTCGTGGTGATGCAGCCGTCGTTCTTCGGCGAGGTGTCGGCCCTGATCACGCCGGAACGGCTGCCGGCCTGGCAGGCGTGGGCGAAGTGGCGGGTGATCAACTCCCTGGCCTCGTACCTGTCGGAGGCCTTCGTGGACGGCAATTTCGGCTTCTACGGCACCGTGCTGTCGGGCACGCCGGAACTGCGGCAGCGTTGGAAGCGCGGGGTGGCGCTGGTCGAGGGCGCGCTGGGCGAGGCGGTCGGCAAGGCCTACGTCGAGCAGCACTTCTCCCCGGCCGCCAAGGAGCGGATGGACAACCTCGTCGCCAACCTCATCGAGGCCTACCGCCAGTCGATCACCGATCTGGACTGGATGACGGCCGAGACCAAGGACGAGGCGCTGGCCAAGCTGGCGAAGTTCCGGCCGCACATCGGCTACCCGAGCAAGTGGCGCGACTATTCCGCGCTGGAGATCGCGCCGGATGACCTGATCGGCAACGTGATGCGGGTCGCCAGCTTCGAACTCGACCGTTCGCTGAACAAGATCGGCCAGCCGATCGACCGCGAGGAATGGCTGATGACCCCGCAGACGGTCAACGCGTACTACCACCCGCTGAAGAACGAGATCGTCTTCCCGGCAGCGATCCTGCAGCCGCCATTCTTCAACGAGCACGCGGACGATGCGGTCAACTACGGCGGCATCGGAGCCGTGATCGGGCACGAGATCGGGCACGGCTTCGATGATCAAGGGTCGACCTGCGACGGCGACGGGGCGCTGCGGGACTGGTGGACCGAGAAGGATCGCGAGGCCTTCGAGGAGCTGACCGGCGCGCTGGTCGAGCAGTACGACAAGCTCGAGCCGGCGCAGGCGCCGGGTCGTCACGTCAACGGGAAGCTCACCATCGGGGAGAACATCGGTGATCTTGGCGGCCTTTCCATTGCCTGCAAGGCCTATCGGATCGCTCGGGCCGACGACGACGAGCCGGACCGCGACGGCTACACCCCCCTGCAGCGGCTGTTCTTGAGCTGGGCCGCGGTCTGGCAGACCAAGATCCGCACCGAGATGCTGCTGCAGCGGCTGGCGACCGACCCGCACTCACCGGCGGAGTTCCGGTGCAACCAGATCGTCTCCAACATCGACGAGTTCTACGACGCGTTCGACGTCGGCCCCGACGACGCGCTGTGGCTGGACGAAGATCAACGCGTGAAGATCTGGTGAATCTCGACTGGCGGGTACGCCCGCTCGATGATCTTGTTCACCAGATCCGCGTTCGAGCGACCGCCCGGCCGGCGATGATCGCCGTGAACGGGCACAGCTCGAGCGGCAAGACGACGCTGGCTCGGCGGTTGGCGGCCGCCCTGGATTCCTCCGACGTGTTGCACACCGACGACATCGCCTGGCATCAGGGCGTCTTCGCCTGGGATGTCTTGTTGATCAACGACGTGCTGCCGGTGGTCCGGTCGGGCCGGCCGCTGCGCTATCGGCCGCCGGCCTGGGAGCAGCGCCGGCGCGAGGGTGCGGTCGAGTTGGCCGGCGAGCTGGACTTCTTGATCATCGAAGGCGTCGGCGCCAGCCAGCCGTCGGTCCGCGGTGAGCTCGATGTGGTCATCTGGGTGGAGACCGACGAACCGACCCGGGCGGCGCGCGACGCGGTGCGGATCGCGGCCGGCGAGACCACGCCGTCGGGCTATCTGCGCTGGATGGTCGAGGAGAACGCGTACGTCGCCGAGCATCAGCCCTGGCTGGACGCCGACTTCCTGATCGAGGGCGGCGATTCGATCGATCACGATCGGAACACTGAGGTGGTGCTCGCCGGGCGAAGCTGACGGGCCGAATCGCGGTCGCCAAGCACAGCCGACCTGGGCGAGACTTGACCGATGAGCAAGGTCTACGACCGGATCGACGGCCGGCTGCGAGCGTTCATCGAACGCCAGCCGATGTTCTTCGTCGCCACTGCACCGCTGTCGCCCGATGGCCACGTCAACATCTCCCCGCGCGGCGTCGCCGGCACCTCGTGCGTGGTCGAGGACCTGAGATTCGCCTGGCTCGACCTGAGCGGCAGCGGTGCGGAGACCGTCGCCCACCTCCGGGAGAACGGCCGGATCACCCTGATGTGGTGCGCCTTCAGCGGGCCGCCGAAGATCGTCCGGCTGCACGGCACCGGACGCGTGGTGACGATCTACGACGACGAGTATGCGGAGTGGGCGGGCCGCTTCGCCGACGTACCGGGAGCCCGAGCGGTGATCATCGTCGACGTCGAACGGGTCTCGGACTCCTGCGGCTGGACGGTGCCGCTGATGGACCACGTCGGCGAGCGCGATCTGGTGGCGCCGTTCTTCGCCCGCAAAGGAGTCGAAGGGTCGGCGGACTACCGACGGCAGAAGAACCCGGTCAGCATCGACGGGCTCCCGGCCTACGACTTCGACGTGCCGTCAGAGGACTGGTCGAGTCTGGACGGCCTCGCCCGGATCCGCGAACGGATCGCCGCGAGCATCGACGGGTGGTCGCCGCCGGTCGCCTGGACGGTCGTCGATGACGAGGCGCAGCCGGTGCTCAATCGGCCCGGCGGCCGCCATGGGCTGGCGGCGGTCGCGCTCGGCCTCGGTGATCAAGCACGACGGTCGACGGCAACGGTGCCGGTGAGCCGGCAGCAGCTCGGCTGGGCGATCACGCTGCTGAGCCCGGCGGAGCAGTGCCCGGGCATCAGCCATCCCAATCTGGAAGCCTGGCGGGCTCTGCTCGATTCGGGGCGGAGCGACTTCCACGCGGTGTTCATCCGGAGCCTCGACGATCCGGTCAGCTCGGCGTACGACTGCTCGTTCCGCGAGTCGCTGAACAGCTGACGATCAGCGACGCATGGGCGCGCCGTCGCGACCGTGGGAGAACGCGACGATCTCGGCCAGCACGGAGAGGGCGATCTCGCCGGGATGCTTGCCCCCGATGTTGAGCCCGGCGGGCACCCGGAGCTTGGCCAGAGTCTCGTCGGGCAGCTCCCGGGCCAGATCGTCGAACGTGCGTTGCGCCCTGCGTCCGACTGCCCAGCATGGCCACGTACCCGGCCGGCCCGGTCAGTGCCGTGCGCAGCATCCGGTCGCGATCGGGATGATCATGATCGCAGAGCACCACCGCATCGGCGCTGCGCAGCCCGGCCTGCTCGAGATCGACCAGGGCGGAGTCGTCGGGCAGGATCCGCACCTCGCGTCCGATGGTCGCGCCGAGTTCGGCCAGCGCCCGGCTGATCGGGTTGTCGGTGACCACCAGGATCCGTCCGTACTCGACCACGGCGTCCGACCAGGGCTGCTCGTTCATCACCGCACTGTAACCGTGGCATCGCGCTCCGGCCGGGACCATGTCGGTTTTGCACGGTACGTGTTAAACCGTCGCCTACCGCGGCAAATTTGATGCGGTAAGCGGCAACATCGTGCGGTAAGTGGCGTGCGGCCAGCAGAATCAGGCGGCGCGACCGATGACGTAGAGGCGGCGCGACTGCTCGAGGTCGTAGCGAAGACGCTCCATGGTGCGGCGGGCCGAGCGAGGCATCACCATCTCCCAGACGAAGCGCGACATGCCGAAGTACTCCGCCCGCATGGCATCTTCGCGTCGCTTCTCGCGGAAGACGCACGCGCTGGGCGTCTCGCCCTCCCGGAGATACTTCAGGTACTTGACCTTGCCGTCGAACTCGCCGAGGTGACGGTGGCCGTCCCAACCCCAGTCGGAGAAGCCGAGAAACTCACCGTCGCGACCGCGCACCTCGAATTGCAGGTCCGGCTTCGGCACGCTGTAGCGATAGAACTGGACTCGGGTGACCGACTCGCCGGCTGAACCAGACCGACCGTCAGCGAGTCGGATGACCAGCCTCGCTCTGTTCGCGTCCGGATACCGGTGGTACCGCTCAGCGAGTTCTTCGATCGGCGTCCGCGCAGCTCAGGCATCAGGCGGAGCGCCGAATCCGCCGTGCAGACGCCGCCTTCGAGGTCGGACATGCGCCCCATCTCCCACACGGTCCGGGCGGCGTTGATCGTCGCCAGCCCGTGCCTCATCTCGATGGCGCCGCTCAAGTCGGTCATCGACTCGTGATGGTTGACCCCGGCCTGCCGGCGTCCAGTGCCTCGGTCGAGCCGGATGAGATGGACCGTTTCGAGGTCGTGCCCGTAGACGGTGAACCCGTGCAAGCACCGCAGCCGACGGCCCGGTCAGCGCGACCGGGCCCTCCTGGCAGGCCACGACGGCGCGGGCGAGCAGGAGGTGCCGCGCGTTCGCGTCCAGCGGGCTGACCTCCTCGGCGTTGGCGTACATGCCGTGTCGAAGCCGCACCACATCGCCCTGACGCAGGGCGATCCGCAGTTGGCGATCCGTGGCACCGCAGCGCAACGCGTCGGCGCGACTGAAGAAGCCTCCGTTGGTCCGGGTCAGGTCCCAGAGTGTCTCGTTTTCCATGCCGTGAGTTTGCGTACGCGGAGGCGTTTCGTGCCGCTGCTCGCGGAATCTGTGGATGAACGCCGCGGCGTACCCCATCGGCCTGTGGACAGACGCCGCGTTCGCCCGAGCCACTCACCGCGGCAACTGGTCGCCTACCGCATCAAATTCGCCGCGGTAAGCGACGGTTTAACACGTACCGTGCAAAACCGACACCGGGTACGGGAGGAGGGCGTGCGGGGCGGCGCGGCAGGTCAGGCGGAGCGGGTGACGACGGTGTCGCAGAGCTCTTCGAGGGCGGAGCGGGCCGGGCCGAGGGGGAGGGGTTCGAGCATCAGGCGGGCGAGGTCGGCGCGACGGCGGACTTCGGCGCGGGCCTCGTCGATGCAGCGGTGGCGGCGGAGCAGGGCCAGGACTTCGGCGAGGGCGTCGTCGGAGCGCAGGTCGGAGTCGAGGAGCTCGAGCAGCCGGGCGTCGGCGGGATCGGTCGACCGGCGGGCCAGCAGGGTCGGCAGGGTCGGGATGCCCTCGCGGAGGTCGGTGCCCGGCGTCTTGCCGGTCACGTCGCTGGTGATGTCGATGATGTCGTCGCTGAGCTGGAAGATCACGCCGATCTGCTCGCCGAAGTCCGCCATCACCTGTTGCACCTGGGGAGCGGCGGCGGACAGCTTGGAGCCGAACAGCGCGGAGGTGGCGATCAACGAGCCGGTCTTGTCGGCGACGACCTTGAGGTAGTGGTCGAGCGGATCGTGTTCGGGACCCGGGCCGACGGTCTCGGCGATCTGACCCTGGACGAGCCGGGAGAACGTCCGCGCCTGGAGCCGGACGAACTCCGGACCGAGGTCGGAGACGATGTCGGACGCGCGCGCGAAGAGCAGATCGCCGACCAGGATCGCGACCGTGTTCCCCCAGCGCGCGTTGGCGCTCTCGGAGCCGCGGCGCATCCCGGCCTCGTCCATCACGTCGTCGTGATAGAGGCTGGCCACGTGCGTCAGCTCGACGACGACGGCGGCCTTGATCACGTCCTCCTCGACCGCAGCCGGACCGAGATGGGCGCCGATCACCACCAGGAGCGGCCGAAACCTCTTCCCGCCGGCGGCGATGATGTGCTGCGCAGCCTCGGTGACCATGGCGGAGTCCGCCTCCGCCGCCGCCAGCAGGGCCGACTCGATCTCACTGAGCCGGGCGCGCACGGAGTCGGCGAACACCTCGTCACGGGTCTGTTCTGCCAGCATGTCCCTCCACCTCGCCTGCGCCGGCCTGCTACCGGATGAATTCCCCGGCGTGCTGGGCCAGTTCCAGCAGCGGTCCGGGGAAGACTCCGAAGGCCAACGTAGCGACCGCTCCAACTCCGACCGCCGCGAGCGTGGTCCAACCGGGCCGGACGACCTGGGTGTCGGCGCCACTCGGCTCGGAGAAGAACATCAAGACGATGACCCGGACGTAGAAGAACGCCGCGATCACGCTGATCACCACGGCCACCACGACGAGCCAGTGCGCACCGCCGCTCCAGGCCGCGGCGAACACCGCCCACTTGCCGATGAAGCCGCTGGTCAGCGGAATCCCGGCGAAGCTCAGCATGAAGAGCGAGAAGATCACCGCGGCCAGCGGCGAGCGGCGCCCGAGCCCGACCCAACTGGTCAGCAGGGTCGCCTCGCCGCTGGTGTCGCGGACCATGGTGACCATCGCGAACGCGCCGATCGTCGCCGCTCCGTACGCGACCAGGTAGAACATCACCGACGAGACGCTGGTCAGTGCGCCGGCCTTGCTGCCGGTCGCTGCCTGCGAGGCGCCCACGAAGGCCGTCATGATGAACCCGGCGTGCGCGATCGAGGAGTACGCGAGCATCCGCTTCACGTCGGTCTGGGTGATCGCCAGCACCGAGCCGACCGCCATCGTCGCGATGGCGACGATCGCCATCACCGGCTGCCAGTCCCAGCGGTCGCCACCGAGCCCGACGTAGAAGACCCGCATCAGCGCGCCGATGGCCGCGATCTTGGTGCAGGCCGCCATGAAGCCGGTGACCGGCGTCGGCGCGCCGGAGTAGACGTCCGGGGTCCAGGAGTGGAACGGCACCGCACCGAACTTGAACAGCAGTCCGACGCCGAGCAGGCCCATGCCGGCGAGCAGCAGACCTGGTGACTGCACGCTGTTGCGCAGCGCGTCGTCGATCGCCGAGAGGGTGAAGGAGCCCGAGTAGCCGTAGAGCAGCGCGGCGCCGTAGATGTAGAACGCCGAGGAGAGCGCGCCCAGCAGGAAGTACTTCAGCGCCGCTTCCTGGGACAGCAGTCGGCGCTTGCGGGCCAGGCCGCAGAGCAGGTAGAGCGGCAGCGACAAGATCTCCAGGGCGACGAACATGGTGATCAGGTCGTTGGAGGCCGGGAAGATCATCATCCCGCACAGCGCGAACAGCGCCAGCGGGAACACCTCGGTGTGCTCGGAACGCGCCGCGATCGCCTCCCGCTCGGCGAGGGTGCCGGGAACGGCCGAGGCCGACGCGGCGAATGCGCTCGCCCCGACCTCGATCTTGCGCTCGGCGAACATCATGATCGACACCGCCGAGAAGATCAGCAGGATCGTCCACATGAAGTAGGTCGGGCCGTCGAGGGCCAGCGATCCGACGGCGCTGAGCGTGTCGGCCTCGAACCACCAGTTCCACAGCGTGCTGACCAGACCGCGCCGCGATGGCCACGAAGGTGATCACCAGTTGGGCGGCCCGGCGCAGCGCGCGGGGCACCAGGGCCTCGATCAGCACGCCGACGCAGGCCGCGCCGAAGATGATCAAGATCGGCACCAGCAGCCGGTAGTGGATGATCGGCGCGCTGAGATCCAGCGGCAGCAACATCAAGGTGCTGCTCATCAGCGTCCTCCCTCCGCGCTGACCCGCGGTGGCGGGTCGGTGACGCCGACGTGCTCCATGGTGGCCGTGATCGTCGGCTCGATGATCGACAGCATCGGCTTCGGGAACAGGCCGAGCACCACGATCAGCAGGACCAGCGGGGCCATGGCGAACCGCTCCCGGCCGTTCAGATCGGTGACCTTGTCGGCGACCTCGGGGGTGACGGGCCCGGTCATCGTGCGCTGGTACATGATCAGGATGTAGAGGGCGGCGAGCACGATCGCCAGCGTCGAGATCACCGCGTACGCCGGGTGCCGGCTGAAGGTCCCGGCCAGCACCATGAACTCCGAGACGAAGCTCGACAGACCGGGCAGCGACAACGTGGACAGGCCGGCGAACAGCAGCAGTCCGGCCAGCACCGGGGCGACCTTCTGCACCCCGCCGTACGCGTTGATGTCGCGCGATCCGCGACGCTTGATCAGATAGCCGGCGGCGACGAACAGCGCGGCCGTGGACAGCCCGTGGTTGAGCATGTACAGCGTCGAGCCCACCAGGCTCTGGCTGGTGAAGGCGAAGATGCCCAGCACGATGAAGCCGAAGTGACTGATCGAGGTGAACGCGATGAAGCGCATGATGTCGCGGCTGCCGATGGCGAGCACGGCGCCGTAGATGATCGAGATGGTGGCGAGGATCAGCACCGCGGGCGTGGCCCACTGGCTGGCCTCGGGGAACAGTCCCAGGCAGAACCTGATCATGCCGAAGGTGCCGATCTTGTCCATCACGCCGACCATCATGGTGGCGCCGCCGGGCTCGACTCCTCGGCCGCATCCGGCAGCCAGGTGTGCAGCGGCACCAGCGGCGCCTTGATCGCGAAGGCGAACATGAAGCCGAGGAAGAGCCAGCGCTCGGTGTTGGTCGCGTAGTCCAGTTGGCTCAGCGTGCTCAGCAGATAGCTCGCCTCGCCCACCTTGGCCGACTGGACGTAGAGGCCGATCACCGAGGCCAGCATGACGAAGCCGCCGAGCAGGCCGAAGATCAAGAACTTGGCCGCCGCGTACGTCCGGCGCGGTCCCGGCCCGAAGCCGCCGATCAGGAAGTACATCGGGATGAGGATGACCTCGAAGAACACGTAGAACAAGAAGACGTCGGTGGCCAGGAACAAGAACAGCGCACTGGATTCCACCGCCAGCACCAGGGCGAAGAACACGCTGCTGCCGAACTTGGGCGGCACTTGCTCCGGAGCGTGCCCCGCGCCGGCCGAGCCCGCCGCGAGCCGGTCGCAGCGCGTCCTGACGCGGTGGCAACGACCCCCGAGCCGGTGGCCACGAGCCCTGAGCCGGCCGAAGCGCTGCCGGCCATCGCGTCGACCAGCTCGGCGCGTCTCCTCGGGCAACTCGAAGTCCCGCCACGAGGCGATGATCACCACCGGGGTGACGATCACCACCAGCAGCACCAGGGTGAGGCCGATGCCGTCCAGCCCCAGGGCGTAGTAGGCGCCCAGCGGCTTGATCCAGCTCACCTGCTCGGCGAACTGCATCCCGCCACCGGGACGGAACTGAACCGCGATGATCACCGCGAGCACGAAGGTGATCACCGAGACGGCCAGCGCCACCTGCTTGGCCAGCCGCTGGCCGGAGAGCATCACGAACACCGCGCCGAGCGCCGGCAGCACGGCCAGGGCAGTGAGCCAGGGGAAAGTCATGATCGTCTCCGTCCCCTCAGCCCAGCCGGCCGAGAACGATGACGACGCCGACGACCGCGGCCCCGGCCAGCATGGTGAGTGCGTACGTGCGGACGAAGCCGTTCTGGGCGCGGCGGAGTCGGGTCGAGATCCCGCTGATCACCGCGCCGGTGCCGTTGACCGTCCCGTCGATGCCGGAGTCGTCGAGCCGCAGCAGACCGGAGGTGAGCCGCTGGCCCGGGCGCATCAGCACCGCCTCGTTGAACGCGTCGCCGTAGAGGTCGTTGCGACCGGCGAGGATGAACGGCGAACTCGTCGCCGGCTGGGTGTCGGGGATGGTCCGTCGGGGGCCGAACAGCACGTAGCTGATCGCGACCCCGCCCGCCACCACCAGCAGGGTGAGCACGCCGATCAGCGAGAAGTGCAGCAGTCCCGGCTGCTCACCGGCCGCGTGCTCGCCGCCCACCGCCGGGTCGAGCCAGCCACCGATCCAGTTGTTCAGCACCAGGCCGCCGAACACCGAGCCCGCCGCCGAGGATGATCAACGGAACGGTCATCACCAGCGGGGATTCGTGCGGGTGCACGCCCTTGCGCCAGCGCTTCTGGCCGAAGAACGTCATCAGCATCAGCCGGGTCATGTAGAAGGCCGTCACCCCGGCACCCAGCAGCGCGAGCACGCCGACGATCGGGTTGTACTCGAAGGCGGCCTCGATGATGTGGTCCTTGGCGTAGTAGCCGGACGAAGAACGGGAACCCGATGATCGCCAGATAGCCGGCCGCGAACGTGTAGAAGGTGATCGGCATCGCCTTCGACAGCGCGCCGTAGTGCCGCATGTTGACGTCGTCATTCATGCCGTGCATCACCGAGCCGGCGCCGAGGAACATGTTGGCCTTGAAGAAGCCGTGGGCCAGCAGGAGGAAGATCGCGAACGGGTAGCCGGCCGGACCGATACCGGCCGCGAGCATCATGTAGCCGATCTGGGACATCGTCGAGCCGGCGAGCACCTTCTTGATGTCGTCCTTGGCGCAGCCGATCCAGGCGCCGAACAGCAGCGTGACGGTGCCGACGATCACCACGGCCGTGCTGGCCGTTTCGGAGTGGATGAAGATCTCGTGGCTGCGGGTCACCAGATAGACGCCCGCGGTCACCATGGTGGCGGCGTGGATCAGGGCCGAGACCGGCGTCGGACCCTCCATCGCGTCGAGCAGCCAGGACTGCAGCGGAACCTGGGCCGACTTGCCGCAGGCGCCCAGCAGCAGCAACAGCCCGAGCACGGTGGCGGTCGTGCCGTCCGGCCCGCTCCATGCCGGCATTGACGTCGACGAAGGCCGACGAGCCGAAGGTCGCCAGCATCAGCATGATCGCCAGCGACATGCCCATGTCACCGACCCGGTTGACCACGAAGGCCTTCTTGGCCGCGGTCGCCGCGGTGGGCTTGTGCTGCCAGAAACCGATCAGCAGGTACGAGGCGAGGCCGACGCCCTCCCAGCCGACGAACAGCACCAGGTAGTTGTCGGCCAGCACCAGCAGCAGCATCGAGGCGACGAACAGGTTGAGGAACGCGAAGAAGCGGCGGCGCTGCTCGTCATGGGCCATGTAGCCGATGGAGTAGACGTGGATCAGGCTGCCGACGCCGGTGATCAACAGCACGAACACGATCGACAGTTGATCGACCAGCAGCCCGGCTTCGATGTGCCACTGACCGATCGAGATCCAGTCGTACAGCGGAACCGAGACGGCGCGCTGGTCCTCGCGCCTGGCCGAGCAGTCCGGCGAAGCAGCCGACGCCGACCACGAACGAGGCGATCGGGGCCAGCGGTGCCGAGGTAGTGGCCCCAGCGATCACCGGCCCGTCCGACCAGCAGCAGCACGGCGGCCGACGCCATCGGGATCGCGATCAGCAGCCAGGCGTACGCCAGGAAGCCGGTCGCCGGCGCCGGGATGACGACATCCAAGGGGTTCATCGGCGTCCTCTAGAACTTCAGCAGATTCGCGTCGTCGACCGAAGCCGAGCGTCGGGTGCGGAAAATGGTCACGATGATCGCCAGCCCGACGACCACCTCGGCGGCGGCCACCACCATCACGAAGAAGGCCGCGACCTGACCGTCGAGGGCGCCGTACATCCGGGAGAAGGTGACCAGCGCGAGATTGGAGGCGTTGAGCATCAGTTCGACGCACATGAAGGCCACGATGGCGTTGCGCCTGATCATGAAACCGACGGTCCCGATGGTGAACAGGATCGCCGAGAGCACGATGTAGTTCGTCGGGTTCACGGTTGCCCCTCGGTCTCGGAGGAGGTCTGCTCGGGCGCGACCGCCCGCACGGTCTTGTCGATCGGCTTCACCAGATCCGTGCTGTCCAAGATCGTGCCGCGGGCCCGGAGGGTGGCCGAGACCGACCGCTCGGAGACGCTGCCGTCGGGCAGCAGCGCCGGGGTGTCGACCGCGTTGTGCCGGGCGAAGACGCCGGGAGTCGGCAGCGGGCCCGGGTGCTCGCCGGTCTCGGCGTACCGCCGCATCCGCTCCAGCGACAGATCGCTCTGGGACCTCTTCTTGCCCAGCCGCTCGCGATGCGCCAGCACCATGGCGCCGACCGCGGCCGTGATCAGCAGCGCCGAGGTGGCTTCGAAGGCGAAGACGTAGCGGTTGAACACCAGGGCGGCGATGCCCTGCACGTTGCCGCCGAACTCGCTGTTGGCCGCGGTGAGCCCGACCGTCGGGCTGACGATCGCGTTGCCCACGGCGAACACCAGCAGGCCGCCGAATCCGAGCCCGGCCAGGATGGCGAGCAGCCGTTGTCCCTTGATCGTCTCGACCAGCGAGTCCGCGGAGTCGACGCCGACCAGCATCAGCACGAACAGGAACAGCATCAAGATCGCGCCGGTGTAGACGATGATCTGGACGGCGAACAGGAACGGCGCGTCCTGGGCGGCGTACTGCACGGCGAGCGAGATCATCACCGCGGCCAGGCACAACGCCGAGTGCACCGGCTTGCGCGCCAGGATCATCCCGAGCGCGCCCAAGATCATCACCGGCGCCAGCAGCCAGAAGGCCACCGAGGCGCCCGTCACCATGGGCATCACGACCATGATCATCATCCCTTACCCGCGTGCTTGCGCTTGTTGATGAATCCCTGGTTCGGCACCACCTGCGGCGCTCCGCTGATGTCACCCGCGCGGTCGTCGGGCTGGCCGCTGGCCGGCAGGCCGAGGAAGTACGCCTGCTCGTCGTCGCCGAGCCTGCGCTCGTGCGGCGGCTGCTCCATGCCGGGCAGCAGCGGCGCCAGCAGGTCGGACTTCTCGTAGATGAGCTTGCTGCGCGAGTCGTCGGCCAGCTCGAACTCGTTCGTCATGGTCAGCGCCCGGGTCGGGCAGGCCTCGATGCACAGACCGCAGAGGATGCAGCGCAGGTAGTTGATCTGGTAGACCCGGCCGTAGCGCTCGCCGGGGGAGAACCGTTCCTCCTCGGTGTTCTGCGCGCCCTCGACGTAGATCGCGTCGGCCGGGCAGGCCCAGGCGCACAGCTCGCAGCCGACGCACTTCTCCAGGCCGTCGGGCCAGCGATTGAGCTGGTGCCGGCCGTGGAACCGCGGCGCGGTCACCCGCGGCGCGTTCGGGATAGTCGATGGTGAAGGTCTTGCGGAACATGGTCTTGAAGGTCACGCCGAAGCCGGCGATCGGATCGAGGAAGCCCATCAGGTCTGACTCTCCTTCATCGGCTGGCGGTCCGGCGGCGCCGGCTCGGCATCCTCGTCATGGCTGAGCACCTGGGAGAACTCCGGCAGCACCTGGTTGCCCATCGGTGGCACCGGATAGCCGCCGGCGAAGGCGTCGAACGCCTCGGGCGTCGCCGTCGTCGACCTCCTCGGCTCCTCCTTGCCGCCGAAGAAGGTCAGGCCGACCAGCACGACGAAGACCGCGACCGCGGCCACCCAGAATCCGGTCCCGCTGAACCAGCCCTCGCGCTGCCCGAGCCGCAGGACCGCGATCATCACGGTCCACAGCAGCGAGATCGGGATCAGCCAGCGCCAGCCGAACCGCATGAACTGGTCGTAGCGCAGCCGCGGCAGCGTGCCGCGCAGCCAGACGAAGATGAACAGCATGACCAGGACCTTGAGGACGAACCAGAGCACACCCCAGTAGCCGTCGTCCGCCCCCGGGATCAGGTTGAACGGCAGCGGGGCGTGGTAGCCGCCGAGGAACAAGCGTGACCGCCAGCGCCGAGACCGTGATCATGTTCATGTACTCGGCCATGAAGAACATGGCGAAACGCATCGAGGAGTACTCGGTGTGGAAGCCGCCGACCAGTTCGCCCTCGGCCTCGGGCAGGTCGAACGGGGCCCGGTTGGTCTCCCCCACCATCGAGATCAGGTAGATCACGAACGACGGGAAGAGCTGCACGGCGAACCACAGCGGTACGCCGAAGACGGTCGCCGGCTCGGCCTGCTTGGCCACGATCTCCGAGGTGGACAGTGAGCCGGCGTAGAGGAAGACCGCGACCAGGGCCAGGCCCATCGCGACCTCGTAGCTGATCACCTGGGCGCTGGAGCGCAGGGCGCCGAGCAGCGCGTACGTGGAGCCGGACGACCAGCCGGCGAGCACGATGCCGTAGACCCCGATCGAGGCGATCGCCACGATGAACAGCACCGACACCGGCAGGTCGGTGACCTGGAGCTGGGTCGTGATGTCGGTGAACGGGACCCGGACCTCACCGGCGATCGGGATCACCGCGAACGCGGTGATGGCCGGGATCGCCACCACGAACGGCGCCAGCATGAAGACGACCTTGTCGGCCGCGGTCGGGAGTGAAGTCCTCCTTGAACATCAGCTTCATGCCGTCGGCCAGCGACTGCAGCAGGCCGAACGGGCCGTTCATGTTCGGGCCCTTGCGGTGCTGCATGAACGCGACCACGCGCCGCTCGTACCAGATGGTGAACAGCGTCAGCACCAGCAGCAGCACGAAGGCGAACAGCGCCTTGAGCAGCACCACCCACCACGGTCGTTCATGAAGACATCGAGGTCGTAGCGGAGTCACGGCGCCACCTCCAGCTGTCGAGCGGTTCGAGCGGTCGACCACGGTCGCCGGCCGCGGCCGCCAACTGCCGGCGCCGACCCACTTGCTCCGGCGCTCGGCTCGGCACCCAGACGACGCCGTCGACCATGGTCGGGTCGACGACCACGGGAAAGCGCAGCGACCCGCGGTCGTTGCGAGATCGCCACCTCCGAGCCGAGTGCCTCGGCCGCGTACGCGGACCGACCCGGGCGACCGGCGGGCGGATGGTCGCCCGCAGGAAGGGCTCGCCGTCCAGGGCCCGGCTGTCGTCCAGCGACAGCCGCCAGGTCGCGAGCACGGCCTGCCCGTCGTCCGGCCGGCTCGCCTCGCCGGGCTCGAAGTCGGGGGCCGGCGGCCCGGTCGCCCTCCCAGACGCCGAGCTCCTCCAGCTCGGCCCGCGCCTGCGGCGGCCGTGCGGAAGCCGAGATCGACACCGAAGCCGTCGGCCAGCGCCGCCAGCACCCGCAGGTCGGACATCGCGGTCGGCTCGTTGATGACGGCCTGGAACGACCGGACCCGGCCCTCCCAGTTCACGAAGCTGCCGGCCCGCTGGTGGATCAGCGAGACCGGGAAGACCACGTCGGCGCGCTCGGTGACCAGCGAGGCCCGGGTCTCCAGGCTGACCACGAAGTCGACCGCCTCCAGCCCCTCCAGCACGACTGCGGGTCGGCGAAGTCGCTCGGGTCGATCCCGGCCACCACCAGCGCGCGCCAGCTCGCCGTCGGCGGCGGAGATCAGCATCTCGTCGCCGTCGCGGCCCTCCAGGCTGGGCAGCGAGTCGACGCCCCAGGTGGTCTGGGTGTCGACCCGGGCGGCGGCATCGGCGACCGGTCGGCCGCCGGGCAGCAGGTTGGGCAGGCAGCCGGCCTCGACCGCGCCGCGGTCACCGGCCCGCCGCGGCACCCAGGCCAGCCGGGCGCCGGTCCGCTCGGCGAGCCGAAGCAGCGCGCTCAGCGTGCCGGACAGCCCGGCGGCTCGCTCGCCGACCAGGATCACCGAGTTCGCGTCGAGCGGGACCTTCGAGCCGCAGCGCGTCGAGCGCGGCGGCCTCGCGCGCCGGGCACCGCCGGCAGCAGCTGGGCGCCGATCTTGCGGGCGCCGTTGCTCAGGTAGGGCGCGAGCGGTCCAGGACTTCAGCCCCTGCTTGCGGTTGGCCTTGCGCAGCCGGAGGAAGACCGCGCCGGCCTCCTCCTCGGGCTCGAAGCAGACCAGCAGCACCGAGCTCGCGGTCTCCAGGTCGGCGAAGGTCACCCCGCGCCCGGTGCCGGCCACGACGTGGGCCAGGAAGTCGGCCTCCTCGTCGGAGTGCTGGCGGGCCCGGAAGTCGATGTTGTTGGTGCCGAGCACCGTGCGGGCGAACTTGGCGTACGCGTACGCGTCCTCGAGCGGTCAGCCGGCCGCCGGTCAGCACGCACCGCCGAGGAGCCGGCCCGGCCGCCTGCAGGCCCCTGGACGGCGACGTCGATCGCCTCCGGCCAGGACGCCGGCCGCAGCACGTCCGCCCGTCGCGGACCAGCGGCCGGGTCAGCCGGTCGTCGGCCGCGTCCGTAGGCGAAGGCGAACCGGTCCTTGTCGGTGATCCACTCCTCGTTGACCTCGGGGTCGTCACCGGCCAGCCGGCGCATCACCTGGCCGCGCCGGTGGTCGACCCGGATGGCCGAGCCGCAGGCGTCGTGCTCGGCGATCGACGGGGTGCTGACCAGGTCGAACGGCCGCGAGCGGAACCGGTACGCCGCGCTGGTCAGCGCGCCGACCGGGCAGATCTGGATCGTGTTGCCGGAGAAGTAGGACTCGAACGGCTCCTTCTCGTAGATCCCGACCTGCTGCAGCGCGCCGCGCTCGATCAGCGCGATGAACGGGTCGCCGGCCACCTGCTCGGAGAACCGGGTGCAGCGGGCGCAGAGCACGCAGCGCTCCCGGTCGAGCAGCACGTTGGCCGAGATGTTGATCGGCTTCGGGTAGGTGCGCTTGACGTCGGTGAACCGGCTCTCGGCGTAGCCGTGGGACAGCGCCTGGTTCTGCAGCGGGCACTCGCCGCCCTTGTCGCAGATCGGGCAGTCGAGCGGATGGTTGATCAGCAGGAACTCCATGTTCCCGTGCTGCGCCTTGTCGGCCACCGGCGAGGTGAGCTGGGTCTTGATCTTCATCCCGGCGCGACCTCGAGGGTGCAGGACGCCTGCGGCTTGGGGATCGGCCCGGCCGTTGCCGCGCGTCGGGCACCTCGACCAGGCACTGCCGGCAGGCGCCGACCGGATCGAGCAGCGGGTGGTCGCAGAACCGCGGCACCTCGACGCCGATCAGCTCGGCCGCCCGGATGACCAGCGTGCCCTTGGGCACCGACACCTCGACGTCGTCGATGGTCAGCGTGACCAGGTCGTCGCGCTTCTCGACTCCCGCGTCGCGCTGACGTCATGGACGCCTTCGCGAGCGTCGAATCGCGCGCTCCGTCTGGACGTCGAGCGGCGACCGCTCTGACGCTGCGACGGGAGAGCGAGCATCGCGCATGCGCGAGGCTCCGGACGGCTCGCGGACGAAGATGGTGCTGCGCTCGTACGGGAACAGCTCCCAGGCGGGGGTGTGCATCGCGTCCTCGAACTCGCTGCGGAAGTACTGGATGGCCGAGCTGATCGGCGAGGTCGCGCCGTCGCCGAGGGCGCAGAACGACCGGCCGAGGATGTTCTCGCACAGGTCGAGCAGCTTCTCGATGTCGCCCTCCTCGCCGCTGGCCGGCCTCCATCCGCTTCAGGATCTGCACCAGCCACCAGGTGCCCTCGCGGCACGGCGTGCACTTGCCGCAGGACTCGTGCTTGTAGAACTCGGTCCAGCGCAGCACGGTGCGGACCACCGAGGTGGTCTCGTCGAAGCACTGCAGCGCCTTGGTGCCGAGCATCGACTTGCACGCTGGCCACGCCCTCGTAGTCCAGCGGCAGGTCGAGGTGCTCGGCGGTCAGCATCGGGGTCGACGACCCGCCCGGGGTCCAGAACTTCAGCTCGTGGCCTTCGCGGATCCCGCCGGCCAGGTCGAGCAGCTGGCGCAGCGTGATGCCCAGCGGCGCCTCGAACTGGCCGGGGTTGGTCGACGTGGCCGGACAGCGAGTAGATCGTCATGCCCTTGGACTTCTCGGTGCCCATCGAGGAGAACCAGTCGGCGCCGTTGGCGACGATGCACGGCACCGAGGCGATCGACTCGACGTTGTTGATCACCGTCGGGCTGGCGTACAGGCCGGCGATCGCCGGGAACGGCGGCCGCAGCCGCGGCTGGCCGCGGCGGCCCTCGAGCGAGTCGAGCAGCGCGGTCTCCTCGCCGCAGATGTACGCGCCGGCGCCGGCGTGCACGATGATCTCCAGGTCGTAGCCGGTGCCGAGGATGTTGTGGCCGGCGTAGCCGGCGGAGTAGGCCTCGCGGACCGCCTGCTGCAGCCGGCGGACGACGTGCAGCACCTCGCCGCGGACGTAGATGAAGGCGTAGTTGGCCCGGATCGCGTACGCGGAGATGATCACGCCCTCGACCAGGGTGTGCGGCGAGGCCATCATCAGCGGGATGTCCTTGCAGGTGCCCGGCTCGGACTCGTCGGCGTTGACCACCAGGTACTTCGGCTTCGGGTTGTCCTGCGGGATGAAGCTCCACTTCATCCCGGTCGGGAAGCCGGCGCCGCCGCGGCCGCGCAGCCCGGAGTCCTTGACCATGGTGACCACGTCGGCCGGCTCCATCGCCAGCGCGGTGCGCAGGGCCTGGTAGCCGCCGCGGCGCTCGTAGTTGGTCAGCTTCCAGGCCCGCTCGTCGCCCCAGTTCGCGGTCAGCACCGGGGTCAGCAGCGTGCCCTGCGTCGGTGTCCGTCGAGGCTTCAGCTCAGGCATTCGACTCGCCCCCATCGGTTCCATGATCATCGCGCGCGGACCGCGGCGCGCTCCAGCCGCGCTCCCGGGCGATGTTCAAGCCCAGCAGCGACGGTCCGGCCGCGGTCGGGCCCTCGTCGGCGCGGCCGTCGGGGAAGCCGGCGAGCACCCGCTCGGCCTCCTTCCAGGTGCAGACCTCGGCGCCGCGGGTCGGCGTGCACCTCGGCTCCGGCCGCGGATCTGGTCGACGACCTCGCATCGCCCGCTCCGGCGTGGTGTTGTCGAAGAACTCCCAGTTGACCATCATCACCGGGGCGAAGTCGCAGGCCGCGTTGCACTCCAGGTGCTCGAGGGTGATCTTGCCGTCGTCGGTGGTCTCGTCGTTGCCGATCCCGAGATGATCCTGCAGCTTCGCGTAGACCTCGTCGCCGCCCATGATCGCGCACAGCGCGGTGGTGCAGACCCCGACGTGGTACTCCCCGACCGGACGCCGCTTGTACATCGTGTAGAAGGTCGCGACCCCGCTGACGTCGGCGGCGGTGATGCCCGAGGATGTCGGCGCACGCCTCGATCCCCGCCGGCGTCACCCGCCCCTCGACGCTCTGCACCAGGTGCAGCATCGGCAGCAGCGCCGACCGGGCCTGCGGATAGCGGGCCGCGATCGACCGCAGCTCCGCCAGCGTCGTCTCGGTGATCTTGGTCTCGGTCGCACTGAAGTCGAGGCTCGGCTCGTCGAAGTGCGTCGTGAAGTGCCCGTGCGGCGCTTCATGATCACTCGTCAGCCGCCCGACCAGCTCCTCCGACCCGATGTCGCCACCCGCATGCCCGTTGGAGTCGGAACCCGCGGCTCGATCAGCTCAGTCATGACGCCACCTCTCCTCGATCCGGCCGGGAGCGCTGTCCGAGTGAGGCGGCGTCGGCCGGCGTCGCGAGCGTGGATGGGTCTGGCGGGAGCCCGAGCCTGCGAGGGCGGATGGTTGCCGAGCGCGCCCGAGCGTCGGTCCGATCAGTCGAGCGTCATCGGTCCACCCCGCCCATCACCGGGTCGAGGGAGGCGACGGCGACGACGACGTCGGAGACCATCGCGCCCTCGCACATCACGGGCATGGCCTGCAGGTTGACGAAGCTCGGGTCGCGGAAGTGGGCCCGGAACGGGCGGGTGCCGCCGTCGGAGACCACGTGCGCGCCGAGCTCGCCGCGCGGGCTCTCGATCGGCACGTACGCCTGGCCCGGCGGCACCCGGAAGCCCTCGGTGACCAGCTTGAAGTGGTGGATCAGCGCCTCCATCGACTCGCCCATGATGTGCTTGATGTGCTCGTTGGAGTTGCCCATGCCGTCCGAGCCGATCGACAGCTGCGCCGGCCAGGCGATCTTGGTGTCGGCGACCATGATCGGCGCGCCCTTCATCTTCTCCAGCCGCTCGACGCACTGCTCGACGATCTTCAGGCTCTCCCACATCTCGTTGAGCCGGATCCGGAACCGCCCGTACGCGTCCATGGTGTCCCAGGTCTGGACCTCGAAGTCGTAGGTCTCGTAGCCGCAGTAGGGCTGCTTCTTGCGCAGGTCCCAGTCGTAGCCGGTCGAGCGCAGCGGCGGGCCGGTGATGCCGAGCGCCAGGCAGCCGGCCAGGTCGAGGTAGCCGACGCCGCCGAGCCGGCCCTTGAAGATCGGGTTCTCGTTGCAGAAGGCCGCGTACTCCGGGCAGGTGCTTCTTCATCCAGGCGACCAGGTCCCTGACGTGGTCCAGAGCGCGTGTCGGGCAGGTCCTGGGCGACACCGCCGGGGCGGATGTAGGCGTGGTTCATCCGCAGGCCGGTGATCAGCTCGAAGGCGTCGAGCACCTTCTCGCGCTCGCGGAAGCCGATCGTCATCACGGTCAGCGCGCCGATCTCCATGCCGCCGGTGGCGATGCAGACCAGGTGGGAGGAGATCCGGTTCAGCTCGAGCATCATCACCCGGATGACGCTGGCCTTCTCGGGGATCTCCGCCTCGATGTCCAGCAGCCGCTCGACGCCCAGGCAGTAGGTGGTCTCGCTGCGACAGCGGCGACAGGTAGTCCATCCGGGTGCAGAACGTGACGCCCTGGGTCCAGGAGCGGAACTCCATGTTCTTCTCGATGCCGGTGTGCAGGTAGCCGATGCCGCAGCGGGCCTCGTGGACCGACTCGCCCTCCATCTCCAGGATCAGCCGGAGCACGCCGTGGGTCGAGGGGTGCTGCGGACCCATGTTGACCACGATCCGCTCGTCGCCGCGCTCGGCCTGCTCGGACGACGATCGAGTCCCAGTCCTGCCCGGTGACGGTGTAGACGTGGCCCTCGGCGGCGTCGGCCGCGGCGCCGTACGGGTCGGCTGAGAGTCGCTCGAGGGGCCGAGGTCGTTCGTCGGTGGCCGTCATGAGTAGGACCTCCTCTGATCCGGCGGCGGGATGGTGGCGCCCTTGTACTCCACCGGGATGCCACCGAGCGGGTAGTCCTTGCGCTGCGGGTGGCCGGGCCAGTCGTCCGGCATCAGGATCCGGGTCAGCGCCGGGTGGCCGTCGAAGACGATGCCGAACATGTCGTACGTCTCGCGCTCGTGCCAGTCGGCGGTCGGGTAGGTCGGCACCACCGACGGGATGTGCGGGTCGGTGTCGGGGACGCGAGACCTCGAGCCGGATCCGGCGGTTGTGGGTCATCGACTGCAGGTGGTAGACCGCGTGCAGCTCGCGGCCCTGGTCGGCCGGGTAGTGCACGCCGGACACGCTGCTGCAGAACTCGAACCGCAGGTGGGCGTCGTCGCGCAGGTGCCGGACCAGCGCGGCGAGGTGCTCGCGGGCGACGTGGAAGGTGATCTCGCCGCGGTGGATGACGACCTTGGTGATCACGTCGAAGGTAGGTCCTCGGGCGACCCCTCGAGCTCGCGCCGATCCGCTCGTAGACCTGGTCCCACCAGCCGCCGAACGGCTGGTCGGACGGCGCCGGGAACTCGATCGTCCGGGTCAGGCCGCCGTAGCCGGAGGTGTCGCCGGTGCCCTGACGCCGAACATGCCCTTGCGGACCTCGAGCACCTCGGTCGTTGCGCTCCGGCACGGCGACGTCGCTCGCCCGGTCGCTCGGCGACGTCCTGCTCGGCCTCGGTCGCCGCCGAGGCGACCTCGGGCGCGGACCCGGTCTGCTGCTCGGCCTTGGTGCCGGCGTCCGGCTCGGACTCGCCCTGCGGATCGGCGCCCTTGACCGGCGCCTTCGCGTCGGACTCGGCGTTGAGCGCCTTCGACGGCTCGCGGTCGGACTCGGGGCGCGTGTCGTCCGTCGCGTCACCGCAGCAGACCCTTCAGCTCGCTGAGCGGCCGGCGCCTCGAGCTGGCGCTGCTCGGCCTCCTGGGCCGCGATGGTGGCGTTGAGGCCGATCGGGGTGTTGCCGCACCTTGTCGCGCAGCTTGAACATCGCGTCGATCAGCATCTCCGGGCCGCGGCGGGCAGCCGGGCAGGTACATGTCGACCGGCACGACGTGGTCGACGCCCTGGACGATCGCGTAGTTGTTGAACATGCCGCCGGTGCTGGCGCAGACGCCCATGGCGAGCACCCACTTCGGGTTGGGCATCTGGTCGTAGATCTGCCGCAGCACCGGGGCCATCTTCTGGCTCACCCGGCCGGCGACGATCATCAGGTCGGCCTGCCGCGGCGAGGCCCGGAAGACCTCCTGGCCCCAGCGGCCGGAGTCGTAGCGCGGCGCGCCGTAGGTCATCATCTCGATCGCGCAGCAGGCCAGACCGAAGGTGGCCGGCCAGAAGGCGGCGCTCCGCATGTAGCCGAACAGGTCCTCCAGCGTGGTCAGCAGGCACCCCGGTCGGCAGCTTCTCCTCAACGCCCATCTGTCAGCATCCTCAGTCCCATTCGAGTCCGCCGCGGCGCAGCACGTAGAAGTAGGCCACGAAGACCGTGGCGATGAACAAGACCATCTCGACCAGGGCGAACGTGCCCATCTGGTCGAAGGTGACCGCCCACGGGTAGAGGAAGACGATCTCGATGTCGAAGACGATGAAGAGCATCGCGGTGATGTAGTACTTCACCGGGAACCGGCCGCCGCCGACCGGCTGCGGGGTCGGCTCGATGCCGCACTCGTACGAGTCGTACTTGGCCCGGTTGTAGCGGCCGGGCCCGACCAGCAGGCTGGTCATGATCGTCAGCGCCACGAAGCCGGCGGCGATCACCAGCAGGATCACGATCCCGAGGTAGGGGCTCATGCCGCCCCCGTCCGCCGCATGGCCATCGACGCTGCCGCGCGGCGCGGCGAACTGACCGTCATGTGCTCTCCTGGTGGGCGGCTCCGCCCGGGCTCGGGACCCGAACCGGCGTCGCTCGTGAATTCGTTCACTAAGTCCGCGGACCCACTCTACGACCATCTCCGCGGAACGACGAGCGCGACCCGACCGACCGGCAGACCAATGAGCACGCCCACTAGGGCAAACGCGCTCGAATTACGCAACGATCTCGGTGCGAAATCCGCGCCTGCGCCGACGACCGGTGGAACAATCGCGCTCCGTGGGTGACGGCGGGTGACCGGGCTCGACCGACGCCGAGACCGACGTCCTGGTCGTCGGCGCCGGCCCGGCCGGCGCGTCCGCGGCCGCCTGGGCGGCCCGGCTCGGGTCGCCAGGTGACTGCTGGCCGACGCGGCGACCTTCCCCCGGGACAAGACCTGCGGCGACGGGCTGACCCCGCGGGCGATGGCCGAGCTCGACCGGCTGGGGCTCGGCGACGTGGACCCGGTCGCACGTCGTCAACCGCGGGCTGCGGGCGCACGGCTTCGGCTCAGGTCTCGAGCTGCCCTGGCCGGGCGGCTCGCTGCCCGACCACGGCTCGGCGGTCCCGCGGACCGAGCTGGACGACCAGATCCGCGACCGCGGCGCTGGACGCCGGCGCGACGCCGCTGGCCGGCGCCCGGGCCGTCGACGTCGTCCGCGACGGCGACCGGGTCGTCCGGCGTGGTCTTCGAGATCGGCCGGGCAGCCGCGTGACGGTGCGCTGCCGGCGGCTGGTCGTCGCCGACGGCGTCCGCTCCCCGCTCGGCCGGCTGCTCGGCCGGACCTGGCACCGCGACACCGCGTACGGGGTGGCCGCCCGCTGCTATCTCGACACCGGCCGCGACGACGAGTGGATCTCCTCGCACCTGGAGCTGCGCGGCGAGCAGGGCGAGCTGCTGTCCGGGCTACGGCTGGATCTTCCCGCTCGGCGGCGGCCAGGTGAACCTCGGCGTCGGCACCCTGGCCACCGCGCAGCGGCCGGCCGACGTCGCCCTGCGGCCGCTGATGGACTTCTACGCCGCGCAGCGCCGCGACGAGTGGGAGCTGGGCGACGAGCTGCGGCATGCCGACCTCGGCGCTGCTGCCGATGGGCGGCGCGGTCAGCGGGGTGGCCGGGCCGAACTGGGCGCTGATCGGCGACGCCGCCGCCTGCGTCAACCCGCTGAACGGCGAGGGCATCGACTACGGGCTGGAGACCGGCCGGCTGCGTGGCCGACCTGCTCGGCGAGGACGATCTCGGCCGCGCCTGGCCGGCGCTGCTGCGCACGCACTACGGACGTCCGTTCAGCATCGCCCGCCGGCTGGCCGGGCTGATCACCGTGCCCGGGCTGCTGGGCCGGCTCGGGCCGATCGGGATGCGGCTCGCGCGTGCTGATGACCGTCGCCCTGCGGGTGATGGGCAACCTGATCACCGACGAGGACCGCGACGTGGTCGCCCGGGCCTGGCGGACCGCCGGCCGGCTGAGCCACGCGCGCGACTCCCGGCCGCCGTTCAGCTGACCTCCGGTGACCGGAGGCGGAGATCGAAGGACTCCGGGGGCCGCACCCGCGCGAAGTAGTAGCGCCTCGCCCCGCTCCCACAAGCCGGGTCCACTCCGGATCGTTGCCGCGCTCGGCGTAGTCGCCGCATCCGCGACGCTCGGGATCGACGTCGACATGGACCGCCAGATCGACCAGGTCGGCCAGCTCGGGACGGGCCGAGTAGACGCCCTCCACGATGATCAGGTCGGCGGGCCGGAGGACCTTCTCCGCCGCCAGCCGGCCGTCGTCGGCCGACCAGTCGTACGGCTGGAACCGCGCCGGCCGACCGGCGGCGAGCGGCTGAGCGCCTCGTCGCGCAGCCGTCGCCAGTCGATCACCGCCGCCGCCACCTCGGCATCGCTCATCGCCTCTCGCTCCATCGCGGTGCAGCGACGGCAGGTCAGTGCCGTAGAAGTCGTCGCCCTCGATCACGCGTCGCGGACGTCCGCAGTCGCAGGGCGGTGGCCAGGATCGACTTGCCGGCGCAGCTCGGGCCGTCGAGCGCGACCACCAGCGGGTGCCTGCGGTCGGCGCCGCCGCGCCGCTCGACTGCCGACAGCACGTCCTCGATCGCGGGAGACTGCGCGAGCTGCCAAGCGGTCAGCTGATCGTGGTCGTCGATGTCGAACACCGCGGCCCCATCCACCCGCACCGGACCGCCGGCGGCTGGAGCGCGCCGCACCAGGGCCCGGGCGGACTGGCCGGCTCCCCGGGTCGGTCCGGCGGCGGCGATGATCTGCGCCGCGGCGGTGCGGGTCAGGGCGAGCTGGAGCGGCTGCTCGCGGCCATCGGGATCGACGCCCACGACGGCGGTCGCGTCTGGATCGCTGCGGAGTCGGTCGAGGAGGACCATCGGCCGCCGATCCGGCGCTGGGGCGCGTCCCCCGGCAGCGTGGCGATGAGGTCGGCACCGGCCTCGAGTGCGGCGTCGAGACCGCAGACCAGCGCCGCGGCCGGACCGCCGCCCGGCGGTTCCTCGCGGACGATGACCAACGGCCGGGACGCCGGTCGTGGCGGCCCGACGAGATAGACGTCGGCGTCGGCCGGCAAGGCGTCGAGCGTGTGCGTCCAGCAGCGACCGGCCGGCGACCTCGTGACGCGAGCTTGTCGGTGCCGAACCGGCGAGATCTCCCGCCGGCCAGCACGACGACAGCGACGCGGGGACTACCTCCCGCCGCAGGAAACTTCGAGACATGGCCTAATCGTCCTCGTTCGGATCGAGTCGGTAGTCGTTGGCTCTCGGATCGTTCTCGTCCAGTGGCACTCGTCGACATCGGTTGGCGCGTGGGCACGCTTGGTGACGCCGCGTAGTCCAGCCGTTGCGGATCTCGTTGAAGTCTGGCCACGTACTGGTTGTAGATGTCGTCGCGATCGATCCGGATCATGATCTCGTTGGACTCGCGCAGGCTGTTCCGGGTGAAGTTCGCCGAGCCGGTGTAGACGATCTTGGCGTGCGTGTCCGCGCCGACTGCGCCGTTGATCAACACGTACTTGCTGTGTGCGTAGAGGTCGGGCGCAAGATCACCGTTGAGGTCGACGCGCGAGTCGTAGGTCGGAATCTTCTTCTTCAGCAGGATCGCCGGGATCGGAGCCTGGGTTCGTGTCCCGTGAGTAGATCACCTGGACGTCGCAACCCTGGCTGGCCATGGACCGCCAGCTTGCTTGGCGATGTTCGCCCGCAGCGTAGGTCCACTCGCAGGACGATGATCCGGATGATCGTGCGCCTCTTGGCATTGCCGTAGTCCGGCGGCTCGCCCCTTTGCATTTGACCGCGTCGAGCGTCGTGTAGATGTTGTCGGACTTCGACGTCGTGCCAGCCCTCGGGAAGAAGTAGGTTCGTACCAGGGCCGCTGGTCGTGGCCCGGTAGTAGTTGGTGTTGGTCTTGTCCTTCGCCATGTCGTTGAAGTACTTCCGGTTCGACTCGTACGTCGCCACGTCGCCGATCATGCGTGTACAGTTGTTGTTCCACGAAGAGATGGCCGAGCCGAAGGCGGGGTTCGCCGACGAGATCATGGTCACGTAGTTGGCGGTGCCGGAGCGGGAGAACTGGTAGAGCTTCGCGTGCATGAGCGACGGCTTGGCCGACATGCAGCCGAACTTGCACGTGCTGACCCAGCTTGCGTCGGTGCTGATGGCGTTCAGTTCCTTGCGCAGCCGCAGGTTTTCCTCGGTCCGTGGAACGGCGTGGTCATCGATGATGATCTTGACGATGACGCCGCGCCGGAATGCCTTCATCAGGGCGCTGGCCAACGGGGTGTAGGTGAACGAGTAGACCGCGATCCGGATCGTCGAACCGGGCGGAGCGCTGCGGGTCGACTTGACCAGCAGGTTCATGATCACCAACTGCTCGGCCGCGGTTCCCCGCGGCTTGTTGAAGATGCGCACCGGCGGCAGGTGTGAACACCGGCTTCGGCTTCGCTGCCGAAGTGGTCGGTGCTGGATCGGCCGCACGAGCATCCGGCGGCCCGGCGGCCATCGCAATGCTGATCATGGCCACGGCGACAAGCAGGCTGAACAGTCTTTTCATGGAGTCTTGACCCCTGACATCGTCAAGGAAGGTCCAGACCCCTGAGTACTGTCCGCTTCACATCCGCATGGTCGCCGGCCGTTCCCCAACGTCCGGAGTGCAAAAACGGTAACACGCGGAATTACTTCCGGACCCAACTTGAGCGTGTCATTCCGACCGGGCTCAGTCGCCCAACGCGTCCCGCATCGGGATCAGCTTGGCGTTGGACTCGGCCAGTTCGGCCATCGGATCGGAGCCGGCGACGATCCCGCAGCCCGCGAACAGCCGGATCTGCCGCGGATCGGTCTCGCTGAGCTGGCCGCAGCGCAGCGCGATGGCCCACTCCCCGTCACCCCGGGCGTCGATCCAGCCGACCGGTCCGGCGTACCGCTCGCGGTCCAGCTGCTCGAGCTCGGCGATCAACGAGCGGGCGGCATCGGTCGGCGTGCCACAGACGGCGGCGCTGGGGTGCAGCGCCGCGGCCAGGCGCAGCGAGCTCGCGCCCGGATCGGCGACCGCGGTGACGTCGGTGGCCAGATGGAGCACGTTCGGCAGTTCCAGCACGTACGGCGACTCGGGGACGTGCATGCCCGAGCAGAATCCGCGCCAGCGCCCGCGCCACCGAGCTCACGGCGTACTCGTGCTCCTCGAGATCCTTGCTGGACTGGGAAAGCGCGGCGGCGAGATTGAGATCATGATCATCATCACCGGTTCGCCGGATGGTTCCGGCCAGCACCCGGGAGGTCGCGAGGCCCGATTCCAGTCGGACCAGCATCTCCGGGGTCGCACCGACCAGGCCGTCGACCAGATAGGTCCAGCACTGTGGATACTGCGCGATGAGCCGGCCGACCAGCCAGCGCGGATCGATGTCGTTGTCGGCGAAGGCGAGCAGATCGCGGGCCAGCACCACCTTGTCGAGGTCGCCGCGGCTGATCCGCTCGACCGCTTCGGCAACGGCCGCCTCCCACTCGGGTCCGCTCAGCGCGCCGTCGGCGAAGGAGACGTTGCGCGGCGGTTCCGGCGGCGCGGGCCGGCTGGCCAGCGGTCTCTCGGCCGTCGCCGGCCCGATCGTGGTCAGCCAGGAACGGCCGTTGCGCCGGCCGACGACCACCCGCGGCACGACGAGCGTCGACTGGGCGGCGGTGACTGACGGATCGAAGGTGAAGCTGCCGAACGCCATGAAACCGGCGCCGGCCGGCGCCTGGTCCAGTTCGGCGGTGACCTCCAGGTGCGCCACGAGATCGTCGAGCCACTCCGAGGCCTCGTCCAGGCTGCTCGGGCTTGTGCCGGGCCACCTCGCCCCAGCCGACCATGCCGTCGCCGTGCCGCACCCAGGCGTACGCGTCCTTCGGTGGCAGCAGGGCGAGCAGTGATCCAGGGTCTGCGATCTCGACCGTCCTGCACGCGCAGCCGAGGCGCGATCAGATCCTCCGCCGGGGTCACCGGCACAGCCTAGCCGCGAGCGGCCGGCCTTTGCCCGGTCCGGTGCCGGTGCGACCAATCTCACTGGACCGGCGCGACGAACTGTCACCATGACCCATCCCGCGTCCACCGCTCCTGCCGTCACCCCGCCCCGGCCGGCGCTCCGGGCGCTCGCCGGGGTGGTTGCGGCGCTGGCCGCCGTGGGCGTCGGCCACGGCATGGCCGCCATGATCAATCCACCGGCCTCACCGATCATCGCGGTGGGTTCGGTGCTGATCGACGCCGCGCCCACGCCGGCGAAGGAGTTCGCCGTCCGCACCTTCGGCACCTACGACAAGCCGATCTTGATCAGCAGCATCGGCGTGGTGTTGTTGGTCTTCGCCGCCGCCCTCGGACTGATCGCCTGGCGCCGTCGATCGGTGTCCTTGATCGGGATCTCGTTGCTCGGCGTCGCCGGGATGGCCGCCGCGGTCTACCGCGGATCGGCGATCGACGCCATCCCGTCCCTGGTCGCCGGAGCGGTCGGCGTGGCCGCTCTGTCGATCATGACCAGCCTGCGCCCCGATCCGACCGACGGACCGACGAACTCGCCGATCCGGCACCCGCTCGGTCGAGATACCCGATCCGATCCGGATGTCTGATGCGACGCGGCGACGGTTCCTGCTCGGGCTCGGCGGCGCCGGGCTGCTCGCGGCCGTCGCCGGCGGCGGCGGCATCGTCCTCGACCGCGTCCGCCAGGCCGGCTCGGCCGCGCGGCGGATGGTGGGACTTCCGGCGCCCGCGTCCGCGGCGACAGCGATCCCGGCCGGCGCCCAGTTGGACAGGTGACCCCGTTCATCACCGCGAACGACAAGTTCTACCGGGTGGACATCAGCCTGGTCACCCCGCGCGTCGACGTCGAGGGCTGGACCCTGACCATCGACGGGATGGTCGACAAGCCGTTGCACCTGACCTACGACGATCTGCTGAAGATGCCGCATGATCGAGCGCAACATCACCCTGACCTGCGTGTCCAACGAGGTCGGCGGGCCGTACGTCAGCACGTCGAAGTGGCTGGGCGTGCCGTTCGCCGAGATCATCAAGCGGGTCGGCGTGCAGCCGGGCGTCGATCAGGTGTACTCCTACTCCTCCGACTCCGGCTACACCTGCTCCACGCCGTACCAGGCGGTCAGCGACGGCCGCGACGCGATGATCGTGGTCGCGATGAACGGCGAGCCGCTGCCCGATGCCCACGGTTTCCCGGCCCGGATGCTGGTGCCCGGCCTGTTCGGCTTCGTCTCGGCCACCAAGTGGCTGAAGCGGATCGAGTTCACCACGTACGCCAAGCGCTCCGCCTACTGGACCGACCGCAAGTGGGCGACCGACGCCCCGATCCTGACCCAGAGCCGGATCGACGTGCCGAAGTCACTCAGCACCGTGCCCGAAGGACAAGGCGGTGATCGCGGGCGTGGCCTGGGCCCAGCACCGCGGCATCGACAAGGTCGAGATCAGGATCGACGACGGCGACTGGCGGGAGGCCAAGCTCGCCGACGACGCCGGGATCGACCTGTGGCGGCAGTGGTCCTACGTCTACGACGGACCGGCCGGGCTGCACAGCGCCCAGGTGCGGGCCACCGACCTGAGCGGCGAGACGCCAGCCCGAGACAGCGGACCAAGGTGTTCCCCTCGGGCGCCACCGGCTGGCACCAGATCCAGTTCACGACGGAGTAGGCGCGTTCGCTGCGGTCCAGTGCTCTCGGCGATGCGAGTCAGCGCTTGCGTTGCTTCGGGAGGCCATGCTCGGCCGCCCGCTGCTTCTTCTGCTCCTCGAGCAGCTTGCGCTGCTCGGCCTGCTGGGCGCGGAGCGACTCGGCGTCCATCGAGTTGAGCAGGATGCCGGCCGCGATGGCGGCGATGGCCAGCGACCACAGCGGTGAGCAGCCCAGCACCATCGGCGCCGTGCCGATCAGGCAGACGTCGAAGCCCCGGAACAGGTTGAGGAACAGCCCGGGCGGGAAGGCGCCGGCGCCGCTGGACGACCATCGGTACGCCGTAGTCGACGCCCTTCGCCGAGGTCCAGCGGACAGCGCCGAGCAGGCCGATCGCCGCGGTGGCGATGGCCATCATCGACGGCGTCGACGACGTTGCGGTGCTCGCGATCCCACGCCGAAGCCCGACGAAGGCGCCGCTGACCAGCGGCGGCCCAGATCGCGGCCAGCACCGCCGGCACCGCGATCGAGGCCAGCTTGAGCCGGGCGAGCGAGAACGGCAGGCAGCGGGCCAGGCCGCCGGTCCGGGTCAGCACCCGCAGCCCACCGAGCAGCGGGATCAGGGCGCCGAACAGCGCCAGAGCGCCGAAGACCGGGGTCAGCACGCTCATCCCCAGCGCATCGGCGGCGTACGGGACCACGACCGTGCCGGCCAGCACGAGCAGCGGCTGCGGGAACCGGCAGCAGCCGCTGCCACTCCCGCCAGATGATGGCCTGGAGCCCGAGACCCTTGCCGCGCTTCGGCTTGACGTGGCCGATCTCCTGCGCGCGACGCTCGACCACGATGTCGCGGGCCAGGCCGATGTCGAGCGCGTAGAAGGCACCGGAGAGTCCGCTGACCAGCGCGCCGCCGCTGATCAGCCGGGTACGCCGGATCCGTCCGAGCCGGATCCGCGCCAGCACGGCACTGGCGATCAGCACCAGCGCCGGAGAAGCCGATCACGATCGCGCCGAGCTCGACGCCGAGGTCGCGGACTCAGTCCGAGGTCGAACCAGCCGGCGGCCACCCCCACCACGCCGAACAGCGCGGCGAGGCCGAGCAGGCCGAAGAAGTAGGACGCCGCATGGGTCAGCCGGTGCCGCTCGGCGCCCTGCTGCGCCGCCGCGAAGGACACCGAAGCCGCGGCGGACAGCCCCGTCGCGGCGGCCCAGACCAGCACGCCGCGAGAACTCGACCCGGTCAGCGCCGAGATCAGCGCGCCGATCGCCCCGCCGCCGACGAAGGCGGCCACGATCGCGGCGACGAGCCGGGACTGCAGCAGCTTCGCCCGCGAGATCGGCGCGTCCAGCAGCCAGAAGCCCTCGGCGGCCGACGCGAGCACCGGCCCGAACAGCCGGCTGGCGGCCAGCGCGACCGCCACCGCGGCGGCGAACGCGGCGAGCGGCAGCATGGTCCGCGCCGAGAGGCAGGACGCGGTGCTGCACTGCGGCGACGGTGCTCTGCGCCTTGAGGACGACGTTGACCAGCATCGCGCCGATCATCACCGCGCCGATCAGCGCCACGTACGCGTCGCTGATCGCCTGCAGCACGTTGCGGGTGGCCCGGCCCGACCGCCAGTCCTTCATCAGCCCCTTCAGCTCGCGCGGCGTGGCCGGGACCAGCGGCTCGGGGTCCGGCGGCTGCTGCCAGGTCAGATCGTCGGCGTCGACCGTGCTCATCCGCGCGGCGCTCCGAGCTCGACCACCCGGGTCGCGACGGTCTCGACCAGCGTCGGCTCGTGGCTGGCGAAGACGATCGCCAGCCCCTTCTGCCGCTCGCTCTTCAGCCGCGCGGCGAGCCAGCTCACGCCCTCGGTGTCCAGCCGCTGCTCCGGCTCGTCCAGGATCAACAGCTTCCGCGGCCGGACGAAGGCCGTGGCCAGCGCCAGCCGGCGGCGCTGCCCGGACGACAGCGTGCCGGGCAGCTGGCCGGACTGCGGGACGAGCTGCACCTCCTCCAGCACCTCGTCGACCAGTGCGTCCGGCTCGGCGATGCCGTGGGCGCGGGCCAGCAGGTCGAGGTGCTCGACCACGCTGAGGTCGGGGAAGAAGTCGAGGTCGTCGATCACGGTCGCCACGTCGCGGCGGATCTCCGGCGACGTCTCCGACATCGGGTTGCCGCAGACCTTGATGGTGCCGTCGTCCGGCCGGTCGGCGCCGACCAGGCAGCGCAGCAGGGTCGACTTGCCGGCGCCGTTGCGCCCGGTCAGCGCGATCGCCTCGCCCGCCCGGACCTCGAGGTTGAACTTGTCGATGATCGTGTTCGGTCCGAAGGCCCGGCGGAGACCGGTCACCTTGAGGATGGTCGCGCGTTTGGCCATGGGTGCGATTCTGCCTCGCTTCGGACCGCGAGATCCGCGACACGTCTCTCGCTGCCGGCACGCGTCGCGAGCTCGTCGCATGGAGTCACTCGCCGGTCTGCGTGCGCGCCAGCGAGACGAATACGATCGATCAATCCGGCTCCGCACCAATCCCGCTGGCCGGTCCGCGCCGAATGACCCATGAGCGACGGGCCAAGAGTCCGTCACAGCGCATCCGATCCGCTCGCAGAACATCACCATCCTCGAAGGAGGACTCTCCATGTCCACAACCTCCCGCACCGCCAAGTTCGCCGCCTGGCCGCTGCCTCGCCTTCCCGCTGGCCCTCGCCGCCTGTGGCGCGTCGGCGCCAGCGCGGCCCCCGCCGCCTCCTCGGCACCGCCTCGGCCTCGGCGCCCGTCGTCCGCCGCCGATGGAGTCACCCGTCGGCCAGCGCAATCCGATGTCGACGAGCCGTTCGGCGCCGCCTGCTCCGCCGTTCCGAAGTCCGGCAAGGGCTCGTTCGACGGCATGTCGAAGGACCCGGTCGCCACCGCGGCCAGCAACAACCCGCTGCTCAGCACCCTGGTCACCGCGGTCAAGGAGGCCGGCCTGGTCGACACGCTGAACAACGCCGAGGACATCACCGTCTTCGCCCCGACCAACGACGCCTTCGCCAAGATCGACAAGAAGACCCTGAAGACGGTCCTGGCCGACAAGAAGATGCTGACCGCGATCCTGACCGAGCACGTCGTCCCCGGCCGGCTCACCCCCGACATGCTCGCCGGCGACCACGACAGCCTGAACAAGAAGCAGGGCGTCACCGTCGAGGGCTCCGGCGAGGACTTCACCGTCAACGGCGAGGCCAAGGTCCTGTGCGGCAACGTGCAGACCGCCAACGCCACGGTCTACATCATCGACAGCGTGTTGCTGCCGAAGTCCTGATGCATCACCGAATCGCTGTGAGACGCGTCGCAGTCATGAACATCTCGTCCGTTCCGCCCGAGCCGGGAGGCCAGTCCTCCCGGCCCGGGCGGTCCGGCGGTCGGGAGGCCGACGCAGCGCACCTGGCCGACCTGATGGCCCGCTCGGCCCGCGGTCACGAGGACGCCTTCGCCGAGCTCTACGACCTCACCTCGCGCCGGATCTACGCGATCGATCCTGCGGGTCCTGCGGTCGCCGGACCATGCGGCCGAGGTCACCCAGGAGGTCTACGTCGAGGTCTGGCGGCAGTCGGCCCGCTATGCGCCCGACAAGGGCAGCGTGCTCGCCTGGATGACCACGATGGCCCACCGCCGGGCCGTCGATCGGGTCCGCTCGGTGACCAGCGAGACCGCTCGGGACGAGAAGTACGCCTTCGCCACCGCTGATCGCGAAGTCGACCACGTCTGGGAAGGCGTCGAACAACGGCTGGATGTCGAGCGAGTCCGGAAAGGCATGGCCTCGTTGACCGCGATCCAGCGCGAAGCGCTGACGCTCGCCTACTTCGGCGGCTACACCCAGAGCCAGGTGGCCCAGCTGCTCAAGCTGCCGCTCGGCACGGTGAAGACCCGCATCCGTGACGGCCTGATCGGCCTGCGAGACGCCTTGGGGGTGGAAGCATGAGCGAGATCCACGGAGCTGTCGGCTCCTACGTGGTCAATGCGCTGGACCCGGCGGAGCTCGACGAGTTCGAGGCCCACCTCGCCGTCTGCCCGACCTGCAGCCGGGAGGTCGTCGAGTTCTGCGAGACGGCCGCCGAGCTGTCCCTGCTGGCCACCGCCACCGCCCCGCCGCCTGAGCTGCGCAGCTCGATCCTGTCGGCGATCTCCGAGGTCCGGGTGCTGCCGCCGCTGGAGGACGTCGAGCCCGAACAGCCGACCGCAGCCGCCGGCGCCGCGTCCAGGACGCACCGACCACTGCGCCGGCACCGGTCGACGAGCTGGCCCTCCGGCGCCAGCAACGGCGTACCCGGTCCTCACCGCTGGCCGTCGCCGCGGTCATGGTGGTCGCGCTGGCCTCGGCGGCTGGGTGTTCTCGCTGGTCCGCGAACAGCAGAGCCAGGTCGCCGACCAGGCGCTGGAGACCCAGCTGTTCAGCGCACCGGACGTCAAGGTCCACAGCTCGACGATGAAGAACGGCGGCCAGATGTCGTTCGTCGTCTCCAAGAGCCTGAACAGGGCGCTGTTCGTCAGCGACGACCTGCCCGCGACCGGGAGCGACAAGACCTATCAGCTGTGGACCCTGAACGCTGCCGGCGCCGTGCCGGACAACCTGGTCGCCGGTGGCGGCAGTCGCAAGCAATGGTTCAGGGGCGACGTCGCCGGCTCGTCGGGCCTGGCCGTGAGCATCGAGCCCGCCGGCGGCGCCCAGCAGCCGACCGACATCCAGGGCACCGCGACATCTGATCTACCCGCTCGCGACGGTCCTGAGCCTGTCGAAGGCCGACGTCGCCCTTCGACAGGCCAGCGCGCGCGTCGCGAACGTCCGCGAGCGCGAGCGGGACAGAAACTGTCAGTCGGTCGTGACAGGCTGTCGCCGTGCCAGATCACGCAGCCGGTAGCGGACCCGCCCGAGCCACCCTCGACAAGCGCCGCGGCGACGTGGCGGCCATGTTCGACCGCGTCGCCGCCCGGTACGACCTGGCCAACGACGTGCTCTCCCTCGGTCAGGACCGGGCCTGGCGCAAGCTCGTCGTCGAGGCCGTCGCGCCGCGACCCGGCCAGCTGATCCTGGACCTGGCCGCCGGCACCGGCACGTCGAGCGAGCCGTTCGCCCACGCCGGCGCGATCGTCGTGCCCACCGACCTGTCGCTGGGCATGCTGCAGGTCGGCAAGGCCGCGCAAGCCCGACCTGAGCTTCGTTGCCGCCGACGCGCTGCAGCTGCCGTACGCCGACGCCAGCTTCGATGCGGTCACCATCTCCTTCGGGCTGCGCAACGTCGAGGACACCGCGGCCGCACTCGCCGAGATGCGCCGGGTGACCAAGCCGGGCGGCACCCTGGTGGTGTGCGAGTTCTCGACGCCGACCTGGCGGCCGTTCCGGGCGGTCTACGCGAACTACCTGGTCGCCGCCATCCCCAAGATCGCCTCGCTGGTCTCGTCCAATCCGGTGGCGTACGAGTATCTGGCCGAGTCCATCCAGGCCTGGCCCGACCAGCCGGCCCTGGCCGACCTGATCGGTGCGGCCGGCTGGCGGCAGGTCGAGTGGCGCAACCTTTCCGGCGGCATCGTCGCCCTGCACCGAGCGCAGGCATCCGACGTGATCGCCCTCGACCCGCCGGTCGCCGGCGACGCCGACGACCTCGATCCTGCTGGGCGCGTACGCGGCGCGCAGCTGCCCGGTCAAGACGCAGAACGCGTTCGATCCCACCGTCGACCTGCCGCGGGCCGAGCCCAGCGACGCTCTGGCCGAGCTGTTCGAGGGCGGCGCGCACTTCGAGGCGGTGGTGCTCGAGAAGTTGATCACCGTCGACCCGCGGGCGCGTCGTCGACCTGCGGCTGCTGGCCGCCGAGACCCGGGCGACCCAGATCCAGGCCTGCGTCCGGGCCATGGAATCCGGGGCGGCGGTGATCATCGGCGGCTGCCTGCCGGTCGATCTGGCCGGGCATCGGGTGGGCTATCCGGACCTGCTGGTCCGTGGCGCCGACACGCCGTCCGGCGCACCCGCCTACCACCCGGCCGAGGTGAAGTGGCACAAGATCATCGAGCGGGTCCGCCGTCCGGCGGTCGAGGGCGAAGCACCGCCGGCGCTTCGCTACTCGACGCTCGAGCAGCCGGCGCCCGCCGACGCGATCGAGCTCGCGGGACACGGGCTGCGGACCGGCAGCCGGTGGGCCGATCTGCTCCAGCTCGCGCACTACCACCGGATGCTCGAGGCCTGCGGGCACGCCGCGAGCCCGCCGCTGGGGGCGATCATCGGCACGGACACGGTGACGACCGCGCCCGGTGCTCGTCTGGGCCGACGCTGGACCAGCCGATGCTCCGCACCTTCTCCCGCAGCCGGCCCGAGGGCTGGCGACTGCGCAGCCCGCTCGAACGCTATGACCACGAGCACGCCTTCCGGGTGGACATCGCCGCGGTCGCGCAACAGCAGACCGGCGACGCCACGACGCGATCCGCGCCTGCTGGTCGAGCCGATCGTCAATGCGGAGTGCGGCCGCTGCCAGTGGTGGGAGCACTGCCGCCCGCAGCTCGACGCCCGAAGATGTGAGCCTGCGGATCGACAAGGGTCCGCTCGACATGCGGGAGATCGCCACGCTGCGCCGGCACGGCATCTCGACGATCACCGACCTGGTCGGCGCCGATCTGGACGAGCTGCTGACCTGGTATCTCCCCGAGGTCACCCACCGGCCGGGCGCCGAGGGCCGGCTGCGGGTCGCCGCCCGCCGGGCCCGGATGCTGCTGGACGGCAGCTCGTTCGCGCGCGAGACCGACGGACTGATCACGGTGCCCGACGCCGAGGTGGAGATCGACCTGGACATCGAGAGCTCGGCCGACGGCCGGATCTACCTGTGGGGATTCCTGGTCCAGCACGCCGCGGCACCGGGCG
Organism: uncultured Actinomycetota bacterium; assembly: GCA_963761955.1. GTDB lineage: Bacteria > Actinomycetota > Actinomycetes > Propionibacteriales > Propionibacteriaceae > Microlunatus. The sequence goes on along the minus strand of CAVXIY010000023.1, from coordinate 50,956 downwards.
GGGTCTACCACGAGTTCAGCCGGTTCGACGATCTTGACGATGCCGCCGAGGCCGCGCTGGCCGTCGACGCGTTCACCTGGCTGCGGAGCATGATCGACGCCTCGGCATCGGTCGCGGTCTACCACTACAGCGGCTACGAGACGGCCAAGATCAAAGCGCTGGCCGACCGGGAGCATGACGCCGTGCTGGACTGGGCCGCCGAGTATGCCGAGGAGCAGTTCGTCGACCTGCTGGAGATCGTCAAGGCCCACTTCTTCGGCGTCAGCGGGCTCGGTCTGAAGCTGATCGCCAAGCACGCCGGCTTCAGCTGGCGCGACGACGATCCCGGCGGGCTCAATTCCCAGTTGTGGTTCGCCGAGGCGGTGCACGGCGTCGACGCCCGAGGTCCGGGCCCAGGCGCGCACCCGGGTGCTGGAATACAACGAGGACGACGTCAGCGCCACCAGCCAGCTCAGAGCGTGGCTGCGAGCGCAGTGATCGCGGCGTTCGAGCGAACGGCGCTGGCTCCGGTCGATGACCGCTTCGACCAGCTCGATGCCGACCGGCGGCTCGTTGCAGCACCTCGGCCAGCTCCTCGGAGTTCGCCACCCGGCGATAGGCGGCTCCGGTCGCCTCGGCCAGGGTGGCGAACTGGGTGCCGGTGCGGCGTGCCGAAGATCCGCTCGAAGGAGCGCTGATGGGCGGGCAGCCCGTGTTCCAGGGTGGCGAAGATGCTGCCGCCGTCGTCGTTGGCGACCACGATCCGCAGATCGGGCGACGGCTCGCCGGGCCCGATGACCAGGCCGGTGGCGTCGTGCACCGCCGTGATGTCGCCCAGCAACGCGTGGGTCGGTTGTTCGGCGGCCAGCGCGATGCCGACCGCGGTGGAGATGCTGCCGTCGATCCCGGCGAGGCCGCGATTGGCGTAGACGGTCGCCGGTGCGGGCGGCGATCCGGGCCAGGTCCAGATCGCGGATCGGATTGGACGAACCGACGAACAAGATGTCGCGCTCGTCGAGGGCCGCCCACAGCCGCGCGGCCAGCATCGGCCCACTGAATTCCTGCTGGCCCGACAGCAGCTGATCGAGCTGCCGACGCAACTCGGCGTCGGCCGCCTGCCAGGCACCGAGCCAGGCCGGATCGCCGGCCTCGGCAAAGGCGACCGCGTCGACCACGCTCGATGCCGCCAGTCCGGGGTCGATCCAGTCCGGCGTCCGACGTGACCATGATCAACTCCAGGTCCCGGCGGGCCAGCAGCCGGCCGACCGGCCTGGACAGCGTCGGATGGCCGAAGACCACGATCCGCTCGATCCCCTCGGCCAGGCTGGATCCGGCCAGCAGCCGCTGGGTGCCGAGTGCGGCTCGGCCGCGGCGGGCGTTGCTCGACGGCTCGGCCAGCAACGGGACGCCGGCGGTTTCGGCGAGCGCGGCCACCGCGCGGCCACGGGCCGGCGGGCAGTCGCCGGCGATGATCACCGTCTGCGGGCCCGACGGGAGTTCGGTGGGGTGTCCGGCGTGCGGGGTGTCGGCGATGGACAACTCGGGCATCGACGCCGGCGCGACGAACCCGACCGGCACCAGCGGATCGCTGAACTCCACGTTGAGCTGCACCGGGCCGGGGATTCCGGTGCGGGTTCCCGCTGCGGTGGTGATCAGCCGGGCCAGCTCGAAGCGCCAGGCCCACGGATCGGCGGTCTGATCGGAGAGGGCCGCGTACCCGCGAGCGTGCCGGCCGAAGAGCTGAGCCTGGTCGGCGGTCTGGTTGGCGCCGGTGTTGATCATGGATCGCGGGCGGCTGGCGGTGATCATCACCAGCGGCAGGTGGGCGTACCACGCCTCGAGCACGGCCGGGTGGAGATTGGCCGCGGCCGTCCCCGACGTGGTCAGTACCGCGACCGGCCGGCCTGAGTGCTTGGCCAGGCCCAGGGCGAGGAAGCCGGCGGTGCGCTCGTCGATCCGGACGTGCAGTCGGAGCAGCCCGATCCGGTCGGCCTCGAGGAGCTCGTACGCCAGCGGTGCGCTGCGCGAGCCGGGGGCGAGCACGACGTCGGTCACGCCGCGGCCGATCAGCTCTTCGACGATCACCCGCGCGCACAGCGTCGCTTCACCCATCCGCGAGCCGCCTCGTCCTCATGAGACGAGACTGCCAGAACGCCTGGTCGTCCTCGCCGGCCCGGTTGCGCAGCAGCGCCTCGTCGTCGACGACCAGGTCGCGCACGTCGAGAACGCCGTCGACGGCGACCAGCGGGATCCTGCACCAGATCATCGGCCAGCAGAGCGACCGTGTTCAGCCCGCAGGCGAAGGGCAGTTCCGGCAGCGCCGCGGCGAGTGCCACCCCGGCGCGGATGCCGATCGAGGTCTCCAACGCGCTGGACACCACCACCGGAAGCCCGATCCGCTCGGCGATCTCCAGGCAGGCCCGGACGCCGCCCAGCGGCTGCACCTTGAGCACCGCGACGTCGGCCGCTTCGAGCTCGGCGACCCGGTAGGGATCCTCCGCCCGCCGGATCGACTCGTCGGCCGCGATCAACGCATCGATGCCGTTGCGCGCCAGCCGGATGCGGAGTTCGGCCAGTTCCTCCACCGTGCGACACGGCTGCTCGACGTACTCCAGTCCGAATCGGGCCAGCTGCCGGATCGCCCGTCTCGGCCTGCTCGACGCCCCAGGCCCCGTTGGCATCGACCCTGACCAGTCCGCCGGCGCCCAGCGCGGAACGCACCGCCTCGACTCGGGACAGGTCGTCGGCGAGCGTCTGTCCGGCCTCGGCCACCTTGACCTTCGCGGTGCGGCAGCCGGCGGCCGCGGTCAGCGCGGCGGCCTGTTCCGGGCCGACGGCCGGAATCGTGACGTTGACCGGAATCTCGGGTACGGAGCGCGCTCCGGCCAGCCGAGGTCGGCCGCTTCATCCGCGGCCCGCAGCCAGGGCACGAGCTCTGGCCCGTCGTAGTCGAGGAACGGGCTCCACTCGGCCCAGCCGGCCGCTCCGCGCCAGACCATGCCCTGCCGCTCGGTGATGCCGCGAAACCGGATGCGCAAGCCGATCGCGTACGCGCAAGGCTCGGTCGGCACCCGCTCATTCTGGCAATACTCTTGTGCCCCGTGACCACCGCCGGCGCCGAGCCGAACCTTCTGCGGACCGTCGAACCCGACGAGACGCCGGCTGCCCTTGCCGATGCGCTGGCCGGCGGGCCCGTCGTCGCGCCGCTGCCGAGCGATGCGATCGAGCGCAGCCGAGCACTCCGGATGCTCCAGCCCGACGGTGCCGGTGGACGAGGTCGACGCCGCGGTGATCGTCACCACCTCGGGATCGACCGGCGCGGCCAAGGGTGTCGTGCTCTCGCGGGCGGCGATCCGGTCCTCGGTCGAGGCCACCCATGATCGTCTCGGCGGTCCCGGTGACTGGGTCTTGGCGTTGCCCGACGCACTATGTGGCCGGTCTGATGGTGCTGGCGCGGGCGATCGTCGGGGGCACCGCCGCGATGCCGGTCCGACGCGACCTCCTCGATCTGCCCGCCGTCGCCGACCGGCTCGGCGGTCGTCGCTACCTCTCGCTGGTGCCGACTCAGCTCGGCCGGGCCCTCGACCACCCGGACATCAGCCGGGCACTGGCGCGCTTCGATGCGGTGCTGATCGGCGGCGGACCGGCGGACCCGGATCTGCTCGAGCGGGCCGGCGCCCGCGACATCGCCGTCGTCACCACCTACGGGCTGAGCGAGACCTGCGGCGGCTGCGTCTACGACGGCGTTCCGCTCGCCGGCACCCGCGTCGAACTGGAACCGCCGGGAGGTCCGACCGAGGGCAGAATCATGATCAACACCGCGCTCGGCGTTCTCCGGCTACCGGCTGCAACCCGAGCTCACGGCGAGCACGCTCAGCGACGGCTGGCTGCGCACCGAGGATCGCGGCCGATGGCAGGATGATCGACTCGTCGTGCTCGGCCGGCTCGACCAGGTCGTGATCACCGGCGGCCGCAAAGTTGATCTTGCCGAGGTCGAGCGTCAGGTCGACCAGTGGGCAGCGATCCGCGGTGGCGAAGGCTTCGTCGTCGGGCTGCCCGGATCCCGATTGGGGTACCACCATCTCCGCCGCCTGCACCACGGCGGGCTCGCTCGAGGAGCTGCATGATCATCTCCGGAACCGGGTGCCGGCGTACGCGCTGCCCCGGACCCTGACCCGGCTCGAGCAGTTGCCGAGACTGTCCAGCGGCAAGCCCGACCGGATCGCCATCCGCGACTTGATCATGAACGACCGCGCTGCGCGGGTGACGCCATGAGCGCCGAGACCGGCCGCCGGCCGACCCCGAGCCAGTGGCTGGCCGGCGCCCGGCCGCGAACGCTGCCCGCCGCCCTGTCCCCGGTGATCGCGGCCAGCGGCCTGGCCTTCTTCGAGGGTGGGTTCTCGCTGCCGATCGCCGCCCTGGCCCTGCTGGTCAGCGTGGCCCTGCAGGTGGGCGTCAACTACGCGAACGACTACTCCGACGGCGTACGCGGCACCGACGCCGTCCGGGTCGGCCCGCTGCGACTGGTCGGCTCCGGCCTGGCCGAGCCGGCTGCGGTGAAGCGGGCCGCGTTCGTCAGCTTCGGGGTGGCCGCGATCGCCGGGCTGATCGTGGTGATCATGACCGACCACTGGTGGCTGCTGGCCGTCGGGCGCAGCGTGCGTGCCTGGCCGCGTGGTACTACACCGGCGGCAAGCGGCCGTACGGCTATCTCGGGCTCGGCGAACTCTTCGTCTTCGTCTTCTTCGGTCTCGTCGCGGTCTGCGGGACCGCCTACCTGCAGACCGGCCGGGTGAGCGTCGCGACCCTGCTCACGGCCGTCGGCATCGGGTCCCTCGCCTGCGCGATCCTGGTCGCCAACAACCTGCGCGACATCCACGGCGACACCGCCGCCGGCAAGCGCACCCTCGCCACCCGCCTCGGAGACCCGCGCACCCGCCGGTTGTATCTGATCTTGATCGTGGCTGGCGGCGGCGATGATCATCATCGTCGCCGCGCTCACCTCCTGGTGGGCGCTGCTCGGCCTCGCCGGGCTGGTGTTGATCGTTCCCGCGGTACGCGCGGTGACCGCGGGAGCGCTGGGTCCGGCGCTCATCCCGGTGCTGAAATCCACCGGCCTGGCCGAGCTCGCCGCCGCCGTCGGACTCGCCTGGCCTGGTGATCGCGGGTCATCTGCGAGCCTGAGCTCTGCGACCGTCGCACCTCTTCGAGCCACGCTCAGGGACAAGTTGAGCAAACGACGGCTCAGGACACGCTCAGGTCACGTCGGTCCACCGCCGGTGATCATGAACTGCTCGAGGACTGCGGTGGGCGGCCCGAGGTCCCAGCCGCGATCGGCGACCCAGGTGTCGCTGTAGTAGGTCTCGGCGTAGCGGCGGCCGTCATCGCAGAGCAGCGTGACCACACTCCCCGGATCGCCTGCGGCCCTCAGTTCGGCGACCAGCTGCAGGGCGCCCCAGATGTTGGTGCCGGTCGAGCCACCGACCCAGCGGTCGAGCTTGGGGTGCACCAGCGCATGGCGGCGATGGATGCCGCGTCGGGAACGCTGATCATCCGGTCCACCACCGAGCCGACGAAGCTCGGCTCGACCCGCGGGCGGCCGATCCCCTCGATCCGCGAGCCGCTGGCGGTGACCGTCAGATCACGCTCCAGCCACCCGCGCGCGAAGGCCGAGTTCTCCGGATCCACCACGCACAGCCGGGTCGGATACTTCTGCAGCCGCAGGTAGCGGCCGATCGTCGCGCTGGTCCCTCCGGTGCCGGCACCGACGACGATCCAGGCCGGCACCGGGAACGGCTCGCGACTCAGCTGGGCGAACATCGACTCGGCGATGTTGTTGTTGCCGCGCCAGTCGGTCGCCCGCTCGGCATAGGTGAACTGGTCCAGGTAGTGCCCGCCGGTGCTGGCCGCCAGGTCTGCAGCCACCTGATAGATCTGACCGGGGTCGGCCACCAGGTGGCAGCGCCCGCCGTAGAACTCGATCAGCGTGCACTTCTCCTTGACCGTCGACGCGGGCATCACCGCCACGAACGGCAGACCCAGCAACCGCGCGAAATAGGCCTCGCTGACCGCGGTCGACCCCGACGACGCCTCGACCAGCGTCGTGCCCTCGCCGATCCAGTTGTTGCACAGCCCGTACAGCACCAGCGACCGGGCCAGCCGATGCTTCAGACTCCCCGTCGGATGCACCGACTCGTCCTTGAGATAGAGGCTGATCCCCCACTCCGGCGGCAACGGAAACGGATGCAGGTGCGTGTCGGCACTCCGGTTCGCGTCCGCCTCCACCTGCCCGATCGCCCACGCCGACCACGCCCGCCCATCACTGACCGTCATGCCGCCACGCTAGGTGAGCCGTCAGCACTCGCCCGAGCCTGTCGACGTCGGGAAGGCACCGATCGACAGGCGACCGATCGAGCGACGAGTTCGGCCTCGAGCGAGGAACCATCAGCCCGACGAGCGCGAGCGGCCAAGCAGGCGTGGGGGCGAGCGTCGGCAAGGTCGGGCGCGATGCTGTCTGACGACCGAGCGAGCAGACAACGCTTTTCCGTCTGCGAGCGAGTGAGGCAGGGCAGCATCGACAGGCGCGCGACCGAGCGCGAGCCGGTAGCCCTATAAGAAGGGGCGGGTGGCCGGCGCGGGTCATCCGCCAGACCGTGCGCCAGCTCATCGGGCGGCGCTCGCCGGCCGGGTTCGCGCAGGCCGATCCGGTAGCCGCGGAGGGTCTCGCTGGCGGCTTCGGTCGACCGGAGCCGGACACCTCCGACGCCGGCCCAGGCCAGCACGTAGAGCACGCCGATCGGCAGCGGGAGGTTGCGGCGCGCCAACCAGACCCGGTTGCGCGCCTGGAACCGATAGAACTCCGCGTGCCGGGTCGGCTGGATCGCCGGATGGTGCACCTCGATCTCCCCGTCGTAGCGCACGTGCCAGCCGCCGTCCCAGACCCGCCAGGCCAGTTCGATGCCCTCATGGGCGTACCAGAACCGTTCCGGCCAGCCGCCGGCGTAGTCGAAGGCGGCCCGTCGAATGGCGATCGCCCCCTCCCAGACGTTCATCGCCGCGCTGCTCCGGGCCGGGTCCCCGACGCGGACCCGTGGCGTCCAGCGCCGGGGCGCCTCGCGACCCTCGGGATCGACGACCCGCGGCTGGATCAGTCCCAGCTCGGGATCCGCGGCGAACTGCGCGGCCATGCGTGGCCAGGGTGTCGTCATGCGGGCAGCGACGCGTCGTCGTCGAGGAAGAACAGCAGGTCACCCGACACCAGCGGCACGCCGGCGTTGCGGCCGGCCGGAATCCCCAGGTTCTCCGGCAATCCATGAGCCTTGACCCCGTCGGGCAGCCCGGTCGGCTGCCACCCGTTGCCGACGACCACGACGTCCAGATCGACATCACGCTGAGCCAGCAGCGAGCGCAGGCCGCGATCGAGGTCAGCCGGCCGGCTGCCCATGGTCAACACCACGACCCCGTAGCGCGGCCGATCGGTCGGCTCATCGCAGCCTCGACGAACCGAGCACCGCGGCCAGGTGACCGACGACGGTGACGCACGGCCGAGACCACCAAGCCCGGTCAGCAGCACCTTGGTCGCCATCCCGTCGGTGAACAGATCCAGCACCGCCGCCAGCAGCACCAGGATCGACAGCTCGACGGAGTGGAACACCCGATGGAACGGCACGAATCGGGCGATCCGCCGGGCCGACCGCAAGCCCCCGCGCTGCGGCACCTTCACCTCTTCGGCGTCACGCACCTGAGGCAGCCCCGCGTAGTGCCGCGCGACGTGGACCAGGTCGTTCTCCACCTTGTTCAAGGCGACGAGCAGGCCCAGCAGCAGGCCGGCGCTGATCCAGATGCCGCTGAGCTGCGGACCGCCGGAGGCTCGGATGCCCAGTGCCACGGCGATTCCGCACTCGGCGACGTAGTGCCCGACCCGGTCCAGGTAGACCCCGCAGCGGCGACGAGGTCTGCCGCCAGCGGGCGACCTCGCCGTCGCTGCAGTCGATCAGCATCTGCAGCTGGACCAAGATCACCACGCCGATCGCGCCGAAGATCGACGGCCAGGCCGTGGAGACCGCAGCCAGGGCGGCGACGATGATCATCAGCCAGGTGACGCCGTTCGCCGAGAAGCCGGCCTTGAGCAGGATGCGGGTCAGGTACGGCGAGATGTCCCGCAGGTACGCGTGGGCCACCCAGTGCTCCGCGCCGGCCCGGGTTCGCACGCTCGGCGGCTGGGTGACCTCGCGCAACTGCGCGATGGTCGGATTGGCGGGCCGCCCCGGATCAGGCATCCCGCCAGCCTAGGGTGTCGGCTCGATCCCCCATCTGCGCCACGCCCGCCGGCTCCGTGGGCGGTGGCGGTCCCAGCGATCTGACGAACTGTTGTGCCGACGACCGCCGCGACGCATACTCTTGGATTATGGGCCGGTATCTGCCGTTCATCGTCGTGGCGCTGCTCACGATCTATTGCGTGGTCGAGGTTGCCCAAGCCCAGCCGTACGCGGTGCGCCGGATGCCTCGCTGGCTGTGGGCCACAGCAGTCATCTGCCTTCCGCTCGCTGGTGCTGTGGGCTGGCTCTTCCTCGGCCGACCGAATGCCGAATCGCTCGGTACCAAGAAGCATCCCGACCGACCGAAGGCGCCCGACGACGACGTGGACTTCCTCCGCGGCCTCTAGTAGCGGCTCAGCTGCGCGAGTCGGGCGGGCCGCCTCGAGCGCGCGGTCGATGGCAGCGCTGAATCGCGCGCTGCTCGCCTGCTGAGCGGTGTCACCGAAGTAGTACTCCGCCAGCGCGATCAGTTGCGGATCGCGGGTGCCCTCGCCACGACCCAAGCCGCGGTCGGTCAGCCAGTCGACGACCTTCCCGGCGTCGGTCCCCGGCAGCAGCGGCATCGTGTCCAGGATCGGTGACGGCGGCCGATAGGCCTTGGGCTCGTCCGGGTCGGTGATCACCAGCGGCTTCCCGGTCGCGAGCCAGTCGTACGCGACCGCGGAGATGTCGGTGACGCACGCGTCGGCGAAATCCCACTGCCAGCCGTATCCGCCCTCGTCGATCAGGTGCCGTCCGTCCTCACCGTCGAGCCGGGCACGGATCGCCTTGTCGGCCGCGGCGTGCGCGGCCGACGCCGTCCCGGTGCGTGGATGCGGCCGGTAGATGACCCGGATCCGCGGATCGGCGATCAGGGCTTCGACCAGCGCCAGCCCGTGGCTGGCCAGCGAGCCGTACGCGATGCTCGCCCGGTCGCCCTCCCAGGTCGGGGCGTACCAGACCCGGAGCCCCGAACCTCGCGACCACTCCGGCGCGCCCGGATAGTCATGATCGAGTTGTGGCCGGCCGATCTGGACGGTGCGTGCGTCCGGCGTCGAAGTCGCGCAGGGCCGCGCCCAGTCGATCGCTGCCGGCGGCGCCGCCGACGAACGTCAGGTCGTAGGCCTTGTGCTGATTGGAGATGCTCGATCCCTTGTCGCTCTCCCCGTGCCCGAGCTGGATGTGGACGGGCGCGGCGAACCGCAGCATCCGGAAGTTCGCCTCGACCTGATTCAGGTACAGGACCACCCGCACGTCACGTTCCTCGACGAGGCTCTCCAGCGGCGCGCTGCCGCGGGCGAAGGCCAGCGGCAGCGACGTGGTCTGCAGCAGACGCTCGCCGGTGTCGGCCCGGTCGGTGATCACGAACACCGGCAGCCGTTCGGCCAGCCGTTCCAGTGGTCGGCGCCACTGCTCGAACTGGTACAGATTCTCCGGACCGGTCGCGAAGAACACCGCGACCCCGCCGTTGGGCACCATGCCGTTGGCGCCGGCCCGGTCCGCGAAGTCCCGCGCGCGCAGTTCGTTGCGGATGCGGGCGCCGGCCACCCGGGCCAGCCGGCCCGCGCGAACCACGGCAGTGGGCACGCGGGCCATGGACGTGGTCGCCGGCCCTCAGACCGTCGACTCGCTGCGGTCGGCGGTCCATTCGGTGTGGTAGGAACCTTCCTTGTCCACCCGGCGGTAGGTATGCGCACCGAAGAAGTCCCGCTGCGCCTGGATCAGGGCCGCCGGCAGTCGCTCGGCGCGAATCCCGTCGTAGTAGGCCAGCGACGAGGAGAACGCCGGCGTCGGGATGCCGTTCTGGGCGGCACCGGCGACCACTCGACGCCAGGCCGCCAGGCAGGTGCCGACGGCATCGGCGAAGTAGTCGTCGGCGAGCAGCAGGGCAAGATCAGCATCGCGCTCGTACGCCTCGGTGATCCGGTTCAGGAAGCGGGCCCGGATGATGCAACCGCCCCGCCAGATCCTGGCCATCGCGCCGCGGTCGATGTTCCAGCCGAACTCCGCACTGGCCGCGGCGATCTGATCGAAGCCCTGGGAGTAGGCGACGACCTTCGACGCGTACAGCGCCTGACGGACATCCTCGACGAAGCCGTCGCGGTCCTGGACGTTCCACTCCCCGGTGTTCCCGGCCAGTCTGGCCTGGCCGGCTTGCCGCTGCGGCACCGAGCCCGACAGGGCCCGGGCGAAGGTGGCCTCGGCGATCCCGGTGATCGGCACACCAAGATCAAGAGCGTTCTGCACGGTCCAGCGACCGGTGCCCTTCTGCTCGGCCTGGTCCAGAACGACGTCCACGAAGGCCTTGCCGGTCTCGGCGTCCACATGGCCGAGCACCTCGGCGGTGATCTCGATCAAGAAGGATTCAAGATCACCTTCGTTCCAGGTCTTGAAGATCTCCCCGATCTCGGCGGCGCTCGCCCCGGTCGCCTGCTTGATCAAGTCGTACGCCTCGGCGATCAACTGCATGTCGGCGTACTCGATGCCGTTGTGCACCATCTTCACGAAGTGACCGGCGCCGTCGGGTCCGACGTAGGTGCAGCACGGGGTGTCGTCGACCTTCGCGGAGATGCTCTCCAGCAGCGGTCCGAGGGACTCGTAGGACTCCCGCGAACCGCCGGGCATGATCGACGGACCGTTGAGGGCCCCTTCCTCGCCGCCCGAGACGCCGGTGCCGACGAAGTGCAGGCCGTGCTCCTTCAACTTCTCCTCGCGCCGGATGGTGTCCGGGAAGTGCGCGTTCCCCGCGTCGATGACGATGTCGCCCTCTTCCAGCAGGGGGATCAGCTCGTCGATCACCGCGTCGGTGGGGCCACCCGCCTTGACCATGATCAACACCCGGCGCGGGCGCTCCAGCGAGGCGACGAAGTCAGCCATGGACTCGGACGGGATGAAGGTCCCTTCGGAGCCGGCCTCGGCGAGCAGCGACTCGGTCTTGGCGTAGCTGCGGTTGTGGATCGCGACCCGATGCCCGTGTCGGGCGAAGTTTCGGGCGAGGTTGCGGCCCATGACAGCGAGGCCGGTGACACCGATCTGGGCGAGTTCAGTCATCTACGAAACTCCTTCAGCCATTGTGAACGATCCTCCAACGAGCGGTTCGCTGCATCGTTGCCTCAGCGTATCGTTCGGCATCCCAGCAGTTCTCGCCGATAATGACAGCACGCGACATCGGGACTGGGAGGGGCAGGATGCTTCAGCCGCTTGGCATCAGCGCTGAAGCCGAGGCCGTATATATCGCACTCGGGCCCTTGGCATCGGCGTCGGTGAGTGATCTGGCGAAGCTCGCGGCGGTCAGCCAGGACGACGTCGTCGATGCGCTCGAGGAGCTGCGCAAGCTCGGTCTCGCGACCCAGGCATCGAAGAGTCAGTGGCGGACCCTCCCCCTGCTCGAGGTCGTGAACCACCTCAAGGCGCAGCGATTCTCCGAGATCGAGCTGGCCAGCGTCGCGGCCGAGTCGTTGGAGAGCCACCTCCTCGCCGCCCAGGAGGACGAGGAGGAAGGGGTCAAGATCCTCATCGGGCGTGAGGCCATCGTCGAGGCGCATCGTGAGCTGCTCGCCAGTGCGCGCAAGGAGATCTGCGCGTTCGACAAGCCGCCCTACGTCACCAGCCGGCACCAGGTCACCGAGGCGCTGCTGCGCACCACGCCGGAGTGGCAGGCGTTGGAGCGCGACGTCGTGCTACGCGGTGTCTACCATCCCGGTTTCGATCCGGACCGGCTCCAGGAGCTGGCCCTCTTCGCCGGACGGGGCGAACGATCCCGCACGGCGCTGGTTCCGATGAAGCTCATTCTCGTCGATTCGCACGTCGCGCTTATTCCATCGATGCGCTCTTACAATCCCGGCCACGAACTGCGGGCGTCAATTGTTCGCCACCCCCTGCTCGTGGAAGCCCTGCAATGGCTTTTCGAAGCGGTATGGGACGCGTCTGTGCCGATCATGACATCGTTTTCAGCAGACACCGACCCGCGCCGGCAAATGCTGATTTCCATGCTGATGACCGGGTCCACGGATTCGGCTATCGCCAACACGTTGAACCTGAACGTGCGTTCGGTACGGCGGTGGATTTCGGAACTTATGGAGGAGTTGGGAGTGACGACGCGACTCCAGTTGGGGGCCGCGCTCGTGCGGTCGGATATCTTCGCCCCGGAGCCGGCCAGCCTGACCTGAACGCTCGCGAGAAAGCTACGCCCGCGGTCCGAATCCGGACCGCGGGCGTCGCCCAGGGGGAGGAGATCCGCGCAGATCCTCGGGGAAAGTCCTACGCGGCCTTACAGGCGCGGTGGCGCTCACAACACCACCTGACCGACCCGGGAACGTCAGGTATCCCGGCTTCCTGATGGAAGATCTAGAGACGGTCTGCCTGACACAGACACTATCGAACTTCGCGCTCGATTTCACTAGTTGCTCCGCACTTTTCGCGCCCTTGTTGCCGTCTGGTGGGAGGAGGCCAGCTCTAGAGCGAGTTGACCTTCAGCGAGTGGACCAGCGAGTTGATCCTGGAGCGAGTTGACCGCATCCGCGCTGGTCGGGGCCAGCATGACCACCGCGCAGGCGGTCAGGGTGACGGCGCCGGCGGCGACCGTGCCGATAAGGCGACGGGCAGTGTTGGAGTTGCGCATGAGAGTTTCCTTCCTTGGCCCAGCCACCCCGCTTGCTGCGGTCGATGGTGGGAATCCTGACGTTTCAAGAAGGAACCTACGCAGTGGCTGCGCTGCAGTCACGCGGATCCGATAGCAGTATTATGACATGTCCTAAAGTGGACATGACAAAATCGCGTTAGGTGCCTCTTTGGCTCTCCAACGCGTCCGATCGCGGAAGTCGACCTCCGCGCGCGTTCCCGGTCCCTGGCCCCCGTGGCCAAGGAATCGCCCCCCAATGATGAGTGGCCGTCACCGATTGCGTGTCTTCAATCGACCCACAGAACAGGTTAACCCGACGTGTCAGCGGTTGCAAACCCGTTCATTGGTCAGCCTGAACTCTCCTTGCCCAGCCGTCAAGCCGACCACTCCGAGATGACCGGCAACAAACCAACTTGGAACCGAAAAGTGACATGTCAGACCCACCGACTACGGTGAAACCGCGAACTTCGCGATTGACCGGCAGCACCCGATCCGCCGGCGAATGACCGTTCTCGAGAAAGGGTGTCCCATGAGTTGCCAATTCGTCCCCCCATACCTACTTCGCAATGTTGCTGAGCGGGCCCAGAACCCGCTTGCGAGCACCGCAAGCGAAGCCACTCTCGCTGTCGACGATCGACTGCGAGCCACGCCGGGATGCCGTGCCGGAGCAGGTCACGGTCACCCCTGTCGTCACCGGCGTCACCCGCCAGGTGCACGACGCGAACAACACCGAGGTGCTTCCCGGAGAGCTCGTCCGGGCTGACGGTGATCCGATCAGCGGGGACATTGCCGTCGATGAGGCATTCGACTCCTCAGGTCAAGTCCTGGACCTGTTCGCCAGCCAGTTCGCCCGGCAGTCGGCGGACGGGAACGGAAGCCCGTTGTCCATCACTGTCCACTACGGGCGCAACTATGACAATGCGTTCTGGGACGGAACCCAGCTGGTCTTCGGCGACGGCGACGGTCAGATCTTCGACCGGTTCACCAAGCCGATGGACGTGATGGCCCATGAGTTCACCCACGGGGTCACCCAGTTCACCGTCGGCTTGATCTACCAGGGGCAATCCGGCGCACTGAACGAGAGCATCAGCGATGCCTTTGCCTCGATGGCCAAGCAGCGCGCTCTCGGCCAGAGCGCCGGCGATGCGGATTGGCTGATCGGGGAGGGCATCTTCCTGCCCGGCGTCAATGCGCGAGCCCTCAGGTCGATGAGCGAGCCCGGCACCGCGTACGACGATCCGCAGCTCGGCAAGGATCCGCAGGTCGGATCGATGGCCGACTACGTGAACACCGCCGCGGACAACGGCGGCGTGCACCTCAATTCCGGCATCCCCAACCGCGCGTTCGCGCTGCTGGCGGTTGATCTGGGCGGCGAGAGTTGGTCGGTGGCGGGCAAGATCTGGTACGACGCCCTGGTGGCGGGCGAGCTGTCGCCGACAGCCGACTTCGAGTCCTTCGCCCGCGCCACGCTCAGTTCCGCACGGCGGCTGTTCGGCAATGATCAGTCGGTGGCGGCGAAGGTCGAGGCGGCCTGGACGACGGTGGGGGTGCTCGGGGACCAGATAGCACTCGGCGACCCCCCGGCCGAATCCGGAGCCGCCGCACCGCCCGGCACCCCAAGTGTCGTTGCCGTCCGCCGGAGCGGAGGCTTCGCCGGCGCCACCCGTACCGGGGAACTCGACCTGAACAGCGATCCGGAGGGCGAGGAGATCCGGCAGCTGCTGATGCTCGTCGAGACGGAGCAGCTCTCGATCAGCATTCCGGCGCCGGACCGGTTCGTGTACACGCTGGAGTTCGGCGACTGGCGCCTGACGGTGCCCGAGCAGGACTTGACGCCCGAGTTGTATCGAGTCGTCACGATCGTGCTCACCCGCGGCGGCTGACCTCGTGTCGCGCGAGTGCGAGGCGCTTTTCCGCAGCCGGACAGGCAATCTGGCTAATCGGCCACTGAGGCGAACCTCGGTCGATACGCTGCACGGATGCCGGCTGCGGGGACAGACGACGCGACCTTTCCGCGTTCGATCGGGGTGCTCGGCGGGCTGAGGCACAGTGAACCCCTGCTGGGGGAGGAGGGTCGGGCGGTGCGGAGGGTACGAGTGGGCGAATTGCTGACCGTGCTGAGGACGATGGTTTCGGCACGAAGCTTACACGGCCGGACACCACTTGATCGCCCTCGAGGACGCCAGCGGCCATGATCATCTCGGGTCCGACCCGACGATGCGGCCCTGACTCAGGCATCCAGGAAAGATAGACCGGGGCGACTGGCCTGTCTTCTGGACGCCCCGGCCCTTCGGCTCAGGTGAGCTGCAAGATCACGATCACCAAGATGATGATGACCAGCACACCGATAATGGTGCCGATAATTCCTCTATTCATGGATCGCCCTCCTCCCTGCTCCTGACGCGGCTCTCTCGAGTCCGGGTCGAGCCCATGAACCAAGCCTAGAGTTTACAACGTAAACTCCATCGCTGAACTATGACCCTACTGCGAACCGGCCGAAGTTTGTTGCGAATGGGGGGTCACGCGGTCCATCCCAGCCACTGCTCGCCGGCGGTCATGCCGCCGAACCAGATCGCTGCGGCGATCACCGGCAGGATGAGCACCCGGAGCGGATGCCGCCGAATCCAGAGACAGCCCCGGATGAACAAGATCAACCAGACGGCCACGAAGACGATCACAGCCCACAACGGTGCCATCAGACCAGCAGCGAAAAAGAAGATCGACATCGCCGCGAGTGCGGCCAGGGCGAGACCACCGAGCACGTAGGACAGGATCGAAGGACGGGACCGTACCGCGCCGCTGTTCGCCATGCCCGCATCATTGCAGACCGGCTACGCTTCGGTGGCACGAACCAGCCAGTTTGCTTTGACACAAGGGTTCTTGCGGCCGACGCGTGATCGGGGCAACGGCGGTTCTCCACCCGGCAGAGAGGTCCGATCATCAACATCGCCGTACGCGGGGACGGGCGCGACCGACCGAGCAGCGTCATCCTTCCGGGGGGTCAGAGGGTCGGGGGAGTGGGGGGGGGGGTCGCGGGCCCGGGTAGGGGGCGGGCGAGGAATTGGGGAGTCGGGCGGACGGCGATAGGAGACACCCGATGAGCGGTCGGGTGGACCTGGTGCGGGGGTGTCGTCCGTGACCGGGAATCCCTGAGTAGCTGAGAGGATCCGGCGACCGCTTGAGGTGGTCACCCCGTGGCCGCGACTGGACCTGGACGCGAAAGCTGGTGATCTTGATGATGCATCGGTCGGTGTGCTCGATCCTGGGATCGGCTCGCACGTCCGCGCGGCGACGTCGCGTCCCCGAGCCAGGTCACTGCCTTCACCGAGACTCACCCTTCCGCTCGGCGGTAGGCTGAGTTTACGACGTAAATTTCGAGCACCATGCCGGGCGGGTGACGTGACCGAGATACCTGACTTCGACGCGCTCTACCGGGCTGAGCCAGACCCCTGGTCGGTCCGGACGAGCCCTTACGAGCAGCGCAAGCTGTCCATCATCATGGCCTGCCTGAACCGCCCCCGCTACGAAGCGGCCTGGGACCCGACGTGCGGGGTGGGCGAACTGGCATTTCAGCTCGCCGATCGTGCGGCGCACGTCCTGGCCACGGACGCCTCGGCTGAAGCGGTCGCGCTGACCAGGCAGCGTTGCGCGGACCGGACCGGTGTCGAGGTGGCCCAGTTGCGCCTCCCGCTGCCGCCGCCGTGCACCGACCTCGATCTGATCGTGCTCAGCGAGTTCTGCTACTACCTCGAGGCGGCCGATCGGCGCAGCATGATGACCATGATCAACTCGGTCGCGGCCGGCAACGGGGAGGTTCTGTCGGTGCACTGGCGCTTCAAGCCGCACGACGGGTGGCTGAGCGGTGAGAGTGTGCAGCGAGAGATCGCCGGCGGACTACGTCGATCGGGCTGGACGCAGACCACCCATCACCTGGACACCAACTTCATCCTCGACGTGCATCGTCGGAGTCCAGCCTGACGGCAGCACGGGAGCGGCCGGTCGCTCGACTATCGGTCCGTTGCCACCCAAAGGCCGGTGAACTGCTCAGGAACCGGTCTTGGCGTGGGGCTCGGCGACCGGCTTCGATTCGGCCGAGCCGCGCTGCCGCAGGTAGACCGAAGCGCCGACGATGGTGGCGACGGCGAGGAACTCGCTCTGCCAGTTCTGGAAGGACTCGAACCAGAACTGCGACGTGCCGAGATAGCCGAGGAAGCTGACGGCCGGTTGGCCGTGAGGAGATTCTCCTCGCTGTACGCCCGCGCCCCACCGGCGGCATGGGCCGCGAACGACGCCAGAAACAGGACGAAGAACAGACCGGACAGCGATTCTCGTAGACCTTCAGCCACCAGCCACCCGGCGGACCGGCCAGGGTGCGTCGGGTCGTCGGCGAGTCGTGATCCACGTCCTGCGGCGCCGGCTCGTCGATCGGTTTGGATTCGGAGGATCCTCGCTGGAACAGGTAGGCGGTGAGGACCACGTCATCCCATCTGCAGGAACGCGCTCCCAGTCTCGAAGGTCGCCTCGACGAAGTCGCTGGTGCCGAGATACTGCCCAAGTGAGACGGTCCCCGGCCGTGCTCACTCTATCGTGTAGACCTGAATACCGGCAATGATCATGCCGCCCAGGGCGACCTGACGAAGAGGACGGATCGCAGCGGACGGTCCTCATCCCCTCGGCGAGGAGGCAATCTATCCGCGCGACGGCGGCCGATCGGCGTGGATCGCAGCCGATTCGGTCAGTTCTTCGAGTGCAGCCAGGGGTCGGTGAGGTCGTAGAACGTCAGGTCGGTGACCAGCGATCGCGCTTCGGCGAACGCGTCGCGAAACTCCGCGGGCGGATCCTCCCGCTCGGCGATCCGAGCCTCGGCCTCGGAGGTGAAGTAGAACGCCTGGACGAACGACCCGTCATCGGCAAAGGCCATGATCCCGCCGAGCAGATCGGGCCGATAGTCGCCGCCGAGTCTGGACACGACTGCGCTCAGTTCCCGCTGTCTCGCCGGATCGGTCGTCGTGCCCAGCATGACCTGGACGAAGCCGGCCTCATCCGAGCCGCCGCCGCGAAAGTCGGTCACGTCGTCGAACTCGGCGAAGGTCACCCCACCGGTGAAGCACTGCTGGGCCTCGGCCCACCAGGCGCCCTGTTCCGGCCGGTTGCTGTTGCGGCTGGCCGCGTCGGCTGACTCGAACCGGACCAGCCCGACGAACGTGCCGTCGGCCGTCACGCCCTCAGTGCTGCCGAGATAGCCGTCGGCTCCGAGACTGAGTTCGGCGATCCAGCGATCGTCGAATGATCTGATCGCCGTGGCCTCGAAGACCGCACCCCTGATCACCTGCAGAAACATCCGGCACTCCGCTCACGTCACGAATCGGCAACTTCCGCCCATGATGGCCCCCCGCATCCGGGGTGGCAATGGGTTGTGGACGATGCGCCTTGACGCCACCGTTACCGGATTCGCGCCGCCCGTCGGAGAGGCGTTGCAGTTGAGTTGCGGAGGACTTCTCACCGGCGAGTCGTCCCTACCATGAGGAGATTCCGTGCATTCAAAGGGGAACCGCCATGAGCGCAAGTCCGGTCAGTCACCATCGTCGGCGCGGACTTCGCGCGCCCTGGGTCTCGGCAGCGTCGCTGAGCGCGATGTTGCTGGGAGCCGTCTTCCTCGGCGCCGGGCCGGCCTCGGCAGCGCCTCCGGCATGCTGGGACGACGTGCCCGCCGACGTCGACGGTGGCGGCCCCGATGTCGCCATCGGGATGCCGTCGTACGACCTGCCGGGCAAGCCGAACGCCGGAGCGATCGTGGTGTTCTCCAACGTGGGAGCCGCGGGCAGGCGAACCCGAAGGCGCCCACGGCTCGCAGGCTGTACACCGCCGACAACTTCTTCGGGCTGAGCTCACAAGCCGGCGCGCGCTTCGGCGCATCGGTCGCGGTCTGGGGGGCCGCGTTCGACGATCTCGACGACTGCGCTGACCTGCTTGTCGGCGCGCCCGGACAGAATGTCGGCGGCAAGTCCGGGGCCGGGCAGGTCTTCCAGCTTCGCGGTTCGGCGGGCGGGCTGAACGGCGTCGTCAAGACGTTCGACGAAGCAGATGTGAGTGGCGGGACGCAGGCCGGCGCCGGCTTCGGCACGGCGCTCGGAGTCGTCCAGCTCGAGCATTATCGCGATAGGCGCGCCGGGGCGCGACATCGGCGCAGCCACTGATGCCGGTCGGATCGTGACGTGGGACTACGAGGTGGTCACCGATGCGGCACCCGATCGTCTCGGTCGTCCAGCAGGGCGGCGCGGGCGCAGGGAGCCCGGAGTCCGGGGATCGGTTCGGGGAGGTCCTCGACGTCTTCGGCTCCGGCGAAGGGCCGATCCTGATGGTCGGCGTACCGCATGAGGACGTCGGCAACCGGGCCGACGCCGGAGCGGTGGCGCTGAAAATGGTGAAGGAGGCGAGTTGTCGATCGTCACCCAGGACTCGCCCGGGGCGGGCGGGGTGGCCGAGGCCGGGGACCGCTATGGCACCTCGATAGACATCTACGGCGCCTTCACCGCGGACGACGTCCGTGGTCGGCGTGGCGATCGGCGTCCCGGGTGAGGACATCGGGAGCATGTCCGATGCCGGTGCGGTGGCCTTCGCCTACTTCGACCTGAAGGAGATCCCCTGATCCGTCCGACACCACCGGACTGATCGGTCAGGCCCGGACCGTCACTCAGGACTCGCCCGGGATGCCCGGCACGGCCGAGGCGGGCGACCTGTTCGGCAACGCGGTGCTCGCCGGTGAGTTCGGACACTCCACGCGGGCACGTGGACCTGGCCGTGACCGCGCCGCTGGAGGACCTGAGCGGTGAGAAGAACGCCGGGTCGCTGTCGATGGCGGAGTACGACGTGTACGGCCACCTCGAGCCGAGCAATCGGCCCGCGTCGTGGTCGCAGGATTCTGCCGGCGTGGCCGGTACCGCCGAGAGCGGCGACCGCTTCGGCACCGCGGCTGCGTCAGTCCTGCTGACCAGCGAGGAGATCGACGACGACCATCCGTGGTTCCTGAACCTGATCACGGTGCCCCGCGAGGATGTCAGCGGCGTGGCCGACGCCGGGATGGCATACCTGGGCTTCGCGCCTGGAGCGAAGTCGATCGCCCTCACCCCGCCGGTGCTGCAGTCCGGCGCCGGCCTCGACATGGCGCCCATGCAATTCGGCTGGGGCTGATCGGTAGAACACCCCGGAGATGAAGGACGAGTTGATCATGGCACACGAGTCGATCGTGCTGCTCTCAACGTCGGGCGGCCGCCGGTCACGCAGCGCGACGTCGTGCGGTCTTACCGGTCATCACGGTGTTGATGCATGGTTCGACGTGCTCGGAGTGCAGACCGCCGGGCGCATGGAGGGACACTGCAGAGGGGACACGCCTGGTCGATGGCGGCGCTCACCTCGTCAACGGTCGGCTGCGAGCCGAACCCGGTCAGGCACCACGTCGCGCCGGCCGCGACCCACGGCTGCAGTCGGTGCCGGGCGGTTGGGTGACGACGAGGTCGAACGGTCGGTCGTCCGGACCGTCGGGCGCAGCTCGGCGACCTCGGCGACCAGCTCGGCGAGTGCGTCGGGGCCGGGCAGGTCGATCGGGAACAGCCCGTCGTAGCGGGCGGCCCGGCGCAGTGGTCGGCGGTTCGGCCAGCGGCGGCGACCCAGATCGGGATGCGCGGCTGCTGCATCGGCCGCGGCTCGAACCCGCCGGCCCAGTACGCGCGCAGCTGCGTCGAGCCCCTCGTCGAGCAGCCGGGCGCGCGCCTGGGTCGCCCTCCTCGCCGAAGCGCTCGGGGTCGAACTCGCCGCTGCGGTCGCTGCCGAGCCCGACCCCGAGGACCAGCCGCCCGCCGCTCAGCCGGTCGAGCGTGACCGTCTCGCGAGCGAGCTGGTGCGGGCGCCGCCGGCCAGCGGGGTGACCAGCGGGCCGATGATCACGCGCTCGGTGCGCCGCGGCGATCGCCGCCAGGGTGACCCACGGATCCGCGAGCGCCCGCACGGGCGCGCGCGTAGCGCGACGTGGTCCCAGACGAAGAAGCCGTCCCAGCCGCGCTCCTCGGCCCGGGCCGCGAGCTCGGCGACCAGCGCCGGGCTCGGCGAGCTCGTCGAACGGGGCGACGAAGATCGCGCGGCGGGCCGGCATCGGCCCGAGCCTAACCGGACGCGCGCGGGTAGGGACGAGGACCTACACCGTTCGGAGGTACGCGCCGATGGCTCAATATCTGCCGATCACCCGGAGTGCCGCGCCACGTGCAACAACCCTTCAGGCGACCGGATCCCACCCTGATAAGATTGGGCTTTGGTAGGGCGCGAAGGTCGACGGCTTGGCGAGCAGGTCGCGGAGCTGGCCGTACTCGTCCTCGGTCAGCCCCAGCTTGGCCAGGGATACAGCCGCCCAGTGCGCCGTGTCGACCTGGGCGGCTCGCTTGAAGGCCGCGTAGCTGTCCTGGCTGGTCGTGGCCGCGGACAGGGACTCCCGGGCACGAACCACCTCCCGGCCGTTGTGCCGACCCAGGTCCCGGTAGGCCTTGAACTGCGCGGTGTGGAAGAACTGGTCGATCGTGCTGGTCGTCGGAAAGCTCTGGTCGCACTCGGCGTAAGACAGCAACTCGAGCGGAGTTTCCTTGGTCAGCACGGGTTTCGCATACCAGAGCAGGCCGAGATGACTCCCCCGCCTGATCACCCCGAGCGCCACCGACTGCGGCGAGTAGTCGGTTCCCCGGCGTCCGCCGTACGGCCCTCGAAGGGGGTCGAGGTCGAGTTGCACGTCGGCGTTGCACTCCAGCTTGGCCAGCCCGATGGCCGTCGCGATCTCGGTCGCCGTCTCCCGTGGCTTCTCGTCGGCGTCGAGGCAGACCACCTCGTCGATGGTGCGGTCCCGGATCAGCTCCACCAGTCCGGTGTTCTCCCAGAGGCCGGCGTCGGTGACGTAGACGTAGAGATCGTTCGGATCGTGGATGCCGAAGAGTTCCTTCAGCAGATAGCCGAGCCGGAGCCGCGGATACTTCACTCCGCTGCGCGGACTCGCCGGCCGGACGCCGTGGGGAGAAGCCATACCGCGCTGCGTACTTCGGGTTGGGGATCCACACGCCCAGCCGGACACGCCACCGCCAGCAGCGCGCGGGCCGGCCCGATCCGGTTCTGCCCCATGGCCGGCGAGACGGCGGCACCTGCGACCGCGACGGCCAGCATCGTGGTCGAGCCGGGACCCGGCCCAGCGGAACATCAGCGCTTCCGAGCAGCCCGGTCGACACCTGGTACGCCGTCCAGCCGCCCTCGTCGTCGGTCGGGATGTGGCACCCGGACGGTGTCCGGACTGATGGTCACGCTCATCGCCGGCAGTCCGTAGTGGGTCCGGACCTCCGGGGTCGAGGCATGCGCGGTCGCGCAGATGTGCAGCGGCGAGCCGTCAGGCTGGTCCGATCTCCGCTCCAGCAACTCGTAGATGGACGGCTCCGCGGTCTTCATCGGCCCGTTGCCGCTGCTCAGCGGCTTCACCGTGTCACCGTCGTCCTTGTCCCGGTAGGTCGCGAACGCGAGGCGCAACCGGGCCCGGTAGAAGCCCGCGATCGACCACCATTCCGCGGAGACGAAGGTGTAGAACAGCACCCAGCCGCCGATCAGCAACAGATAGACCCACTTGGTCTGCTCGTCGTAGTGCGCACTGATCAGCCACTGCACGCAGACGAGCACGACGACGGCGGAGAACAAGAACCCCGCCACGTACGGGGCATAGCGGGCCGAACGCCGCGACAGCCCCCGGCCCAACGCGACCAGCGAACCGATGGCGGAGATCACCGCCGCCGGCTTCAGCAGTTGTGCCCCCCGTGCCAGCCATTAAGGTACGGCGACGATCAGCGCCGGCCCGATGATCAACAGCGCGGCGAGGACTCCGGTGAGCATGATCACCCCGAACAGCACCGAGCGGAGCCGGCGGTTCAGGAAATTGAAGATCACGAAGCCGACGCTCAACGGCCTGAAGGCCGCTCGTACCCAGCCAGCGCCGACCCAGGTCACCAGCAGGATCACGGCGAGGATTCCCCAGACCGCAACGGGAAACATCAGGTAGGGCTGGATCGCGCAGTCGTCGGGATGGCGGCATTCGATCACTGGGGACTTGAGCAACCAGCCGTACGGCTGGACGAGCATCCACAGCAGGGAGAAGAGGACGGCCACGTTGATGGCGAGGCCGATCACGACCATGGCGATCACTCCGGGAGCATCACTGCCTACGCGGGCCCGGTCTTCCGCGGTCTTCTCCGACTGCCCGGAGGGGTTGGGCGCGAGCAGGTAACCCAACCGGCTCAGCAGGTGGATCTCCTCCGGACTGTCCCCTCGCCAGGCGTCCGCCGCCGGCTGGGGACGCACGTCCTCCGGCTCTCCATCCGCGGGCAGCGGCCGACGCTCGCTCCGGGCGATGCTGATGCCGCCGGCGATATAGGAGCCGCCGGAGACGGAGGCGATCTTGTCGGCCGTCGCCCAACTCGGTCCTGGGCTATCGGGCTTCGGATAAGCGTCGTCGAGGGCCTGCAGGCTGCCGAGCACCAGGGAGGCGGACCTGATCCCTCCGCCGGAGGCGGCGATGCCGAACCGGGCCCGTTCCAGATCGTGCACCGTGTCGTGATTCGGGGTGCCGGTCCGGACGTGATCTTCCGGCTGCTGCGCCTGCGCCGGGGTCAGCGTCACGTTGGGCGGTGGCGAGTCGAGCAACAGGTCCTGCACCCAGGCGGGGGTGATCATGAACGTGAACGCCGCCAGCAGCACATATCCGACGATCACGACCAAGATCAACCATTTTGCCCAGGACACCGTGGCCGCGATCTGCCACGGTCGATCACCGCCCGACTCCAGACCGTCAGCATGGCGAGGTTCTCGATGACGTCGAGAACACCGGCGAAGATCGCCAGCACGCAGGCCGTCACCGCGAAGCGCCGGAACGTCCGAACCCGGTACGCGCGGGACGGAAAGTACAGCGCCCCGGCGACGATCAAGATCACGTATCCGAGGATGAACCAGAAGTCCCAACCGATCGCGATCGCGTCAGCTCATCCGCGACGCCGGCTCGGATCCCGCTGGCGCGTCCCGCGGTGCCGGCCAGCTCGAGCCTGGCCATGCTGTACCCGGAGACGCCGGCCCGCTTGCCCAGTGTGGCAACGACAGCCACCGCCACGCCGAGGTAGACCGCGAGGACCAACAGCCTCAGCCCAGGTCCAGGGGTCATCAACCACGACGGCACTCGCGGTCGCCGCCCAGTCCTGGTGCCGCCCCGGGGTCGACATCCGCCCCGCCACGACATCTTCCATCACGCCTACGACACCGCCCATTCCTCAGCTCCGAGCGATATCAATCCTGATCCATCCCGAGGGTGGCTGGAAGCACAGATGTGCATCAGGTGTCGACGCAGCCGGAGTCCGATCCAACAAAAGCTCACAGGGGGAGGCCGACCAGCCGACGGCCGCTAAGCTCGGCAGCCATGCGCATCGTGGTGATCGGCGGCAGCGGGCATGTCGGCAGCTTCCTCGTACCTCGGCTGGTCCGGGCCGGGCACCAGGTCGTCAATCTCAGCCGCGGGAAGAGCCGGCCCTACGTCCTCGATGAAGCCTGGCGCGAGGTGCAGCAGGTTCTCATCCACCGTGAAGCCGCAGAGGCGGCGGGGTCATTCGGCAGCCGGGTCGTCGGGCTACAGGCCGACGTCGTGATCGACATGGTGAGCTTCACCCTGGCATCGACCGTGGCACTGGTGGATCGATTGCGCGGCCACACCGGGCACCTGCTCCACTGCGGCTCGATCTGGAAGTACGGGCCGAGTCTGAAGATCCCGGTGAACGAAGAGAACGAAGCACCACCGGTCGGCGAATACGGGATGCAGAAGGCGGCGATCTCACGAATGCTGCAACACGAGACGCGGTCGGGAGGGCTGGTCACCACATCGTTGCATCCCGGCCATATCAGCGGCCCCGGGTGGCCGCCCATCGGCCCGCTCGGCAACCTCGACCCCGACGTCTGGACCGCGTTGTCGGCCGGCACCGAGATCGCCATCCCCGGCATTGGGAGTGAACTCCTGCATCATGTCCACGCCGACGACGTAGCGCAGGCCTTCCAACTGGCCGTCGAACACCGGGACGAGGCAGCAGGCGAGTCGTTCAATGTCGTCGCCCCCTCGGCGATGACGGTCCGCGGCTTCGCCGAGATCGTCGCCGGATGGTTCGGCCAGGTGGCGCGACTCCGACCCGTCAGCTGGGAGGAGTTCCGCGCCGGCACCACCGAAGACTTCGCCGACCAGAGCTGGGAGCACCTGTCGCGGAGTCTGTACGCCTCGATCGACAAAGCCCGGGCCCGGCTCGGCTTCGCGCCCGGGTACGAGCCCGAGGCTGCCGTACTCGACGCCGTCCGATGGTTGATCGACCACGAACAACTCAACGTCGCGACCGCGCTCACCGCCTAGCCCCCGAGTTGTCAGATTCCTGGACGCCATAGCGTGCGGAGAATCCGAAAGTCGGATGACTCAACCTGAGGAGACACCCATGTTCGAAGCTGACGACATTCGCGACTGGCTCGGCCTGAGCGTGGTCGATCGTGAGGGATCCAGGATCGGAGTCCTCGAGGGCCTCTATTACGACACCTCATCCGACACGGCGGCTTTCGCCACGGTCAAGATCGGCTTTCCCGGCGGCGGCCGCCTCGTGTTCGTGCCCTTGAGCGGTGCAGTCGTCGCACCGAAGCACCTCCGGGTCGAGGTAGACAAGAAGCTCGCGAAGTCGGCGCCGGCCATCGCCGTCGATGGGCAGCTCGAGTCGGAGGCCGAGCCCGAGATCTACACGTACTACGGGTTGGTCTACGAGCGCGGAGCCTCCGGTGAACGACGACTCGGTCGCCGCTGATCGAGCCGCACTCTGCGCTCGAGTGCTCGCTCTCGACCCCACGGCGGGGTTATGTCTCCGGCGCCACATACGCGACGTTCATTGGGAAAGGTTGAGCTCCAGACGATCCAGCAATGTCTCCAGGGACATCTCGAATTCCTCCTGGCTCCGATCCTCGCTGAGCAGCGGGCGCAGCCGAGCGACGTTGGGGTTGCCTCTCAGGTCGACCTGACCGTCCTCATTGGGGATCTGTGCGTTACCTTCATCCAGAGGTACGTCGACCGGCGAGGTCTCTGCTCCTCGCATGGCCGATTCGAGGAGTAGCTGTCCGAGCAGGAAGCTGGTGAAGGAGCGATAGGCATCGACCACCTGCTCGTCGGTGAAGCCGTGTTGGGACAGGGTGGACAGGAAGTCGTCGACCAGTTCCAGGCTTCGGAGCGGGGGCCGCAGCCACGGCGCGGCCGGGTGACGGGTCGCGACCAACGGAAATGCCGCCGGGTGTTCCACGGCGATCCGCCGCACCGCGTGCGCCAGGGTCTGCAGATATCCCTGCCAGGTTTCCGAAAGCTGCTCGTCCAGGTCCTGATGGAGACCCTCGAGCAGCATCTTCACGACCGCTTCCAGGAGGTCTTCACGGCCGGTGACGTACCGGTACAACGCCATCGCCTCGACACCGAGATCCTGACCGAGTCCGCGCATCGTCAAACCCTGGGCTCCGTGCCGGTCGATGAACCCCAAGGCTGCCTGGACGATCGTGTCCCGATCCAGACTCCTTTTTGAACCCGGCACTGCTCGCCTCGACGGTTGTCGCCATCCTCCGCTCCCGCGACACGACCTCGCCCGCGAACGATCACGAGCTGTGCTGTGGTCGGGGGGTCACGCCAGGCCGGCTTTGTCGACCCGGCGGTGGAACCGCATTCCGAGCACGCCGCCGAGGATCGCTCCGATGAGGCTGACGACGGCCAACCCGACGGCGGTCACCACCCCGGCGATGGTGAGCGTTCCCTCGTTGACGGGAATGCGGGGAAAACCATTGAGATTGGCCAACACGTCGAACTTCGCTCCGGCCACAGCGCTGACGATGGCGACGATGATCGCAATGATCACGGCCCACAGCCAGACGGCGATTCCTTGTTTGACACCGTTGAATCGGGACATCCGACCGGCGACGTAGCCGCCGCACAAGTAGGCGACGAGGACGATGACGAGCAGGACGATGCCGCCGACGATGCCCACGGTCTGCACGTCGCCCGCCGTCGGGGCCGTCGTGTTGACATTCCGGCCCAACCCGAGGGCGGTGCCGGCCCCCGCCACGAGCGCCGTCAACAAGACCGCCATGCCCGTAGCGGCAAGCCAGCCGAAGAAGGCGGACCCGAACTTCATCCCACCGAATTGCTCCGTCTGCCGAGCCACTACCTCTCGGCGGTCCACAGGCTCCGGCCGCTCGCCGAGGTCGCGGACGGGCTGGTTGTTGCCTGGCGCCGTATCGGGGCGATCGTTCGGTGTATCCACAGCATCACTCATCGGCGTGCCTTCCTGGGCCAAACTCGACATCGAAGAACCTCGGTGACCGGACGGTCACGGCTATACCGCTTACAGTGTAAACCGGCGAGGTCGCTCCAGCGGCCACGCTGGTCTGACCGCGCAGGCCTGTGCCAGGCACTTTCGTTTGGCCCAGCGCACCCTCGGGATCAGGCAGCCGGTGCCTCCGATGGCGCGGCGGGCAGTCGGTGGTACTTCCGGCTCTTGCCGAATCGCAGGTAGAGCGACGGCAGGACGAAGAGGTTGAGCAGGGTCGAGGTGACCAGACCGCCGAGAATCACGACGGCCATCGGGTGCTCGATCTCGTGTCCGGGGATGGTGCCGGCGACGACCAACGGCACCAGGGCCAATCCGGTGGCCAACGCCGTCATCATGATGGGCGCCAACCGTTGCTGGGCGCCCAGCTTCACGAGGTCCGGACCGAATGCATGGCCCTCGGTCTCGAGTCGCTGGAAGTGGCTGACCATCAAGATCCCGTTGCGGGCGGCGATCCCGAAGACGGCGAGGAACCCGACCAGCGAGCCGAGCGACAGCACGCCGTCGCTGAGGCGTACGGCGATGACCCCGCCGACGAGGGCGGTCGGCAGCAGCAGAAAGGTCAGCACCGCCGGCCGGAAACTGCCGAACGCCGCTTGCAGCAGCAGGAAGATGGCCAGGCCGGCCGCGAGCCCGAAGAAGAGCAGTCGATCTCGCGCATCGTCCAACTCCGCCGCCTCTCCCAGCACCTCGGCGTGGTAGCCCAACGGGAAGATGACGCCATCGACGCGGTCCTCAACCGCGTCGACGACCGCGGCCAGATCGCCACCCTCCACGTTCGCGCTGACGTCGATGTAGCGCGACTGCTTCTCCCGCTGGATCGCATTCGGCGTCGGAGCGACCCGGACATCGGCGACGTCCTTCAGCTTGATCCGGCGGCCGTCAGAGGTGTCGAGCAGCATGTTCTCGACGTCGGCGACACTGTCCCGGGCCGACGGGATGGCCGTCACATGGACGTCGTAAGCACGGCCTCCGGCGAAGATGTCGCTGACCTCTTCGCTAGCGATCAGGGTCGACGCCTGGCGGCGGATGTCGCCGGGCTTCAGCCCAAACTGCCGAGCCTTGGCGACATCCGGCTCGACCTCCACGTGCGGGAGGTCGGTCTGGGTAGCCGCGTGTGCGTCGACCACACCGGGGACATCGGAGATCCTCCCCTCGATGTCCTTCGCCTGGGATCGCAGGGTGGCCAGGTCAGGACCGTAGATGCGAACCACGACCGCCTCACTCGACCCGGTCAGCACCTCCTTGATCCGTTCCCGGAGATAGGTCTGCACGTCGCGGTAGAGGCCTGGGTAGAACTCGACCGTCTTCTGCACTTCTGCCAGGGTCTCGTCGTAGTCCACCCCCTTGCTGACACTGATCCAGTTCTCCCCGAAGTCGACGCCATAGACCTCGTCGGCCAGAAACGCCTGACCGATATGCGAGCCGCAGTTGCGCACGCCGGGGATCTCACGGAGATCACGACAGGCCGATACCGAGATCCGGGTCTCCTCGGCGAGCGAGGTTCCGGGCTGGGTCAGCCAGTGCATCAGGAAATCGCGTTCCTTGAAGTTGGGCAGCAACTGATTGCCCAGGGTGGGAACCGCGAGCCCGGCTCCCAGCAACAACACCAAAGCTGCCACCACCGCCGGGAGGGGCTTCTTGATCAGCGGCGTGAGCAGCGTGAGGTAGCCCTTCTTCATCACCCGCATCAGCGGCGACTCGCGGCCGACGAGCTTTCCGCGGGACAGCAACAACAGGCAAAGGGCCGGCGTCACCGTGAGTGCGACGACCATCGACACCAGCACCGCCAACCCGTAGGACAGCACGAGCGGTCGGAAGAACGATCCGGACAAGCCGCTGAGGAAGAGCACCGGGACCACGGCGATGACGTTGATCAGGGTCGCGTACGTGATCGCCGAGCGGACCTCGACGGAGGCGTCCAGCACCACCTGGAACGTCGAGTGCGGGAGGCCGAGGGCGCGGGCCTCCCGGAGTCTTCGGACGATGTTCTCGACGTCGATGATGGCGTCGTCCACCACGACCCCGATGGCCACCACCAACCCGGCGAGGACCATGACGTTCAGGGTCACCTCGGCGGCGTCGAGCACGAGGACAGCCGCCACCAGCGACAGTGGGATGGCGATCAGGCTGATGAAAGCCGTGCGCCACTCGAAGAGGAACGCGACGATGATCAACGACACCAGCAACACACCGAGCAACAACGCCCGGGTCAGGTTCTCCAGAGACTGTTCGATGAAGGTCGCCGGTCGAAAGATCGTCGTATCCACCTCGATCCCCGGGAGCCCGGGAGCCATCTCGGCCATGGCCTCCTCGACCCCGCGGGTGACGTCGACGGTGTTGGCCCCTCGGTACTTCTGCACCACCAGCAGGAGTCCGGGGCCGTCGTCGACGACGGCGTCGCCGATCAGTGGTCCCGGATCGACGAGGGTCTGCCCCAGGTCCTTCAACCGCAGCATCTTCCCGTCCCGCTCGACCACGGGGACCTCACCCAACTGGTCGGGGCCGGTGATGGGTTGCACGTGTCGGATGTTGAGTCGCTGCCCCTCCGTCTCGACGAAGCCTCCGGTGCCGACCACCGCCCCGTCGGAATATTGCAGTAGGCCGCTCTCGAGTGCGTTGGCGGAGGTGTCCATGACCTGCTGGAGGGAGACGTCGTGCTCGGTCAACTTGCTCGGGTCGACCTGGACGTGCCGCTGCGGCAGCCGCTCACCCCAGATCGCGACCTGGGCCACGCCGGGCACCCGGAGCAAGCGCGACCTCACCTTCCAGTAGGCGATGGTCGACATGTCGACGAGATTGACCGATTCGGACGTGAGACCGATCTTCATGATCCGGCTGGTGGCCGACAGCGCCGGCATCATGAACGGCGGGCTGGCCCAGGTAGGCAGCGTTGGCGTGATCTGGGACAGGCGCTCGGCGACCAACTGCCGGGCCAGGAGCTCGTCGGTGCCGCGGTCGAAGATCAACCGGATCGAGGACAACTGCGCCACCGACTTCGACCGGAGGTCGGTGAGCCCCTCGATGCCGTTCAGCTGGTCCTCGATCGGGACCGTGATCAGCTGCTCGACTTCGTTGGAGGAGTTGCCGAGTGCGATGGTCTGAATCTCCACCTGCGGAGGCGCGAACTCGGGGAACACGTCCACCTTGGTCTCAGGAATCTGCACGAAACCCAGCGCCAGCGTGGCGGCGGCCAAGAAGAGGACCAGCCAGCGAAACCGCAGGCTCGTCGAGACGATGCGGCGCATCAGCGATCAGCTCCCTGTTCCATCAGTGCTTACCCGAGATTCCGAGCTCTTCGCCATAGAGCTGTGCAGCCCCGACGGTGACGACGGCGGTCCCGACGGCCGGCCCATCAGCCAGGAAGACGCGGCCCTGATCGGTGTGGGTGACCCTGACCGCGGCCCGGAGATACGTCAGCGGCTCGGAGACCGCGTAGACCCAGGAGCCTCCCTTGCTGTCATAGATGAGCGCCGCGTGGTCAACGACCAGCCGGCCGTCGGCCTCGGCGATCGCGCTCGTCTCGAGCCCGATCCGGCGAGCGCCTTCGGCAGTGAACGTCACCGGTTTCACACCCGCGGCTGTGGCCGCGCCGACTTTGGCCGGCTTGTAGGGCACGTGTGTGGCCGCGGTCTGGCTGCATCCGGCGAGACACAACGACAGAGCCACCGCCGTGAGCCCGCCAGCCGCCGCCAGCCGACGGCGCGAACTCGGGCGGTTGATCATCATCACGACACCCCTCGTCTGCGGACCCGACCGAGGTCGGCTGGGTGGTGTGCAGCCCGTTCCCCGAGCCGCTGACCGCTCCGTTGCCGCCCTTGCCGCCGGGTCCAACGGCGGTGGCCAACTCCGGCGAAGCCGTCGGCGCGACCGGCCGCGGCGACGAAAAGGGTCCATAGAGGGCGGGCAGAACCAGCAGACTGACGACGGCCGTGGTGGCCAGCCCGCCGAGCAGGACCAGGGCCATGGGCTGCAGGATCTCCAGTCCGGGACGGCCGCCGAGGACGGCCATCGGGAGGACGAACCCGGCGACTGCCGCCGACGAGACGATGACCGGTCTGAGACGCTGCCGAGCCGCCTGCTGCACGGCCAACCCGATGTCCTGATCCCCTTCGGACCCGACGAGGGATTGCACGGTGCTGACCAGCAGCACCGCGAACCGGGCGGCCAGACCGACGAGCGCGAGCAGCCCGAGGATGGCCCCGAGCGACAGCTTCGCGTCGTCGATCAGCATCATCACGAAACCGCCGGCGAGCGAGAGTGGGAGGGAGACGAAGGCCAGCACCGCCAGCCGCCAGCTGCGGAAGGCCGCTTGGAAGAGCAGGAAGGCGGCGATGCCGGCTCCGATGGCCACGCCGATGACCCGGCCGCTGCCGACCTCTTCGGCCGTGCTGAGCTGCAGCACCTCGGCGTGGTACTCCATCGGGAAGTCGACTTTGGCCAGTTCGGCCTCGATGTCGGCCGCCACCTCGGATACGCCGCGACCGTTGACCGCGGTCACGACGTCCAGCCGGCGCGACACAGCCTCCCGCTGGACACTCGACGGCGCCTCGGCGATCCGTACGTCCGCGACCTGGCCCAGCCTGACGTGACCGCCGCCCGGCCGGTCGATCAACAGGTTGCGGATGTCCTCGATGCTGCGGCGGGTCTCGCGGCACGCCCTGAACGATGACGTCGAACACCTTCTGCTGCTCGAACACGCTGCCGACCTGGATGCCCTGGAGCAGGGTGGCCTCCGCACGACGGACATCGCCCGGGCTGACTCCGAATCGCTGGGCCTTCTCCAGGTCGACCTCGATCTCGACGTTCGGCTGGGTCGGCTGCGTCTGCACCTGGGGCTCGACGACGCCGTCGACCTTCGACATCAGATCTTTGACCCGCTCACCCTGCTCGGCGAGGATCTTCGGATCCTGTCCGTACAGTCGAACAGCGATCGGGGTGTTCAATCCGGTCAGGAGATCGAGACCGTCGCTCGTGACCTGGTTCGCTCCTTGATTGAGCGCGCCGACGTCGCGGAGCTTCTGGGCCGTGTAGGGCGTCACCTGGGCGGACACCCCAGGCACGGAGACCGCGGCCTGCTGGATCAGTTCGATCGTGTCTTCGTACTCGACATCGGGTTCCACCGAGACCCAGACGTCGCTGGAGTTCACGTTGACCACCCGGTCACCGGTCACCGCGCGTCCGACGTGCGCTCCCACCGTCGCCACGCCGGGCAGGTCGCTCAGGATACGGCTCAGCTGGGTGGCGTGCTCGGTCATCAACTGGTTGGAGGTACCGGGCGGTCCCTCGAGCCGGATCAGCACGTTCCGGTCCTGGAAGCTGGGCATCAGGGACGTGGTCAGGAACGGAATCGTCGCGACCACGATCAGGACGCACGCGCCCGCCACGAGCAGAGCCGGCGCCAGCCCGCGACGGAACCGCTGAAGCGTCAGTTCGTACCGGTCGCCGGCCCGGTGCAGCCAGTTGTTCCTGGCCGTCCGTACGCCACCCTTTGAACACGAGTGAGGTGAGGGCGGGAGTGACGGTCATGGCGACCACCATCGGCCGCCACCGTTGCCAGCACGTACGCCAGGACGAGAGGCCGGAAGAACGCTCCCGGCCGGCCGTCGAGCACCGCGAGCGGCACGATGGCGAGCAGCGCGATCGCCGTGGCGTAGATGAGCGGGACGCGGATGGCGGCCGAGCCGACCTGGGTCACGGACGCGAGGGAGCCGGCGGATGACGTCTCCCGCAGGCGGCGGGTCACTTCGCTGGCCGGCGCGACGGCTTCGTCCACCACGATGGCTCCAGCGGCCGCCAACCCGGCGAAGACGAGCGCATTCATGCTCTCACCGAGCAGTCGGAGCACCAGAGCGGCCGCCAGAGGGAGAGCGGGATGGTGACCGCTGCGATCACCAGGGTGCGCCAGTTCATTCCGAGGACGAACAGCGCCAGCAGCATCAAAGCGCCCCCGACGAGCAGCGCGATGCCGATGTTGCGCTGGGCCGAGTCGACGTAGTCGGCTGGTCGGAACAGCGACGTGTCGATCGTGATGCCCGAGAGGCCCGGTCCCAGCGTGTCGAGTGCTTTCTCGACTCCCGCGGTCACCTCCGGAGTGCTCACGCCGGGAAACTTCTCCACCACCAGCAGCAGCCCAGGGCCCCCGGCGACCACGGCGTCACCGATCAACGGCTGGTGGTCGACCTTGATGTCGGAGACGTCGCCCAGCTTCAACCGGCCGTCGGTGCCCTCGACCGGCACCTTGGCCAGCTCCGCCGGATCGGCGAGCTTCTCCAGCAGATGGCGAACCTGGAGCCGCTGCTGGGGGGTCTCGATGAATCCGCCGGTGCCGGGCGTCGACGCCTCCAGGAAGCTCAGCTGGGAGACGACCTGCGCGTTCCCGGTGGTGTTGATGACCTGGGCGAGCGTCACCTTCGCGTCCCG
Organism: uncultured Actinomycetota bacterium; assembly: GCA_963761955.1. Lineage (GTDB taxonomy): Bacteria > Actinomycetota > Actinomycetes > Propionibacteriales > Propionibacteriaceae > Microlunatus. The sequence goes on along the minus strand of CAVXIY010000023.1, from coordinate 17,192 downwards.
GAGCTCCTCAGGGTCCACCTGGACCTGGAGCTGCTGGTCGCGCATCCCCCAAACCGAGACGTTGGCGACCCCGGGCACCCCCATCAGCCGCGGGCGGACGGTCCAGCGAGCGATCACCGACTGCTCGATCGGCGTGAGCGTGGTGGTCGACATGCCGATCATCAGCACCCGGCTGGACGACGACAGTGGTGCGAGCAGAGTGGGTGGCTTGGAGACGTTGGGCAGGGCATGGGCCTGGGTCAGTCGTTCCTCGACCAGCTGACGGGCCCGGTACACGTCGGTGCCGCTCTCGAAGACCAGCACGATCGACGACAGGCCGGGCACGGACTCCGATCGGATGGTGTCGACTCCCTCGACACCGTTCAGCAGGTCCGCCTCCAGCGGCACCGTGATGAGCTGCTCGACCTCATCGGCCGACAAACCCAGTGCCTCGGTTTGAATCTCCGCGTACGGCGGGGTGAACTCCGGCAGCACGTCGACCGGAGCCTGTCGGAGCTGCACGAAACCGACCGCCATGATCGCGGCGGCGGCCGCCAGGATCAATAGGCGAAAGCGGATCACACCCGCAAAGAAACCTAACATTTCGATAACTCCTGATTGATCGCAGGAAGTAACTCAGGAGGCAGAGATATCGAGAATCGACCTTTATGAACGCGCTTATACGTCTGCCCATGCAGACTGTATCGGTCATGTCCAGATATCGCTGGCAGATTTGCGAATTACTCCATTTGATATTGATAGTTTATGAATGTTGTTCGAGGACCTTTGCTGCTCGAACGGCGTCTCCGAGCCGGGCGAGTCATGCGAACAGCGGGCATCGATAGCGGCCAGAGTTCATGCGAGGTCCTCGATCTGGCCCTGTCGCCGACTCGATCGATCGGCGACAGATACGGTGCCGGGATGAGTCCAGATCGGTCGGGCGTGCCGCCGGTTCGCGTTGGGAGCCGGCGAGGTGTGGATGAGTGCGCGATGGCGCGGTGAGCGCCGTCCGGCATCCGGTCCGGGACCACTCCATGCTGCTCGACGAGGACCCGGAGGCCCCGGAGGCGGTCATGCACGAGCCGGCCCGCCGGTGGGGCAAGGGCTTTCTGATCACCGACCGCGGCGGTCACCGGTTCGACGCCCCGGCGGAGCAGACGCTGGACGGACGGACGGCGTCGACCTGGTTCACCGGTGGGGCGGGCTCGAGCTGAGCATCGGCCGCCGCGTCGGGACCAGCTGGACCGAGACGTACGAGCTCCGCAACACCTCCGACGCCCCGGTCACGATCGGCTCGATCGGGGTCAGCACGCCGTGGCGTGACGTCTACAGCTCCAGCCGCGACAGTCTGCGCCGGGCCGTGCATGCCCATATCTGGACCGGCGGCGCGGATTCGTGGGTCTGGGCGGTGCCGATGGACGGTTCGGCCCCCGGCCTCGGCCTGGTGCTGACCGAAGGCGAGCTGTGGTCCTATTCGGTGGAGTCGCGCAACGAGTTCACCGGCAGCAACGTCCGCGGGCACCTCTACCTGCAGGTGACCGACCACGCCCGATCCCCGCACGCCATGGGCGGGCAGCCGGAGATCGTCCTCGACCCGGACCAGGTCTACCGCTGGAGCTGGCGGCTGGACTGGTACGACACGCCTCGCCGACCTGCATGCCGCTCGGCCGGCGCCGCTGGTCGACGCAGCCGACCTGGCCGCCGAGGTCGGTCGATCACTGCCGTTGCGGGTCGCGGCCGGCGCGACGCTGTCGGAGCCGACGCCGATCACCTCAGCCGTGAGCGGCGTACGCCACGTCGTCGCCACAGCGGGCGGCCGCCGCTCCCGGATCAGCCTGCTGTTCCACCTGCCGCTCCGCGACATCGTCGAGCGCCGGGTGCGGTTCGTCCTTGATCATCAACGAGCCGCCGAACGGGCCGACAGCCGGCGGGCCGCGTTCGTCCCCTACGACAACGAGTCCGGGCTCACGGTGCTCTCCGGGCGGCTGGAGTGACTGGTCCGATGTGCGCGAGCGGGTGGGCACGGCGCTGATGCTGCAGGAGGCGCGGAAACGCGGCTGGGGAGATGCCGCCGAGCTGAACGAGGCGCTGGCCGCGTACGAACGCTTCGTGACCGACTACGTCGTCGCCGAGGACGGCACGGTGCGCGGCGACAACGGCCGGTCCGCTGGAGCCACGGCTCTACAACTTTCCCTGGTTCGCCCGGTTCCTGCTGGATCAGGGCGACGTCGACCGAGCGGTGTTGATCATGGATCGCTACTACGCGCTCGGCGGCGATCATTTTCTCGCCTTCGAACTGGGCGCGATCATGTTCGATCTGCATCAGCGACTCACCGAACTCGGTCGGGGCGAGGATGCGGCCCGGCTGGCTCAACGCCTGATCGGTCACGCGCAGAACTTCTTGGACGCACGGCGACGATCTGCCGGCGCACGAGGTGAACTACGAGCAGTCGATGGTGGCGCCGCTGCTGGACCTGCTGCTGGCGGCGCGCCGGATCGATCCCGCCGCGGTGCCCGCCGACGAGCTTGATCGGCGACTGCGCTGGCTGACCGCGTTCGCCGCCGATCAGCCCGACGTGCGGCTGCGCCACGTGCCGATCCGGCACTGGGACGGCTACTGGTTCGGCGGGCTGCGGATGTGGGGTGACGTCTTCCCGCACTACTGGTCGATCCTGAGTGCAGCCGTCTACCTCGCCTGGCCCGAAGAGCTCGCCGAACCGCAGCGCATCGCCGAGCTACGGTCCGCCGGCCACGCCATCCTGCGGAGCAACCTGATCTCCTTCAACCCCGACGGCTCGGCCACCTGCGCGTTCATCTACCCGAGCTGCGTCAACGGCCGTCCCGCGTACGTCGCGGATCCGCTGGCCAACGACCAGGACTGGGCCCTGGTCTACGCGATGCGGCACGGGATCTGAGCTCGATCAAGGACCGAAGGTCAGCTGATGATCGGTTTGTTCCGTTGCGCGTGTTTCGCGGGCGGTGAGGACGGCCTGGATTCGGGTGTTGATCATGGGTTTCTGATCCCGGTCCACCCATATCGGCGGAGTCCATTCGGGAATCCCGTCGGTGTTGATGCGTGCAGGTCCAGCCGCGGGCCAAGAAGTTGTGATGGTGGTAAGCGCAGAGCAAAGTCATGTTGTTCAGATTCGTCAATCCGCCGTCGATCCACTCGCGCACGTGATGGCGCTCGCAGTACGGCATCGCGCCGGGATCGGCGACGGTATAGGCCGGCTCGGCCTGGAAGTCACCCGCTCCGCCTCGAAGGGTCGTTTGCCGGCACGTGCCGGGAAACGAGCCTCGAATCGGCCGTCCGGAGGGCCGTATGCCAGCACGTGCCGGAACTCGCGACCCGAATCGCGTCGAGACGGTCTCGAGGACAGGCCGTATGTCCTGAGCTTTCGAAGGACCGGGATCGGCCCTTCGACAGCTCAGGGCACGCGATTGTAACTCAGCGGTCGATGCTGTCCAGGTGGAGCATCTGCTTGAGCACGTAGTCGAGCTCGTCGTCGTTGAAGATCGACTTCCAGTCGTCCTTGATGATCTTGTCGCGGCCGTAGTCCATGGCGATCAGGCAGGCGTCGGAGAACGGGTTGTCACCGCGCAGGCCGTTGGCCAGGGCAACCTGGACGTGGCCCAGCAGCATCGCCTTGGCCGCCGCCTCGGGAACGCCGACGGTGTTGATCGTCTCCTGCAGGGCGTCGTTGAGCAGGTCGCCGATCATGCAGGCGACGACCTCGACCAGGGTCGGCTCCAGGTAGGCCAGCTGCTTCACCGTCACCCAGTGCACGTCGACGACCGGGGCGTACATCAGCCGGATCACCGCTTCGGCGATCTTGATCTTGTCCTGGTTGCCGGACTCCAGCGCGGCGACGACCTCCTGCGGAGCGGCGATGCCGCCGAAGGTGTCGTTGAGCTCGGCCTCGGTCTTGCGCTGCAGGAACACCGACGGGTGGCAGGGGTGGGCGACGGCGTACTCGACGTCGTCGCGCTGGAAGAGCAGGTTCGCGTACGCGGCGGCCGGGTCGAGGGTCAGCACGACGGTGCCGGTCTTGAGCTGCGGGCACGACCTCGGCCGACACCGGGGCCGAGGGCGACGTCGGGCACGGCCAGGATCACCACGTCGGCGTCGGCGACCGCGGTCGCGGTGTCGGTCACCGTGCGGCCGGCGTCGGTGGTGCGCTGCTGACCGGCCGGGGAGTTCTCGCTGTAGAAGACGTTGTGGTTGCTGCGCTGCAGGTTGTTGGAGACCCGCATGCCCATCTTCCCGCCGGCGCCGATCGACGGCGATGGTCAACTGGTCGGTCGCTACTGCTGTGGTCATGATTGCTTGCTCCTTAGATAGTGAAGGTTGTGCAGCGTCCACTGGTCTTCGAGTTGGCAGGTGGTGGCACTGTCGCCCTGCCAGGGCAGCCAGTGTTCGATGATCTGGTTGATGCCCCGCTCGTCGGGGCGCACGGTGTCGATCATGAAGTCGTAGTCGAGCAGCCCCTCGCCCAGCGGGCAGCCGGCGAAGGTGAACCCGACCCAGCCGTCCTTGCGGCTGAAGGCGAAGTCCTTGACGTGCAGGTTGCGCACGTACGGGGCGGTGCGCTCGATCGTGCTGGTCGGCGTCTCCAGGGCGGCGACGCAGTTGCCCGGGTCGAGGCAGATGCCGAGCGCCGGCGAGTCGACCTGCTGCACGATGTCGACCAAGGTGTCCGACCGGCACCTGCTCGTAGGTCTCCAGCGCGACCGTCACCCCGGCCGCCTCGTACGCGCGGCATGACCTCGCCGCAGCAGCTCGACCGCCTCGTCGACGCCGGGCCGGTGGTCGGCGGTGTTGATCATGCTGCGGACGAGCGTGACGTCGAGCGCCTGGGCGAGGTCGAGATAGCGGTCGAGGTGCTCAGGGCGCACCCCGCGGGTGCCCAGCTCCAGCGCCACCCCGCGGTCGTCGGCGTGCGTCGCGCAGCTCGGCCGAGTTGATCATCGGTCGTAGGACTCGATCAGCGGGTAGTCGCAGATCTGGAACAGCTCGGCCCCCCAGTCGGCGCGTCTTGGTCGATCATCTCGGCGAGGCTCAGCGGCTGCGTCGGCCGTGTCGTGCCACTGCCAGAAGAAGGCGTACGTGCTGAGGCCGATGGTCATCGCGGGCACCCCCGCCAGGCGGTCGAGCCGGCGAGCCCGTCGCGCTTCGTCGAGAACGCTGGCCAACGCGGCCGGGTCGTGGGCGAAGCGGCCGAGGAACAGGCCGTCCACGGTGCCGGCCGAGCCGGGTCAGCAGGCCGGGCCCGGCGCTGCCGCCGTAGATGACCGTGCTGCCGGGTGGGCGTCGAGCGTCGGCGACGGCGGTCCGCAGCGCCGCGCAGACCGCGCGATGTGGTCGTCGCGGCGCCGGCTCGGCGGCCCCGATCGCCCAGTGCGGCTCGTACGCGACCACCAGCGGACCGGTCAGCCCGGCGGCCTGGCTGGCGGCGAGCGCGGAGTCGAGCTGGCGGACGCACTCGAGCCGCCGCCTCAGCCGGCCTCGCCGTGCTCGGTCTCGCCCAGGCAGAGCACGGGCACCAGGCCGTGGCGCAGCGCAGCGGCGGTCTTGGCGGCCACGATCGTCTCGTCCTCGCCGAACAGCGTCCGCCGTTCGGCGTGACCCACCTCGACGTACCGGCAGCCCAGCTCGGCCAGCATCGAGCCGCTGACCTCGCCGGTCTGCGCGCCGGCGTCGTCGGCCGCCAGGTCCTGGCGCCGAACGCGATCCGCGTGCCGGCGCACAGATCGGCGACGCCCGGCAGCGACGGGAAGGCGGGAGCAGGAAGAGCCGAGTGCCCGACGCCGGTCGCTCGGTGGCCGAGCTGCGGCGACCGTCCGGCACCAGGTCCAGCGTCTGGGCGTAGCCGAAGTACATCTTCAGACTGACCCCGATGATCAACGTCACGAGAGCGTCCTTCGCGCTGAAGCGATCAGTCTGACGTGGCGCCACGGTCTCAGTGTCCGACCGGGATCTGCCCCACCGGGCTCCGTGCGGTCGACCCGGTTCGCGCCGGCTCAGCAGCACCATCAAGATCGCAGACAGGAGCATGAAGCCGCCGACGACGAACATCGGCACCTTGTAGTCGCCGGTCCAGTCCTTCAGGTAGCCGGTCAGGTAGGGGCCGAGAAGCCGGCGATGTTGCCCATGGTGTTGATCAGGGCGATGCCGGCGGCAGCCGCGACGCCGGTCAGGAACTGGGTCGGCACGGTCCAGAAGTTCGGCAGGGCCGAGAAGATGGCGCAGGCCGTCACCGTGATCACGGCGATCGTCAGCGCCGGCGAGCCGGCGAACAGCGCGAGCGGGATGCTCACCGCGCCGACCACGGCCGGGATCGCGATGTGGCCGGTCTTGACGCCGTGCTTGGTGGCGTGCCGGGTGGTGAGGAACAGCGCGACGGCGGCGGGCAGGTAAGGGATCGCGGTGATCAGGCCCTTCTGGACGTAGTCGAACGTGACGCCGTACTGCTCCTGGAAGCCACCGATGATCGTGGGCAGGAAGAAGGCGAGGGTGTAGAGGCCGTAGATGAAGCCGAAGTAGATCAAGCCCAGCACCCAGACCCGGCCGTTCTTGAACGCCGACAAGATGCTGGGGTGCTTGGCGCCGTGGTCGGTCTTGGCGTCATCGCTCGCGGCTCAGCTCGCTGGTCAGCCACTCCTTCTCGTCCGGAGTCAGCCACTTGGCCTTCGCCGGGCTGTCGGCCAGGTAGAACCAGGCGATCGACGCCGACGATGATCGCGGGCAGGCCGACGCCGAGGAACATGAAGCGCCAGCCCTCGAGGCCGAAGAACGTGCCGTCGTGGCTGATCAGCCAGCCGGCGAACGGGGCGCCGATCACGGTGGTCAGCGGCTGCGCGAGGTAGAACAGCCCGAGCACCCGGCTGCGGTAGCGCGAGGGCACCCACAGGCTCAGGAACAAGATGGCGCCGGGGAAGAAGCCGGCCTCGGCCACGCCGAGCAGGAATCGCAGCCCGACGAGCTGGGTGTAGGACTGGACGAAGGTGAACAGCACCGCGACGATGCCCCAGGTCACCATGATCCGGGCCAGCCAGCGGCGGGCGCCGAACCGGTGCAGAGCGCGAGGTTGCTCGGCACCTCCAACAAGATGTAGCCGATGAAGAACACGCCCGAGGCGAAGCCGAACTGAGCGGCTGACAGGCCGAGGCTCGGTGTTCATGCCGTTCGGAGCGGCGAAGCCGATCGCGGTGCGGTCGAGGTAGTTGATGAAGAACATCAGCGCCACGAAAGGTACGAGCCGGATGACGACCTTGCGGATGGCGGATTGTTCGACCGTGCGGCTTCTCGGGGTGGCCGCGAGTGCTGGTGTCCACAGTGACTCCCATGTCGAGTAGGGCGGTTCGGATCGTAACGCAGTGCCATATCCTGCACCGACGATTGGTCTACCTGTCAACCGGTTGACCAATTCGACGCAATCGGTCGCGATCGCTTCGTGCCATTGCTAGCCTGATGCTCGTGCCCGCCCACCCAGCCAACTCGTCAGCGACAACGGCCGAGCTGAGCGAAGCGCTGGGCGGCAGCATCAACACCGCGACCGCGGTGTCCGAGGTCACTCGCCGGCTGCTCGACTACTTCACCGGCGGCACGATCGAGCCGGGCGCCCGGCTGCCACCCGGAGCGCCAGCTGGCCTCGTCCATGGGGGTCGGCCGCTCGGCGATTCGTGAGGCGTTGGCCGCACTGAGATCCTCGGCGTGGTCAACGTCCGCCCGGGCTCGGGCACCTACCTGCAGGGGCGCGGTCTCCGAGTTGCTGCCCCAGACGCTGTCCTGGGGGATGTTGATCGGCGAGCCCAAGACGCGGGAGCTGATCGGCGTCCGGCACGGCCTGGAGGTGCAGGCCGCCCGGCTGGCCTCGGTGGCCATCACCGACCAGGCGTTGGACAACCTCGCGGGCCATCTCGCCGCCATGGCGGCCAACAAGGACAACTTCGCCGACTTCGTCGCGGCCGACATGCGACTTCCACCAGGAGATCGCCGCCGCGGCCGACAACCGCCTGCTCGCGCGACATCCTGCAGAGCGTCCGCTCGCTGATCCGGGTCTGGGTGGAACGGGCGCTCAACGACTCCGACCACGCGCAGCTGACCTGCAACGAGCACGAGGCCATCCTGGACGGCGCTCCGCCGACACGATCCGCAAGCCGCCGCCGACACCATGAGCGCCCACATGGACAGCGCCGGTCGCCGACTGACCCGGGAATTCGAGAGTGAGAATCCCGCAACGCCCTAGTGCCGCGGAGCGAAAGCCGTCAGGGCGGACTCTGACCGTTCTCGGCGTCTGTCTGTTGACGGCCTGTACTGCTGCCCCGGTCCAGCCGTCCGAGAACCCCAGCCCGATCCCGGGCGACGCTTCGTCCGCCGCTACTCCGTCGCCGGCCCACGTCGTCGACGCCGTCACCGTCGTCCGACGGCCAGGCCCCCGACGTACCGAATGCCGTTGGTCCTCGCCGTCAACGCCACCCGGACCGTCTCCGACGTGTCGCTTCGGGCCGCCCGCCGACTGCTCGAGGAGGGTGCTGACAACTGGTCGGACATCGGCCAGGGCTCGGGTCGGCTTCGGGTCCTCCGCGCCACCGGAGCGGCCGCGGACCGGGCCGTCGAGCGGGTGAGGTCCAGTCGATCCGTGCTCGCCGTGGTTCCGGCCGACGCCGTCGACGGGACGGTCCGGGTGCTGACCGTGGACGGCCGGCACCCGTTGCGGCACCCGAAGAGCTATCCCCTGCACGTCACGGTCGAACGGCCCCTGCCGAAGGTGACGACCCTGACGGTGGTCGGCGACATCATGCTGGCCCGTCGGGTCGGCAGCAGGATTCGGGCGACGGACGACTCGGCCGGACCCATGCGGCCGCTGGCCAAGCGACTGGCGTCGGCCGAGATCACCGTCGGCAACTTCGAGTCGACGCTGTCGCGCGACGGCAACGCGACCCAGGGCGGCGACTCGTTCGGGGCCGACCCCGAGGTCGTCGACGGCTTGAAGCTGGCCGGCATCGATCTCGTGTCGCTGGCCAACAACCACGTCGGCGACTACGGGGACCGGGCGATGCGTACGACGCTCAAGCGGTTTGCCGACCGGGACGTCGCGGTGGTGGGCGCCGGCCGGAACCTCGACGAGGCGCGCGAGCCGGTCATCGTCGAGCGCGACGGGATTCGGGTGGGGTTCATCGGCACCGAGTCCATCGGCGAGACGCCCGTCGGCGACCAGCGACCGGGCCGGCACCAACCGGCTGAACATGCCGCCGCGGACCGGCCCGCTGAACCGCAAGGCCCTGCGCCGGATCGCCCGCGACATCAAGGCGTTGAGCAAGAAGGTCGATGCGGTCGTGGTGATCCCGCACTGGGGTACGCAGTACACGCACCGGCCCGAACCGAGCCAGCGGGAGGCCGCGCGCGCCTTCGCCGCCGCCGGCGCCGATCTGGTGATCGGCGGTCATCCCCACTGGGTCCAAGGCTGGGAGGTGTCGAAATCGGCGATCGTCGTCCACTCGCTCGGCAACTTCGTCTTCGACATGGACTTCTCGACCAAGACCCAGGAGGGGGTCTTCGTCGAGATCGTCCTCTGGGGTGGGAAGGTCAAGGCCGTCGAGCCGGTGCCCTACGTGATCGGCAGTGACTTCGCGCCCCGCCGGGTCTCCGGTGACCGCGCTGAGCGGATCCTCTCCGACGTCTGGCAGACCAGCCGCGGTCCGTTCCGCTCCCGCTGACAGTCGCTGCCGAACAGGTGCAAGCCTGCGCGACCAGGCGCAAGTCGCTGCGCGACGCAGGGCGGAGTCGTGCGCTCGCAAGGCTCATGCCGTCGACCAGCCCGGCTTCGTCGGGACGCTTCGACAGCTCAGACGCGTCGAGGGTCAGGCGGGTCTTGCAGCCAGGTCCACATCAGGCGTCCGACCTTGGCGATCTGCCGGCGGTCGACGAACGACACCGTGTCCCGTCGCGAGTGGTAGCCGCTGTAGGGGATGCTGCCCAGCCGGACGGCGGGAATGCCGGCCTTCTCGTACGACCAGTGGTCACTGGACTGATTGACACAAGATCTCGTCCGCACGTCGGCCCGGCGACCGGCCGCCCGCAGATCGGCACGGAGGTCGCCCCCGCGAGGTCCGCCCTGGCAGACCGGCACGTAGTCGGCCTTCACGCCGACCCGGTCCAGGGACACCATGGCGCGGATCGCTCGGCGCTGGGCCCGGGACAGATCGGCGACGTACTGCTGGGACCCGAAGTGGTGCCAGGCGTCGCCGATGCCGCGAGGCTCCTCGGCGCCGAACGCGATGAACTGGACCGGAAGCGCCGGCTTCTGCCGACTGGCCAGCCGGGCGAGCTCCAGCAGCACAGCGATCCCGGAGGCGTTGTCCTCGGCACCCGGGGAGACCGGGATGGTGTCCAGGTGGGCCCCGACGACCACGTGCCGACGGCGCGCATCGAAGCCGCGGGGCTCCGCGATCACGTTCACCGAGCGTCCCTTCCTGACCGGTGTGCCCCAGGAGTTCCCGGCCGGAACGCTGACCGAGGTCCGCCGGACCCGGTAGCCGAGATCCTCGAAGCGCTTTTCGACGAAGTCAGCGGCCTGCGCGAAGTTCCGCGAGGTCGCCTCCCGGGGGCCGATGTCCTGGGCGAGGTGCCGCACGTCCTGCAGGGCTTCGGCCGCGTCGAAGCGGACCGGCGGCGTCCGGGTGGGCGACCGGGTCGGCTGGGGAGTCGTCGGCAGTTGGGCTGGCGTAGCCGGGCGAACTCGGACGGGTCGTCGGCGACGGGGACGTCGCCGTGCTGGAGCCGGTCGGAGCGGAGTGGCCGGCCCTTCGGATTCCGGTCCGCTCGCCGTACAGCCGGTCAGAGCTGAGAACGATCGCCGCCGCTATCGTGCGTGCCCGCATCTGTCGACCCTACGTGGCCGAATCCGGTTGCAGTCCAGCCGGTCAGGCTGAGAACGATCGCCGCCGCTATCGTGCGTGCCGCATCTGCCGATCCTACGTGGCCGAATGGCAGTTCGACTCCGTGCTCGGGATCGGCCGGTCCAGCGTTCGGCACCGTCGTGTCGTCCTCGCAGTCTCAGGGAGTCCGATTCGACGTGACATCGGGAAATCGCACGGCATTGGACAGCGATTCACGTCGCGAGCCGCATGAAATCGGCGCCTTTCAGACCTCAGGAACCTTGGCCTGGTCGGGCCGACCGGCGAGACTAAGGACATGACGAGTCGAATCGTGCTGATCACTATTGACGCAGTGGAGCCGCGAAAGGTCGCGGACTTCTGGCGGGCGGCTTTGGGATGGAAGATCGCCGAGGAAAGCGCGGACGGCGTTCGCATCGCCGCCGGACGATGGATCCGGGATGACGGTGGATGTGGTCCCAGTTCCGGAACCGAAGGTGGTCAAGAACCGCCTTCATCTGGATTTGCGCGCCGACGGGGTGACATCGGCCGAGGAACTTGAGCGACTAACAGCCCTGGGCGCGCGGCAGATCGACGTCGGCCAAGGGCCGGACGCGCGATGGTGGGTCCTGAGTGACCCGGAGGGCAACGAGTTCTGCTTGTTCTTTCGCACGGTGCAGGAGGCCCAACAGCCACCTGCCAGGCCGGTTCCGTAGCTGGATGACCTTCGGAGCGGCGTGAAAACGGAGCCGGCCAGAGCCGGCTCCGCTCGTGTTCGACTTTCGAATCAGTTCCCAGCGCTGCGGTATTGGGCGATGATGTCTGCCGGGATCCGGCCGCGAGAGTTGATCTTGATGTGATTTGCCTGGGCCCACGCCCGGACGGCCTTGGTATCCACCTCGGTGAAGGGGGCTTTTGCCACGCCACCACCTGACTTGGACCGTCCGCCGATCTTGCGAGCATGAGAAATCCAACCGGTGAGGGTATCGCGCAGTGCAGACGCATTCTTGTCTGACAGATCGATTTCATAGGCTGCACCATCCAGCCCAAAATTCACTGTTTCTGACGCCTGAGAACCATCTGTGTCGTCTTCAAGTAGCGTCACATACTTTGTAGTCATGGGCTATATAGTAGCGCGGGAAGCGGAAACCGCGGCCCGCTTGGGGAATTTACAATGTAAGCGTCGAAATGACGTTTTTTGAACCCCGCAATCGACCCATTCTGAGCTATGCCGGCCTGGTGGAGGCGAGCATTTCGAGGTAGTGCGGGTTGTTCATGACGCCCAGCACGTTGCCGAACGGGTCGACCACGGCGGCGGTGATGAAGCCCTCGTCGCCGTGCGGCGTGATCGGCTGGTACTCCGTGGCGCCCAACGACAGCAGTCGCTCCACCGTGGCCTCGAGGTCGTCGACGTGCCAGTGCATGACGGCACCGCCGGGCTCGGTCGCCGCGCCGGGCGGCGCCCACCTGCGGTCGATGATGCCCAGTTCGTCGAGCGAGTCACCGATCCGGAACTCGATGTAGGCCGGGCGGCCGTCAGGCCCCGGCTGCGAGTAGTAGGGCTCCACGCCCAGGAACTCCGCGTACCAGGCCGCGGCCGCCGCCACGTCGTCCGCCCAGAAGTTGAGTGTGCTGAATCCTCGCAAGCTCACCGCTCGTACCCCCTCATTTGTCCGGCTCAATCTCGATGTCGGTTTTGCACGGTACGTGTGAAACCGGCGCTTACCCCACGGAATTTGCCGCGGTAGGCGACGGTTTTGCACGTACCGTGCAAAACCGACCGGGCGCCCACGACGACGCGCCCCACTGGCCGAGGCTCGATCAGGTGAGCAGGAACTCGGCCGGGAAGGCGTAGTGGGTCAGCCGGTCGACGGCGTCGGAGTCGAGACCGCAGCCTTCGGCGATCGCCTCGAGGACCGCGCCGACCACCGGTGACCGGGGGGTGAGCATCGCGCGCGCCGCGGGCAGGAGTTCGGCGAGAGCGATCCGGGTGGCGTCTCTCAGCGCGGGACTCTCGCTGCTCAGGACCGATCCGCCGAGCACCACCGGGATCTCCGCTTCGTGCAGGTCGACCTTCTTGGCCGCGGCCACGGCGTACTGGGCGAACAAGGTCGCCTGCTGATCCACGATGCCGGCGGCGACGACATCGCCGGCGGTCGCCGCATCCAGGACGTCCCGGGCCAGGGCGGCGTACCGGACCCGCTCCATCCCCCGGCCGGTGGTGCCGGCCAGGAGCGAGGCGACGTCGGTGAAGCCGTTCCGCGACAGCAGCGAATCGCGCAGCACCGTCGGCGGTGCGATGCCGAGTTCCGCGCGCAGCACCGCCGTGTACGCCTGCTCGCCGAGCGCCCAGCCGCCCAGCGGGTCGGCGAGCCACATCGACGCGCTCCACTCGACGCCTTCGGGTCCCCGGGCGACGACGGCGCCTCCGGTGCCGGACGACAGGGCGACGCCGAGGCCGTCCGGTTGGCCCGCCCGCAGCAGCGCGAAACCGTCGTTGCGCAGGGAACAGCTGTCCAGGCCGGGGAGCCAGCTCGTCAGTTGCTCGCGCCAGAAGAGCTCGTCCGCCGGCCAGTCGACGCCGGCCAGGCAGAACGCGGCCCGGGCGATCGCCGTCGTATCGATCCGCGATCCGGCGTGCTCCGGCAGCGATGCCATGTCCAGCGCGCGGTTGACGGCGGCCACCACCTCGGCGACCGCGAGTGGTTCCGCCGCCGCCCCGTAGATGTCGCCGCAGCCGCTCCGGCCGTAGCCCAGCACGGTGCCGGAGCTGTCGGCCAGGACCGCCACCGTCTTGGAGTTGCCCGCATCGACCCCGAGATAGAGCGGCTCCGTGCTCGGAGTCACCGCAGGAGTCGCTCGGGCAGGAAGTCGCGGTTGGCGTACGCGAGGTGGTCGTAGAGCTCTTCGGCGACGTTCAGATTGCGGACGAACGGATGGGCGACGAGGGCCCGTACGGCATCGGCCCGGCCGCCACCCCAGGCCGCCTCGGCCGCGAGTCGCTGGAACTCGGCCAGCGTCTGGGTGATGCCCAGCACGGCGTGCGGCAGTGGGCGCTGGGGAACGGGATGCGCGCCCTTTCCGTCGACGTCGCACCAGACCTCGACCACGGTGTCCTCGTCGAACCCGGGCAGCACGCCGTCGGCGTTGGGCAGGTTGACCGGCAGCCGGGCCGGGGTGTCGTTGTAGTAGGCGGCCATCACGTCGATGGCGAGCTCCAGTTCGTGGATGCCGCCGCGCGACCGGGCCGGGTCCAGCTCCGGCACGTCGGCCGCAGCCTGCTCGCCGTAGTGCGACCAGTAGCCGGGCAGGGCGTCCAGCAGGACTCCGGCCCGGGTGCGGCGCTGGGCCTGGGCCTCGCGGAACTGCTCGGCACCGAAGTAGTAGTAGCGGAAGTAGTCCGACGGGATCGAACCCATCGCGACGGCCAGGTGCAGCATCCGCCGTCCCACAGCGGAACGCCCGGGTCGCCGACGACCCGCTGATAGCCCTCGGCCAGCAACGGCATCAGGTCCTGCCCGTCGTAGGTGTGCACGGTCGACCAGCAGTTGTGGTTGACGCCGGCCATCATCACCTCGGCCCGGTCGGGATCCAGCCCGGCCGTCCGCAGCACCGACGGCCAGAACGTCATCGGGCCCTCGCACATGGAGTAGATCAGCCGGTCGCTGTGGCTGGTCACGGCTTGGGAGACGATGTTGACCGGGTTCGTGTAGTTGAAGATCACCGCGTCCGGCGCCACGGCATCGAGGTCGTCGAGGATGGACTGCATGGCGACGATGGAGCGGAACGACATCATCATCCCGCCCGGACCCTGGGTCTCCTGGCCGATCACGCCGTGCTGCATCGGGATGACTTCGTCCTGCAGCCGCATCTCGAAGCCACCCGGCCGGTAGCTGGTCAGCACGGCGTCCACATCGGTGAGCCCGGCCCGCTGATCCGTGGTGGATTCCACCGTGATGTCGAGGCCAAGTGACCTCGCGAGCTTGCGGGCGATCGTCTCGACCAGCTCGAGCCGGTCGGCGCGCTGGTCGATCAGGACGACGTGGGAGCCGTCGAACTCGGATCCGTGGGCCAGGAAGGACGCCATCGTTCCGGCGGCGCGGGACGAGCCGCCGCCGATGTAGGCGAGTTTGATGCGAGCGATGCGATCACCATTTCTGTGTGTGGTTGTGGACATGACTATGAGCGCAAATGCCGTTGCTGAACCGAAAGTACGCGATTGCGCAGCCGGTCTCATCCGGTTCGGGCAAATGCCCCGGTCGGGAGGGCGGCGCGGTCCACGAACAGCTGCGGCGAGCGGCAGTCGGCCAGCACGGTCGCCGGCCAGTCGGGTTGGTAGTGCTCGGCCTCGGCCAGCCGCCGGGCGGCGACGCGCCTTGTCGGCGCCGTGCACGATCATCACGACCTCGGCCGAGAGCTCCCGGATGGTGGCGATCCCGACGGAGACGCCGTGGCTCGGCACCGCGTCCAGATCGCCGCCGAAGCTGGGGAAGGTGACCAGGTTGTCCCGCCGGGTCGACACCGGAAGGGTGACGACCCTGGTCCGCGAGTCGGCATCGGTCCCGGGCGGGTTGAACGCGACGTGTCCGTCGCCGGCGCCCGACGCCAGGATGAAGAGATCGATACCGCCGGCGTCGGCGATCCGCTGGTCGTAGTCCGCCGGCGTGCCGCGGGTCCGGGAGCCACAGATTCTCGGCCGGCAGCCGGTACGCCGCCGGCGCGCTCGCGGCGGCCAGGGCCTGGTTGAGCTCGCCGACGATCTCCTCCGCACCGAACCGCCGGCACGAATGGGCCTGGTCGGCGCTGACCGAGGTGAACCCGCCGGTCGGCGTCGGCGATCACGTACTCGTCCATCATCACGATGACCAGCGCGCTCAGATCCAGCCGCTCCGCGGCCGCGCGGCGGGCCAGGTGCCGGTAGGTCGTGCGCGGCACTGCGGCCACCCGGGCAGCCCAGCAGGAACGGCCGACCGGCGGGCCGATCCCTCAGCCGCGCGACGATCATCGCCGCCAGGTCGTCACCCAGGCGGTCAGGATCGGCGAAGACGCGAGGCGACACGAGCACGACGGAAACGATACCAGTCAGACCAGTTGTGAGCAATACGTGGCCTTGCCCGCTGCACTTCGTTCGGTTCGGTCTTGCTTCCCGCCGACCGGCTAAACTGGTTTTCCAGAAGTTCAGCCAGGTTGACGCATCCTCGACGCGACGCCATGAGGGGACGGGTCTTGGCCTCGCCATCACCTCGCGTCTGATCCACCTCATGGGTGGCGAAGTCGACGTCAACGGCGTGGTGAGGAGAAAGGGTTCGACCTTCTGGTTCACGGTCACCCTCGCCGACACTTGCAAAACGCAACGACCGTCGCATGGCGCCGATCGCTGTACTGGCCGGCGGCCTGATTGTCGACGATAATGCAGTCAATCGCACAATTCTCACCGAACAGATGGATTCCTGGAAGTTCGATTCCTGTGCGGCGGAAAGCGGCCAGAAGGGATCAGCGTCCTGCAGGCGGCGGCGGATTTCGGGGTCGCGGTCGATCTTCGTCGTCCTGGGCTCCCAGATGCCGGGCATGACCGGCGCTGATGTCGCCCGTGCATCCGCTCAACCCGGCCGTCGCCGACACGCCGCTCGTCATGCTGACGTCAGTCGACCAGTCTCTCTCCAATTCCCACCTATCGCGACCTCGAGCATCGAAGCACAGCTTATCAAGCCGGCCGGCTCCTCGGCCTTTCTGGAAACGCTCTGCTGACGATCCAGAAGCACCGTCACGCGGCGGCCGCAACGTGTCCCCCGGCTCCCATATCGTCACCGGCAGTGGAACCAGCGCCGCCGCCGATCCGTCTCGCGCCACGATCCGTTAGACATATTCGAGCCGACGGCCATCGGGGGTGGATATCCTGGTCGCCGAGACAATGAGGTCAATCAGCTTGTGTTCACGCAGATCCTGGACGACACGCGGTACAGCTTCGAGATCGTCGGCAACGGCCGCCGTGGCCGTCGAGGCCTACAGCGAGAAGAAACGAGCGCATGATCCTGATGGACGTTTCCATGCCCGAAATGAAAGGCGTCAGGCGACAGCCGCGATCCGCGGCCTCGAGGCCGAGAGGGTGATCGCATGTGCGATCGTCGGGGTGACCGCGCCTTCGCTGAAGGGCGGCCGCGAACGTTGCCTCGATGCGGGAATGGACGACTATCTGCCGACCGATCAGTCCCAAGGCGCTGTTGGACAAGATCGACAAATGGACGCGCTTGATCCCGTGCGGC
This sequence comes from uncultured Actinomycetota bacterium, assembly GCA_963761955.1. Classification (GTDB taxonomy): domain Bacteria; phylum Actinomycetota; class Actinomycetes; order Propionibacteriales; family Propionibacteriaceae; genus Microlunatus. The sequence goes on along the minus strand of CAVXIY010000023.1, from coordinate 72 downwards.
GACGTAGTCGCGGGGTAGCAGGGATCAGCGCCGTGGCGTCGTGACATTTTTTTCAATTGTCAACAATCGGCC
>CAVXIY010000022.1:0-39132 GCA_963761955.1 uncultured Actinomycetota bacterium | reverse complement strand
GCGGCGGGGTGGCGGGTGTTGCCGTCGAACAGGTAGGTCTCGAACTCAACGACGTGCCGACGTACTCGGGTGTGGCGTCGGAGAGCAGCGGCCGGACCCGTGACCATGCGCCGTCCGCGCCGACGAGCAGGCTCGCGGCGACGCGTGCCGTCGGCGAAGATCACCTCGTGGCGGCCCCCGCCGAGCGCGCGCACGCCGACGACCTTGTGCCCCCACCGCACGGTGCCGGCCGGGAGCGAGCCGAGCAGCAGCTGTCGCAGCGCGCCGCGCTGCACCTCGGGACGTCCACCCGTGCCGTCGTCGGGTTCGTCGAGCAGGACGGTCCCGTCCGGGGCGAGGACCCGGGTCGCCTCGCGGCCCTCCAGGACGAGGCCGCGGTACTCTCGATCAGGCCGGCCGCCCGCAGGCCGCGCTGACCGTTGTCGCTCGTGGATGTCGAGCATCCCGCCCTGGGTGCGCGCGGTCGGGGAGGCCTCCGCCTCGTAGACCGTGGCCGGGACGCCGTGGACGTGCAGGACGCGGGCCAGCGTGAGGCCGCCGAGTCCGGCGCCGATGATCGTGACCGTGGTGTCCATGGTGCTCCTTCCGAGGCGCTGGAATGTCGTTCCAATCGTTTGGAACGTCGTTCCAGACGTGTCAAGATGAGCGCATGGCAACACGGACGCGCCGGTCGCAGCGGCGCACGGAGGCGCTCTCCCGGGAGCGCATCGTCGAGGCCGCCGTCGAGCTGCTCGACGCGGTCGGCGAGGGCGGGCTGACGTTCCGGGTGCTGACCGAGCGCCTCGCCACCGGGCCCGGGGCGATCTACTGGCACGTGGCGAACAAGGGCGAGCTGCTGGCCGCCGCGACCGACGCCGTCGTCGCGGCCGCGCTGGCCGTCGAGCCCCGGGTCCTCCGGGCCGCCGCAGGACGGATCCGCGCCGTCGCGCTGGGCCTGTTCGGCGCGATCGACGAACACCCCTGGCTCGCCGCGCAGCTCTCCGCCAGCTCCTGGCAGGCGACGACGCCGCGGATCTTCGAGAGCATCGGCCGGCAGGTCCGCGCGCTGGGCGTACCCGAGGGCACTGGTTCACCGCGACCTCGGCGCTGGTGCACTACATCCTCGGCGCCGCCGGCCAGAACGCCGCGAACGTCGGCACTCCCGGCCGGAGCGGACCGCGCCGAGTTCCTCGACGCCGTGTCGAGGCCTGGGAGGAGCTCGACCCCGACGACTACCCGTTCACCCGGGCCGTCGCGGACCAGATGCGCGACCACGACGACCGCGAGCAGTTCCTCGCCGGCATCACCTCGTCCTCGCGGGCATCACCGCCCTCCACCCGCCTGGAGTAATTGACCTGTGAAGTACGCGCTCGTCCATCTGTGACGACGAGCAGGTCTCGCCGAGCAACGAGGAGCTCGCCGCGGACCCGGTGCACCAGGCGTGGCAGGCGGACCGTCTCCGTCCGGGCGCCAAGATCACCGGCATGCGGCTGCGCCCGATCGTGGACTCCACCACCGTCCGGGTCCGGACGGCGAGACCCTGGTCTCGGACGGCCTGTTCGCCGAGCACGAAGGACTTCGTCGGCGGCGTCGTGGTCGTCGAGTGCGCGAACCTGGACGAGGCGATCGAGATCGCGGCCGGGCATCCGTACGCACGCTGGGGTGGCATCGAAAACCGCCCGCTCTGGGAATGAGCGCACCCGACGATCTCGGGCCCGGGAGGTGGTCGAGGCGGCCTACCGGGACGAGTGGGGTCAGGTCGTGGCCACCCTGATCGGCGTGACGGGCGAACCGGACCTGGCGGAAGACTGCGCGCAGGACGCGTTCGCGGCGGCGCTGGCGACGTGGCCGCGCGACGGCGTCCCGCGAAATCCGGGTGCCTGGCTCACCACGGCGGCCCGCAACCGCTGACCGACCGGCTCCGCCGCGACAGCGCGGGGGCGGCCAAGCTGCGACCTCCCACTGCTCCTCGGTCAGGTCGTTCACCCCCTTGACGCCCAGCGTGGCCAGCTCGGGCAGCTCCACCCGGTTGGCGAGGATCGCCCAGAAGGCGACCAGGTTGGCGTCGATGCCCGAATGCGGCTGGGCGTAGGCGTATTCGGCACCGAACAGCTCACGGGCGTGCTCCGCGGCCAGCGCCTCGACGGTGTCGATGTTCTGGCAGCCGGCGTAGAAGCGGTGTCCGATGGTGCCCTCGGCGTACTTGTCGCTCAGCCAGGTGCCCATCGTCAGCAGCACCGCCAGTGAGGCGTAGTTCTCCGAGGCGATCAGCTTCAGCGAGGACCGCTGGTCGGCCAGTTCGGCCCTGGTCGCATCGGCGATCCGCGGCTCGATGGTCTCGATCACCGACAGCGCGGCCCGGTAGGCCTCGGAAGCGGTGGCGGAGTAGTCCGCGGACAGATCGGTCGGGTACGAGGGTGTCGGTCACGAGAGACTCCTGGGACGCGGTGGTCGGGCGGTGACCAATCTATCTCGACCGCGCGATCACTCGGCTGTGAATTCCAGCCGGACGGTCCTGAGCCTGCTCGAAGGATCGCGATGCCGCAATGGTCGCGATGATCCGTAGGATGCGCGGGTGATCTTTCCCGTGGTGGCCGCGCTCTGCTCGGCGGCCACCTTTGCGGTGGGCTCGGCCCTTCAGCATCGAGCGGCCAGCGCGGTCTCGACCGAGGAGTCCGGGCAGCGGGTGATCGCGCGGTTGTTCCGTCGGCGTTCGTGGGTCTTCGGGCTGGTGCTCAGCGCCGTGGCCTTCGGCCTGCACGCGCTCGCGCTCAGCCGAGGCGAACTGGCGCTGGTCCAGCCGGTGATCGTCAGCGGCATCGTGTTCGCGGTGCTGTTCCGCGCCGCCCTGGACCGGCATCTGCCGCGCCCGCCAGGTGATCGGCTGGCTGATCCTGACCTGGGCCGGGCTGGCCCTGTTCGTCGTCGTCCGGTCGAGCCGGTCCGCGCCCGCCCAGCGGCGTCAACCATGAAGTCGCCTTCGTGGTCGTCGGCGTCGATCGTCGCCGGCGCTGATCACGCTTGCGGCCGGCCGGGTGAAGTCCGATCGGCACGCGGTCTGTTGCTGGGCGCGGCGGCGGGGACCTTGTTCGGCCTCGTCGCCGGACTGCTCAAACTGGTCACCGTGCAGGCGCAGTCCGGCCTGGGACACGCGCTCGGCCACTGGTCGCTCTGGGTCCTGATCGTGGTCGGCGGCGTGTGCGGTGCTGCTCAACCAGCGGGCCTATCAGAACGCGCGGCTGTCGATCACCGCACCGATGCTGAACATCGCCCAGGTGCTGGTCTCGATCACCTTCGGCATCATCGTGTTCGGCGAGCGGTTCGACGGCTCGGCGCTGGCCTTCGTCGCCGAGATCGCCGGGCTGGTGCTGATGGGCATCGGGATCTGGCAACTGGCCGCGCAGCCGTCCAGCGGTTCGCCGACCGACGAGCAACCGAGCGATCCCGAGCCGAGCCAGCAGTCAGCGCGATCAGCGGCGACGGTTGATCTCGTAGAGGGCGATGCCGGCCGCCACGCCGGCGTTCAGCGATTCGACCTGGGCGGCGATGGGGATGGAGGCCAGGCTGTCGCAGGCCTCGCGAACCAGCCGGGACAGCCCGTCGCCCTCGCTGCCGACCACCAGCACCAGCGGGCCGGACGAGTCGACCTCGCCGAGGTCGGTCGTCGGCCCGCCCGTCCAGCCCGATCAGGGTCAGGCCGGCATCGGCGTACGCGCGCAGCGTCCGGTTGAGATTGGTGGCCCGGGCGATCGGGATCCGGGCCGCCGCGCCGGCGGAGGTCTTCCAGGCGGCGGCCGTCATGCCGGCCGAGCGGCGCTCCGGGATCAGCACGCCGTGGGCCCCGAAGGCCGCAGCCGACCGGACGATCGCGCCGAGATTGCGCGGGTCGGTGATCGAGTCCAGCGCGACGATCAGCGGCTCGGTGGCCGAAGCCAGCGCGGCGGCCAGCAGGTCGTCGGGATGCGCGTACTCGAAGGTCGGCAACTGCAGGGCCACACCCTGGTGGATCGCGCCGCCGGTCAGCCGGTCCATCTCGTTGCGGGTCACCTCGAGCAGGGCGATGCTGCGATTGGCCGCCAGCTTGAGGATCTCCCGCAGCCGGTCGTCGCGTTCGGCCCCCTCGGCGATGTAGGCGGACTTGACCGGGATCTCGGCCTCCAGCGCCTCCAGCACGGGGTTGCGGCCGACGACCCATTCCGGTCCGGTACCGGGTCGGCCGGTGCGCGGTCCCGGGGGACGGGTCGACGTCCGGCGGTCGGCGAACTTCTTGGCCTGGTGCTTGGCGTGGTACTCGCGATCCTCCGCCTTGGGGGTCGGCCCGCGACCCTCCAGGCCGCGGCGGACCCGCCCCCCGGACCCGGCGGTGTTGCTCTTGCCCTTGCGCCGCACGGCGCCCTTGCGCTGACTGTTTCCCGGCATCCTAGTTTGTCCTTTCGGCTCGCGCATCGCGCCTGGTAGCCGCCTACTTCGTCGTCGCTCGCGGACGAAAAGCGTGTCCGCTCGCTCCTCCTCAGCGCGGCGGCGCGCGCGATACCGACGCTCGCCGACTGGGAGCGACGCCGAGGTCGCGGCATTCGGCGCAATCCGGCTGCGATCGAACGTGTCCTGAGCCTGTCGAAGGACGGATGCTCCTCGCATGTCATCGGGATCACTGCGACGGACGGACCAGCGGGGGCCTTGGGGGGTGTCGGAGACGTCGATGCCGGAGGCGGCCAGGGAGTCGCGGATCGCGTCGGCGGCGGCGAAGTCCTTCCGGGCCCGCGCATCGGCGCGCTGCTTGATCAATTCCGCGACCAGGCCGTCGACCACCGCGGCCAGTTGTTGATCATCGCCGTCATGTCGCCAGGCCGCGCTGCCGGCATCCAGTCCCAAGATCATCAACATCCCGGCGACCGCGTCGAGCGAGCGCGAGAGCTGATCTTGGTCAGCGGAGTCCAGGGCCTGATTCCCTTCCCGTACGGCGTTGTGCAGCACCGCGACGGCGCCGGGCGTACCAAGATCATCATTCATGGCCGCGACGAAAGCGGCCGGAACCGCCGGCGTCGCCGGGCCGACCAGCTCGGTCGCCCGTTCGATGAAGTTGTCGATCCGGGCCAGCGCGGTCACCGACTCGGCCAGCGAGGCATCGGAGTACTCGATCGTCGAACGGTAGTGCGGCTGCACGAGATAGAGCCGGACCGCCCGGGCCGGGAAGCGCTTGACCACCTCCGAGACCAGCGCGCCGTTGCCCAGCGACTTGCTCATCTTCTCCCCGGCCGCGGTGAGCAGGGCGTTGTGCATCCAGAACCGGGCGAACTTCTGACCCGCCGCGGTCGACTGGGCCAGTTCGTTCTCGTGGTGCGGGAAACGAAGATCAAGACCTCCGCCGTGGATGTCGAACTCGTCCCCCAGATACTTGCCCGCCATGGCCGAGCACTCCAGATGCCAACCCGGCCGGCCGCGTCCCCACGGCGTCACCCAGCTGGCCGTGATCGGCTCGGACTCCTTGTATCCCTTCCACAGCGCGAAGTCCCGCGGATCGTGCTTGCCGCGCGGATCGGAGTCGCTCGCCGCCTCCATGTCGTCGATCTTCTGCCTGGACAGCGATCCGTACGCCGGCCAGGACTTCACGTCGAAGTAGACGTCGCCGGATCCGTCGGCGGCCGGGTAGGCGTGACCGCGCTCGATCAACACCTTGATCATCTCGATCATCTCCGGCACATGGCCGGTGGCCCGCGGCTCGTAGGTGGGCGGCAAGCAGCCGAGCGCCGCGTACGCCTCGTGCAGTTCGCGCTCGAAGCGGTAGGCGATGGGCGAACCACGGCACCCCGGCCTCGGCGGACTTGATCAAGATCTTGTCGTCGATGTCGGTCACGTTCGCGATCACCGTCACCTCGAAGCCGGACCAGGTCAGCCACCGGCGCAGCACGTCGAACACGACTTCCTTGCGGATGTGGCCCAGGTGCGGTGCCGACTGGACCGTCAGCCCGCAGTGGTAGATCGACACCTGGCCGGGCACGACCGGCACGAAGTCGCGGACCGCTCGGGTCGCGGTGTCGTACAGGCGGAAGGGCTGGACGGCGGGGGTCGGACTCACCCCGGAAGCTTATCCAGCCTCATCAGCCGTCGCATCGCCTCGATGCCGTCGCGGAGGGCCTTGAGGTCCCGCTTGGACATCCGGTCGAGGTAGGGCTCCAGGCTCGTGCCGAGCGACGCGCGCATCAGGTCGAGCTGTTGCTGGCCGCGCTTGGTGAGCTTGATCATCCACGCTCTGCCGTCCTTCGGATCGACCGACCGCTGGACCAGACGAGCCGCCTCGAGCCGCTTGACGTGGTTGGTGATCGTCGGCTGCGAGCAGCGTTCGGCGATCGCGAGGTCGCTGATCCGGGTTGGCCCGTCGTCGTAGAGTCGAGCCAAGAGGCGGGCAGCGGACAGGCTCAGCTCGATCGATGAGTCCTTCGGGGTCCAACGCACGAGGCGCGCCGCGGTGGTGATCAGGTCCTCGCCGAGCGCCTGCAGATCGTCGTCCATCTTGGCAGGATATTCGGTAGGGTCGGGTTTCCTCAGTTGCCTGGCGGTGTGGCGTCGGTCGGTCTGCGTCTGCTACGCAGGGCCGACGAGGAGTACCGGGGCGCGGGTCGACCGGGAAGAACGCCGTGAACGCGCAGCGCGCGGGCTGCGCGGAAGCTGCACGCGGGAGGAGCATTGGACGATGGTCGTGGACCGATTACTGCCGAGTGCCGAGGGCGCCGAGCTGGTGTCCCTGGTGCGAGAGTTCGCCCAGGCTGAGCTGGCCCCGCGCGCCGCCGGCGACGAGGCGGCGGAGCGGTTTCCGCGCGACGTGTTCACCCGACTCGGCCAGATCGGGCTCCTCGGTTTGCCGTATCCGGAGGCCTTCGGCGGGGCGGCGCAGCCGTACGAGGTCTATCTGCAGGCGTTGGAGGAGGTGGCGAGCGCCTGGATGAGTGTCGGGGTCGGGGTATCGGTGCATGTGATGGCCAGCTACGCGATGGCGGCCTACGGGACGCCGGACCAGCTGACCCGCTATCTGCCGGAGATGGTCGGCGGCCGGATGCTGGGCGCGTACGCGCTGTCCGAGGCTCAGGCCGGTTCGGATATCTCCGGGATGACCGCCCGGGCGAAACGCTCCGACGACGGCTACGAGCTGAGTGGCGCCAAGGCGTGGATCACCCACGGCTCGAAGGCCGACTTCTACACCGTGTTCGCCCGGACCAGCGACGACGAACGAGCCGGCATCAGCTGCTTCCACGTCCCGGGCAACGCTCGCGGGACTGACCTTCGGCGCGCCGGAGCGCAAGATGGGCCTGACCGCGTCGACCACCACGTCGCTGTACTTCGACGCGGTCCACGTCGACGAGGACCGGCGGATCGGCGCCGAGGGCGAGGGAGCCCGGATCGCCTTGTCCGCGCTGGACTCCGGCCGGCTCGGCATCGCGGCCTGTGCCACGGGGCTGGCCCAGGCCGCCCTGGACCTGGCGCTCGGGTGGGCGCGCGAGCGGGAACAGTTCGGGCGCAAGATCGCGGAGTTCCAGGGGCTGCAGTTCCTGCTGGCCGACATGGCGGCGGCGGTCGACACGTCGCGGGCCGGCTATCTGATGGCGGCGCGCAAGCGAGATGCCGGGATGAAGTTCACCCGGGACGCGGCGGTGGCCAAGCTGATCGCGACCGATGCCGCGATGAAGGTCACCACCGACGCGGTCCAGGTGCTCGGCGGCTACGGCTACACCCGGGACTTCCCGGCCGAGCGCTATCTGCGCGAAGCCAAGGTCACCCAGATCTTCGAGGGCACCAACCAGATCCAGCGGCTGGTGATCAGCCGCCAGTTGCTCCGCTGACGTTGCGCGGAGAAGGAGGACATCGATGAAGCTCACCAGTCAGGACGTGATCTTGGTGACCGGCGGCGCGTCGGGGCTGGGTGCCGCGACCGTACGGGCCGGGCTGGCCGCCGGAGCGCAGGTGATGATCATGGACCTGCCGTCCTCACCGGGCGTCGAGCTGGCGGCCGGTCTGGGTGATCGGGTGCGCTTCGTCGCCGCCGACGTCCGCGACGAGGAGCAGGTCCAGGCCGGAATCGACGCGGCGGCGAGTCTCGGCCCGCTGCGGGTCGCGGTCAACTGCGCTGGTGTGGCGACGCCGGGCCGGGTGATCGGCAAGCGCGGCGTCCTGCCGCTGGACGCCTTCCGCACGGTGATCGAGATCAACCTGATCGGCACGTTCAACGTGCTGCGGCTGGCCGCCCAGTCCATGATCGACAACGAGCCGCTGGACGGTGATCGCGGTCTGGTGATCATGACGGCGAGCGTCGCGGCCTACGACGGGCAGATCGGTCAGGCGGCGTACGCGGCCAGCAAGGGCGGCATCGCCTCGCTCACCCTGACGGCGGCCAGAGACCTTGCCGACAAGGCGATCCGGGTGATGACCATCGCGCCCGGCGTGATGGAGACGCCGATGATGGCCGGCCTGCCGGGGGAGACGAAGTCGATCTTGGAAGCGCTGGTGCCGCATCCGGCGCGGCTCGGCCGACCCGAGGAGTACGCGATGCTGGTCGAGGCGATCATCGCCAACCCGCTGCTGAACGGCGAGGTGATCCGCCTCGACGGCGCCCTGCGGATGCCGCCGCGTTAATTTGGCCGCTCGCGCACGCTAGCGACTTCCTCGTCGCGCGAAAAGCGTGTCGCTCGTCGTCGCCATGCCGAGGCCGAGCGTCGCAGCCGGTCCGAGCGCCCTTACTTCTTGCCTTGGCGCGGAGGGCGGCGATGTCCAGGAACTGGGCTGGCGGGTTCCTCGTCGGCGCCGGGGGCTTCGTCGTCGTCCTCCCACGGGTCGTACGGCTTCTCGTAGTTCTCGTCGGCGAAGCCCTGCGACGGGTCGAACGGGTTGGCCAGCGCGCTCATCGACTCGGCCGAGGCCATGGCGATCTCCTCGTCCGGGAGCCCGTGCAACACGTTGTCCAGGTAGCTCTGGGCGGCGTCCTCGATGGAGATCTCGCGGCCGGCCTTCTCGCTCAGGAACCACCGGTGCTCCAGCACCTCGTGGTAGAGCTCGGCGGCCTCGAGCTTCGCCCGCAAGTCCTTCGGCACCGAGGACACGATCGGCTCGAACCGCCGGGTCAGCCACTGATGCGCGACGATCGACTCGTCCGCACCCTGCTGATCGGTCCGGGCCCGGTAGTAGTCGAGATCGTTGAGCAGCCGGCGGGCCTGGTTCTCCTCGGTGTCCAGCCCGGTGAGCCGGATCAGCCGGCGGGAGTGGTGACCGGCGTCCACCACCTTGGGCTGGATCCGGATGGTCGAGCCGGCGAAGTCGGTGGTGATGTCCAGCTCGGCGACGTCGAAGCCGAGCGCGTTCAGCCGGCGCACCCGGCTCTCGATCCGGTGCATCTCGCCGGTGTCGAACTCCTCGGCGCCGGTCAGCTCCGCCCACAGCTCGCGATAGCGGTTCTCGATGGTCTCGACCAGGACCAGCGGATCCAGCGCCTCGTCCAGCAGTCCGCCGGCCTCGAGGTCGGAGAACTCCCCGTACAGGTTCGTCCGGGCGATCGTCAGGTCGTGCTCCCGCTGGCCGTTGGTCAGCTGGTCGTGGAGTTCGCCGGTCTCCGCGTCCACGAGGTACGCGGCGAAGGCGCCGGCGTCACGGCGGAACAGCGTGTTGGACAGCGAGACGTCGCCCCAGAGGAAGCCGATCAGGTGCAGCCGGGCCAGCAGCACGACCATCGCGTCGACCAGCCGGTTGACGGTGTCCTGGCGTACGCCGCGGCTGAACAGCGACCGGTAGGGCAGCGAGAACTGCAGATGCTGGGTGATCAGGATCGGGTCCAGGGGCTCGCCGTCGGTGTCGACGCGATCGGTCACCACCCCGACCGGCTCGACCGACGGGGTGTCGAGCCGGGTGAGGTCGCGGAGCAGCCGGTACTCGTGCTTGGCGAGGTGCTCGAGCACCTCCTTCATCGCGTACACCTGATGGCCGACCCGGACGAAGCGCACGACGTGCCGGGAGATGCCCCGCGGCAGCGCGACCAGGTTGTCCTCGGGCCAGTCCTCCAGCGGAGTCGGCCCAGGGAAGCGTGATCAGCCGGGTGTCGGGGTTTGCCGCCAGGAACCTAGGCATGAGCCCATCCTGTCATCTGCGAGCGTCGGATCGCGGATCGCCAAGCCGCGGCACGTGCGGCAGCAATCCGGGCGACCGGCAGCGAAACAATCAACCCCCCGCATCGCTGCGGGGGGCTGATTGCACGAGCGTGACTTCGAGGGTCAGCGCATCTGGTCGGGTGAGAGCCGGTTGCCGGTCGCCTCGGAGAACACGTGGACGTGCGTCCGGGTCGATCTTCAGCCGGACCGTCGATCCGCGCTTCGGTGGCGTCCGCGACGAGATGCGAGCCGTGATCTGCTTCGCGGTGATCTTCTCGTCATCGCTCAGACCGGTGACCGTTCCGTAGAGGAACGCATCGGCGCCGAGCTCCTCGACGACCGCGACATCGATGCCGATGCCGTCGTTGCCCTCGCCGAGGGTGAAGTTCTCCGGGCGGATGCCCAGCATGAGCTTCTTCTCGTTCGGGGCCTTGGCCAGGGTGTCGCGCGGCACCGGAACGACGTAGTCGCCGATGTGGATGCCGTCGGCTGCGACCTCGCCCTCGATCAGGTTCATCGCGGGGGAGCCGATGAAGCCGGCCACGAACAAGTTGTTGGGCTTGTCGTAGAGGTTCAGCGGGGTGTCGCACTGCTGGAGCAGGCCGTCCTTGAGCACCGCAACCCGGTCACCCATCGTCATGGCCTCGACCTGGTCGTGGGTCACGTAGACGGTGGTGACCCCCAGCCGGGTCTGCAGCGCAGCGATCTGGGTGCGGGTGGAGACGCGGAGCTTGGCGTCGAGGTTGGACAGCGGCTCGTCCATCAGGAAGACCTGAGGTGAACGGACGATCGCGCGGCCCATGGCGACGCGCTGACGCTGACCACCGGAGAGCGCCTTCGGCTTGCGGTCGAGGAAGTCGTCCAGGCCGAGGAGGTGAGCAGCTTCCTCCACGCGCTGCTGACGCTCGGTCTTCGGGACGCCGGCCATCTTCAGCGCAAAGCCCATGTTGTCGCCCACGGTCATGTGGGGATACAGGGCGTAGTTCTGGAAGACCATCGCGATGTCGCGATCCTTGGGGGGCAGGTCGGTCACGTCGCGATCACCGATGTGAATCGCTCCGGCGTTGATCTCCTCCAGGCCCGCGAGCATGCGGAGCGAGGTGGACTTGCCGCAACCGGACGGTCCGACCAGGACCATGAATTCGCCGTCGCCGATCTCCAGATTGAGTTTGTCGACGGATGGGTGATCTGCACCCGGGTAGACGCGAGTTGCGTCTACGAAACTAACTGTGGCCACGCCACACTTCCTTTCCACGGGCAGGTACGTGCCCGACGATCCGTAGTGGAAACAACTGCGCGAGGTCGCGCGACCTTGCGCTGAGGCAGCACCCTAGCGTGAAATGCTTGCCCCGGGAAATCCTCGGCCCGTTCAGGCGTGCGAGCGGACGACGCTTTCCGTCCGCGAGTCGAGGGAGCGGATCAGGATCTTCGGGCTCGCTCGGCGCGAGCGCACAAGACAATCACCGCAGCTGGGTGAGCTTGGTCGGGTCGTCGAGCTGGAAGTTGTCGACCACCGCGGTCACCTCGAGGCCGGTCAGCGTGGTGGGGGCGCCGAAGTTGGTCATGAAGGCGGTGTCGGCCGCGTCCCGGCCGGTGGAGATGCGCAGCAGGCTCTGCCGGGGCGCGAGCTGGGTCGCGTCGACCACCCACCACGCGTCGTCGACGAACGCCTCGGCGACGGCGTGGAACTCCATCGGGCTGAGGCCCGGCGCGTACACCGCGGCGAGCCTGGCCGGCACGTTGAGCGCCCGCAGCAAGGCGATCGACAGGTGGGCGAAGTCGCGGCAGACGCCTTGCCGGCCGAGCAGGGTACGCACCGCGCCGTCGGTCGGCAGGCTGGAGCCGGTGACGTACGTGAGCTTCTCGTTGACCCAGCTGATCACCGCGCTGCAGCAGCTCGATCCCGGTCAGCCCGGCGAACTCGCTCGCCGCGGTCGGACCGAGGCTGTCGGACTCGCAGTAGCGGCTGGGCCGGACGTACACGATCTCGTCGATCTGCTCGACCGGCGGCGGGTCGGCGATCCCGTCGATCGTCGGCCTCGTAGTCGAGCACCAGCGCGCTGCCCGCGGCGCTCAGGGCGTGCAGCCGGCTGCCGTGGGCATCGACGACCTCGATCGGCTCGATCGCGGCTCCGTCGACGCTGATCGCGAGGGATTCGCGCTGAATCGGCGTTCCCTGGGCCGCCGCGACGCTGAAGATCAGCTTGCTGGTGCCGGTCAGGCCGAGTTCGATGTGAGTGGAGACCGTGCGCAACATGGGCGCCATCCTTTCGCACCGCTGCCGGCGTCCGCGCCGATTCCATCCCGTGCGTTCTGAGCGGCGTTTCGTGTCCGAGCTTGTGCGAAGGACCGCGATCTTGCCCTTCGACGAGGCTCAGGGCGCGGTTGCGGCAGGCCAGCGCGCGTTGCCGGCGGCTCGGAGGCATCGGCCGGGTGCTCGGGTCCGGTCAGCACTCGACGATGTTGACGGCGAGGCCGCCGCGGGCGGTTTCCTTGTACTTGATCTTCATGTCGGCGCCGGTCTGCATCATCGTCTTGATCACCTTGTCCAGGCTGACGGTGTGCCGGCCGTCGCCGTACAGGGCGAGCCGGGCCGCGGTGATCGCCTTGACCGAGGCCACCGCATTGCGCTCGATGCACGGGATCTGGACGAGGCCGCCGACCGGATCGCAGGTCAGGCCCAGGTGGTGCTCCATGCCGATCTCGGCGGCGTTCTCGACCTGCTCGGGACTGCCGCCGAGGATCTCGGCCAGGGCGCCGGCCGCCATCGAGCACGCGGTGCCGACCTCGCCCTGGCAGCCGACCTCGGCCCCGGAGATCGAGGCGGTCTGCTGGTAGATCGCGCCCAGCGCCCCGGCGACCAGCAGGAACCGGACGATCGCGTCGTCGTCGGTGCCGGGGACGAACCGCACCGCATAGTGCAGCACGGCCGGGATGATCCCCGCCGCGCCGTTGGTCGGGGCGGTGACCACGCGCCCGCCGGAGGCGTTCTCCTCGTTGACCGCCAGCGCCCACAGCGTCACCCAGTCCATCGCGGCGAGCGGGTCGACCATGTTGCGGAATCGGCCGGCATCGTTGGTGAGCCGCGCCTGCAGGTCGGCGGCGCGGCGCCGGACCTTCAGCCCACCCGGCAGCACCCCAGGAGTCGCGCAGCCGTGGCTGATGCATTCGACCATGACCCGCCAGATCCCCAGCAGTCCAGCCCGGACCTCCGCCTCGGGCCGGCGGGCGCACTCGTCGGCCAGCATCACATCGCTGATCGAGAGGTCGTTGTCGGTGCAGAGTTGCAGCAGTTCGGTGCCGGTGCGGAACGGGTACGGCACCGGCGTCGGATCGGGAATGAGCGCCGGGTGCCCGGAGCCGTCATCGTCCAGGACGAAGCCGCCGCCGATCGAGTAGTAGGTGCGTTCGCTGATCGGCTCGCTCCCGGCGTACGCGGTGAAGGTCATGCCGTTGGGATGGAAGGGCAGTGAGCGGCGGCGATACAGCATCAGGTCGTTGTCCGGATCGAACCCGATCGGATGGGTGCCGGCGAGCAGCATCCGGCCGGTGCGTCTTGATCTCCTCCGCGCGCAGCGGCCCGGCGCTGGTGTCGACGGTTTCGGGATCCTCGCCCTCCAGCCCCCAGAGCGACGGCGTTGTAGCTGCCGTGTCCGTGACCCGTGGCACCGAGCGAGCCGAAGAGTTCCGAGACGACGCGGGTGGTGTCCGCCAGCTGTCCGCTGTCGGTCAGCGCCGCTGCGAACCGGCCGGCCGCCCGCATCGGGCCGACTGTGTGTGAGCTGGAGGGGCCGATCCCGATGCTGAACAGGTCGAAGACGCTGGTCGTCATCGCCCCAGTCTGCTCCTGTTCGGGCGGGACGAAGAGCGAGAGCCCCGCCGGCTCATACCCGGCAGGGCCCCTGGATGTACTCGTTCAGTCTCGGGCGCCGCGCCCCAGAATTGCGGGATCGACACGCCAAGCGCCTCCATCTTGCCGACACGCCGTTAATTTCGTGTGACACGCCGATGACAGCGAAAAGACGTCTCGGCGGGCTCTTGTGAGAGCGCTGAGGCAGGCATATAACTGATTTACGCCAGCGCGGAGGACTTCGGTCCAAGGCAACGGCGTACGAAGCTCCGGCCAACTCATACTTGGCCGGAGCTTCACCTGATTCTGGGGCGATTCGGGCCTGCGGCGGGCGCGTCGGCTACGGCTTGCTGACGATCTGCTTTCCGAGCGGCATCACGGTGACCGGGATCAGCTTGAAGTTGGCGATGCCCATCGGGATCCCGATGATCGTCACGCACAGGGCGAGGCCGGTCGCGATGTGGGTCAGGGCCAGCCACCAGCCGGCGGCAACGAGCCAGATGATGTTGCCGAGCAGCGAGAAGATGCCGGAGTTCGGCTTCTCGATGACCTCGCGCCCGAACGGCCAAGCCGCATAGTTGGCCATCCGGAAGGACGCGATGCCCCACGGGATGGTCACGATGAGGATGCAGCAGATGATCCCGGCCAGCATGTAGGCGAGCCAGAGCCAGAAGCCGCTGAAGACGAACCAGATGATGTTCAGCAAAGTACGCACGTGCCCAAGGGTCCGACAGGAACGCCGTCCGGACAATCGGGCGACTCCCTGACTTACCCCTGCTCGCGGATCACCTCGTACGCGTGCTCGTTGAAGGCGACGAATCGGACGTCCGGCACCCGGGTCTCGGTCGCCCGGACGGTGGCCCAGGCGATCCGGGCGGCGTCGGCCAGCGGCCAGCGGTAGACCCCGGTCGAGATGGCGGGAAAGGCCACGCTCTCGGCGCCCAACTCATCGGCCACGGCCAGCGAGTTCCGATAGCAGTCGGCCAACAGCCCTGACTTGTCCTTGGTCTTCGCGTAGGTGGGTCCGACCGTGTGGATCACCCAACGGGCCGGCAGCCGGCCCGCTGTCGTGGCCACCGCCTGGCCGGTCGGCAGCCCGTCGGGATAGTCGGTCCGCCTCAGTTGCTTGCACGCGGCGAGGATCTCCGGGCCGCCGCGACGGTGGATCGCCCCGTCGACACCGCCACCGCCGAGCAGGGTGTGGTTGGCGGCGTTGACGATGGCATCGACCTGCTGCTCGGTGATGTCGCCGAGCACCACGGTGATCTTCGTCATCGGATCAATCTAACTCTGAGCTCGGGCGATGATTTCGTCCGGGACGGACGGTCTACACCATCGAAGGCCAAGGCGGTCGTCATCAACTACACGAGGAGTCAGCATGAATGCGTTCACCACCTGCCTGTGGTTCGACAACCAGGGCGAGGAGGCAGCGAAGTTCTACACCGAGCGTGTTCCCCGACTCCAGCCTCGGCTCGGTGACCCCGTACGTGGGCGGCGAGCGCGACGGCCAGGTGATGACGGTGGACTTCGTCCTCAACGGGCAGCAGTTCGTCGCCCTGAACGGCGGGCCGGAGTTCACCTTCGACGAGGCGATCTCGTTCCAGATCCCGTGCGCCGACCAGGACGAGGTCGACCACTACTGGGACACGCTGACCGAAGGCGGCGAAGAGAGCCAGTGCGGCTGGCTGAAGGACAAGTTCGGCGTCTCCTGGCAGGTCGTCCCGACCCGGTTCACCGAGCTCTTCAACTCCGCCGATCCGGAGGTGGCGGGGCGGGTCGGACAGGCGCTGTTCAGCATGAAGAAGATCATCATCGCCGACCTGGAGGCGGCCGCGGCCGGTTGATGCCTCGGATCGAGCACGCGTCGGCCGTCGAGCGGACGGCTGTCCGATGATCGGATGCTGGCGCGAGGTACGGCCGGGTGACTCGAGAGGTGGCGACGGCCTTGATGGAACGATTCGGCACGATCGACGACTACATCAGCACGTTTCCCGCCCGAGGTCCAGGACGTGCTGACCGACATCCGGAGCCGGCTGCATGCGACGGTGCCGGGGATGACCGAGGCGATGAGCTACGGGATGCCGACCCTGAAGCTGGACGGCAAGAACCTGGTGCACTTCGCCGGGTGGAAGAAGCACGTCAGCCTCTACCCGGCGCCCGAGGCGGACGAAGGCTGGAGGCCGAGATGGCGCCCTACGTGGCCGGCAAGGGGACGCTGAAGTTTCCGCTCGGCCAGCCGATTCCCGACGGCCTGCTGGAGCGCATCATCTCGGCGCTGCTCGCCTCTCGGTCCCGCTAGTCCGCACCGTCCTTCCACCGCCGGTACGGCTCCGGCAGGCAGACCGCGCACGGTCGGTAGCCGGCCGCGACGGCCACCTCGGCGTCGACGAAGAAGACGCGCTGGCTGACGTAGCCGCCGCGGGCGAGAGCCCGCCGCGCGGCCGGGCAGTCCAGGCGGCCGTAGATCCGGGTCCGCCGATGACCGCCGAGCGCGCCGGGCCGGTCCGACGCGTACGGCGTCCCGGTGCGGTCGATCAGGGTGAAGGCCATCAGACGCCGAACGCTCAGGCGGCACGTTCGAGTTCGAGCAGAGCGGCCTTGGCCTCGAGCCCACCGATGTAGCCGCCGAGGGTGCCGTCGGTGCGCAGCACGCGGTGGCACGGGACGACCACCGGCAACGGGTTCGTGGCGCAGGCGCTGCCGACGGCGCGCACGGCCGTCGGATTCCCGACGATCTTCGCGACCTCCGCGTAGCTCTGGGTGTGGCCGTACGCGATGCTCGGCAGGTAGCGCTGGACCTGCTGGCGGAACCCGCTGGACAGGGCCAGATCCAGTGGCAAGTCGAAGCGGGTGCGCCGGCCGGCGAAGTAGTCCTCGACCTGGTGGCTGGCGTCGTTCAGTCGGCGAGGGGCCCGCAGGATCCGCGGGCTGAGCCGCTTCGACAGTGCCTCCAGCACCGCGTCGTGATCTTCGCGGTCGTACGCGACCCGGACCAGCCCGCGGTCGGTCGCGGCGAGCAGCAGCGTGCCGACCGGAGTGTCGAGGGTGGTGTACGCGACGTCGAGCAGGCTGTCGCGTTGCGCGGCCCATTCCAGGTCGTAGTGCAGTCGGGTGAGCGTGTCATCGTCGGCGATCGGCATCGCGTCGAGGATCGCGCTGAGGTCGGCTTCGGTGGGCAGGGTGTTCACAGTGATTCTCCAATCGAGGCGGCCAGCCGGCCGCGAAGGTTCTTGATCCCGTCGGCCGCCGCGCGGCGAGCCGCGTCGGCGGAGCCGCCGAGGATCTCGGCCACCTGCGCGTACGGCAGGCCGGCCAGATAGTGGTAGGCGACGGCCTGTCGCTGCTTGTCGGGCAGCGCGGCCAGCGCGTCGGACAGGTCGCCGGCGGATCCGGCGTCCGGGAGCCCGTCGGTCGCGGCGACCGGCGGAAGGTGTTCGAGCGGCACCGCCCGCCGCTGCCGGGCCCGGGTGAGGTCGATCGCCTTGCGGTGCGCGATCGTCACCAGCCAGGCCTGGACGTTCGCGTCGGCCGGTAGCTCCGGGTAGGCGCGCAATCCGGCGAGGAAGGTCTCCGCCCACGCGTCGTCGGCGTCGGTCGGGCCGAGCAGGGCCCGGCAGACCCGGAGCACGGTCGGCCCGTGGTCGCGTACGACCCGCTCGAAGGGCTGTTTCGTAGTCATCACTGAGTAGACGTCTGGGCGCCGCGGATCGTGAGGTCGCTGATCTGGTGAATTCTGCCGCAACCGGCAAGGACCAGGACTGTCGGTGGCGGCTGGGAGGATCACCGCATGACTGAACCAGTTCCTCCGGTGATCCTCATTCCTGGTTACTGGCTCGGCGGCTGGGCCTGGTCGGCGGTCGCCGGCCAGCTCCGCTCGGCCGGCCTGACGGTGACCTCGCTGACGCTGCCCGGACTCGAGTCGCCCGAGACCTCACGCGAGGGGGTGCGCTTCGCCGACCACGTCGACGCGGTGTTGGATGCGCTGCCCGAGGAGGGGCCGGCGGTGCTGGTCGCGCACAGCGGGGCCGGTGCCGTGGTCACGGCCGTCCTCGATCGGGTGCCCGAGCGGGTGGCTCGGGTGATCTACGTCGAGAGCGGGCCGAGCGCGGATGGATCGGTGCCGCGCCCGGACCTGGACCCGGCCGCGGTCGACCTGCCGCTGCCGTCCTTCGAGGAGTTCGAAGCCCAGGGCGCCAGCCTCGAAGGGCTCGACCAATCCGCACTCGAGCGCTTCCGGGAGGGCGCCGCGCCGCATCCGGTCGGCGCGCTCACCGAGCCGATCGAGCTGCGGAATCCCCGGCGGAACGACGTGCCGGCCACCGTGGTCTGCTGCTCGTTCCCGTCGGCCGTGGTCGCCCAGGCGACCGATGAGACGATGTTCGCCCCGCTCCGGGACCTGACCGACGTGACCTATGTCGACCTGCCGACCGGGCACTGGCCGATGTGGTCCAAGCCGGAGGAGTTGGCCACCCTGATCGAGGAGGCCGCCCGCAACTGAAGGGGTCTCCAGCCGGAGCTCCGGCGCCGGCCGTGCGCTCACGTAGGGTGCGAGCGTGACAGGTCGGACGATCATCGTCGGCGCCGGTCCCGCCGGGCTGGCCGTGGCGGCGATGCTCGGGCAACGCGGGATCGCCTACACGCTGCTCGAGCGGGCCGATTCGATCGGGGCCGCGTGGCGCAACCGCTACGACGGTCTGCGGCTGCATACCGTCCGCGGCTTGTCGGGGCTGCCCGGCGCGCCGATCCCGCGCCGATTCGGGCGCTGGATCCGCCGCGACGATCTGGTGGCCTACCTCGAGGACTACGCGCGGCGGTTCCAGATCGAGCCCGAGCTGGGCGTGGACGTCACCCGGATCGAGCGGACCGATGGCGGTTGGCGCGTGGAGACCTCGGCCGGCGCCCGGGTCGCGGAGCGGGTGGTGCTGGCGACCGGCTATACGCGGACGCCGCACATCCCGGACTGGCCCGGCCTCGACACGTTCTCCGGATCGTTCCGGCACTCGGTCGACTACCGGGAGCCGTCGGCGTACGCCGGTCGCAAGGTGCTCGTCGTCGGGGCCGGCAACTCCGCGTCGGAGATCGCGGTCGAACTCTCCCGAGTCGCCGCCGAAGTCCAGTTGTCGGTGCGGACCCCGCCGAACATCGTCCGGCGGGCGACGCTCGGGGTACCCAGCCAGCTGATCGCGGTCGCGCTGCGCCGGGCGCCCGAGTGGCTGATGAACCCGATTGAGCTCGCTGTTGCGACGGCTGACGGTCCCCGACCTGAGCGAGTACGGCCTGCCGGCGCCGGGCCGCGACGGGTTCAGCCAGTACCGGCGGTCGAGGGTGATCCCGATCCTGGATCACGGCTTCGTCGACGCCGTACGTGCCGGCCGGATCACCATCGTGTCGGCCGTGCAGTCCTTCGACGGGGCTGAGGTGCGGCTGGACGACGGCCGTACCGTACGGCCCGACGCGATCGTCGCCGCCACCGGCTATCGACCGGACCTGGAGGGCATCCTCGGCGACCTGGGCGTACTCGACGACTCCGGTGGGCCGCGAGTGCACGGCGCGGACACGGTGGACGGAGCGCCCGGCCTCTACTTCGTCGGGATCAGCGTCGAGTTGTCCGGCCAGTTGCTCCGGATTTCCCGCGAGGCCGAGGAGCTTTCCAAGAGCCTCGCGAGCGCCTGAGTCGCGACCCGGGTTCACCCGGAGACCGGGCTCAGGGTCCTCCACGCCAGTGGTCGATGCGATTGTGGTCCGGCGTGAACCCGTTCCGCACGCCCCAGAGCACGGCCTGGGTGCGACTCGCGACATTGATCTTGCGATAGATCGTGCGGATGTAGGACTTGACCGTGTTCGGACTCAGGAAGGTCAGCGCGGCCACCTCGGCGTTGCTCTTTCCCTGGGTGATCAGCGCGAGGATCTCCGCTTCTCGATCGGTGAGGCCTTCCCCGCGTCCCGGCCAGTTCAGGCCGCTGGCGCTGCGCGCGCGACCCGGTGGGTCGCTGATCACGACTTCACCGGCGTGCACGGCCTCCAAGGCCGCGACCAGGTCCCTGGCGGGCAGGGCCTTGGACAGGTAGCCGTGCACGCCGAGCTGGCGGGCGCGGCTGATCAGCGCCGGATCGAAGTTCCAGGTGTAGACGACGACCCGACGCGCACGGGGGTTCTCGACCAGGACCTTGATCTCGTCGTGATCGGACTCCGGCTGGGCGAAGGAGTCGTACAGGACGATGTCGACCACGTCGTTGACGGCTCTGTTGGTGTCGATCTCGGCGATGACGACCCGGTCGCGGTACTGCTCGAGGATGTTGGCCACACCGATGACGACGACGTCGTAGTCGTCGACCAGGGCAACGGTGATCGGGCTCGGCCATGAGTCGAACACTAACCTACCTAGGGGTGTATTGCACCAGCCCTAGGGGTGGTTAAGTGGTGCTGTGCGCGATTGCGTGCACCGGCCCGAACCGGCCGACACGGATACGCCTTTCGAGGCGTACGAAACAGGAAAGGCACGCCATGTTGGGTCTCATCGTCAGCATCATCGTCATCGGACTTATCGCCGGAGCGTTGGCTCGTCTCGTGGTGCCGGGCCGGCAGAATCTGTCGATACCGATGACGATCGTCATCGGTATCGTCGGGTCGTTCGTCGGCGGGTTCCTCGGCTATCTGCTGTTCGGCAAGGACGCCGGGAGCGGCTTTCTCCAGCCTGCGGGAATCATCGGTTCCATCATCGGCGCGATCATCGTCTTGTTGATCTGGACTCGCGTGGGCGCTCGTCGATCGGTACGCGCCTGAGCGGCGGTGTTGCGCGAGGTCGTCGCGCCCGAGTCAGCAGAATCGCGTGCCGGGCTTGTCGGAGGGCAGGAGCTTCGGTCCTTCGACAGGCTCAGGACACGGTGGTCCGCGAGCTCAGGACACGGATGTCAGCGCTTGACGAGGACGCCGCCGATGTAGCCCAGGACGCAACCGGTGAGCACCAGGAGCGCCCCGGAACCCGGCCCGGTGCCGCGGCCGACCAGGCCCAGGCCGACGAACAGCGCGATCAGCACCAGGGCGGCGAGCACCGCCGAGAACCGGGTCAGCCGGCCCGAGCGACCGGCGAGCCCGAACAACATCAACACGGCGAGACCGGCTATCACCAGCCCGACCGAGATCAGTCGTTCGAAGCCGAGCAGGTTGAGGTCCCGGCCGATCACCCCCGCCAGCGTGCCGGCATCCAGTTCGAAGCCGTTGCGATCACTGATGGACAGCCACGGGAGCATCGTCCCGAGGAAGATGGCCAGTGCGCCGAACAGGGTGAACAGCACCCGAGCGAGTGGCCGCCGCTCGGCCGACGACTGGATGAGGCTGCCGTCGGACTTGACCTCCGTGCGGCCGTCCGACGCCATGATCGCGATCGGCCGGGTCAGCTCGCGCCCCGGACGCGCCCGGGGCGCCTCGATCATCACCGCTGAACTCGCCACCTGACCAGGGGGAATATCGAGGACGGCCGGCGCGAAGCTGAAGCGCACGGCGTTCTCCGGGTCGTCACCCTTCAGGGAGACCCGCACCGGCTGGGCTCCGTTGCGGTTGTCGACCACGGCGGTGAGCTGTCCGCGGCGCCGGTTCGGCAGCCGCAACACACTGGGGTCGAGCCGGAGGGTCAGCAGTTCGATCGCCGCGCGCGATGACGCCTGCACCAGCGACCCTGAGGCATCGACGGTCGTGTGACCATCGCCCGCGGCGACGGTGAACTGCCGGGTCCACTCCTGACCGGGCGGGGGACGCCACGAGTCCAGCCGCAGGGTGACCGACCTGACCTCCCCGGGTCTCAGGTCCACCACCGGTGGGGAGAAGGTGAAGCGGACGGCTCGTTCGGCATCGTTGCCGGTCAGAAAGACGCGGAGGCCGGACCGTCCGCGCCGGTTGTCGATGGTGACCTGAACCGTCGCGCCGTCGGCATCCTGAACTCGGACGATGCTCGGCTCGATCCGGACCGCCAGGGTCGCCATCGGCGAGGCGCTCGCGACCTGGACGAAGGTCGCGGTGGCCGTCGACGTCTGTCGACCGTTCATCACGGTCACGGTCACCGTGCGGCTCACCTCGGTGCCGGCATCCGGCAGCGGCGCCTCGAACCGGGCTTCGGCCTGCGCCGTCTGACCGGGGGGACGTGCAACTGCGACGAGGCCCAGGTCACCCGCACCAGCCGTTCGGGATCGCTGGCCTTGAGCTCCAGATGGGCCCACTCGGTACCGCCGCGGTTGTCGGCGACGACCCGGGCCAGCCCGACCGTGGTGTCGCGTACCCGTACCAGGCTCGGTACGACTTCGAGGGTGACCGGGGGGTCCTGCACCCGGACCGTTCTCGCCTGCTGGAGCGTGATCAGCGTCTCGACGGTACGGGTGCCGTCGAGGGCGGTCACGGTCAGGATCCGCGAGATCTCCTGCCCGGGATCGGGCCCGGCCGCCGTGACGGTGAGCTGCACCGATCCCGATGCCCCGGGCCCGACCTCGAGCGCCGCGGGCTCAAAATGAAACTGCACCGCCTGTTCCGGGTCGGAGCCGGAGAGCCGGATCTTCGCGGGCCGGTTGCTGCGCGAGTTGTCGACGAGCACCGTGCACGCGGCGGTGTCACGGTCTCGGACCCGCAGCAGGCGAGGTTCGGCGCGAAGCCCGACCGGAACGTCCAGCACCGGGACGGTGACCAGGACCGGCAGATCCAGGTGCGCCGGGGCTTGGCTCGTGGACCGGATGCTCAGCACGAGCCGCAACTGCTGCGCGGGCACCAGCGTCGGGGAGACGACCCGCATCCGCACCGACAGCGCCTCCTCGGTGCCCGGAAGCAACTGGACGTCGTTCGCCTTCGACGATCAGCCAGGCGGGTGCTTCGGGAGCCTCGACGGCATAGCCGTCGACGATGGTCGAGGTGTTCGTGACCCGCACGGTGAGCACGGCGGGCTCTCCGGTCGCCGCCACCGTGACCGCAGCCTGTTCGACCACGACCCGAAACCGGCCCTCGGTGGTATCGGCCGGAACCCGCGGCAACGACGGGGACGTCGCTTCGGTCGCGGGCGCGGACAGTGCGCTGGGAGTATTCGAGCTCCGCTGCCGGGGACCGCTCTCGGGCCGCGGCCGCAGTTCGGTCGAGTCGGGATCGCCACCCGCAGCGTTTTCGGCTCCGGGGTTTCGCGCCGCTGGACGTCATCCCAGGCGAGAAACGCGTGACAGGACACGCAGAATGTCGTTCCGACTTCGTTCTGCTCACCGCAGACGTCGCAGACATACTTCACCGTGGCCACCCGGCCTCCTCGAGGCTCGGCGGCACTCGACACGCTGTTCGCAGGAGTGCCTCCTGACGATCCTCTCTCACGACCAGCCGTTCCGTCATCAACGCGCAGACTGACTCGATGGTCTGTTGCCACGTTGTCTCGGAGAGGCGGCGGGCCTCGCTGATACGCGTATCGCTCACACCGCCGAGCTGATCGAAGCCGCCTGCCCTTCGACAAACTCAGGGCGCGATGACCTTCACATGCCGAAGCCGCCGGCGTTCGCGCCGGACGCGCCGGCTGCGCCCGAACCGGGAGCAGCCCGGAGACCCTTGTCCCGGTAGGCGTTGCAACGCAGACAGATCTCGTAGGTGTCGTGGGTTTCGGGATTTTCGCGCTCGTCCCAATCGTGTCGACCGAAGCGACACTTCGCCGGTTTGTCCATGTCTCAGTGTGCGCTGATCCAGCTCAGCTCGAGGACATTCAGGTGCTCGTTGCCGCCTCGACGATCCCGTCGCCGAAGCGGAAGAGCGGGTCCTTCGTACTGAACGGCACGTCGCTGGGGCTGTCGGTGACGGCCTGCATCGAGGACGGCAGGTCGAATGGCAGCCGGCCTCGCGCCTGAGCTTGCCCGAGCAACACGTCGACCAGGGCGCCGTCGCCGGCTCCGAAGTCGACCAGCAGCGCCGCGGCGGCTTCGGCGATCTCGGGCCCGACGGCGGGTCGGTCCAGAAAGGTCTTCGCGCCGACCCTGCTCCGGTTGCGGCTGCTCACGGCCTGATCAGGGAGCTCACGCGCCCTGCGCGCCTGTCGAAGGGCGCGATGGGCGGGGGCCGTATCCGCGCACAACGGACCAAACGGCCTCGATCCGGCCGAATCTGGGGCTGTCTTCGCGCACAACGGACGAGACGGACCTCTCGCACCGCGGTCGGGAACCCGCCACAATGCAGGGGTGAGCCGGTCCACGCACGGGGATCCGGGCGACGTCGCCAGCCCTCCAGATGGGCGCGGCTGGCGACCTGGGCGTGGCCGGGGCGTCCGTCCCGCTGGCGTGACCTGCCCCGTCGGCTCTACCCGACGATGGGGATGATCTTCCGGCTGACCGCGGCCGCCGTGGTCGCGTACCTGGTCACCTCGTTGCTGACCGAAGGCGCGGTCGATCTCACCGGCGCGCTTGACCGCACTGCTGGTGGTTCAGGCGTCCACGGTCTCGACCCTCAAGATGGGCGCGGTGCGGGTCGGCGCGGTGCTGGGCGGAGTGTTGGTGGCGACCCTGTTGTCCACCTGGATCGGGCTCAGCTGGTGGAGCCTGGGCGCGGCGATCGCCGCCTCGCTGCTGCTGGCCAAGGTGTTTCGGCTGGGCGCCGCAGGCCTTGGAGACGCCGATCAGCGCCATGCTCATCCTGGGCGTCACCAACTACGACATCGCGGGCGAGATCCGCGTCCTGACCACCCTGATCGGCGCCGCCGTCGGGGTCGCGTTCAACCTGTTCTACCCGCCGGCCATGCCGACCGCTTCGGCCGAGCGGAGCCTGCTGCGCGTCGTCGACGCGGCCGCGTCGCCGCTCGATGCCGCCGCGGATCACCTGGTGAACGGCCCCGGTCGGGCGCGAACAGGTCGACGCGTGGCTGGACCTGGTCCGCCGGGCGAACCGCCGGGTCGGCTTCGCCACCGACATCATCGCCTCGCTCAAGGACAGCCGGCGGTTGAACCCGCGCGCCCTCGGAACCGTCGACGTCGAACCGGTCCTGGCCACCGGCCTGGACACCCTCGAGCACTGCGTGATGGACATCAGAGCCCTGTTCACCGTGATGGCCGCCGAGATCCCGGCCGACGACCACCCGGACGACCCGTACGGCGAGGAGCTTCGCACCGCGTTCGCCGTCGTGCTGCACGACACCGCCGACTGTCTCCGCGCGTTCGGCAGCCTGGTCGTCGCCGAGGCCGAGGAGCGCGAGGACGAGACCGAACAGGCGCTGGCGCAGAGCCTCGACATCCTGCGCGAGACCCAGGCCATCCTGACCGAGTTGATCATGGTCGATGCCCGCGACAACAAGTCCTCCTGGCTGCTCCGCGGATCGATCCTGGCCGCCGTCGAGCAGGTCCTGACCCGGCTCAACCTCGAAGATCGCGCCCGGATCCATCGGCTCTGGAAGGAGGAGCAGCAGCGGCGGCCCCAGTTGCCGCCGATCATCCAGAGCGTCCTGCCCCATCCCGACCGCCCGTACCTGCGCGGCTTTCAGCCGGAGAAGCTACGGCGCCGGCGCGAGCCGGATGCCTCCGGCGACTGAGCAGCAACTGTCGGCATACGCCGGCTTCGCGCGCGCGGGCATGTCGTTCACCGACAGTTAGTGGCGACGCCTTCAGCCCTGGGTGGCTTGGCGCAGCTTCTTCAGGGCGTGGGAGGTGTTGACCGACCGGAGGGTCCCACTCTTGGCGCGCATCACCAGTGACTGCGTGTGGGCGCCGTCGGAGGTGTAGCGAACGCCTTCGAGAAGCTCCCCGTCGGTGATGCCGGTGCAGACGAAGAAGGCGTTCTCGGACTTGACCAGGTCGTTGGTGGTCAGCACCCGGTCGAGGTCGTGGCCGGCGTCGACGGCGCGCTGCTTCTGGTAGTCGTCGGCGAACCACAGCTTGGTCTGCATCGCCCCGCCCATCGCGCGGAGGGCGCAGGCGGTGAGGACGCCTTCCGGCGTGCCGCCGACTCCCATGGTGATGTCCACGCCGATGTGCGGGCTCGCCGCCATGATGGCGCCGGCGACGTCGCCGTCGCTGATGAACTTGATCCGGGCCCCGGTGGACCGCACCTGGGCGACGAGGTCCTGCGTGGCGCGGCCGGTCCAGGATGCACACGGTCAGGTCCTCGGTGTTCTTGTCCAGGGCCTTGGCCACGGACTTGATGTTGGCCTCGACCGGCGCCTCGATGTCGATGGCGTCGACCGCCGCCGGGCCGACGACGATCTTGTCCATGTAGAAGACGTCCTTGGGGTTGAACATGGCCCCGCGCTCGGCGATGGCGATCATGGCCAGGGCGTTGGGCATGCCCTTGGCGAGCAGCGTGGTGCCGTCCACCGGGTCCACGGCGACGTCGAACTCGGGCCCGGTCCCGGCCCCGACCTCCTCACCGTTGTGCAGCATCGGCGCCTCGTCCTTCTCGCCTTCGCCGATGACGACGACGCCGCGGAACGGGACCGGTGCCCAGCAGGAGTCGCATCTGGTCGACCGCCGCCTTGTCGCCGCCCTCCTTGTCGCCCTTGCCGGCCCACCGGCCGGCGGCCAGGGCCGCGGCCTCGGTGACTCGCATCAGGTCCAGACCGAGGTTGCGGTCGAGCAGTTGGTAGGTCACGGTCGCGTTGTCGGTCATCGTTCGGTCTCCGTCTTGGGGGAGAGGATGGTGACCACGCTGGAGTCGTCGTGGGCGCCGAGCCCGGCGGCTTCGGCGATCAGGTAGAGCTGCTGCGCGGCGGCGGCCAGCGGGAGCGGTACGTGGGAGGTGCGGCCGACCGTGGTGACGATGCCCATGTCCTTGACGAAGATGTCGATCCGGGACTTGACCTCGGCGCCGCCGGTGTACGCCTGCAGCATCCGGGGCCCGCGGTCGGCGAACATGAAGGAGCCGGCCGCACCCTGGGACAGCGCGTCGATCACCACGGCCGGGTCGAGACCGAGACCGCGGGCCAACGCGATCGCCTCGGCCGCGGCGGCGATGTGCACACCGGCCAGGAGTTGGTTGATCGCCTTGAGCGCCTGGCCGTCGCCCGGCCGCGGTCCGACGACGGTCAGCGTCGAGGACAGCGCGTCCAGCACGGGCTGAACGGCGGCCAGCGCGTCAGCGGTGGCGCCGACGACGATCAGCAGGTCACCGTTGCCGGCCCGGACCGGGCCGCCGCTGATCGGGGCGTCGACCAGGGAGTAGCCGGCGGCCTCGAGCTTGTCGGCCAGGTCGCGCGCCGCGTCCGGGCCGACCGTGCTGGTCAGGATGACCGGCGATCCCGGTTTCAGGGTCGACAGCACGCCGTCCGGACCGAACAGCGCGGTCTCCGCCTGCGCGTGGTCCCGGACCGCGAGCAGGGCGATGTCGGCGTCGGGGCAGGCGGCCCCCGGAGTGGATTCGGCCGCCACCCCGCTCTCCGCGGCGAGCTCGCGGCGCGGCTCGAACGGGTCGAACCCGGTGACCGTGAACGTCGTCGCCAGGTGGGTGGCCATGGGCAGACCCATGGCGCCCAGGCCGATCACGGCGACGTGCAGACTGCTGTCAGGCATGCTGGTTTCTCTCTTCCTTGAGTGGAACTCCGTCGAGTGAGGTCGCGTCCGGCGGGACCGCCGATCACGATGGGCTGGGGACCCCCAGGTGGCTGCCGGCGAGCGCGTGGATGGAGCGGACGGCGGCGGTCGTCACCGCCTCCCGGCCGGCGCGCCACAGGGCGACGCTGTCGTGGCTGGCGAGCACCGACGGCAGCACCGACACCACGGCGGCCAGGTACGCCTGGCGCAGCTCGGTGTTGATGTTGATCTTGGCGACACCGCGGCTGATGGCTCCGCTGAGCTGCTCGTCGGGCAGGCCGCTGGCGCCGTGCAGCACGAGCGGCACCGGCACGGCGTCCCGGATCGCGGCCAGCCGGTCCAGGTCGAGGGACACCGGCGTGCTGGTCAGGCCGTGGACGTTGCCGACCGCGACCGCGAGGGCGTCCACCCCGGTCCGGGCGACGAACTCGGCCGCCTCGACCGGGTCGGTCATGGCCTGGGCCGGCGCGGCGTCGATGGAGACGTCCTCGTCACCCGGAACCGCGCCCAGCTCGGCTTCGACCCAGGCGCCGGCCGGGTGCGCCAGCGCCACCGCCGCCCGGGTGAGCTCGATGTTCTCCTCGAAGGGCAGATGGGACCCGTCGACCATCACCGAGCTGTAGCCGGCCTGCACGCACTGCTCGATCTCGGCCAGGTCCCGGCAGTGGTCGAGGTGGACCCCGATCGTCGCGGTCGACTCGTCGCGCGGCCTGCAGGGCGATGCTGATCAGCGCGGACCGCCCGGCGTGGTTGAAGTGGCTGGACCCGGCGAGCATGATCACCGGGCGGCCGGTCTGCTCCGCGGCGGCGACGACCGCCTGCACCATCTCGAGGTTGTAGGTGGCGAAGGCCGGCACCGCCGAGTGCTCGGCGACCGCGTTCGCCAAGATCTCGGTGCCGCGGGCCAGCACGTCAAACGCTCCGCAGCGTTTCCACGACGGCGGCCAGGGCCTGGTCGTCGCCGACGTTCCCGGCGAACACGATGTACGGGATGCCCTGGGCGGGACCGGACACCGGCTCCCACATCGACACGATGCCGGGCAGCATCGTCCCCCGGCACCAGGCCCGACGGATGCCGAGCCCCTCGGTCGCGGTGTCGGAGGAGGTGATGCCGCCCTTGGCGAGGACGAACGCCGGTCGGACCTGGGCGACGATCTCGCGGACCGTGCCCACCAGGGAGGCGCTGACCGTACGCGCGATGTGCAGGCTGTCGGCGGCATCGGTGCCCTTGACCAGGGTCCGGCTGGTCCGGATCACGATGTCACTGTCGGATTCGCTCTCCGCGCAGGACCTTCGCCGCCTCCGCGGCGACCCCGCTGACGTGCTCGTCCCGAGCGCTGTCGTCGAGCAGCGTCGGCACATCGAGCTCGAGCTCGATGATCTTGCCCTTGGCGCGGAGCTGGTCCAGCTGGCGGGTGGTGAGTCCGACGTGGGAGCCGACCGCGATCAGCCCGTGCTCGGTGTCCGGGCGGGTCTCGCCTTCTTCGTGCGGCGCCGCGGCCAGGATCTCGGTCAGCCGGCCGGCGTCGATCGCCGGCGTGAACTGCTGGCCGCTGCGGGACCGGACGAACGACGGGCCGGTCCGGTAGACGAAGTTCTTGCCGGCCGCCTCGGCCCGCAGCAACGCGACGACGACCACCTGCAGGTCGGCGTAATCGGCGGCGTCGACGACGACCGGCTGGCCGTTGCTCAGTCCGGTCAGGATCTCCTCGACCCGATCGGGCCCGCCTTCGCGGATGTCGGTCAAGGTGATGGCCGCCACGTCGTCCCGGGAGATCCGGCCCTCGGTCTTCTCCTCGACCCAGTCGCGCAGATCGGAGTTGAGGTAGCCGAAGCTGGCGTCCTTGGCGAACTCGCTGTGCGCGACCGGGATCATCCCGTCGTTGGTCCGTGACCAGTGCAGCGAGTCGACGGTCACCCGGCCCGGCTCGATGTAGGCCGGGCAGATCAGCACGCCGTCGACCGTGGTGCCCCGAGCGGCCAGCTCCT
Organism: uncultured Actinomycetota bacterium; assembly: GCA_963761955.1. Classification (GTDB taxonomy): domain Bacteria; phylum Actinomycetota; class Actinomycetes; order Propionibacteriales; family Propionibacteriaceae; genus Microlunatus. Next base: position 9,670 of record CAVXIY010000022.1, on the reverse strand, counting down.
CGGCGAGCACGTCGGTCTCCAGCGGGTAGTAGCCGCGCAGCGTCGAGTCGCTGCGGCTGTGCAGGACGTACGGGCACGTCCTCCAGCTCGGACGCCTCGTGCAGAGCGTCGACGATCTGCCGGTTGCGCTCCGCCGCGTCCGCCTCGGTCAGGCTGCGGGTGTTGGTCAGGATGAAGAAGGCCGTGGTGGGCTGGCGCAGACGCCCACCGGATGTCGTCCACCGACCAACTGGTCAGCACCGGGATGTCGGCGATGGTCTGGGTGCCGGTGGGATCGTCGTCGAGCACCACCAGCCGGCGACCGGCCCGCACCTCGTCCAGCGAGACGTCGACCTGCAGCACCGGAGGCTGGCCGGCGAGCACCTGGTCGAGCGAGACCGCGCCGGCGAAGGCCGGCGAAGGGGCGGTGGGTCGTGCAGCAGTCACAGGAGGCAACCCTTCGATCAAGGCGCACCGGCGGACTGAGCCCGGGGTATAGCGAGGAACTGCCGACCAGGACCTGAGGAACTGCCCTGGTGAGATGGCCCTTCGACCTGACCCCGTTGTCATGTCACCGGCACGGATGGCGTTGACGAAGCTCAGTATGTCCCCTCGTCCCGGGGTGGGTGAGGGGAGCCCGGACCGGTAGCGCGGCCGGGGCTAACGCGTACGCCGGGAGCGGGCTGTCGTCGGCACCGGGCGCACGGTGGTGTCGGCGGCCAGTCCTGACCCCTCGGCGAGCTTGCTGTCGGCGATCGAGCGGGAGCGGACGGCCTCGAGATGGTCGCGGAGAGCCTCTTTGACTTCAGCGTCGGGGGCGTCGGTCTCGAGCGCGGTGAGGATCCGGGCGTGCTCGGTCGATGCCTCGTGGGAATCGGTCAGGCCGACGCCGACGGTCTGCCGGAGTCGGTGGACGTGGGCCCCCAGCGACTCGGCGAGTTGGACGATGAACGGGTTGTCGGCATGTCGCATCATCGCGAGGTGAAAACCCCAGTCCGCGTCGAAATAGCGCCGGTAGCTGGCGATCCTGGCGCCGCCCGTCAGCGACCCCTCGCGCGGCGTCGATGCTCGCGATCACCTGCTGGTGGTGTTCGTGGGCGCGGCGCAGGACCGGGATGAGCTCGTCCCGGCGCCGCAGGGCCTGATCCAGGGCGCCGAGTTCGACGACGCTCCGGGCGTCCACCAGTTGACCGATCTGCTCAGCGTTGAACGGGGGCGCCACCCGGTAGCCCCGGAGCGCGGTCCGGGTGACCAGACCGGTGTGCTCGAGGTTGACCAGGGCCTCCCGGATCGGCGTCGGGGAGACACCCAGTTCGCGCGCCAAGCCGTCGATGCTCAGGTTCACATCGGGCGGCAGCGAGCCGTCGAGCAGCATGTTCAACAACGTGTCGTAGGCGCCGTCGCGTAGCGCGCGACGCTCCAGCCGAACCGGCCCGCCGTCGGGAGATGACGCCACGGTCTGAGCCTACGTTGATCGTCTTCCGTAGATCCTATAGGGTCCCGGGAGACGACGATGTCCGGGGAGTAGAGCGATGCTGCTGGTGAGAGCGGTCGGCGAGTGCTCGTCGGGATGCCATGACGGCGACGACCTGGATCGGCACCAGCTGGAAGATGAACAAGCTGCTGGCCGAGGCGAAAGCGTTCGCGACCCGTCTGCGAGAGTGCCCAGCGCCCGCCCAGCGTCCAACGCTTCATCATCCCTCCCTTCCCGGCGATCCACACCGTGGCCGAGGCACTCGGGCCAGACTCCGATGTGCTCGTCGGGGCGCAGAACGCCCACTGGGAAGACGCTGGCGCCTGGACCGGAGAGGTGTCGGTGCCGCAAGTGAAGGACGCCGGCGCCACCCTGGTCGAGCTCGGGCACTCGGAGCGGCGGACCCATTTCAACGAGACCGACGCCACCGTCAACCTGAAGGTGCGCGCAGTCCTGCGGCACGGCCTGATCCCGCTGGTCTGCGTCGGCGAGCCCGACGAGGTCTTCCGCCAAGGCGGGTCCAGCGAGTACATCGTGCGTCAGGCCCACGCGGCGTTGGATCAGGTGCCAGACGTGAGCGACGTGCTGATCGCGTACGAGCCGGTCTGGGCCATCGGCGAAGCCGGCCGCCCGGCGAATCCGGAGGACATCGAGTCCCAGTTCGCCGCGCTCACCGAAGCGCTAGCAGGGCCGAGTGCGAGCGATCCTGTACGGCGGCTCGGTCAACCCCGACAACGCGGCGGAGACCCTGGCGGTGCCGGGGGTCGACGGACTGTTCGTGGGCCGCTCGGCCTGGGAGGTCGAGGGCTACCTGCGCCTCGTCGACCTGGCGGCCCAGAGCCGCGAACGGGCACCCGCCGGAGCGACCACGACACCGACAGGCCACGATGGCGACCATCGAAATTCCTGATCCGCGATTCGACCACCAGATCTCACCGACGAGAGGTTGTGCACAGCGTGACTGCCCAGATTTCACAGGTCGCCGTGGTCGGCGCCGGCTACATGGGCGGCGGTATCGCCCAGGTCCTGGCCATGGCCGGGCTGGACGTGGTGATCGTCGACGCCGCTCCGGACATCACCCAGCGCCATCTCGACCGGCTGCGCCGAGAGGCTGAGGAGTTCGAGCAGCAGGGGCTCTTCGACCCGGGGTCGGCCGAGCTGGTCCGGGCGAACCTGCGGGCCGCCGAGAGCCTGCCCGAGGCGGTGGCCGAGGCCGACATGATCGAGGAGGCCGTGCTGGAACAGCCGGAGATCAAGGGGCCCGTGCTGCGCAGCATCGAAGAGGCCGCCCGCCCGGACGCGGTGATCGGCAGCAACACCTCGACCATCCCGATCGGCGGCCTGGTGGCCAACCTCGAGCACGGCGAGCGCTTCCTCGGCGTGCACTTCTCCAACCCGGCCCCGTTCATCCCCGGGGTCGAGCTGATCGCCCACGCCGGCACCGACGAGGCGGTCGTCCAGGTCGGTCGAGGCCCTGGTGGCCCGCACCGGCAAGCTCACCGCCCGGGTCAACGACAAGGCCGGCTTCGTGCTCAACCGGCTGCAGTACGTGCTGCTCAAGGAGGCGATCAACCTCGTCGAGGAGGGCGTGGCCACGGCCGAGGACGTGGACATCATCGTCCGCACCACCTTCGGCTACCGGCTGCCGTTCTTCGGCCCGTTCGCGATCGCCGACATGGCTGGACTCGATGTCTACGGCGCCGGCTTCCGCACCCTCGAGCAGCACTACGGCGAGCGGCTGGCCGCACCGAAGATGCTCACCGAGCTCGTCGAGGCCGGCCAATACGGGGTCAAGCAGGGTGGCGGGTTCGTCATCCCGGCCGGCGACCAGGCCCCGCTGATCGCCTACCGCAACACCGTCTACGCCCGGCTCGGCCAGCTCCTGCGCGAGCTCGGGCCGGCCCCGCTCTGACCGCACACCAACGTCTCCGACTGAGCACCGAAGAGAGAGCGAGCCGCCCGATGACCACTGCCGCCTACACCGCCGAGACCTGGCCGATCGCGGCCGCCATGCTGCCGCTCGGCAGCATCGATTCCCACGGCGGCCCGATCCACGACGCCGACCCGGAGGAGTGGGCCAAGCACCTGCGCCTGGTCAGCCGGCAGGGCTTCACCGAGGTCGACCCGACCGACACCTGGGTCCGGGTCGGCGACCTCAGCCCGGAGCGGCTCGCCGACTTCAAGAGTGTGCTGAGCGATGCCGGGCTCACGATTCCGGCGATCTCCACCTCGCGCCGCAGCGTGATGGATCCCGAGCACGGTGAGGAGTACCTGGCCTACAGTCACCGGCTGCTCGACAAGGCCGCCGAGCTCGACGTACCCCTGGTCAGCTTCGGCTTCTTCCAGGACATGACCGCCGAGCAGAAGCAGGCCCTGTGGTTCTGGCTGGTCGACGGGTGGCACGACGACGAGTCGGCGGAGGCCCGCGCCCGGGCCGCGTCGCTGATCCGCGAACTGGCCGAGCACGCCCAGAGCAACGGCCAGCAGATCACCCTGGAGATGTACGAGGACACCTACGTCGGCACCGCCGACGGCGCCATCGCCTTCCTGAAGGAGGTCGACCATCCGGCGTGCGGCCTCAACCCCGACATCGGCAACTTCGTCCGCCTGCACCGCCCGCTGGAACCGGTCCCGCAGATGTTCGAGAAGCTGCTGCCGCACGCCAACTACTGGCACGTGAAGAACTACCTGCGCGACGAGGACCCCGAGACCGGCCAGGTGATGACCTTCCCGGTGCCGATGGATTTCGGCCTGATCAACTACCGGGCGGCGATCGAGCAGGCCATCGACGTCGGCTTCAGCGGGGCGTTCCTGTGCGAGCACTACGGCAGCGACGCCGTCACGGTGATCGGCAAGAACCGCGCCTACATCCGCGACATCCTCGCCGACATCCTCGGCTGACCACGAGCCCGACCTCACGCAACACTCGGTATCCCCCGATCAACCCTCGTACGACCCAGAGCAAGGAGACACAGATGTCAACCCACGAAAGCATCGCCGCTCAAGAACGCACAGCGTCGCCACGACCTGAGTGAGCTGGCGACCAAGAAGGTCTTCCGCCGGCTGATCCCGTTCCTGCTCTTGATGTACGTCATCGCATTCCTCGACCGCAGCAACGTCTCGTTCGCGCAAAAGGAATTCGAGATCGACTTCGGCATCAGCGCCGCCTCGTACGCCTTTGGGGCCGGGCTGTTCTTCATCGGCTATGCCGTCTTCGAAGTCCCCAGCAACATCCTGCTGCACAAGGTCGGGGCGAAATGGTGGCTGGCCCGGATCATGGTCAGCTGGGGCATCGTGGCCGCCTGCTTCACCTTCGTCCAGGGGCCGACCAGCTTCTACATCCTGCGTTTCCTGCTGGGCGTCACCGAGGCCGGCTTCTTCCCCGGCGTCATCTTGTTCCTCACCTACTGGATCCCGGCCCGCCACCTGAGCCGGGCCCGCGGCTACTTCTACATGGGTATCGCGATCGCCGGCATCCTGGGCAACCCGCTGTCCGGTGGTCTGCTCGAGCTCAACGGCGTCGCGGGGCTGCGCGGCATCCAGTGGATGTTCCTGGTCGAGGGCTTGATCGCCGTCGTCGTGGGTGTCTGGGCGTACTTCTACCTGACCGACCACCCGAAGGACGCGAAGTGGCTGCCGGACGACCAGCGGCTGGCGCTGGCGGAGACCATCGCGGCCGAGGACACCGCCAAGTCCGAGGGCCATGCCCCCCAGAAGGTGTGGGCCACGCTCGGCAACTGGCGGGTCTGGTACTTCGCGGCGATCTACTTCTGCATCCAGATCGCGGTCTACGGGTACACGTTCTTCCTGCCGACTCAGGTGATCGCCATCACCGGCCAGAAGATCGGCTTCCAGGCGTCCCTGGTGACCGCCATCCCCTGGATCTTCGCGCTGGCCTCGGTGGCGTTCTTCCCCGGCCTGGCCGACCGCACCCGCAAGCACCGAACGATCGGCTGCGCGCTGCTGCATGGGCACCGCCTTCGGGATCGTCATCTCGGGCGTATTCAGCGGCACGCCGGTGGTGGCGATCGCCGGGCTGTGCCTGGCCGCGATGGGCTTCGTGGCCATGCAGCCGATCTTCTGGACCCTGCCGACCGAGTACCTGACCGGGTACGCGGCCGCCGCCGGCATCGGCCTGATCAACTCCCTGGGCAACCTGGGCGGGTTCACCGCCCCGATCCTGCGGGAGTACTTCAACGAGACGGTGGGCGGCAACGCCGGCCTCTACGTCCTGGCCGTCGGTGCGGTGCTCGGGGCGATCCTGTTCGGCATCACCGGACTGTTCAAGAAGGCGAACGAGATCGAGGCCGGCCACCTCGACGAGGTGGATTCCTTCGCCGTCAAGATCTGAGGTAGGAGCCGCAGATGAAGGCATTGGTGCTGCGCGGTGACTACGACATCGCAGTGGAGGAGCGACCCGATCCCCGGCCGGGATCGAGCGAGGTGGTCGTCGAGGTGATCGCGACCGGGATCTGCGGGTCGGATTTCCACGGCTACTCCGGCGAGAACGGCCGCCGCCATCCGGGCCAGGTGATGGGGCACGAGACGGTCGGCCGGATCGACGAGCTGGGCTCGGGCGTGACCGGGCTCGCGCCCGGCCAGCTGGTCACCGTCAACCCGGTGATGGGCTGCAACGACTGTGCGGCCTGCGCCAGCGGTCAGCAGCAGTGGTGCAGCCGCAAGGTGGTGCTCGGGGTGGCCCCGGAGATCTCGGCGGCGTTCGCCGAGCGGGTCGCGGTGCCGGCGGCGAACATCGTGACCCTGCCGGAGGAGATGCCGGCCGAGCTGGGGGCCCTGGTGGAGCCGTTGGCGGTGGGCTATCACGCCGTACGCCGCGGCGACGCCGACCGCGGGGGACCGGGTGCTGGTCATCGGCGGCGGGCCGATCGGGCAGGCGTGCCTGCTCGCCGCCCGGCGGCTGGGGATCGACAACCTGGCCATCTCCGATGTGAGTCCGTCGCGGCGGGAGCTGTGCGCCGGGCTCGGCGCCCAGGCGATCGATCCGACTGCGGGTGACCTGGCCGAGTGCGGTCACCGCGACGTTGGGTGGTCCCGCCACCCTGGTGGTCGACGCGGTGGGCATCACCCGGACGGTCGCCGACGCCCTGGCCGCTTCGGACCTCGGCGCCCGGATCGTGCTGGTCGGCATGGGTTCGCCGCAGCTGGACCTGGCGGCGTACGCGATCAGCACGGCGGAGCGGAGCCTGGTCGGCTCGTTCACCTACAGCCCGGCCGAGTTCGCCGAGACCGCCGCCTGGGTGGGCACCGTGCCGGACGGGATCGCGTCGCTGATCGACGGCCGGGTCGGCTGGGAGGGGGCGCCGCAGAGTTTCGACGACCTCGCCCGGGGCCGCAGTACGGCGAGCAAGATCCTGGTCTTCCCGCAGGGAGCACCCGGACGTCGTGAGCACGCCACGCATCGCCCACGTCCGCGCCTTCACCGTCGGCGCGGGCGGGGGAGCGGACTACCACGATCAAGAGGGCTACCACTGGATCGACGACCACATCTCCACCCCGATGTCGCGCTATCCGGGCTACGACGAGAGCCGCCGCAGCTTCGGCATCAACGTGCTCGGCACCCTGGTGGTCGAGGTGGAGGCCGACGACGGCACGGTCGGGTTCGGCGTCACCACCGCGGGGGAGCCCGGCGCGTGGATCGTCGAGAAGCACCTGGCGCGTTTCCTCGAGGGCGCGCTGGTCACCGACACCGAGCTGATCTGGGACCAGATGTGGCGGTCCACCCTCTTCTACGGCCGCAAGGGGCTGGTGCTCAATGTCATCAGCGCCGTCGACCTGGCCCTCTGGGACCTGCTGGGCCGCATCCGGCAGGAGCCGGTCTACCACCTGCTGGGCGGAGCGGTCCGCGACGAGCTCATCTTCTACGCCACCGGCGCCCGGCCCGACCTGGCCCAGCAGATGGGTTTCATCGGCGGCAAGATGGCCCTGCACCACGGTCCGCACGAAGGGGTCCCCGGGCTGAAGGCCAACATCGCCGAACTGGCGGCGATGCGGGAGAAGGTCGGCGACGACTTCTGGCTGATGTGGGACTGCTGGATGTCGCTCGACCTCGACTACGCCACCCGGCTGGCCATTGCCGCCCACGAGTACGGGCTGAAGTGGATCGAAGAGGCGTTGATCCCCGACGACTACTGGGGCTATCGCGATCTGCGGAAGAACGTGCCGCGCGGCATGCTGGTCTCGACCGGCGAGCACGAGTCCACCCGGTACGGGTTCCGGATGCTGCTGGAGATGGGCTGCGCCGACATCCTGCAGCCCGACGTCGGCTGGTGCGGGGGGATCACCGAGCTGATCAAGATCTCGGCGCATGGCCGATGCCTACGGCGCCCTGGTCGTTCCGCACGGCTCGAGCGTCTACTCGTACCACTTCGTCATCACCCGGACCAACAGCCCGTTCGCGGAGTTCTTGATGATGGCGCCCGAGGCCGACGAGGTGGTGCCGATGTTCCAGCCGCTGCTGCTCGGCGAGCCCGTGCCGGTCAACGGTCGGCTGAAGCTGCCGGACACCCCCGGCTTCGGCGTCGAGCTCAACCCCGACGTACCGCTGATCCGCCCCGTCACCCGCTAGCACCCAGGAGCTTCCATGTATCTCATGCGTATCGGTCCGGCCGGTTCGGAGAAGCCCGTCGTCCGCATCGACGACACCCACTACGTCGACGTCTCCGACGTGGTCGGCGACTTCAACGAGGCGTTCTTCGGCGGCGACGGGATCGCCGGCCTGAGCAGCGTGGTCAGCCAGCGGGTGGCGGCGGGTCAGCTGAGCGAGTTCGCCGGCGAACGCATCGGTGCCCCGATCGCCCGGCCGCACCAGATCTTGTGCATCGGCCTGAACTACAGCGATCACGCCGCCGAGACCGGGGCCGCGGTCCCGGACGAGCCGATCCTGTTCACCAAGTCACCGAACACGCTGATCGGCCCGTACGACGACGTGCGCATCCCGCGCGGCTCGACCAAGCCCGACTGGGAGGTCGAGCTGGGCATCGTGATCGGCCGCCGGACCAGCTATCTCGATTCGGTGGAGGAGGCTCACGAGGCCATCGCCGGATTCACCGTGGTCAACGACGTCAGCGAACGCCACTTCCAGACCGAACGCGGCGGGCAGTGGTCCAAGGGCAAGTCCGCCGAGACGTTCAATCCGGCCGGGCCGTGGCTGGTCACGCCGGACGAGATCGACAATGTCCTCGACCTGGGCATGTGGCTGGACGTGAGCGGCGTACGCCGGCAGAACGGGTCGACGTCGACGATGATCTTCGACCCGTATTTCATCGTGCACTACCTGAGCCAGTTCCTGGTCCTCGAGCCCGGCGACCTGATCAACACCGGCACCCCGCCGGGCGTGGGCATGGGTCTGAAGCCGCCGGTCTGGCTGCAGCCCGGGGACGTGATGGAACTCGGCATCGACGGTCTGGGCAGCCAACGCCAGAACGTGCTCGGTCCCCGCTAGCGGCGGTAGCGCGCTAAACGGACGCGGCGGCCAGATCGGCGGCCAGCCGGACGAGTTCGGGCTGGATGCCGGGCACGGCGGCCATCGCCCCACTTGACTCGAGGGTCAACGGCGCGCCCGCATAGTCGGTGACCACCGCACCCGCGGCTTGGGCGATCGCGTGGCCGGCGACCACGTCGTACGGATTGTTGTGGGCCAGCACCATGCCCTGGATCTGGCCGCTGACCAGCCAGGTCCACAGCACCGAGGCGGCGCCGACGCAGCGAAAGCGCAGGGCCTCGCGGTGGATGGTGGCGGTCAGTTGGAGATAGGCGTCCATCCGCGCGCCGCCCCGGTGGAAGGCGTCGCCCATCCCGACGATGCCCTGGTCGAACCCGTCGACGTCGACCACGGCGCCGGAGTGCACCCGGACCCCGAGGAACGGGAGATCGATCACCCCGAGCACCGGCACCCCGTCCTCCAGCAGCCCGAGCATCACCCCGCACAACGGCGAGCCGGTGGCGTAGTTGATCGTCCCGTCCAGCGGATCGGCCACCCACACCCGGCCGGAGTCCAGCGCCGCACCGCCGCCCTCTTCGCCGAAGAAGCCGATCTCCGGCGTCGAAGCCTCCAGCGCCTTCTTCATCGCCGCCTCGCTGGCCAGGTCCACCTCGGTGAGATAGTCCTTCGCGGCCTTGTCGACCCGGGTGTGGGTGCGCGTACGCCCGTCCCGCAGGATCTCCACCGCCTCGTCCACCGCGGCGTGGGCGGCCGCC
>CAVXIY010000021.1:0-47092 GCA_963761955.1 uncultured Actinomycetota bacterium | reverse complement strand
GACGGATTGCTCCCAGCGCGAGGTACTGGATGCCGACGAGCACATTCTGCAGCCAGTGGGCGATCTCGATGCCGCGGTAGGAGACCCACGCCATGGCCGCGATGAACACGACGCCCAGCACCGTCACCCAGAGCTTGCTTTCGGCCAGTGAGTCGGCGCCGACGAGCAGGAAGGTGTACTGCGCGGCGACCTGGGCCAGGTTCGCCAGCACGATGATCCCGGCGAGGGTCAGCACCCAGCCGCCGAACCAGCCAGTCTTCGGTCCGAACGCCTTGGTCACCCAGGTGAACGTGGTGCCGCAGTCCGGGATGACCTTGTTCAGTTCCCGGTAAGCGAAGGCGGTGAGCAGCATCGGGATGAAACCGAGTACCACCGCAACGGGTGCCAGCGTGCCGTCCTCGATCACGACATAACCCAGCGTGGCCGCCAACGAGTAGGCCGGTGCCACCGAGGCGAGGCCGATCATCAGCGTGCCGTAGAACGTCAGTGCGCCCTCGTCGAGCCCCTTGTGCTCGGTCAGGTCATGTGCAGCAGGTACCTCATGGCCAGCATGACTCATCGCGGCTCGTTTCTCTGCAGTCACGGCGCTCGCCGCCGTTACGACGAAGGCTAGGGCCATTCACGAGAAAAATCTGCAAAAACATAGGCCCTGGCCGATCTCTGAACTACGCGCCGGTGACCCGCAGCGGAAGCCGTTCAGCCGGCGCGACGTTGGCGTGCGAATGAGGTTTCGGATGAGACTGCAGCTCGCAGCCCGTGCGTATCAGTGGGCCGGGCGGACGAAATCGCCTCGGCGGGGATCAACGGCCGCCGGCCGGGTCTCGACGCCGCCTCGGACGAGGCTGACCCCGCGGAAGAGCAGCGGGTAGGTGTGCAGGGTCCTGACCAGCTGCGGGCCGTCGATGGTCGTGATGTCGGCGATCCCGGTGGGCAGCGTTTGGGCCTGGATGTGGAGGTGGGGGTGGCTGCTGTGGCCGGACTTGCCGACCCGGGCGATCTGTTGCCCTTCGATGACTCGCTCACCGACCTCGACCGTGATGCTGCCCTGGCGGAGGTGGCCCATCAACAGGTACCGGCCGCCGCCGACGTCGATCACCACCTGGTTTCCGGTGGGGTGCTGGCTGTCGACGGATCCGATCGGCAGGTCGGGGTGGCCGTCGACGACGTAGGTCACGGTTCCGCTGGCCGGGGCCAGCACGGGCTGGTCGTAGATGTAGTAGCTGGTCAGGTCGGTGCTGCCGGGGCGGTGGATGCTCCCGTCGACGACCTGCATGATGTCCAGGGCGTGGCGTTGGGTCGAGCTGGTCTGGTGGTAGTTGACCAGTTCCGCGTGACCGCCGTGACCGACCCACCATTCACCGGCCAGCGGGTTGCCGACGGTGACCGCGTCGACCGGCGGCCGGTACACCGAGATCAGCTGGACGGCGAGGAAGATCGTTCCGGCGGAGACCAGCAGGTTCGAGCCGAGCCGTACCTGACGCAGCGGCACCAGGCAGAGGAGCACGAAGGCGACCAGACCGAGGACGAACCCGGACCAGCGAGTACCGGTGCAGCCCCGGGGTGAGTTGGAGGGCTACGGGGTCGTAGACCCCGGCGTAGACGGTGAGGGCCAGCAGGCCGCAGAGCAGCACCACGTTGGCGAGTTGCAGCCGCTGCGGTCCGAGTCCGGCGCGGAGCGGTCGGCGCAGGAGGCCGTACTCGAGCCGTTGGCGCCGGGCGGCGACCAATCGGCTGAATCCGACGATCAGCGGCAGGGTGAGCACGAAGACCCCGATCGGCAGCAGGCTCAGGCCTCGCTCGCCGTACCAAGTGGCCACGATCACGAAGATAGTCAGGCACAAGATCAGGTTGCGCCGGGTCAGCAGGAACCAGCCGGTCGGCGGTTTCGGCGGTCCTTGCATCCGCCATCGCCAAGGGCAGGGCCAGCGCAACGACGGCCAGGACAGGTGACCGCCAAGCCCGACCCGTCCAGTCCGAAGAGGGTGACCAGCGGCACGCTCAGCTGCGGCTGCATGATCACCACGGCCAGTGCGGCGAGCAGCCCCACTCCGAGAACGGCGTTACGCGGCCGCCGGGCGATCGGCCGGGCATCAGCGACATGGTCGGGTGGCGCGCCGAAGGCCAGCACCACACCGATCACCGGTAGGACGAGGATGAACGGCAGGACGCCCGAGCAAGCCAAGGCGAACACGACGGCCGCCGCGGCCAGCGCGATCCAGGGCCGGACCCGGGAAACTCGCCCGACCGGGCGGATGTCGGCGCCGGGGTTGGTGGCGGTCTGAGTCATCGAGAATCTCCTTGTCAGGGGTGCAGTTGCTGGTCGATCCGCCGACCGAAGCAGCCGGACCTTGGTTCCAGTCGCCGACGTACGCGGCGCCCGACCTGCGGTCTGCCCGCCGAATCGGGCCGGCCGAGTCGATGCGGTGGTGGGCCGATGTGCACCTGGGGTGGGCGGCACGTCGTCTTCACCGGTTAGAGAGGTGGCAGGACGCCGACGGCTGGCCGGGCCAACGGTTGTGGCCGGGGCGGGCGGGTGCTGTGGTGCTCATTGTGCGGTCGCCACCTCTACCCGGGCCGGCGATACAGCCGGGCCCGCCCAAGACGGACAACTACCAGGATGGCCACCAGACAGGCCGAGCTCCAGCCGATGAATCCACCGATCGCAAGACCGGGACTTGTACCGGCTCCGGCGGCGAGCTGATGCCGCTGTACGGCTGAGCGTGGGCGAGCCGGGTTGGTCATTGTTACCCGCGCGCTGCTTCAACGCGCGGCTCCATCGTCGGCCGCTGAGCTCTCGGCCGGGCTTTGTCGAAGTCTGCGCCTTTGCGGACCAACAGGAAGGCCGCGACCAGCACCACGATGACCATGGTCACTACGCCGGTCTCGGTGGTCACGTAGGCCATCGTCGCCGCGGAGGTCACAATCGCAACGCCCGCGAGGCTGTCCATCACGTTGTTGAAGGCACTGTGGGACAGACAGACCGACCAGATACTTCCCGACCGACAGTCGTAGCCAGCCGTACCAGACGCCCGCCAGGGTGAGCGTGATCATCACCATCGGCACCACGATCCAGCGTTGACCAGCACTCTGATATGTAGTGGCAACCAGGAGTAACGGCAGATGGAAGAGGGCGTGGAAGGCGCCGGTGAGGACGGCCGCCTTCCGCCCTGAGGTGATCTCGGCGAGGCGGAAAAGCAGATACCCCCGCCAACCGATCTCCTCGCCGAGGAAGACGAACGTAGAGACGACCGTGCCTACGAGAATGTTGAGAAGTCCGCTGACAAAGCCCGGCACCGAGCCCAGGAAATCGAACGACCCCGAACGCCGCGGCAACTCCGAAGCTCAAAGTCCCGATCAGCACCGGCACGACGACAGCAATCAGCAGGCCCCGCCCCCGTCGCGGATTGAATCCGATGGTCATCAAGATCGCACGTCGTTGACCCCGCGGGACGGCGAACACCATGGTGATCGCGACGCCGAGCACTGGCGCTGCGATGCTGAGCATCGGTGTGATGCCGGCGTGCGGTAGTGCGATGACAATCGCGACGGCGATCGCGTAGGTGGAGCACAGGAAGACAAGGACTTGGCGAAGGGGACGATCAGTTCTTGGTGGTGGGAATTCTTGAGTCGTTCGTTGCTCAAGCATCGGATTCTCCTCTTTGTTCGACTGATGCATTAGGTGCGCGATAACACGGTTGTGCGTGCCTGCCGTGTATGAGCCTGTAAGGCACAGACTGGCTCCACAGCGCTTCCCGCCGCATCTGTGAGGTCCCTAGTCCTGCTGCCGGCCGACAGGAGTGCATCCGGTCACCGGTCGATCCCTTCCCTCGCGTTCGCCGGAAGTGGGTCGGACCCCGGCGCTGATAATTGTCGGGGTGTTGCACGGCCGGGAACCGGACTGTGCCGCCCTGCGAGATCTTCTGGACGCAGCACGGCTCTCTCGCAGCGCCGCACTGGTCATCCGCGGGGAGCCGGGTGTCGGGAAGACGGCACTTCTGGAATACGCCGCCGAGCACGCGGCTGGCTTGCGAGTGCTTCGCGGGACCGGTGTCCAGTCGGAGGTGACCCTGCCCTTCGCCGCGCTGCACCAGCTGCTCTATCCCGTACTTGACCAGCTCGACTCGTTACCGAGGCCGCAGTCCGCAGCGCTCAGCGCGGCGTTCGGCCTGACCCCGGGTCGCAGCGATGATCCCTTTCTGGTCGCAGTCGCGGTGCTCACCCTCTTTCTGAGGTGTCGGCCGGCGACGGCCTCCTCTGTGTGGTCGACGACGCGCAATGGCTTGACGGGCCATCGGCCGACGCACTGGTCTTTGTGGCTCGTCGGCTACAGGCCGAGGGTGTTGTGCTGCTGTTCGGCGCGCGGGACGACGACCAGCGCGACTTCGCGGCCCCCGGTCTTCCGGAGCGACGACTGAGCGGGCTTGAGCCCGCGGCGGCCGCAGCACTTCTTTCCGAAACTGCGCCCGGGCTGGCCGATCTGGTTCGCGACCAGCTTGTGGCCAGGACAACGGGGAACCCGCTCGCCTTGCTGGAGCTCCCCACCATGCTGAGCGCGGCACAGCGTGCCGGGGTGGCCGCGTTGCCAGAGCCGCTGCCACTGGGCCGCAGTGTCGAGCGCATCTTCGCGGAGCGGGTCTCCCGGCTCTCGTCGGCCGCCCAGCATCTGTTGCTGGTAGGGGCCGCCGAGGAGACCGGAGACCTCGCTACGGTCTTGCGAGCCGCCGCAGTCGCCGGCATCGGCTTGGACGCGCTGGAGGCCGCCGAACAAGCCGGGCTGGTCTCGGTTCGCAGCGGCAAGCTGCAGTTCCGGCATCCGCTGGTGCGTTCCGCGGTCTATCAACATGCAACCTTCGCGAGCCGGCAAGGTGTTCACCGCGACCTGGCGGCGATCCTGGATGGGACCGAAGATGTCGACCGGCGGGCCTGGCACCTGGCCGCCGCGGCTGTGGAGCCCGATGAGGGCGTTGCCGCGGCACTGGAGAACTCCGCCGATCGCGCCCGCCGGCGCAGCGGCGCCGGGGCGGCCGCCGACGCGTTGGAACGGTCCGCGCAGCTCACCTCAGACCGAGCTGAGCGGGGCAGGCGGCTCACCGCTGCTGCGCACGACGCCTGGCTCGCGGGCCAGCGGGACCGCGCCGCCACCTTGCTCACCGAGGCGGAGCAGCTGGTCGAGGACCCCCCGCAACGAGCCCGGGTGATGCAACTCGCCGGACTCTTCGAGTTGCGGCGCGGCATGCCGGACAAGGCTTACCGACTTCTCGTCGCCAGCGCCGCCGCGTTCGCCGAATTCGATCCCCCCACGGCCTTGGAGACGCTGGTTCTGGCCGGCGAGGCGGCTGCGTTCATCGGCACCCCGGCGCTGGCGGCGGAAGTTGGAGCACTCGCGGCCGCGATTCCCGCCGGGCCGCCACCTGAGAACAGGCTGATGGTGGCACTGCTTGGCGGCCTGGCGCGTGCGCTCGGAGGCGACCCGGCCGGCGGAACGGCCATGTGGCGGGAGGTGGTGGCGGGCGCGCAGCGCATCGACGACCCGGCGAAGCTTTTGTGGGCGGGTCGCGCCGCGTTGTACCTGGGCGAACTTGACGCGGCGCGCACCCTCTACGAGCGCGGCGCCGACCAGGCCCGGCTCAGCGGAGCTGTCGGCATGCTCGCCCCCGTGCTGGATCGCCTCGCGTGGACCGAGGCCATCGCCGGCCGACCGACGGTAGCGGAGGCGTATGCCGAGGAGGGACTGAGGCTGGCCGGCGAAGTGGGCTTAGACGCCGGCGCTGCGCTAGGCAGCCTGGCCTTGGTCAGCGCGATGCGGGGAGATGAGGATGGCTGCCGAGCAGCGGCGGAGCAGGCCTACGCACTGGCCGAGACCCGCCGGATGCGGATCGTCAGTGCAGCCGCCGACTGGGCACTGGGCCTGTTGGAATTAGGCCTGGGCCGCCCCACCGACGCCCTCCAGCACCTCCTCACGCTCACCGGAGCCGGTGGCCACCCAGGAATCCTGCTCTGGGCCACACCCGACCTTGTCGAGGCTGCCGTACGCGCCGGCCAACCGGATAGGTGCAGCGCGGTGTTGGAGCGGTTCGGTGCGTGGGCGACCGGGAGCGGACTGCCTCTCCCGGCGGCCGCATTGGCACGATGCAAGGGCCTCCTCGCCGACGCCGAAGTCGCCGTGGAACAGTTCGACGCGGCGCTGCGGCACGATCACTCAGCGCAGCGACCTTTCGACCGCGCCCGCAACGAGCTGGCGCTGGGCGAGGCCCTGCGCCGGCAACGCCGGCGCAGCGAGGCCCGCACCCACCTCCGCAACGCCCTTGAGGTCTTCGACAAGCTCGGAACCGCGCCCTGGGCGGAACGCGCCCGTGCCGACTCCGGGCGAGCGGCGAAACCGCGCGCAAACGTGACCCGAACACCTTCGACCAACTCACGCCTCAGGAGGTGCGAATCGCGCTGTTCGCCAGCAGAGGGGCCAGCAACCCCGACATCGCGGCCAAACTGTTCCTGAGCCGGCGCACTGTCGAGTACCACCTCCACAAGGTGTTCACCAAGCTCGGAGTGACATCAAGAGCCGAGCTGACGATGGTCGACCTGGAGGTTCAGTGAAGACGGTGACTGGTCAACGGCCGGGTCCACATAAGCGTCGACTGGCGAGATGACGCCCATGTGCCCGAACCGCTGCGCCTCGATCTCGACCAGGCCCGCTGAGCAGGTCTCGGCGCCACCCGATGGAGCCCGGCCTTGACCCCGCCGGCGCCCCGCATGGAGAGATCTGCACAACGATGTCGCCGAATCCGACGGTTGCAAACACTGTGACTGTGAAGTACGACGCGGTGATGGTGTCCAGTGGGCGGCTGAAGGCCGGCGGATCGCCCAACGACAGCGAGGACCGCCGATGTCCGCGACGGGCGTCTTCACGATGCCCGTCACACAGCAGCTACAGATCTGCTGCTGCTCGGCGTCCATGAGCGCACGATCATGAGCGTTCTGGGCTGGTCGACGACGGCGATGGCGAGCCGCTACACGCACGTCATCACACCGATCCACAATGACCTGGCCAGCCGCCTCGACGGCCTCCTGTGGTCCACCAGCGACGCAGCAACCGCGACCAATTGAGACCACATTTGAGACCACGGCCTAGACCGCCGGCGCCCACCTTGCGGTGGGGCCGGCGTTCGGCCTAGCCAGACTGGCGGTGGCGGCGGGATTTGAACCCGCGGAGGTTTTCACCCTCACGCGCTTTCGAGGCGCGCTCTTTAGGCCGCTCAGACACGCCACCGCCGGGAAGGTTACCGAAGGAGCGTGCTCGTACGCGAATCCGATTCCGCCCGCGCGCCGGCCTGTCGGTTTTGCACGGTCACGTGCAAAACCGTCGCCTACCGTGGCAAATTCCGTGGGGGAGGCGACCAGATCGCGGGGTGAGTGTGCCGCACGTGGGATCAGCGGGCCGGCGAAGAAGTCCCTGAGCAGGTCCCCGCACTCGGCTTCGCGAATGCCGCCGCGCACGTCGACCCGATGATTCAGCCGGGCGTCCCGCACCACGTCGAAGAGCGAGGCGACGGCACCCGCCTTCGGGTCGTACGCGCCGAAGACCAGCCGGGCGACCCGGGCCAGCACCAGCGCGCCGGCGCACATGGTGCACGGCTCGAGCGTCACCACCAGGGTGTGATCGGTCAGCCGCCACTGGCCCAGCAGTCGGGCCGCCTCGCGGATCGCCACGATCTCGGCGTGCGCCGTGGGATCGCCACGAAGCTCGCGTTCGTTGCCGGCGGCGGCGACCACCGATCCGGCGGCGTCCAGGACCACCGCGCCGATCGGCACGTCGCCGTGCCTCGAAGCCAGCCGGGCCTGCTCCATCGCCAGCCCCATCGGGCCGTCCCACTGGCTGGGCATGAGCCTCAGTCGTTGAAGACCGACTCCGCAACCTTGCGGAACTGCGGGTTGAGCTTGAGCTTGTCGGCCACCTCGATCAGCATCTGGTCGCTGCTCAGGTCCAGGTTGTCGATGATCGCGGTCAGGTCGAATTCGCTCAGTCCGAGATCAGCCAGCATCCCCAGATCGCCCATCGGCTCGCCGTCATCGTCGTCGTCCTCGTCGGGGATCTCCTCGCCCAGATAGTCGGCGACATCGCGGGCGATCGGCCAGTCGGCGGCGGCGTCGGCGTCGGACAGCAGCACCTGGACATGCTGGCCCCGCACCCGGACGATGACGAAGACCTCCTCGACCAGGCTCACGAAGCCGAGCGCGCCCGCGTCCCCGGGCAGCCGCCGGAGCTGGATGATCAGCTCGTCGAAGTCGTTGGCCAGATCCTTCGCGAGCGCCTGGACGTACGGCTGGCCGTCCTCGCGATAAGCCGCGAGCACGAAGTCGATCTCGTCCTCGGCCGCATCCTCGAGATCATCGTCGTCGTCGAGATCGTCGTCGGCCTCCGCCGGCGCAGCTCCGGAATCGCGGGGCTTTCCCGCGCCGTCCAGTTCGAACGACTCATACTCCTCGTCGTCGAAGTCCGACATGACCCCTCCCTCGCCTGATCGCACCCGAATTTCCCGGTCCATCGTGTCAGACGACAAGGATTCCCACGAGCCTGCTCCCCTACCGGCGACCGGGAGTCGCTAACGTTCGAGCGTGGAACTGCGCATCGTCGATCATCCGCTCGTCGCTCACAAGCTCACGGTGCTGCGCGATCAGGCCACCGATTCGCCGACGTTCAGGCGGCTGACCGAGGAACTGGTCACGCTGCTCGCGTACGAGGCGACCCGGGAGGTGCGGGTGACCGCGTGCGTCGTGCAGACGCCGCTGATGGAATCCGCCGGGGTCAAGCTGTCGCCCCCACGGCCGCTCGTGGTGCCGATCCTGCGCGCCGGCCTCGGCATGCTCGAGGGGATGACCCGGCTGATGCCGACCGCCGAGGTCGGATTCCTCGGCATGGTCCGCAACGAGGAGACGCTGGCGGCCACCACGTACGCCGAACGGCTGCCCGACGACCTCTCCGGCCGCCAGTGCTACGTCCTGGACCCGATGCTCGCGACCGGCGGCACCCTGGCGTCAGCCGTGCAGTTCCTGGTCAAGCGGGGCGCCGATCACATCACCTGCATCTGCCTGCTCGCCGCCCCCGAGGGCATCGACCGGATCAACGCGCTGCTCGACGGCCTGCACGTGCCCTGCACGCTGGTGGTCGCCGGGGTCGACGAGAAGCTCAACGACGTCGGCTACATCATTCCCGGCCTCGGCGACGCCGGCGACCGCCTCTACGGCGTCGTCTGACCTCCACCTGTCAGACTCTCAGCAGCTCTAGCGAGCTGAGAGTCTGACAATCGGTCAGTAGTAGTAGGGGAAGGGCGACCAGTCCGGGGGGCGCTTCTCCAGGAAGGCGTCGCGGCCCTCGACCGCTTCGTCGGTCATGTACGCCAGCCGCGTCGTCTCGCCGGCGAACACCTGCTGCCCGATCAAGCCGTCATCGATCGCGTTGAGGGCGAACTTCAGCATCCGCTGCGCGGTGGGGCTCTTGCCGCAGATCTTGGCCGCCCATTCCAGCCCGACCGTCTCGAGGTCGGCGTGCGGGACGACCTTGTTGACCATGCCCATCCGGTACGCGTCCTCGGCGGTGTACACCTCGCCGAGGAAGAAGATCTCCCGGGCGAACTTCTGCCCGACCTGACGGGCCAGGTACGCCGAACCGAAGCCCCCGTCGAAGCTGCCGACATCCGCGTCGGTCTGCTTGAACCGCGCGTGCTCGGCGCTGGCCAGCGACAGGTCGCACACCACGTGCAGGCTGTGCCCACCGCCGGCCGCCCAGCCGTTGACCAGGGCGATCACCACCTTCGGCATGAACCGGATCAGCCGCTGCACCTCGAGGATGTGCAGCCGGCCCAGGGCGGCGTTGTCGGGCGCGGCGCCGGATCGCCCTCACCGTCGGCGTACTGGTATCCGGCCCGGCCACGGATCCGCTGATCCCCGCCGCTGCAGAACGCCCAGCCGCCGTCCTTGGGCGACGGGCCGTTGCCGGTGAGCAGCACGGCGCCGACGTCGGAGGACATCCGGGCATGATCGAGGGCGCGGTAGAGCTCGTCGACGGTGTGCGGCCGGAACGCGTTGCGCACCTCGGGCCGGTCGAAGGCGATCCGGACCACCGGCGCCGACACCGCGCGGTGATAGGTGATGTCGGTGAAGTCGAATCCGTCCACCGGGCGCCACACCGGCGCGGCTGAGCTTTCGTCGATCGGACTCGTCACGCTGCCAAAGCTAGCTTGCGGCCTCGGCCAGCGGCTCGGAGTCCTCCGACCGGTGCCGCAGTTGCCAGACCACGTAGGCCGCCAGCGCGAGCAGCAGCACGATCAAGCCGGTGATCGGCCGCGACCGGGGAGATGGCGTACAGGCGTCGCCACGCGGCGAACGTGACGAATCCGACGGTGGCGTAGAGCAACGCCCAGATGACCGAGCCGATCACCAGAGCCGGAACGTAGCGGCGCAGCGGCATCCGGGTCAGGCCGGCCGCCAGGTTGACCAGGGTCTGCACACCGACGGTGAGGAACGACAGCGCGACCACCGGCGCGCCCCAGCGGGCCACGATTTCCTGCACGCGGGCGAAGCCGCGCCTCGCCATCAGCCGCGCGAGGCGGGTGCGCTGAGCGCCGGCGCCCGCGGCCCGGCCGAGCGCGTAGGTGCCACCGGCGCGGAGCAGGACGATGACGAACAGCACGGCGACGGCGACCGGATACGGCCAACCCTTCCAGAAATCCACGCCACCGCTTCCACTCGACGACACCGCCAGGTGAGGCGAGTGTAGGACGCGGGCTCCAGGGTCGGCCGACGATCGGGACGGTCGAGCGGGCTTCGCGACGATCGAAGCGAGTGACCGGGACCTTGCGGAGGGCGCGTCCAACCTCGCTACGCCAAGCAGGCCCCCCAACTGGGCCGCGCCCTCCAGGCTCCACGCTGCTGATCAAGGCGATGCCGCACGAGATCGGCCAGGAAATCCCCCGACGGCGCTCCGAACCCCCGAACGATTGCCACCCATGATCTTGGCCCAGCAGAGGTTGTGCGACCACGGACAACGGGCGGACAATGGCAGCACGGGGGCAGGCTCGAGACAGGTCCAGCGGGGGTGCGCCTCGCCTATTCTTCAAGGTGGCAAGGGAATTGAGCCTCTTCGGCGACGAGCTACGGCGCTTGAGGCGACGGTCCGGGCTTTCCCAGGAGACCCTGGCGTCGCGGGCCGGCCTCAGCCCTGAGGCCGTCTCGCTGCTCGAGCGGGGACGCCGGTCGCCCCGGATGACGACGATGCGGATGCTGGCCGACGCCTTGCGGTTGCGGGAGATCGACCGCTCGTCGCTGTTCGCCTCGGCGCAGATCGCCGAACCGGCCGCGCCCGTGCTGCCGGTCTTCGCCGACGCGTTCGTCGACCGGGAAGGCGAACTCGACGCGCTGAGCTCAGCTGGCCGACCGGGACGATGCGCGCTTGATCACCATGGTCGGACCGGCCGGTGTGGGCAAGACCCGGATCGCCGTCGCGTACGCGGCCCAGCGGGCCGCCGCCTATCCCGACGGTGTGCACTGGATGCCGGTCGGCGCGCTGGCCGACGCGTCCTCGGTGCTGCCGGCCCTGGCCGGAGCCCTCGGCGTGCGCGGTTCGCCCCAGCCCACCGTGGCCGAGATCGTCGATCATCTCCGAACGCGGGCCGGGCTGCTGATGATCGACAACGCCGAGCACCAGCTCGACGCCTGCAGCACGATCTGCCGCGCCCTGCTCGCCGGTGCCCCGGCGATCAAGATCATCCTCACCAGCCGGCACCTGACGAACCTGCCCGGCGAGCTCGCCTTCGATGTCAGGCCCCTCGGGCTGCCCTCGTACGCCGAGGACAGCGACGCCCTGACCGCCGCGCCCGCCGGTCGGCTGTTCGTGACCCGGGCCGGCCTGGGTGCGCTGACCACCGAGGAGAGTCACGCCGTGGTCCGGATCTGCCGCCGGCTCGACGGCCTTCCGCTCGCGCTCGAACTCGCCGCCGCTCGGACCAACGTGCTGACGGTGCGGGAGCTGGCCGACACCCTCGACTCCGAGCTCGGCATCCTGCAGACCTCCGGGCCCGGCCGGTGATCATGAACTGGTCGACGCGATGGTGAGCTGGAGCTACCAGCTGCTCAGCCCCCGGGAGAAGTTGATCTTCGAACGGCTGTCGGTGTTCGCCTCGGCGTTCGGACGCGATGCGGTGGCCGCGATCTGCGGCGACGAACTCGGCGAGGTCGAGGTCGTCGACGTCTTGTCCAACCTGGTCTCCAAGTCGCTGGTCTCCCGGCGGGACGACGGCAGCCCGCGAGCCCGCTTCCGGCTGCTGCACCTGATCAGGCAGTACGCCCAAGATCGCTTCGACGGCGCGCCCGGACGCCGAGACGATCCGTGAGCGCTATGCGGAGTACTTCTGCCGGCTCGCCGAAGAGGCGGCCGCACACTTCGCCTCACATGATCAACACGAGTGGCTGACCGCGGTGGACCGGGAGCTGAACAACGTGCGCCAGGCGATGGCCTGGGCGGTCGAGAGCCGCCCGGAGCTCGCCCTGCGGATGGTGGCTGCGCTCGGGCGCTGGTGCTACCTGCGCGGACGCTACACCGACGGGCGCGCCTGGGCGGCGAACGCGCTGCGGGCGGCACCGGACGCTCCGAGCAGCCTGCTGGCGCCCGCTCTGCAGCTGGCGGCGACGCTGGCCTTCCTGCAGTGCGACTACGCCGATGCCAAGGCGATGGCCGAGCGGGCTCATGATCTCTACCGGCGAACCGAGGATCGCGCCGGAGTGGCGTGGTCGACCGCCCGGCTCGGCTCGATCGCCCGGGAGCTCGGGGACTACGACCGGTCGGAGGCGCTGCACCGGGCGGCCATGACGCTCGCCCGGGAGGCCGAAGATGATCATGGCGAGGCCGTCGCAGCTGAACTACCTCTGCTTCGTCGACCTGGATCCGTGGCCGGGTCGCCGAGGCCGAGCCGCTCGGCCGGGAGGCGCTGAACCGGATGCGCGCGCCTCGGTGACACCGAGGGAGTGATCTGGGCGTTGATCAACTTGGGCGCGATCGCGCGGTACTCCGATGATCTTGACGGGGCGGATCTGCTGCTCGGCCAGTGCCTGGACCTGTGCGAGGACATGTCTTTCCGCGAAGGGATCGGCTGGGTGCTGAACCAGCAGGGCGCGGTGGCCCGGCTGCGCGGCGACAGCGAGCGAGCGCTCGGTCTGCAGCGGGCCAGCCTCGCCGAACATCAGCTGCTGGGCGACCGATGGCGGGAAGCCAGTGGCTACGACGAACTGGCCGCGATCGCGATCCAGCTGGGAGATCCGGCTGAAGCGGCGCGCCAGCTCGCAGCCGCCGACCGGTTGCGCGCCGAGATCAAGGCGCCGGTGCCCGCGGTCGAGCGGGACGAGCGGGATCGCACCGCCGCGGCCGCCCAGCAGGCGCTGGGTTCGGCGTACGAGCTGACCGGGTTGACGGCCGGACTGGGCCCGCACCATCCGTGACGGTGCGTCAGTCGAATTGTCCGTGACCTTCGGTTCAACGCCTGCCGTGCGCGACGCCTGATCAGCATGGCGACCGCCACCCCGGCGGCGGCCAGGCCGGCGAGCGGTAGCAGCCGCCGGCCGGCGGTCGGTCGGTCGGCCTCCGGTGCCGTCTCCGGGCCCTGATCGTCGGCGTCCAGCAGCGTGACGGTACCGGCGTCACCGTCCACCCGGATCCGTTGGCCGCTGTGGATCCGGCGGGTCGCGACCGCCGTTCCCAGGACGGCGGGGATGCCGTACTCGCGGGCGACGATCGAGCTGTGGCTGAGCGGCCCGCCGATGTCGGTGACCACGGCGGCCGCCATGGCGAACAGCGAGGTCCAGGCCGGCGTGGTGATGCTGGCGACCAGCACCTCGCCCGGGACCATCGAGCCGAAGTCCTCCGGTCCCGACAGCACCCGGGCGGTCGCCGTGACGACCCCCGCACTGGCGGCGGTCCCCTTGATCACGTCGCCGACCTGATCTTCGGAGGCGCCGGCAGCCACCTCCGCATCGACTCGACCAACGCACCACCCTTGGGCAGCAACTGCGGCGGCGTGGCCCGCCGCTGACCGCGCCAGATCTCCTTGCGGCGTTCGACCTGGTCGACGAGCCCGGGAGTGGGATCGGCGATCTCGGCGCGATGCAGCCAGAAGACGTCCTCGGGCCGGCGGATCGCTCCGCGGTCCACCAGCCGGCGGCCCAGTTCCAGCAGCATCCGCCGCAGCTGCGGCCAGGCCAGGCCCACGTCGGCCAGCGCGTCCTCGCGCGCCGGCGCCACCACCTGGGCGCGACGGAGCAGGCGCTCGAAGCCCGCCCGGCGGATCGGGTCCAGCCGCGCGCGCGACCGCGGCCGCGGTCTTCTCCCGCCGCTCCGCCGAGCGCCGCCGCCGATCGGCCGGGTCGGCGCCCTGGCCGCGCAGGTAGAAGCGCAGCGTGTCCAGCAGCGGCGCCGGCGCATCAGCCGGCACCGCGTTGGCGAAGTCGAGGTTGTAGACGGCATGCCCGAACCGCTCGAGATGATCATGGAATCGGCTCCGCCACTCGGCCCAGTCCGGGTCGTCCCCGCCGGTCGCCGGGTCCAGCACCTCAGCGGCCGGCCGGTTGAGGATGGTCTCGGCGAGCTCGGGATGGTTCCCGGGTCCAGGCGGCCAGGTCGTACAGCGACTGCTCGGCGCGGATCGGCTCACTGTCGAAGCCCAGCAGGAACGTGCTGGCCGCCGGATCGCCGGGACGGCGGACGAGCCGGTCGTAGAAGGCCGAGAAGATGATCTCGGCCATGGCGGCGATCGGGATGATCGTCTGGACCGAGGTGTAGTACTCGGTGCCCGCGTCCAGCAGGGCGGCGACCCCGTCGAGCAGTTCATGATCATCGAGCTGCTCGATCGGTCGAGCCGTCCATTCGGCCACGGCGGCTCGATAGCGGGGATGGGAGTAGTCGCGCCAGCGGAGCAGGCCGCTGCGCTCTCCGTTGGTGGAGATCACCCGGAAGGCGGGTCCGCTGCGCAGCATGATGCGGGCCATCCCGGAGCGGGTGTAGCGGTAGTACGCGTAACCGTTCACCGTGGGCAATCCGACGTCGCCGTCCCGGACCACGTCGCCGGCCAGCAGCTCGTTCATCAGCTTCCGCAGGGACCGGGTCACCGAACCGTCGATCATCTCGGCGAACAGCGGGGTGAGCGGGTCGGGCAGCTGCTCGACGATGCTGGCCCGGACGTACATGTCGGTCCGCTCGGGCACCGACCAGTCCGTCGGCATCGGCGCCTCGGCGTCCGGCAGCGCGGTGATCGGCCGCGCCTGGAGGATGAAGAACTCGCCGCCGGATCGCGCCCACTCGATGTCCTGCGGAGCCCGGTAATGATCTTCGATCCGGATCCCGAGCGCGGCCAGCGCCTTGGCGTCGTCGTCGCTGAGCACCGCGGCGCGTCGTCGATCCTCCGGCACCGGGCCTTCGGCGGTACCAAGATCAGCATACGAAGTCATGATCATCTTCTCGGCGGTCTGCCGGGAGTTGATCACGCTGCCGGCGCTTGTCCAGCACCAGATCGTCGGTGTTCACCTGGCCGCTCACCACCGCCTCACCCAGACCCCAGGCGGCGCTGATCACCAGTTCGTCCCGCCGGCCGTTGGCCGGGTTCGCCGTGAACATCACCCCGGCCGCATCGGCTTCGACCATCTGCTGCACGACCACCGCCAGGCTCACCGTCTCGGGTGCGATGCCCTGGCGGGCCCGATAGGTCATCGCCCGCTCGGTCCACAACGACCCCCAGCATCGGGTGATCGCCGCGATCACCGCCTCGGTGCCGCGGATGTTGAGATAGGTGTCCTGCTGGCCGGCGAAGCTGGCCTCGGCGAGATCCTCGGCGGTCGCCGACGAGCGGACCGCCACCGGGACGTCGAGCCCCGAGCAGCGCGTACGCGTCGGTGATCTCGGACCGAAGATCATCGGGCACCGCGCCGGAGAACAGCGCCTGGATCTCGGCTGACGCCTGTTCGGTGCCGGCCGACCCGGCGAGGTCCATGATCGACGCGGCGATGCCGCGAGCGGCGACGAACTCGCGATAGCCGTCCGTGCTCACCACGAAGCCGGGCGGTACCGGGAAGCCGGCCCGGGTGAGTTCGCCGAGGTTGGCGGCCTTGCCGCCGGCGATCTCGATGTCGTCGCGGCCCAGCTCGTCGAACTGCTTGAGATAGCTCACCTATGCGACGGTAATCAGCCTCCGTCGCTCGACAAGGGGTCGGCTACACCCCGCCCGATGTAGGGCATCTTGGTCGCCATCACCGTCATGGTCGCGACGTTGGTGTCCAGCGGCAGGCCGGCCATGTAGACCACCGCTCGGCCCACGTCGTCGACCGTCATCCGCGGCTCGGACCGCAGGCTGCCGTCGGCCTGCAGGATGCCCTCGGCCATCACCGTCGTCAGGTCGGTGGCCGCGTTGCCGATGTCGATCTGACCGCAGGCGATGTCGTACGGGCGCCCGTCCAGCGCCGTCGACTTGGTCAGGCCGGTGATCGCGTGCTTGGTCGCGGTGTAGGCGATCGACCGCGGCCGCGGGGCGTGGGCCGAGATCGAGCCGTTGTTGATGATCCGGCCGCCCTGGGGCGACTGGCGCCGCATCACCCGGAACGCTTCCCGGGTGCACAGGAACGCCCCGGTCAGGTTGACGTCGACGACGGCCTGCCACTCGGCGAGCGGGATCTCGTCGAGATCGCGCGGCGGCCCGCCCATGCCGGCGTTGTTGAACAGCAGATCGACCCGGCCGTACGCGGCCACCGTCGTCGTCGAACAGCCCGCGTACCGACTCCTCGTTGGTCACGTCGGCCGGCATCGGGTGCAGCTTCAGGTCCGGGTGCGCCGCGGCCAGGTCGGTCAGCGGCTTCGGTCGCCGGCCGGCGATCACCACCGACCCAGCCCTCACGCGCCAGGGCGACGGCCGCCGCCGCCCCGATCCCGGTGCCCGCCCCGGTCACCACGGCAACCCGTCCACCAGCCCTACCCCGTTCCTTCGCTCGACTTGTCAGACTCTCAGCTTGCCGTAGCGCGTTCAGAGTCTGACAAGTCGGCGATGATGGGCGACATGCAGGATCGGGATTTTGGGTACGGGCGCGGTCGGCCGGGCGTTCGGGCGGGCGCTCGGCGAGCTCGGGCACGAGGTCACCATCGGCACCCGGGATCCGGAGCGCGACCCGGGCGCGCGACGGAGTGGGTGGACTCGCCGCTGACGCTGGCCGCGTACGCCGACCTGCAGGCCGACCTGTGGATCAACGCGACGAGCGGGCACGGCGCCTTGGCCGCCCTGCAGGCGGTCGGCCCGGCGCTGGACGGCAAGGTGGTCATCGACACCTCGAACCCGCTGGACTTCTCCCACGGATTCCCGCCCTCGCTGTTCGTCAGCAACACCGATTCGCTGGCCGAACAACTGCAGCGAGGCGTACCCGGGCGCCCGGATCGTGAAGATGTTCTCGACCACGGCGAACGAGGTGATGGTCGATCCGCTCGGCCTCGGCCACGACTCGACGCTCTTCGTGGCCGGCGACGACGAAGCCGCCCGGGCCGAGGCGTCAGCTCTGGCCCGCGAGCTCGGCTGGACCGACATCCTCGACCTCGGCGACCTGACCGCCGCCCGTGGCCTCGAGATGTGGATGCCGCTGTGGCTGCGGCTCTACGGGGCGATCGGGCAGCGCCGAGTTCAACATCAAAGTCATCCGCTGACGCGTCGTCGGAGCCGCCGGCCTCGTCAGTGAGCCGGGGCCTCGGCGACCGGCGGCTTCGGGTTCTTCATGAAGAAGGCGCAGACGAGCGCGCCGATGCTGATCACCGCGGCGACGCTGAAGGCGGCGTGGATGCCACCGTTCAGCGCCGCGAGCTGCGGCGACGCCGGCCTGGGTCAGCTTGAGGCTGCTGCCCGCCATGATCGCGACCAGCAGGGCGGTTCCCGCGGCGCCGGCCACCTGCTGCAGCGTGGCCAGGATCGCGCTGCCGTGGGAGTAGAGATACGGCGGCAGCGGGTTCAGCGCCGGTGGTGAAGCAGGGCGTGAACAGGCAGGCCAGCCCGACCGACAGCACGACGTGCAGCCCGACCAGCATCCAGATCGGCGTGTCCGGGCCGACCGGCTGAGCCGCCACATCGTCAGGCCGAGCAGGGTCGCGCCGAGGATGGTCAGCACCCTTCGGACCGTACCGGTCGAACAACCTTCCGACGGTCGGCCCGAGCAGTCCCATCAGCAGCCCGCCCGGGAGCAGCATCAGGCCGGTCGGCAACGACCCGATGCCGCGGATGGTCTGCAGGTAGATCGGCAGCAGGATGATCATGCCGAACAGCGACAGCATGGCCAGGCACAGCAGGGTGAGGCTCAGGCTGAACATCGGATAGCGGAACGCGCGCAGGTCGAGCAGCGGGCTGCCGCCGCGGGCCAGCCGCAGCTGCCGCCAGCCGAAGACCAGCAGGCAGACCACGCCCACGCGCGACGAAGCCGAGCGCGACGGCCGGGCCGGACGAGCCCTGCCCGAGCTGGCTGAGCCCGTAGACGATGCCGCCGAACGCCGGCACGGACAGCAGCACCGAGACGACGTCGAGCTTCTGATTTCCGTGCTCGCCCGATGTTGACCAGTCGCCGGGACCCGTAGATCATCGCCGCCAGCGCGACCGGCAGCACCAGGACGAACATGAAGCGCCAGGACAGGAACTGCAGGATCAGGCCGGACATCGTCGGGCCGATGGCCGGCGCCACCGAGATGGCGATGCTGATGTTGCCCATCACCACGCCGCGCCGCTCGATCGGCACCAGGGTGAGCACGGTGGTCATCAGCAGCGGGATCATCATCGCCGTACCCGAGGCCTGAACGACCCGGGCCGGCAGCAGCAGCCAGAAGCCGGGCGAGACCGCGGCGAGCAGCGTGCCGGCGCAGAACAGGCCCATGGCCAGCATGAAGACGGTCCGGGTCGAGACGCGCTGGAGCAGGAAGCCGGTGGTCGGGATGACCACCGCCATGGTCAGCATGAACGCGGTGGTCAGCCACTGCACGGTGCGGGCCGTGATGCCGAGGTCGCTCATCAGCCGCGGCAGCGCGACGCCCATGATCGTCTCGTTCAAGATCACCACGAAGGCGGCGACCAGCAGCGTCACGATGATGCTGCGAGACTCGCGCGGCAGGGCGGTGGAGCTCCCCGCTTGCTGGGTGGTGGTGGCCGTAGTCACGAAACCTGTCCTTTGATCTGGTGCGTGCTCGTATCGAGTGGCGTTCTGGCGTACGAGAAGGCAGACCTCGTACATCGACTGAGAACTCATCGGGTCCGGTGTTTCATCCCGATCTCACGCTACGAGTCGGCACTGACACTCAGCAACGCCGGTTTCCCGGGCGGCCCGCACGACCGAGCGGCCGATACTGTCTCGCCATGGCCAAGAAGAAGACAAGCGGAAGATCTCCAACGAGGCGTACGAGGCGGAGTTGTTCCGGCTGCAGGCGGAGCTGGTCACGCTGCAGGAGTGGACCCGCGCGACCGGAGCCCGGATCGTCGTCATCTTCGAAGGCCGCGACGCGGCCGGCAAGGGCGGCACCATCAAGCGGATCACGGAGTACCTGAGCGCCCGGGTCGGCGCCGGTCGCGGCGCTGCCCACGCCGACCGAGCGGGAGCGCACCCAGTGGTACTTCCAGCGCTACATCGCCCACCTGCCGGCCGCCGGCGAGATGGTGATCTTCGACCGCTCCTGGTACAACCGCGCCGGCGTCGAACGGGTGATGGGCTTCTGCACGCCGGCCGAGTACGAGCGGTTCATGCGGCAGACCCCGATCTTCGAGCAGATGCTGATCGACGACGGAATCCTGCTGCGCAAGTACTGGTTCTCGGTCTCCGACGCCGAGCAGTTGCGGCGCTTCAAGTCCCGGCTGAACGACCCGGTCCGGCGGTGGAAGCTGAGCCCGATGGACCTGGAGTCCATCACCCGCTGGGAGGACTACTCGCGGGCCAAGGACGAGATGATCGCCCGCACCGACACCCCGACCAGCCCGTGGTTCGTGGTCGAGTCCGACATCAAGAAGCACGCCCGGCTGAACATGATCGCCCACCTGCTGTCCAGCATCCCGTACGAGGAGGTGCCGCACCGCCGGTGAATCTGCCCGACCGGCTGGACCTCAGAGCTCGACCTACCAGCGCCCGCCCCGGGAACTCTCGACCTACGTCCCCGATCACGTCGCGAGCCTGCTCGGCGACCCCGAGCGCGGCGATTGACCGCTCTGTCTGGAGTCGCCCCGACGAGACTTCAGCCAGAGGTGGGGCGGCACCAGCCGACGTGCCGCCCGCCATCGGTCGCGGCCCGACGCTCGCAACGCCGATCGCTGCCTCGACCGGGGTCGGCGGCAGTGTCGTTCTCCTGTCGATCAGATCCTCGCCGTCCTGACTGCCGCTCAAGATCGACTGGCTGCCGCGGTGCAGCCGCTGCTCTCCGGAGCGGCTGACCGGCCCGGCGCTATCCCAGCGAGTGGTCGATCGCCCAGGTGATGTCCCATCTCGGCTCGAGTACGGAGATCTTCGATCTCTACGCTCAGGCCGGGCTGGCCGGCGAGCCGGTTCCGGGCCAGGAGCGGCTCCAGGGGATCTGGGATGTGTGGAACGCGAAGGCCCCCGAGCAGCAGGTGGCGGACTCGATCAGCGCCGCTGTCGCCTTCCGGCAGCGGATCGGCGCGCTGACCCCCGAGGAGCGCAGCGCATTCCGGCTCGGGCTCTTCGGCATGGATCTGGATCTCGCCGGTCTGCTGCTGCTCCGGGTCAACGAACAGGTCGTGCACGGCTGGGACGTGCACGTCGCTCTCGACCCGGAGGCCACGTTGTTCTCCGATGGGCGTGGCGCTGATGATGGACGGGCTGGGTCGGGTCGCGGGACGCGGCAAGCCGACCGATGAGGCTCAGTTGATCGCCGTGACCACCGAGGCTCCCGACCGGCGGTTGCTTGCTGGCCATCGGTCCGGACGGCCCCTCGTTGACCGACGCCGGCGAAGGGACATCAAGGCGACCTTGCGGCTCCCGGCGGAAGCCTTCGTGCGGCTGCTCTTCGGACGTCTCGATCCCGACCACACGCCGCCGGTGCAGACCGAGGGTGTCGATCTGGATCTGCTCCGGAAGGCCTTCCCGGTTTCTAGCGCGGCTGCTTGCGCAATCGCGCTCGATTTCCGAGCGCGATTGACGTTCTGGCTGCGATCGGTGCAGTCGGTGCTGACCGACGCTCGCAGACTTGGCGGGTGCGGGACTGACGCGCCGCATAAGCTCACTCTGCAGAGCGATCTACGCCGGATCGCCTCAGTTGAGGAGTCCACATGAGCACGCAGAACTTCGATGACGATCCCTCGGTCACCGACACCACGGGTGAACAGACCGATCCTGAGGAGTACGGATCGCTGACCGTCGAGGACGACCCCGAAGGGACCACCGATCCGGCCGAACTCGCCGGCACCGCCGACGAGTCCGACGAGGACGTCAGCTAGGCGGCAGGTCACCAAATCCGGCGACCGTCCGGCCCGGGACTCAGGCCGCGACTGCCTTGGCCCGGCTTAGTCGCCGTTGGCGAACTTGGTGAGATTGGCCCGGGTCGAATAGAACTTGTTCTGGTCGATCGGGCTGCTGCTGTACTGCCAGAAGGTGGCCACCTTCCAACCGCCGGGCAGCCTGCCGGGTGTCCTGGTCCCCCAACGGGCCGCCCACAGCGGGTTCGTCGAACTGAACTTCTTCGTGTTCCCGGTGCAGCGGTTCCACCAGTCGGCGGTGGTGTAGATCACCGCGTTGCGACTGGTGAGCCGCTTGTACTCGGTCGTGAAGGCGGTGATCCACCTGATCATCCTCGCCTTGCTCAACCCGTAGCAGGCGCGGCCGCGCGGGCCGTACTCGATGTCGAGCGCGCCGGGCAGGGTCTGGTTGTCCCTCGACCAGGCGCCGCCGTGCTTCACGAAGTACCGGGCCTGCCTGGTCCCGCTCCGTCCGCTCGGGTTGGCGTAGTGGTAGGCGCCGCGAACCATGCCGGCGTAGTACGAGTCGGTGTACTGCGAGGAGAAGTAGGGATTCCGGTACGAGGTCCCCTGGGTGGCCTTGATGTAGGCGAAGCTCTTGCCGCGGGCGACCCAGCGCGGCCAGTTCTCCTTGCCCTGATAGCTCGACACGTCGAGCCCGAGCACCCCGGTGGGCGCGTAGGCGCGAACGCCGGCATCCGCGCCCGCCAGCTTTCCATCGTCTCGGTTGCGCCAACCCATCTGCGCGTCGGCGGGTAGCTCCCCGGCTTTGGGCGAGGCCTGCGACGGCTTCGCCGCGGCTGCGGTCTTCGACGGCTCAGCGGTGGCGGGCACCACGCTCAGCACCGCGGCGCCGGCGGCGACCAAGATCATGAGGGGTAGGCGGCGGGTGGGGGCCTTGATGATCATGTCGGCATCCTTCGGGTAGGGGGCGTCATACTCGCGCGACCAGCACGACTGCTGATCACCACCCCGACGGCGAGACCGGCTCAGCGTAAGGCCATGACGACCGAAGCGGCAATGGTGTCTGCGCTCGGCCAACTCGCGGGACGGCTCACGCCCGGGCGACATCGGTCACACGCGAAATGTCAGAATGATCCCACCGGCGGGTCAGTGGGGACGGCGTCTGCCGCGGACCTTCGGGGCGTGTCTCACGTGGTTCCGAGCGCCTCGCCGCGGGGTTCAAGGGGTCGCCCCCTTGCACGCGGGGTTCAAGGGGGTCGTCCCCCTTGCAGAAATGAGGAGGAACGTGACCATCATCAGGGCGGCTATCAGCCAGACGACGTGGACCGGCGACAAGGAGTCCATGCTCGATCGTCACGAGCAGTTCGCCCGCGACGCGCACGCACAGGGCGCGCAGGTGATCTGCTTCCAGGAGCTGTTCTACGGTCCCTACTTCGGGATCACCGAGGACGCCAAGTACTACGCCTACGCCGAGCCGGCCGACGGCCCCATCGTCCAGCGGTTCGCCGCGCTGGCCAAGGAACTCTCGATGGTGATGGTGCTGCCGATCTATGAGGAGGACCTGCCCGGCGTCTACTACAACACCGCGGTGGTCGTCGATGCCGACGGCACGATCCTCGGCAAGTACCGCAAGCACCACCTGCCGAATCTCGACAAGTTCTGGGAGAAGTTCTACTTCCGGCCGGGCAATCTCGGCTATCCGGTCTTCAAGACCGCCGTCGGCCCGATCGGGGTCTACATCTGCTACGACCGGCACTTCCCGGAGGGCTGGCGCGAGCTCGGTCTGAACGGCGCGCAGATCGTCTTCAATCCGAACGCCACCAAGCCGGGACTGTCCAACCGGTTGTGGGAGATCGAGCAGCCGGCGGCGGCCGCCGCCAACGGGTACTTCGTCGCCGCGCCCAATCGGGTCGGCACCGAGGACAACGAGTACGGCGAGCTGGCGGTGACCTTCTACGGCTCGAGCCAGTTCTGCGATCCGCAGGGGAATCTGGTCGGTCCGATGGGCAGCGGCGAGACCGAGGACCTGGTCGTTCGTGATCTTGATCTGGACATGGTCCGGCAGGTTCGCAATGCCTGGCAGTTCTATCGGGACCGGCGTCCCGACTCCTACACCTCGATCACCAAGCCATGATCATCTTCAAGCAGGACGAGAGAACGCGTGCTGAGCCTGTCGAAGCACCGCAGCCGCACCCTTCGACAGGCTCAGGGCACGGGAAGAGGGGCGCGGCATGACGACGATGTTGATCAAGGGCGGCACGGTGGTCAATGCCACCGGGACCGCGACGGCGGACGTGCTGGTGGACGGCTCGACGATCGCGGCCGTGCTGGCGCCGGGCTCGTCGCTGCTCGGCGTCGACCTGGAGGCCGGGGTCGACGAGGTGGTGGACGCGAGCGGCCGGTACGTGATCCCGGGCGGGATCGACGCTCATACCCACATGGAGCTCCCGTTCGGCGGGACGAACGCCTCCGACACCTTCGAGACCGGCACCCGGGCCGCGGCCTGGGGCGGAACGACGTCGATCATCGACTTCGCCGTGCAGCGTTACGGCGAGCGGGTCGAGGACGGGCTGGCCGCCTGGCACGCGAAGGCCGCGGGCAACTGCGCGATCGACTACGGCTTCCACCAGATCATCGGTGGGATCGACGAGTTCTCGTTGAAGGCGATGGACACGCTGATCGACGAGGGCATCACCAGCTTCAAGCTGTTCATGGCGTACCCGGGCGTCTTCTACTCCGACGACGCGCAGATCCTCAAGGCCATGCAGAAGTCGGCCGAGACCGGCCTGCTGACGATGATGCACGCCGAGAACGGTCCGGCCATCGATGTGCTCGCCGAACAGCTGTATCAGGCCGGCAAGACCACGCCGTACTACCACGGCATCGCCCGCGCCTGGCAGATGGAGGAGGAGGCCACCCATCGCGCGATCATGATCGCGAACCTGACCGGCGCCCCGCTCTACGTCGTGCACGTCAGTGCCAAGCAGGCCGTGGAACAGATCGCGAATGCTCGTGATCATGGTCAGAACGTCTACGGCGAGACCTGTCCGCAGTACCTGTACCTCTCGCTGGAGGAGCAGTTGGGCGCGCCCGGCTTCGAGGGCGCCAAGTGGGTCTGCTCGACGCCGCTGCGGTCCCGTGCCGAGGGCCACCAGGACGCGATGTGGCAGGCGTTGCGGACCAATGATCTGCAGATGGTGTCCACCGATCACTGCCCGTTCTGCATGAAGGAGCAGAAGGAGCTCGGGCTCGGCGACTTCCGGGCGATTCCCAATGGCATCGGCTCGATCGAGCACCGGATGGACCTGATGTACTCGGGCGTGGTGAGCGGCCAGATCTCCTTGTCCCGTTGGGTGGAACTGACCTCGACCACCCCGGCCCGGATGTTCGGGCTCTACGGTCGCAAGGGGGTGATCCAGCCGGGCGCCGACGCCGACATCGTGATCTACGACCCGAAGGGCCACACCTCGATCGGCTACGAGAAGACCCACCACATGAACATGGACCACTCCGCCTGGGAGGGCTACGAGATCGACGGCCACGTGGACTGGGTGATGTCGCGGGGCACCGTGATCATCGACGACTCCGGCTACGTCGGCACCAAGGGTCACGGCCAGTTCCTCAAGCGCGACCTGAGTCAGTACCTTTGTGAGACTCTCCGAGTGCCTGGTATCGATCGCGGTCCTTCGACAAGCTCAGGACACGATGACGCGAACCTGCTACGGGCCTGAGCACCTCCCAACGCGCCCTGAGCCTGTCGAAGGGCAAGCGCGGATCAGCGCGAGCCGAGAGAGGATAGTAACCATGGATTTCGGGGTCGTCTTGCAGACCAATCCGCCGGCGTGGCGGACGGTGCAGCTGGCCGAGTTGTCGGAGGCGCACGGTTTCGACTACGTCTGGACGTTCGACTCGCACCTGCTCTGGCAGGAGCCGTACGTGATCTACAGCCAGATCCTGTCCCGGACCAACCGGGTGATCGTCGGACCGATGGTCACCAATCCGGCGACCAGGGACTGGACGGTGACCGCCTCGGTCTTCGCCACCCTCAACGAGATGTTCGGCAATCGGACGGTCTGCGGCATCGGCCGGGGCGACTCCGCGGTCCGGGTGACCAACGGCAAGCCGACGACGGTGCGCGAGCTGCGGGAGGCCACGCACGTGATCAGGGAGCTGGCCAACTGCCGGGCGGTGGACTACAAGGGATCGCACCTGCAGTTTCCGTGGGCCCGCACGTCTGCCCTCGAGGTGTGGGTGGCGGCGTACGGACCGCTGGCCCTCAAGGCGGCGGGTGAGGTCGGCGACGGCTACATCCTGCAGTTGGCCGATGTGGACATCGCGGCGTGGATGATCAACTCGGTCCGCACCGCGGCCTCGGACGCCGGCCGGGACCCGGACAAGATCACCTTCTGCGTCGCCGCGCCGATGTACGTCGGCGACGACTGGGACCACATGCGGGATCAGTGCCGCTGGTTCGGCGGCATGGTCGGCAACCACGTGGCCGACATCGTGGCCAAGTACGGCGATACCGGAGAGGTGCCCCAGGCCCTGACCGACTACATCAAGGGCCGCGAGGGCTACGACTACAACGAGCACGGGCGAGCCGGAAACGTGCACACCGCCTTCGTGCCCGACGAGATCGTCGACCGCTTCTGCGTCCTCGGCACCGCCGCTGATCACATCGCCAAGCTCGAGCAGCTCAAGGCGATCGGCGTCGATCAGTTCGCCGGCTATCTGCAGCACGACAACAAGGAGGAGACGCTCCGGGTCTACGGCGAGACGATCATTCCCGCGCTGCGTGATCATGTGACAGCCAAAGCCTGATCATGCGACGTACCCGCGCGTTCGGTCTTGGCCTGCTCGGGCTGCTGATCTTGGCCGCGGGTGGGAGCTCTACAAGTCCTTCGGCCCGGAGAGCGGGATAGTCCTCGGAGACCGCGCGATCACGCCGAGGACCGGCGACCGGGCGATGCCGCACCTGTGGGAGATGGGGAACAGGCTCTTCGAGCCGGCGGTCGGGCGCAGCGGGGATCCGTTGTGGAGCAAGATCTGGGAGGCGTCCCTGTTCTCGTTGAAGATCGCCGCCGCCGGCTGGGTGATCGGTTTAGTCGTCGGTGTCGCTCTGGCGCTGGTGATGCAACGCCTCCGGCTCGCCGAGGCCGCGATCCTGCCCTGGGTGGTGCTGAGCCAGACCGTGCCGCTGATCGCCATCGCGCCGCTGGTCCGCCGCTGGGGATCGCAGATCGAGTTCGGCGATTTCGTCTGGGACAGCCAGTACTCGGTCGCCGTCATCGCGGCGTACCTCGCCTTCTTCCCGGTCGCCGTGGGCATGCTGCGCGGACTGAAGTCGCCCGACGCCACCCATGTCGACCTGATGCGCACCTACGGGATCGGCTGGTGGCGCACGCTGATCAGCCTGCGGGTGCCGGCGAGCGTGCCGTACCTGCTGCCCGCGCTGCGGCTGGCCGCCGCGGCGGCCGTGATCGGCACGGTGGTCGCGGAGGTGTCGATCGGTCTGCGGGGCGGGATCGGGCGGCTGGTGATCGAATACGCCCAGTCCGCCGGCGGCGATCCCGCCAAACCGTGGGCGCCGATCTTCGGAGCGATCGCCATCGGGCTGGTGGCGGCCGGCTTCGTCAGCCTGATCGGGCTCACCCTGCGGCGCTACCGCCGATCCGAGGTGCCGACGTGACAGCGGTGCGGGCCCAGGGGATCAACCGGATCTTTCGCAGCCGGAACAGCACCGTGACCGCGCTGCAGGATGTCGATCTCGACGTCGCTCCCGGTGAGTTCGTCTCGCTGATCGGGCCGAGTGGGTGCGGGAAGAGCACTCTGCTGCGACTGATCGCCGATCTTGATGCGCCCACCTCCGGCACCCTGGAAGTGTTCGGCAAGCCGGCGCGCCAGGCGCGCCTCGATCAGGACTACGGCATCGCCTTTCAGCAGGCCGGCCTGCTGCCCTGGCGTACCGTTTCGGGCAACATCGAGTTGCCGCTGCAACTGCACGGCGCCGAGCGCGGCGCCCGACGGGCCCGGGTCGACGAACTGCTGGAGACTGATCGGTCTGACCGACTTCGCCGGGTCCTACCCCGATCAGCTGTCCGGCGGCATGCAGCAGCGGGTCGCCATCGCCCGCGCGCTGGCCGAGCGTCCCCGGCTGCTGCTGATGGACGAACCGTTCGGCGCCCTGGACGAGATGACCCGGGAGCGGATGCAGAACGAACTGGTCCGGATCTGCGCCGAGACCCAAGCGGCCGTGGTGTTCGTGACGCACTCGATCCCGGAGGCGGTGTTCCTCTCCGACCGGGTCGTGGTGATGTCGCCCCGGCCCGGGCAGATCGTCGACGTCGTGACGGTGTCGCTCGGCGCCGGCGTCCGCGACGACGCGTTGCGCGAGGACGACGCGTTCTTCCACGCCGTCGCTCAGGTGCGGGAAGCGTTGCACGGCGTGCCGACCAGCGGCGCCCGCGGAGTCGAGGCCCGATGAGCACCGCCCTTCGAGAGCCTCGGGACGCAACGGCCGTGACGGTGCCGCGGCGCATCCTGGTCCCCGGCTCAGCGGTGCGCGCGGTGATCGCACCGATCGTCTTCGGGGTCGTCTTCGTCGGGCTCTGGCAACTGCTGGTGATGATCTTGGAGATCGAACCGTTCATCGTGCCCTCCCCGGCCGCGATCGCCGGCGAGTTCGGAGACAACCTCGGTTCGGTGATCAGCGGCGCGCTGCGCACCGGCGCGAACGCGCTGATCGGTCTGGTGGTCGGCGCCGTGCTCGGCATCATCGCCGCCGTCCTGGCCAGCATGATCAAGATCTTCGACGCGTTGGCGGCACCGGCCGTCGCCGTCGGGTCGGTGATGCCGATCGTGGCGCTGGCCCCGGTGCTCTACACGATGTACGGCGCCGACGTCGATACCGCCCGGCAACTCGTGGCCGGTCTCGCCGCGATGATCCCGGTCTACATCAACACGCTCCGCGGCCTCCGCCAGGTGCGGCCGGTGCATCGCGACCTGATGCGGGTCTACGCGGCGACCGCCCGCCAGCAACAGCTCGTGGTGACCCTGCCCGACGGCGGCGCCGTACGTGTTCACCGGTCTTCGGATCGCCTCGTCGCTCGCGGTCATCTCCGCGCTGGTCGCGGAGTACTTCGGCGGCCCGATCGGCGGGCTCGGCAAGTCGATCACCTCGGCCGCCTCCAGCAGTAACTACCCCTTGGCCTGGGCGTACGTGCTCGGTGCGATCCTGCTGGGACTGGTGTTCTACTGCGCGACGCTGGGCGTGGAGATGTGGTTCACCCGGCATACCCGAAGGACCTGAGGCTTTCCGCTCGCAGTGCTGGGAGCGGCGAAGATATCTGTTGTGACACGAGGAGATGTGATGGGGAAACACCAGAGGTGGGGCGCGTTCGCGGCGGCCCTGACCGCCGCGGCACTGATGCTGTCGGCCTGCGGCGGTGGCGGCGGCACGCCGAGCAGCGGCACCAGCGGATCGGCCAGCAGCAGCGCGGCCGGGGAGCCGACCAAGATCAAGTTGCAGCTGCAGTGGTCGGCCCAGGCGCAGTTCGCGGGCTACTACGCCGCGGTCGATCAGGGCTACTACAAGGACGCCGGACTCGACGTGGAGATCGTCGAAGGCGGCACGGACATCGTGCCGCAGGACGTGCTGTCGGCCGGTGACGTCGACTACGCGATCTCCTGGGTGCCGAAGGTGCTCGGCTCGATCGAGAAGGGGGCCAAGATCACCGACGTCGCGCAGATCTTCGAGCGCAGTGCGACGACCCAGATCTCCATGAAGGACAAGAACATCACCGAGCCCGCGCAGCTGGCGGGCAAGAAGGTCGGCAGCTGGGGCTACGGCAACGAGTGGGAGCTGTTCGCCGGGATGCAGAAGGCCGGGGTGAATCTCGGGGACATCACCTTGATCCAGCAGGCGTTCGACATGAACGGCTTCCTGGACGGTGACATCGACGCGGCGCAGGCGATGACCTACAACGAGTACGCGCAGGTGCTGGAGACCAAGAACCCGAAGACCGGCCAGCTCTTCCAGCCGGAGGATCTGAACGTGATCGACTGGAACAAGGTCGGCACGGCGATGCTCCAGGACGCCATCTGGGCCAACTCCGAGAAGCTGAGTGACCCGGCGTACCAGGACCAGACGACCAGGTTCATCAAGGCCTCGATCAAGGGCTGGGTGTATTCGCGGGACAATCCCGAGGAGGCCGCCAAGATCGTCACCGCGGCCGGCTCGCAGCTCGGCGAGAGCCACCAGCTGTGGATGACGAACGAGATCAACAAGCTGATCTGGCCGTCCACCGCCGGCATCGGGATGATCCAGGACTCGGCCTGGCAGCGGACGGTCGAGATCGCCAAGGGCACCAAGAACGACACCGGGGCGACGATCATCACCAAGGATCCGCCGGACACGGCCAAGTCCAACACCTATGTCGAGAAGGCCCTCGCCGAGCTGAAATCCGAGGGAGTCGACGTCGAAGGCAAGTCCTTCAAGCCGATCACGGTGGAGCTCAAGGAGGGTGGCAGCTAGTCCGCGCCCGAACAACGGAGGCGTTTCTGCCGTGAGTAAGCGGCGGAAACGCCTCCGTTGTTTCACGAGCGGCGGCGTTGGCGGCGCTTCGGCGCGGACGCCGCGTCGGCTGAGCTTTCGTCGGCTTTCGGCTGTCGCCGGCTGGCCGGCTTGGGCCGCGACCGGGAGCTGTTCACGGTCCGGCCGCGGACGACGCCGATGAAGTCCTCGATCAACTCGCTCGGATTGCTGCCCAGCCAGGCCAGCCCGACCTGGGTCGGCGTGCCGTCGGAGATCGGCCGGTAGACCAGGTCCCGCCGGCTGTGCGACCGGGCGATGGACTGCGGCACCAGCAGCACACCGGCACCCCCGGCGACCAGGTCGATCGCGTGCGGATGATCGGCATCGATCGTCGGCTCGTCAGCCAGGTCGGCCAGGCTGATCTCGTCGTAGGCGGCGATCGGATGGTCCTTGCGGACGACGACCACCGGCGTCTCGGAGTAGAGCGGGATCACCTGCAGCCGATCACGGTCGAGCGGCAGTCGGGCGAAGCACATGTCGAGCCGACCCTGATCAAGAGCGGACTGCACCGCGGACTGCGCGATCTCGACCACCTCGAGCCGATGGCGGGGATACCGCTCGGCCCAGATCCGCCGCCATTTCGTCAGCGTGACGCCGGCGACGAAGCCGATCGTCAGTCCGCTGGCCTCGGTCACCTCCGCAGGCTATTCGACCTGGCTCGGACCGGCGGATCAGCCGGACTAGCCTGGTCTGGTGAGCCAGACCATGAAACCCCAGACCGCGGCGAACAAGCTCGGCATCTATCTGCCCGCGGCCCCTGTGGAGTTTCAGCACAACCCGATCAGCCGGGACGAGGTCGACGCCCTCCGGGCCGATCCCCCGGAGTGGCTGGTCGAACTGCGCCGCAACGGACCGTTCCCGAGGGACGTGACCGCGCAGAAGCTCGGCATCTCCCGCCGCGGTCTGGCTCGGGCCGGCATCGAGCGATGCGCTCGACTCGACCCAGATCGGTGAGCTGCTCAGCGATCCGCCCGACTGGCTGATCCGCGAGCGTGAGTCGTACGCCGCCGTGGTGGCCGAGAAGGAACGGGTTCGCAGCAAGCAGACCGGGAAGGGAAGTTGATCATGGCCAAGGCTCATGTGGTGGGAGTCGGCATGGTGCCGTTCGCGACGCCGCGTACGGCTCGGCCCTACGACGAGATGGCGAATGCCGCGGTCAGCGCCGCGCTGTCCGACGCCAAGATCAACTTCGGCCAGGTCCAGCAGGCGTACGGCGGCTATGTCTACGGCGATTCGACGTCGGGACAGCGGGCGCTCTACCAGGTCGGGCAGACCGGCATCCCGGTGATCAACGTCAACAACAACTGCTCGACCGGTTCGACCGCGCTGTGGCTGGCGCGGCAGGCGGTGGAGAGTGGCGCGGCCGACTGCGTGCTGGCGTTCGGGTTCGAGCAGATGCAGCGCGGCGCGCTGAAGGAGCACTGGGAGGACCGGCCCGGCCCGCTGGACATCTTCGTCGAGCTGGCGACGCGGCACGAGGCCGACGCCGGACGCGAGGACGGCTCCGGGGTGCCGATGGCCGCCCGCTACTTCGGCGGTGCGGGACTGGACTACATGGAGCGCTACGGCGTCGGACCGGAGGTCTTCGCCGCCATCTCGGTCAAGGCCCGCAAGCATGCGGCGAACAACCCGTACGCGGTCTTCCGTGATCAGGTCAGCGTGCAGGAGGTGCTCGACTCCCCCCACGTCTACGGGCCGCTGACCCGGCTGCAGTGCTGCCCGCCGACCTGTGGGGCCGCCGCGGCGGTGGTCACCAGCGAGGAGTTCGCCCGCGCTCATGATCTTGATGCGACGGTCCGGATCGCCGCCCAGGCGATGACCACGGACACGGCGTCGAGCTTCACCACCGACATGATCAACTTGGTCGGGTACGGGCTGACCACGGCCGCCGCCGGACAGGTCTACGAGGCGGCCGGCATCGGTCCCGAGGACCTGACCGTCGTCGAGCTGCACGACTGCTTCACCACCAACGAGTTGCTGAGCTACGAGGCGTTGGGGCTGACGCCGGAGGGCACGGCGGAGAAGTTCATCGCCGACGGGGACAACACCTACGGCGGACGGGTGGTCACCAATCCGTCCGGCGGCCTGCTGTCCAAGGGACATCCGCTCGGCGCGACCGGGCTGGCCCAGTGCGCCGAACTCGTCTGGCAACTCCGCGGCCAGGCCGGAGCGCGACAGGTGCCGGATCCGAAGATCGCCCTCCAGCACAACATCGGCCTCGGCGGCGCTGCCGTGGTCACCCTGTACGAGCGCGCGGCCTGATTCGTACCGCCCGCTTCCCACTCGGCGAATACTGTCAGGAGTCGGGAGGGCGAGTCGCTTGCGCTTAGAGTGGCGACCCATGGGACCCCTGGACGCGAGGACCTCGCCACGCCCCGAGGTCGCCGGCCCGCAGCCTGATCCAGCCCGATCGTCGCAGCGGTGCCGGGACGACCCGGTGGGCGGTGTTCGCGGCGCTCACGATCCTCGCCATCAGCTACAGCGCGTACTCGCTGGCCGCCTTGGGCTACACGACGCTGACCGGCGACACCGGTGCGCAGTATTACTTGGCCAAGATCACGTCCGAAGGCGCGGTGCCGCTGGTCGACTTCCAGCACGGCTGGAACACGGGGTCGTGGTGGGCCAGCGCGGTTCTCTACCGGATAGCCGGGGGTGACCCCACCCTCTGGTGGTTCCTCTGGGGTCGGCTGCTCGGCGTCGGTCTCGCGGCGGTCCTCGTCGCCGGGATCGGGCTCAGGCTGCGGTTGGCGCCGTCCGCGATGGTCACCATGGCTCTCGGGGTCCTGATCCTGGTGCCGCCCGCGCACCTGAAGTACGCGCTGCCGGTCCTGTGGGTCTTCGCGCTGCTGCCGAGCAAATGGCTCGACCGTGGTCGCGGCCGCGCTGGTCGTCTGCTTTCTCTCACCGTTCGTCCTCTTCTGGCTTCATGTCGAGCTCGCCATCCTGTTGACCGCAGGCACGGTGCTGTTCGAGCTCGTGGGTCGCCGGGAGGCCCCATGGGCTCTCTCGGCTCCTGCGCTCCGCTGCCCTCGGAACCGGGCTGGTGACCGGGTTCGTCAGCGAGGTGCTGTTCTACCGGCTCGGGTACGGCATGAGCGTCGCCGAGTTCAACCGGCAGGTCGTCTTCGGTCAAGCGCAGGAGTTCCCGAAGCACTTCGGCTGGCCTTTCTTCGACGTCCCGACCACCGCCGACAACTACATGGTCGTGGCGTTGTTCCCCGTCGCCGTGCTGCTGCCCTTCGTGCCGGCCATCTGGCGCCGGCTCACCGATCCGACCCGTTTCGTTGCGTTGTGCGCGTTGTGCCTGGCGACCATCGCGATCCGCCGACCCGGGCCGGGCCACAGCACGACCGTCGGTGCCCTCGTCCTGGTCGCCCTGATCCTCGTCGTGTGCGACCTGGAGCTCCGGCGACCCGCGGTGACGGCGTCCGAGCCGCGTCGACCGCGACTCCTCACGTTTCTCGTGGCGCGTTGTCGGCGCGCTCGTCGGCGTTGCGTGGGCGGTCCTGGCCCTCAAGGTCGGATTCGACACCGACAGTCTCGCCGGTCCTGTCGTGCTGATCCTCCTGGCCCTTGCGGCGGTGCTGGCGACGCGGTTCTTCGCGCCGCACCTTCTCGTCGCCTCATTCGGTGCCCTCGCTGGTCATCGCCGTGTATCCCGTCGTCGCCGCCGTCGACCGGGTGCACGACATGGTGCGTGAGGACGAGCCGCTGGCCATGGCCCAACAGATGTCGGCCGCGATCAAGCCCGAGCTCGAACGCTGCCTCGGTGGAAGCAACGAAGCACTGATCATCCCGACCGTGCTGCCGTTGTACGACGAGCTCGGGTGAAGAACCCGACCCCGTTCTACCTGTTCCACTACGACTTCGGTCGCAACCAGAAGCAGGTCGAGGCCGACTTCGAGTCAGGCCGCGTACCCGTGGTGATCGTAGCGCTCGGCTCTGCCCAATCATCCGTGGATGAAGGAGTCGCTGCACGAGAACTACCGGCGATGCTCCAGGGTCAACATCGAGGAGCACCGGGAGACCGTGGACATCTGGACGCACAAATCGCGTGAGCCCTTCGAGCAGGCGGTCGTCACGGTCACGACAATCGGCGAGATCACCTCCCAGCGTCGGTGACGGCGATTGTCGTCGGCCGGGCCGGGGAGCACCGGATGTGCCACCCGTCCGGGGCGGCCACGTCAGCCGCTGCGGCTCGGGGGTTTCGTCCGTTGTGCGCGCAAACGGCCCAGGCAGAGCGGCGGCAAG
Source organism: uncultured Actinomycetota bacterium (assembly GCA_963761955.1). Classification (GTDB taxonomy): domain Bacteria; phylum Actinomycetota; class Actinomycetes; order Propionibacteriales; family Propionibacteriaceae; genus Microlunatus. Next base: position 12,778 of record CAVXIY010000021.1, on the reverse strand, counting down.
CGGCGCTGGAAGCGGGCGTGCACGGCCGCGCCGGAGCCGACGAGTTCGACGCATTCGTAGCCGGTCGAGGCGTCGAAGTCGAAGAGCCGTTCACCCGACCCGAGCAGGATCGGCGCGTACGCCAGATGCATCTCGTCGACCAGACCGGCCTGCAGATACTGCCGGACGGTGGAGGCGCCGCCGCCGAGGCGCACGTCCTGGCCGCCGGCCGCGTCGAACGCCCGCTCCAGCGCGGCCTCGATGCCGTCGGTCACGAAGTGGAAGACCGTGCCGCCCTCCATGGTGATCGGCTCCCGCGGATGATGGGTGAGCACGAACGTCGGATGGTGGTACGGCGGATTGTCACCCCACCAGCCCCTCCAGTCCTCGTCGCCCCACTCGCCGCGGATCGGTCCGAACATGTTCCGGCCCATGATCGTCGCGCCGATCCCGACCTGGCCGGCCGCGGCGAACTGCTCGTCCAGGCCCTGTCAGCGCCCGCCTCGCCGCTCATGGCGCGGAAGGTCGCGGTCGGGAAGAACCAGTTGTGGAGTTCTTCGCCGCCCACCCCGAGCGGTTCTTCGCGGCTCTGATCAGGTCCGGCGGCGTACCCGTCGAGCGAGATGCTGAAGTTGTGTACCCGAAGCTTCGCCATGCTCCGATCCTGCCACCCGAGCGTCAGTCGCCGATGGAGTCCCGGCTCGCGCTGCACGATCGCCGGGTCAGGCGGGAAGACGATCTTGGGGTCCTTGTCGTCGTAGTCGAACTGATTGAGGAAGAAGCGCATCGCGTTGATCCGGGCCCGCTTCTTGTCGTTGCTCTTGATCGCGGTCCACGGCGCGTAGTCGAGATCGGTGTTGAGCACCATCGCCTCCTTGGCCTCGGTGTAGGCGTCCCACCGGTCCAGGGACTCGATGTCCATCGGGGACAGCTTCCAGCGGCGGACCGGATCGATCTGGCGGATCGCGAACCGGGTGCGCTGCTCCGCCTGGGTCACCGAGAACCACAGCTTGGTCAGCGAGAAGCCGCTCTCCACCAGCATCTCCTCGAACAGCGGCGCGTGATGGAGGAACTGCTCGTACTCCTCGTCGGAGCAGAAGCCCATCACCCGCTCGACCCCGGCGCGGTTGTACCAGGAGCGGTCGAAGAGCACGATCTCCCCGGCCGTCGGCAGGTTGGAGACGTAGCGGTGGAAGTACCACTGGCCGAGTTCGGTCTCGGTGGGCTTGGTCAGCGCGACCACCCGCGCCGATCGCGGATTCAGGTGCTCGATGAACCGCTTGATCGTGCCGCCTTTGCCGGCGGCGTCGCGGCCCTCGAACAAGATCACGTGCTTGGCGCCGGTGTCCTGGGTCCAGTACTGGAACTTCAGCAACTCGATCTGCAGGGCGTACTTCTCGACCTCGTACGCGTCCCGCTCCATCCGCTCGTCGTAGGGATAGTCCTCGCGCCAGGTCTCGATCGGGTTGCCGCCCGGATCGATCAGATCCGGATCCGAGCCGTGCTCGTCGTGCCGGACGTTGTAACCCGCCTGCATCAACTCCTCGAGATACTCCCGGAAGTTCTCCCGAACGATCATGCATCCCCCTTCGTCGTCGACCGCCGATCCGATGCTCGCATCGTTGCGGAGCAAGGTGAACACCGGGTGACACGGCTGCACCCTTCGACAGGCTCAGGGCGCGACTCGCGGAGGCTCAGGGCACGAGTCTCGACAGGCTCAGGGCGCGCGAGAGTCTCAGCGCGGCTACTTGCGGGTGATCAGGGAGCGGAGGAAGAACAGCAGGTTGGCCGGGCGCTCGGCGAGGCGGCGCATGAAGTAGCCGAACCACTGCTCGCCGTAGGGCACGTAGACCCGGACCTGATGGCCCGCGGAGGCCAGGCGGCGCTGCTCCTCGTCGCGGATGCCGTACAGCATCTGGAACTCGAAGTCCTCCGACGTCCGGCCGGCCTCGGTGGCGTAGTCGCCGGCGGCCGGCGATCATGGCGGGATCGTGCGAGGCGACCATCGGATAGCCCTGGCCGTTCATCAGGACCCGCAGGCAGCGCAGATAGGACGAGTCGACGTCGTCGCGCTTGGTGTACGCGACCGTCGACGGTTCCTGGTAGGCGCCCTTGCAGAGCCGGATCCGGGAGCGCGGCCCGGAGAGGTCGCGGCAGTCCTCTTCGGTCCGCTTCAGATAGGCCTGCAGCACGGTCCCCAGATCGGGGAAGTCGCGACGCAGTTCCTTGACGATGGCCAGGGTCGAGTCGGTCGTGGTGTGGTCCTCGGCGTCGATGGTCACCCAGACGCCGATCTCGGCCGCGGCTTCGCAGATGATCCGGGCGTTGGCCAGGGCCACGTCGTGCCCGATCTCCGGCAGCGCCTGGCCCATGGCCGACAGCTTGAGGGAGACCTCCAGCGGCCGGGAGCCCGACGTCTCGGGAACGGGCAGGGCCGCGTAGGCGCGGAGCAGCGAGAGGTAGGCCTCGACGGTGGCCGTGGCCATGGCGGCGTCGGTGGTGTCCTCACCCAGGAAGTCGACGGAGACGTAGCGACCGGACTTGAGCAACGCGGCGGCGGCCGAGACCACGGCCGGCTCCTGCTCGCCGGCGACGAACCGCTCGACCACGTGCCGGGTCGGGCCGAGCCGGCTGATCGTCCGTTCGAGCCGGGACGAGCGGGCCGCGCCCAGCAGGGCGGGACGCAACAAGGTGTTGAGGGCGAGCATCAGGCGTCCTGCCCGTCGATCGGGCCCTGGTGGGCGTACCGGTAGTTGGTCGGCGGCACGAACGTCTCCTTGATGGTGCGGGTGGAGGTCCAGCGCAGCAGGTTCTGCAGCGATCCGGCCTTGTCGTTGGTGCCCGAGGCCCGGCCGCCGCCGAACGGCTGCTGGCCGACGACCGCCCCGCTGGGCTTGTCGTTGACGTAGAAGTTGCCGGCGGCGAAGCGCAACGCGTTGCTGGCCTGCTGCACCGCGACCCGATCGGTCGCGATCACCGAACCGGTGAGTCCGTACTCCGAACCCGAATCGACCTTGGCCAGGATGTCCGCGAACGCGCCGGGCGCCGAGTCGTCGTAGACGTGCAGCGCGAGGATCGGGCCGAAGTACTCGGTGGTGAAGGCCTCGTCGGTGGGATCGTCGCCGAGCAGCACGGTCGGCGCGATGAAGAATCCCTCGCTGTCGTCGTAGGTGCCGCCCGCGGCGATGGTGATGCCGTCGGTGGCCTTGGCCCGGTCGATCGCGGCGGCATTGCGGTCGAACGCGCGCTGATCGATCACCGCACCACCGAAGTTCGACAGGTCGGTGACGTCGCCGTAGCTCAACCCGGCCACCTGGTCGATGAAGCTGTCGCCCATCTTCGCCCAGACCGAGGCCGGCACGAAGGCCCGCGACGTCGGCCGAGCACTTCTGGCCCTGGTAGTCGAAGGCACCGCGGATCAGCGCGGTCGCCAGCACGTCGGGATCGGCGGAGCTGTGCGCGACGATGAAGTCCTTGCCGCCGGTCTCGCCGACCAGCCGCGGGTAGCCGTGATAGTTGGCGATGTTGTCGCCGACCTCGCGCCACAGCCGCTGGAAGGTGGCGGTCGAGCCGGTGAAGTGGATGCCGGCCAGCCGCGGATCGGCGAGCGCGACCTCGGAGACCATCGGCCCGTCGCCGAGCACCAGGTTGATCACGCCGGCGGGCAGCCCGGCGGCCTCGAGCAACTGCATGATCAGGTACGCGGCCACGGCCTGGGTCGGCGACGGCTTCCAGATCACGGTGTTGCCCATCAGCGCCGGCGCGGTCGGCAGGTTGCCGGCGATCGCGGTGAAGTTGAACGGCGTGATCGCGTAGACGAAGCCCTCGAGCGGCCGGTAGTCGACGCGGTTCCAGACCCCGGGGGACGAGATCGGCTGATCGCTGAGGATCTGCCGGGCGAAGTGGACGTTGAAGCGCCAGAAGTCGATCAGTTCGCACGGCGTATCGATCTCGGCCTGGTACGCGGTCTTGGACTGGCCGAGCATGGTCGCGGCGGCGAGCGTCTCGCGCCACGGACCGGACAGCAGGTCGGCCGCGCGGAGGAAGACCGCCGCCCGCTCGTCGAACGGCAGGTCACGCCACTGCCGGCGCCGCCTGGCTGGCCGCCTCGATGGCGTCGCGCACGTCGGCGTGGGTGGCGTTGGTGTACGAGCCGATCACCGACGCGTGCTTGTGCGGCTGGACGACGTCCTGCCGGGTGCCGTCGGCGTGGCGATGCACGCCGCCGATGACCTGACGGATCTCGGTCGGGTGCTCCACGAGTTCGCGCAGCTTGGTCTCCAACCGGGCGCGCTCGGGGCTGCCGACGGCGTAGTCGTTCACCTTCTCGTTCAACGGCACTGGCACGACGGTCACGGCATCCACGTGTTGTTCCTCCACGGCGGCTTGAAGAGTTCGATGGTGTCTCCATTCAAGCTGCGTCGGGCCTAGAATTCCCTTGGCCGAGATAGACCGAAGATTCGGACCGAAGCTTGTCGAGTTGGACAAAGGAACCGGTTGACCGACGAAGCCGTGCGCGGCATCAGCCTCGAGGTGCTGGGCACCGACCTCTACGGCCTCGCCCAGACGCTGGCCACCCTGACCAAGGGCATGGTCAGCATCGAGGACGATCGCTCCCGGGTGCTGGCGTACTCGGCGTCCGACGATACGGCCGACGAATTGCGGCGGCTGTCCATCCTCGGCCGGGAAGGGCCGCCGGCCTACCTCAAACGGCTGCGGGACTGGGGAATCTTCGACCGGCTCCGGCAGAGCGACGAGGTGATCGAGGTGCCGCCCGACGCCGAGGTCGGCATCCGTCGGCGCCTGGTGGTGAGCATCCGGTCGGCCGGTCCGGCCGGCCAACTGGGCACGATCTGGGTGCAGGAGGGCGGGCAACCGCTGGCTCCCGATTCGGCCGAGGTGCTGCGCGGCGCCTCGGTCGTCGCGGCCCGGATGATCACCCGGACGATCAACGCGCCGACCGCCGAAGCCGTCCAGATCGAGCGGCTGCTCGGTGGCCGGGGCGGCGGTGTCGATGTGCCGTCGCTGGCCGCCGCCTTGTCCATCCCCACCACCGGGCCGGCCGTGGTGATCGGCTTCGCCGCCGCACGCGGTTCGACGCTCACCGGGTTCGACGGACTGGCCTCGACGCTTCGACTGCACGCCAGCGCGTACGCGAAGGATGCGCTGGTGAGCCCGCTCGAGGACCGGGTCTACGTGCTGATCCCGCGCAGCCGATCAGTCGGGTCGGTGACGACCTGGACCAACGGTGTGATCAAGCGCATCGCCAAGCACAGCGCGATCGCGCTGCGCGCCGCGATCGCCGCTCCGGTGAGCAGCCTGTCCGCCGTACCGGCCGCCCGGATCGAGGTCGACCGGGTGCTCGATCAGACGTCCGGTGATCAACAGGTCACCACGCTCGCCGACTCCAGAACTCCGGTGCTGCTCGGGGAGATCCTCGACCTGATCGCCGATCATGATCAACTTCGGGATCCCCGGATCGACGCTCTGGTCGCCTACGACGCCCGCTACGCCGCCGACATGCGCCGCAGCGTCGAGACCTATCTGCAGCACTTCGGCGACGTACGCGGAGCCGCGGCCGAGCTGCAGATCCACCCCAACACGCTGCGCTACCGGATCCGCCGAGCCGAGGACATCCTGGACATCAATCTCGGCGAGCCGGCCGGCCGGCTGCTGGTCGAGCTGCAACTGGCGGTGCTGCGCCGATCGATGATGATCAACGAAGCGGAGTGATCATGGTGAGCGCTCGCAACTGCGCAACCGTCTCCAGTTCGAAGATCCCGCCGCCCGGGATCGCGGCATTGGCCGCTCCCACCGCGGCCGCGACCTCCAGCGCCTCGGCCAGCGTCCGACCGGCCGCCAGCTCGCTGACCAGGCCGGCGAGGAAGCAGTCACCACTCCCGACCGGATAGCCGCCCGGCGCCGCCTGGGTGACCGCGCGCCAGCCGTCGCCCGACCGGTCCCAGCCGATCGACCCGGCGGCTCCATCGGTGATCACCACGTCGACGGCGCCGCGCGCCTGCACCGCGTGACCAAGATCAGCCAGGTCGCCGACCTCGGCGCCGATCAGCTCGACGGCCTCGAACCGGTTGATCTTGATCACCTCGGGCCGAGCCCGCTCGATGATCAAGCCCAGAGCCGGACCGTGCACATCGACGGCGAGCCGGACGCCGCGAGCGGTGCACTCGGCCAGCAGACCGGCGAGCGATTCATGATCAATTCCCGGCGGCACGCTGCCGGAGATGGTCAGCCACTCCCCCGGCCGGACTCCGGCCAGCCGCCCGGCGACCTCGGCCAAGATCAACTCGTCCCCGGCCGGAGCCGGCTCGTAGAACTCGGTCAGGGTGTGGGCGGACTCGTCCGACGCCGACACGCACAGTCGGGTCGGCTGGCCGGTGACGATCCGGTCCAAGATCACCCCGGTCGGGATCAGCAGCTCCGCGACGAGATCGCCGAGCAGGCCGCCGAGCGGGACGATCGCGCGTACCTCGCAGCCGAGGCGGGCCAAGGCCCGCGACGCGTTCAGCGACTTCCCGCCGGCGACCCGCAGCACGCTCCGTGGTCGATGGATGGCGCCGGCCTCGATGGCGTCGACGGTGTAGGAGATGTCGAGCGACGGACTGAAGCCGAGGGTGTGGATCACGTCGGCATTCTCGCCCCGGATCAGGCGAGGATGATCGACCGGCTCAGCGCCCGCGGCGCGTCGGGGTCGAGGCCGCGCTGTTCGGCGACGGCGAGCGCGAGTCGCTGGGCCTGCACCAGTTCGACCAGCGGATCGCGGCTGCTGGTCCGCACGGTCGCGCCGGTGGCCCGGATGTCGGCGACCAGATCCTCGTCGCCGCGGACCGATCAGCCAGACGATCGAACGCTCCCCGGCCACGGCCAGCGGACCGTGCCGGTAGTCGAACAGCGGATACGACTCGGCCCACGCCTGCGCCGCCTCGCGGATCTTCAGCGCCGCCTCGTCGGCCAGTCCGCGGGTCCAGCCGGTACCCAGGTAGACGAAGTGGTCGAGCGCGGTCACGTCGATGTCCAGCGGCTCGGCGAGCGCCGCCTCGACCTGCGCCGGCAGACCGGAGACGTCCTCGCCGAAGGCCGCCCGGGCGAGCAGCAGCGCCGTCGTCGGGAACCGGGTCTGCACCACGGACTCTTCGTCGGCGAAGTCGAGCAACAGCACGTCGTCGGCCAGGTCGGCGACCGGTGACCCGGCGACCCCGGTGACGGCGATCGTCCGGACGCCGGGCGGCAGTGCGCGGAGGGCGTCGACGACCTCGGTCGTGGTGCCGGAACGGGTGATCGCGATGACGGCGTCGTAGTCCCGCGGGCGGCGCGGCTCCGACGCGTACGCGGCATCCGTCGGTCCGAGACCGGCGGCCTCCCGCAGTTCGGCGAAGGAGTCGGCGAGGAAGGCCGACGTGCCGCAGCCGATGACCAGCACCCGGGCGCCCGGCCGGGCGAGCAGCCGCTCGGCGTCGACCGTGCGGGTGAGCAGCGCGCGACGCCAGATCTCCGGCTGACTCTCGATCTCGCGGGCAGTCTGGGACTTCGAGTCTCTGCTGGGCATGGGCACATCTTGAGCACCGAATGAGCGGTTTACAAAATAAACCGCTCATATCGCTCAATCAAACTGAGCGGTCACGCACTTGAGTCTGTTCAGCCGGCCGGAGCTCGAGATGACCCGGCAGAGCTGGGCGACCGTGTCGGCCATGGCCTGGCGGACGACCCGGCCGTAGACCCGCGGGTCGACCGCGTCGGGCCGCTCGGCGAGGACCTGCCGCAGCGCCGCGGTGCCGGCCAGGTTGAGCGCGGTCCCGACGTTGACCTTGCGGATCCCCGCCGCACCGCCTGGGCGATCACCGTCGTCGGCCACCCCCGACGAACCGTGCAGCACCAGCGGGACCGGCACCGCGGCGGCGAGCCGGCGGACCAGATCCGTGTCGATCGCCGCCGTACGTTCGCGCATCGCGTGCGAACTGCCCACCGCGACGGCGAGGCCGTCGACGCCGGTGCGCTCGACGAACACGCCGGGCCTCCTCGGGGTCGGTCCGCGCCCCCGGTGCGTGGGCGCCGTCCTTGCCGCCGACCTCACCGAGCTCGGCCTCGACCCACAGGCCGCGGGCCTGGCCGGCGCGACAGATCGCGGAGGTCGCGCGGACGTTGGCGTCGTCATCGAGCTTCGAGGCATCGAACATCAGCGATCCGACGCCGAGTTCCGCGCTGCGCTGAAGAATCCGGTGCACCAGATCCGCGTCCTCGAGATGATCGAGGTGGATACCGACCGGGATCGTCGCCGCCGCTGCGATCTCCCGGCACGCGGCCAGGATCGGCTCGGGAGCGCCGTGATAGGCGATGGCGTTCTGGCTGAGCTGGAGCAGCACCGCGGTGCCGGCCTCGGTGCGCCGGCGACGATCGCCTCGGCATGATCGAGGGTGATCACGTTGAACGCCGCTATCGCGCTGCCGCGGGTCACGGCATCATCGATCAGCTCACGGGTGGCGGTCCAGGTCACCCCGGGAGCGTACTCGGCTCGGCGGCTCGGACGCCGAGCTGCCGCGACCCTCGATGAGGCTGCCCGATTCGCGCAAAACCGTGAGCGTTGTCGCTCGAGTGATCGCACGTCCAGTCATTCCGCCAGTCTCGTCCAGAGGAGGAATCGCGTGGTTGCCGTTCCAGGACGGTTGCTGCCCGCGCACGGCTCGTCCACCAAGCGCGCCCGGCGGCTCGCGGCGATCCTCGACCTGGTGGCCGAACGCGGCTCGATCAGCCTGGCCGAACTCATGGCCACGCTGCGGATCTCGGCGGCGACGGGCCGCCGGGATCTGACCGAACTCGCCGGCCAGGGCCTGCTGGTCCGCACCCACGGCGGGGCGACCGTACGCGACGGGCCAGACCGAATTGCCGGTCGCGCTGCGCGACACCCGATTCGCCGAGGCGAAGCGCAAGATCGCCCGGGCGATGGTCGCCCGGCTCCCCACCGAGCGCTACGTCATCGCGCTCAGCGGTGGCACCTCCACGGCCAGCGTCGCACGCGAGCTCGCCGACCACCGTGACATGACCGTGGTGACCAACTCGCTGACGATCGCCGGCCTGCTCGCTGGGAGGGCGGCGTACGCGTGGTGATGACCGGCGGATTCCTGCGCCCGCAGTCGCTCGAACTGGTCGGCGCGCTGGCCGAGAACACCTTCAACTCGGTCAATGTCGGCACCGCGATCCTCGGCGCGGACGGCATCAGCGCCGCCAGCGGCGTGACGACGCACGACGAGACCGAAGCCCGCACCAACCAAGCCATGGTGGCCAAGGCGCAGCAGACCGTGGTGGTCGCCGACGGCTCGAAAGTGGGCCGGATCGCGCTGGCCCAGATGGCGACCATCGGTCAGTTGGCGATGTTGATCACCGACTCGTCGGCCGATCCGCACGAACTCGATCGACTGCGCGCGGCGGGCGTCGAGGTCGTCCTCGCCGACGACTCCTGACCGCTCGAGCCGCTTTCGGGACTGAAGTCCCGGGATCGGCACGCCCGCTGGACCTTAGAATTAGGGTCCGGCTCGGGGCTTCATTGGCCGCCGACGGGGCGTTGCGACCCAGGTCTCCTGGAAAGTCACCCATGTCCCCCGCTCCCCCATTCCGAACTCTCCTGCGACCAGGTCTGGCGCTTGCCGCGATCGTTGCCCTGCTCTGCTGCCTGATCGGGCCCAGCCCGCTGGCGACGGCCGCGACCTCGACGCCGCCGGTGCCCCCCGGACTGCCGGCGGGGATCGAAAGGCTCGCGGCGTACGTGCCGGCCAACTCCTGCGGTTCGGCAACGCGGGCGGGAACCGCCAAGCTCGGCAAGCTGCTGACCTCGACCTACCCGGGGACGTCCTTCGGCGGCATCCGCGGCTGCGGCACGGTCCCCGACAGCGAGCACTACGACGGCCGCGCGGTGGACTGGATGAACTCGATCCGCAGCGACAAGCAGGCGGCCCAGGCGAAGGCCGTGATCAGCCTGGCTGTTCGCGACCGATGATCAGGATCAGCAGTATGCGAACGCCCGTCGACTCGGCGTGATGTACATCATCTGGAACAACAAGATCTGGGGCGCCTACTCCGCCGATCGCGGCTGGCGGGCCTACAGCAGCTGCGCCGACCATCCGGAACGCGGCTGGGACACCACCTGCCACCGCGACCACATGCACATCTCGCTCTCCTGGGCCGGAGCGATGGCTCACACCTCCTTCTGGTCCGACGAGGTCGCGGCCCAGGACTACGGGCGCTGCCGGCGAGCCCGACATGAACTGGGCCTACAACTACAAGTCGCCGAATCCCGTCGCCTGCGAGCGGTACGGCGCGGTGAAGGCGCCCTCAGGTTCGTCGGCACTGCGGAAGTCGTTGACCACGTACTCCGGCCAGCCGCTGCGCAAAGGATCGAAGGGATCCGCGGTGAAGGCGGTCCAGAAGGCGGTCGGGATCAGCGCCAGTGGCACCTACGGCGCGGGCACGGTGACCGCGATGAAGAAGTGGCAGTCCAAGCACAACCTGACCGCCAGCGGCTCGGTCAACTACGCGACCTGGCGGAGCCTGATGAAGGCGAAGCTGAGCCCGAGACCGCTCGCCGTGGGTCGGAACCCTCGATGTCGAGGGTTCCGACCCACGCGCGTTCATCGGGAGATCAGCCGCAGGTGTAGGTCACCCCGTTGACCACGTGCTGGCCGGGGCCGAGGTCCTGGCAGGTGTTGACGAGGCTGGTCGCCGCGACGCCGGCGGCGATGCCGGCCGTCAGGACGCCGAGCGTGGTGATGGCGCCGACGACGATCCCGGCGAGGGCGGCGCCGTTCTTGAAGCCGGCTCGCTTCGACTTGCGGAACGCCACGATGCTGACGATCAGCCCGACGACGCTGGTGAAGATGGACAGCACCAGGCCGGCGATGCCGAGGGTGCGGGCGGGGTCGGTGGCGGGAACGCGGTTGCGGGTACGGCCGGCGGATAGCCGGGTGCGGCCGGGTAGCCGGCGGGCTGGTTCGAGTAGTTGGGCTGGGAGTTCTCGGCGAGGGCGGTGGGCTGCTGGCCGGAGTAGGTGTTTGTCATGGGTCAACCGTGCGGCACCCCACTTGGGCGGTGCTTGGTGCTGACTTGGGGACCTCCCGACCGGGTCGCCGGGCGCAGAATCAGCTGCAGTGGCAGTGCACCCGCGGATTCCACATCTCGAACTTTCCGGCCGGATTGTGCTTCCAGAGCCAGACGTGAAGCGAGTAGAACGCCGGCAGCCCGTAGCGGTTCCCGGCGTCGGTGAAGTTGAACTCCTGCCCGAACAGCTCCGGCGGATTCGCGTGCGTGGCGTCCCAGTCCGCCTTGATCACGACGTATTCGAGAGCTGCGAGATGCAGCGTCCGTGCCGGTCCGGGGCGTAGACCAGCGCCTCAGGATGCCTCGCCTTGATCGACGGGTCGGCCACCAGGTCGCCCTTGACGTAGTGCACGCCCATCGCGCCCATGCCGTGCATGTCGATGCAGGTGATGCCGTCCTTGTCGGCCAGGATCGAGTAGCCGGCGTCGGTCGCGACCTTCAACCGGTGGAACTTGGCGGTCGCCGCGCGAGCCGCGGCCAGGTCGCCTCGGGGGCCGTGGTGACCGCCGGCGTAAGCGCCGCTCGCTGGAGCGACGAGCATGATCGCCGCAGCCGCGGCCATGGCAGCGGCGCGAATCAGCCGGGAGCGGGTGAGCCTCATGACCCCTCCTGCACCTGGTAGATGTCGTCGGCGAGCAGGCCGTGCGCGTCCCGGTGGACGGTCGTCGCGGCATCGGCGTCGGAGCCTCGACCAGGCAGAAGATCTTCCCCTGACCCTCGTCGACCCAGTAGCGCAGATAGCTGACGTCCCGTCCGGCCTGGGTCCGCAGGTCGGCTTGGTGGGCCTTGGCGACGTCGTCCATCGCGACCGGACGGTCGAGACTGTGGACGTCCATGTACAGCGGCATGTCTCCTCCTCGGTGTGGTTCTGTATGAACCTGACCGTAGGAGTGGGACCGGCCCTCCCTCATCGGGAACGACTCCCCATCTTGGGCCGCGCGCTACCCAGATTCGGCGTGAACCACTGGGCAGCGGGACCGCTCGCAGACCTCGGCGCCGTCGCGACAGCGCGGCTGGTGCGCCGGACCATGCGGGAGATGGCGCCCGCTCGTACTGGGCGGCGGCCTCCCGGTGCGCGGCGAGCGCGGCCATCTCCAGGGCGGCGCGGGCCGGTGCCTCCGACGCCTGCCCGGCCGATGGGACGAGGCGGAGACGCAGTGGATCCGCCGACCGAGGTAACGCAACACGTCCAGCGTGGCTTCGTCGGCCCAGTGGATGTCCTCGACGGCGATCACCGTGAGGTCGGGGCTCTGCGCCAGTTGCTGCAGCAGGGTGGCGAAAAGCTCGCCCCGCGGCACCTCAGCGCGGAGAGCCGCCGTCAGATCGCCGCCCAGCTGGCCGGCGACGTCCAACAGGGGGCCGAGCGCCGGCGGAGTGAACAACCCGTCGCAGGCGCTCCAGATCCATCGATCCTCGGTCAGCTCATGGGCCAACTGCTCGAGGATCGCGGACTTGCCGACCCCGGCCTCGCCGCTGAGCAGGACGAGCCGACCGTGCCCGCGGCGGGCGTCGTCGGCGTACTGGCTCAGCGCGACAAGCTGAGACTCGCGTTCGAGCAGGCGCATGCCTCGATTCTCCGGCTCGACGAGCATCGGCACCACCCCCGTCGGCTCAGCGGTAGAGGCTGCGTTCGGCCATCTCGATGAGTGTCTCGATGGCTCGGGTCAGGCTCAGCTTCCGCCCGGTCAGCAGGAGA